>JAZSPZ010000009.1:0-13899 GCA_045537735.1 Lachnospiraceae bacterium
GATATTTGTTGTTAATATGTATACTGAGGTGATAGGTGCACCTGTGAAGATTGTATTAATGACAATTGCATGTACCATTTTTACTATTGGTATTGTTGTTTTTATGCATGGACACCGGACAATTGGCTATTATAAATGTTCTCATTGTAGTGAAACATTTGTACCTGGTTTTTGGGCATACGCGCTAGGGGTAAATATTATTACAGTGAAAGGCATGAAATGCCCACATTGTGGAAAAATAAGTTGGTGCAAAAAGGTATTAACAAAGGAAGAAGCGTAGATTAAAAAATATACGGTTTACATAATGTTATAGAGGGTTTGATGAAATGAATGAAAGAAAAAAGATAATTCTTCAATTGATTATAGGAATGATAGGTGCAGTTGCAGGGCTAATTGGTGTAAATGCATTTAATCAATATTTGTTAATGGGTTTACCGATTGGATTGCGAATGATTTTGATGATAGGTACATATTGGGTGATTGCAGCTGTTCCGTTATGTATTATGCTATATGCAAAAGACAAGCTAGCAGATTATGGTTTTACAAAAGAAAAAATGGGAATACAGGTGCTAATTGGAGTCATCATCGGTGTATGCATGTCGTGTGTTTTTACACTTGTACCTCATTTGGCAGGTAAAGGTGATTGGGTGGATAATGGACATCACTATCAGTATTTGTGGCAATTTGCATATGATTTCCTATATTTTATTATTGCGATTGGTTTGGTAGAGGAGTTTATATTCAGAGGTTTTGCGTTTCGTAAGATAGAAAAGCTTACCGGTTCTACAATAGGAGCAGCAATTGCTTCGTCCATATTGTTTGGGGTATTCCATTTTCTAAGTGGAAATGTAATGCAATTATTAGGGACTGCAATCATTGGATTGATCCTTTGCATGTGCAAGTTGAAAATTAAGCATTGTACGTTGCTATCCCTTATTATTGCACATGGTGTATATGATGCAATGATAACGGTATGGTTGAATGTGTTTAATTAAAACAGGCATCGGATTCACATATAGTGAATTCGATGCCTTTGTCATTAAAATCCATAGTCTGAATCAATAATTCCAAAATCTTTTCCTTTGTAGTTCCAGATTGCTCTTCCGATTCCATACTTGTCAAATACGGAATGAATATCAGCAAGCCATCTCTTGGTATCTTCCTTTGGTGCTGATTCGATGACACCGTATTCACCACAGTACAAAGGTACATTTTGTTTTTCAGCATACATAATCGCTTCTTCGAACAATGCTTCAAAAAATTCAGGTCCGATAGAGGTTAAAGTTTCCCTATAGATGGCTCCCATAGCCTCTTTTGGATAAGGCTTACTTTCCTGGCGATATAATTCCAAAGGAGCAGGATAGGACATTTCAAAATCAGCCGGCATACCTGCTATCCAATATGCTTTTTGGTGAGTGAAAATTAATGGATCGTAACAGTGGAAATTATAAACGATCTTATCATCATAAGGTGCATCTAAAAGAGCAACGCTAGTGACATTGTTGTAGTTAACACCACCAACGATGATATAGGTATCCGGAGCGATGGCACGAATATGCTGGATTGCCTTTTGTGCAACTTCATTCCAAGCTTTATATACGTCGGTAAGAACAATCTCGTTGAGAAGCTCAAATGCAACAGTCTCGTATTCTTTACCAAAACGAGATGCAATATTTTCCCAAAGATGGAAGAAACGAGCTTGCAGTTCTTCGTCATAGAAGAATTTTTTTCTGTCCATATCCTTAAGTGGATCAAAGGAATAGCCATATACTTCATGGACGTCTAACAGTAGATGTAGACCATACTTTTTGCACCACGCGATACAGTCAGAGATATGTTGATAACCGCTTTCAATAACAGAACCATCTTCTGTTTCGATTACATTATAATCAACAGGAACTCTTACGTGGTCAAATCCCATTTCAGATATTCTTTTGATATCTGCTTCCTGAATAAAAGTATTAAAGTGTTCCTCGGAATATTCTGCAAATTGTGAAATCCATCCGCCTAGATTCACACCCTTTAAAAATCCTTCAAATTTTTTCATATCTGTTATCTCCTCTCGGTAATAGTGTATTACTCCTATGTGACAACTTTATAATATACAAATATGATACTTCGTGATACAATAAAACAGTCATTTATAACATAATTCTTTCGTTGTTAAAGGAGATAAGATAAAATGGATAACCATTATGAACAAAAACAATTAACAGAACAGTTATTTATCAATCGGGAGTACAATATATCGCATCCTACATACGACAATGAATTAAGATTTTATAATGCAATCAGTGATGGTGATTTGGAAACGCTTAAGACAATATATTCCGATGACTCTTTCTTTGATAAAGAGAGGGGGATTTTATCGGATAATCCTGTTCGCAATTCCAGATATCATTTTATTGTCACTGTTGCAATGATTAGTAGATTTTGTATTGAAAAGGGATTAAATGAACAGAAGGCGTATGGACTTAGTGACGTGTATATCCGTAGGGCGGATAGTGCTATAACCATTGAGGAACTAGCTTTACTTCATCGAAAGGTAGTGTTTGAATATGCAAATGAAATGATTCAGATTAAGACCAATGAAACGATACCTAAAAAATTGCGTCTGGCCTTAGACTATATATATGATCATTTGAATGAATCGATTAAGATTTCTGATATTGCAGAAGTTGCTTGCACGAGTGAAAGCCAGCTTCGCAGAGATTTTCAGACCTATTTGTCGTCAACACCTGCAACCTACATTAATGAAAAAAAGATTGAATTTGCTAAGAATAAACTTGTGTATTCAGATATATCCTATGTCGAATTGGCGAATGATTTGGGATTTTCATCTCATAGTCATTTTATAAAGATTTTCAAGCAGTATACTGGAATGACTCCGGTAGAGTATCGAAACAAAAAATATCGAAAACATTTTATATAAAATTATATTTTAATGTTTTTGTTCTACACCTTTCAAAATCCTTTGAAACTGGGTAAAGAATGCAATTGTAGTAACTGTTGCTGCGATAATATCGCTTACCGGTTCTGCCACAAATACACCAAACACCTTGTCAGTGAAGAAATTTGGCAGAATGAAAATTAACGGAATTAGCAAAATTACCTTACGCAAGAGGGCAAGAAGCAAGCTGATTTTTGCTTGTCCCAGAGCCATAAAGCTTTGCTGGCAGCTAATTTGGAATCCCAGTGAGAAAATGCCAGCCATATAAATGCGAATTGCCCAGGATGCATATTCGGCAAGTGCCTCATCGGTTGTAAACATACCTGCAAATGCCTCTGGAATAAACATAGCGATTACCCAGAAAATAGCGGCATATCCCACGCACATACCAAACTGCGTAAAAAAGGCCTTCTTCACACGGTCTACATTTCCAGCACCATAGTTATAGCTGATAATAGGTTGCCCGCCTTGGCAAAAGCCCTGCATCGGCATGGTTACTAGCATGCTGACACTAGTGATAATGGTCATGGCACCTACCGCTAAGTCACCACCGTATTTCGCAAGACTAGTGGTAAAGCTGATGGATAGGATACTTTCGGTAGAGAGCATCACAAAGGTAGAGATTCCAAGGGCCAGAGTTGGTCCGAAAATCTTTGGTTCTAACTTTAGGCTGTTCCATCTTAATCGAAGAATGGTTTTGTCGCTGCGCAAAAACCAGAGAACATAGATCGCTCCAACTGCCTGGCTTAAGATAGTTGCCAGTGCAGCACCTTTTACGCCCATTTTAAATGCAAAGATAAAAATTGGGTCGAGAATGATGTTGATAACAGCACCGATAACCGTGGTCAGCATGCTGATTTTAGCAAATCCCTGGGTGGTAATAAATGGATTCATACCCATGACAATTAACACGCAGATACTTCCAAGAATATAGATGCGAGCGTAGTCCACAGCATATGGTAAGGTTGCTTCACTTGCACCAAACCATGTAAGTAATGATGGAGCCGTAATATAAAAAGTAATTGTCAAAATGACAGCAAAAATCAATAACAAAGTAAAGGAATTTGCCATGATTTTCTCTGCGTAATTTTTGTCTTGTTTGCCGAGAGCAATGGCTGCTAATGGTGCTCCGCCAGCACCTGCTAACATCGCAAAGGCGTTGATAAACATTAGGATTGCAGCAAACAATCCCACACCGGTAAGGGCAGTTGCACCAACCTCTGGAATATGTCCGATGTAGATACGGTCAACAATGTTGTAAAGTAGATTTACAAGCTGTGCCACCACTGCAGGAATAGCTAGTTTTAGGAAAAGCTTAGGGATACTTCCGGTTCCCATTTCATTTGTTTTTATGTGTTCTTTCTTAAGTTCATTTGCTTTATCATTCATTTCTTTTCAGTCCTATTCGTAAAGTTTTTGTTATTATTTGCAATAACATTTATTATAATGCAATGGAGTACAAAAGGAAAATGGAATTTTTGTGAACCAAGTGTTATAAATATTATTAAAAGGTGTCATTTCTTGACACATAGAAATACGAGTGCTACAATACCAATATCTTAAGGAGAGAGGTGAAAAGATGAGGAGATAATTTACTTTTGATTGCATGAAGATTTATGAATGGTATGGATAGTGATATGCATACTGTTTGTCATGTTGCCAAAAGTGGATTATGTTCTCATAACCTCTCTTTTCGTATGCAAACATTTATGATATGACAGTGAAAATTCGTGATGTTATAAATAAGATGAATATTGTAAATAGAATTGAAATTCTGTAATTCAATTATGGAAATTCATTTAAACAAATATAAGAGGTTATAGTATGTAATGGAACTGTTTGGCAACAAATGGTTTCTTTTTTATTGTGTTTATTATCTATGAGGAGGAATGTATATGGCACAAATCAGTGTGAATAATTTGACTTTTTATTATGATGGAAGTTTTGACAATATATTTGAAAATGTTTCATTTTCAATTGATACCAATTGGAGATTGGGATTTATTGGTAGAAACGGAAAGGGGAAAACCACGTTTTTGAAATTGCTATTAGGCGAGTATGATTACAAAGGTACCATAGATACGACAACGGTATTTGACTATTTTCCATATCGGATAACCGAAAAGCAGAAGCAGTTGCCTGCAGTAGATTTTATTGAGGAATTAAAAACAGGATGTGAGTTTTGGCGTGTGACGTGTGAATTGGAACGTTTAGAAGAAAGTGCGGAACTTCTGTATAGACCATTTTGCGCGTTGAGTCCGGGCGAACGGACAAAGATTTTGCTTGCGGTATTATTTTCCGGTGAAAATGATTTTTTACTAATTGATGAACCGACGAATCATTTAGACCAGGAAGCACGAGAGGTGGTAAAAAAATATCTTGCATCAAAAAAAGGATTCATTCTTGTATCCCATGACAGAGATTTGTTGGATGCTTGTACTGACCACTGTTTGGTATTAAATCGCGGCAGTATTGAAGTACAACATGGAAATTTCTCAAGCTGGTGGGAGAATAAACAACGCAAGGATCAGTTTGCAATGGCAGAAAATGAAAAACACCTAAAGGAGATTCGAAAGCTTAGGCAGGCAGCAAAGCGTACTGCGGATTGGGCGGATAAAAATGAGAGAACAAAGATTGGCTTTGACCCTATCAAAGAGCCTGATCGTTGCATCAGTACAAGGGCTTATATTGGTGCCAAGACCAAGAAAATGCAGAGTAGAGTCAAGCAGATGGAACAAAGAATTGGAAGGGAAATAGAGGAAAAGGAAGGATTGTTACAGGATATTGAAACACCAGTTGATTTGAAGATCGTTCCGCTTTCTCATTATAAGAGCATTTTGGTGCGTGTGAAGGATTATAGCCTGAGATATGAGGATGCAGAATCATCTGTTTTTGCAGGGTTAACATTTACAATCAACCAAGGTGACCGAATTGCATTGTCAGGAAAAAATGGATGTGGTAAATCAACCCTCATCAAAATGATTTTACAGCGAGCAGGTATGAGTGAGAGCAATATAGCTGTTTCGGTGGATGGTGTGTGTGAAACGGCAGCGGGACTTGTCGTGTCTTATGTGGGACAGGATGCAACTGACTTGAAAGGGAATATTACAACCTTCTGCAAAGAACGTCATTTAGATCAAAGCCTGTTTTGTGCAATCCTTCATCAACTTGATTTTAGTAGAACGCAGTTTGCAAAGAATCTGGAGGAATATTCAGAAGGACAGAAGAAGAAAGTATTATTGGCTGCTAGCCTGATGACACCGGCACATCTTTATATATGGGATGAACCACTCAACTATATTGATGTGTTTTCAAGAATGCAGATAGAAAAGCTTATCTTAGAATATCAGCCCACTATATTATTTGTGGAGCATGATGTACGTTTTCGAGAGAAAATTGCGACGAAGGTGATTGAGTTGTAGACGTAATCATGATTGTCCATATTAAAACAGCTGTAAAATTTTACGTTGAATTTTACAGCTGTTTTTCGTATAATATATATACAAGGAGGAAAGATTATATTCAAGAAAGGGAGTTGAGTTTATGCCTAATATATTACCAGTTTCGGATTTGAGAAATTATAATGAAGTATTAAAGAACTGTTCCGTTGGAGAACCTGTATTCTTAACCAAGAATGGAAGAGGCAAATTCGTGGTTATGGATATTGAAGATTATGAGCGTGAAAAGGCAGAAAAAAAGTTACTTATGAAATTGCAGGAAGCAGAAGAGGCAGTGAAAGATGAGAGTGCCTGGATGACTTTGGAAGAATTGAAAGCATCCGTTGGGTATAGCCTATGATGAAATTAAGAATTAATCCTCTTGTGGCGGAGGATTTGAAAGGTATTAAAGAGTATATTGCTGAAGATAATGAAGAGATGGCAGATAAGACTGTTCAGGACATATATACTCAAATCGAAAATGTACAGCAGTTTCCGTATATGGGCGCAGCTCTTTCAAAAAGAGTTAGTTTTAAGACGGATTATAGATATGTGATATCTGGAAATTATGTAGTGCTGTATTTGGTAGGAGATGAATATGTTGAGATTTATCGAGTGGTGAATCGCTATCAGGATATCACAAGAATATTTGATTAGTGACGAGAGTGTGTAAACGAAAATTTTGGTATAAATAATTGTGATAAGATATTGACCGGTTGGTAATTACCAATCGGTTTTTTGTATGCACAATTAGTTAAAAGTCATAAAAATGAAACTATATTCATTTTATCATTGACAAATTCTTTCTGAGTACTTAAAATGAAACTATATTCATTTTTGTGCGGGATAAAAGATATGCAATTAGTAACACGATTTATCATGTGAATTAGAAAGGACACATTATGCCAAAAGTAACAGAGGAATACATTATTAACAAAAAGAAGATGATTACTGACGCAGCATATGAACTGTGTCTAGAGAAAACAGTCAGTACGGTAACGATGCAGGATATCATCAATCGCACTGGTCTTAGTCAAGGCGGAATTTATCGGTTCTATCGTGATATTGATGAGATTTTCGGAGATATGTTAGCAGACATGAGAAAGAAGGTTACTATCAAAGAGCAGGTGGACGAGATCCTTGGACAAGCGGATGAGTTGCCAACTGCAGAGGTTACGTATCGCATTTGTGATATGTTAGCAGACCATATGGAAGCAGAATTGATGGGGATTCAGAAGGTGGATTTTGAAATGTCTATCCTTGCAATGAATGCACCAGAGCGGGTAGATAAGATTCTTGCAAAGGCACAAGGTATGGGGAATAAAGAATATCTGATGCGACGTATGTCCGAGTTCTATAAAAAGAAACTAGATAGTGGCGAACTACATGCAAAAGTAAATGAGATAGAATTGTTAACCTTCATTTCATCTGCTTATACCGGAATTCAATCCTGTTGCATTGTCTATAACTGTTATAATAAGAGTCCATTTACACCAGCTTATCAACCAAGAATACAATTTAAAACCCTTGCCAGGACGATAAATTATCTTTTAGGAGCGGAGGAGTAAGAGCATATGAAAAAAGCATTGTTAGTTGTTGATATGCAGAATGTATGTGTTGGAGAACAGCACGCTGCATATTTCGCATATGATAATGAGAGTTTGTTGTATGAGGTAAATAAAGTAATAGATGCAAATGCGGACAACATGGTTATTTATATTAAAAATGTGATGAAGAAAAATTTTATAAACAGGTTTGCGCCGTTTCAAGCGTATGAGGGTTCGGCAGAGACTGAATTGGTGGAAGGACTTCATATCGTATCTGACAATATTTGCACAAAATATAAAGGCGATGCATTTACGAACCCTGTATTGAGTGAGTTGTTGGAAGAACATGGTATAAAGTGTGTGGAAGTGATCGGTGTAGATGGAGGTGGGTGTGTTGCCCGGACTGCATTAGGTGCTATAAATGCAGGATATCACGTCATCATAAATGAAACTGCAATAGGAACGATGTTTGTAATAAATAAAGAGAAATTTTATAAGAAATTACGAAAGGCAGGTGCGCAATTTGTCAATTAAAATACCTGAATATATAACCGGACCATATGCGGTCGGAACAGAAAACTTTACAATTGTAGACCAGGAAAGAACTGAAATCCTAGGGCCAGGAGAAGGTCCGCGCAAGATTGCAGTGCGCATGTATTATCCAATAGACAAATCCAATGTGAATGGTTTGGAGAAAGCTGACATTTTTGCAAAAAGAACATTAGTGGCATTGCAAAAAACATTCCATTTCAAGGATCCAGACTCAGCATTTTTAAAAGCTGATTATTATGAGAATGTTGTTCATATAGAGAATCAGAAGTTTCCGCTTGTGGTCTATAATCATGGTCATCAAGCGTATGTTGAGGCTAACACCTTTTTATGCTGTGAACTGGCATCCAACGGATATGTCGTAGCATCCGTTGGACACGCGTATGAAGCTGTGGCTAACGAGTATGAGGACGGAAGTTATGACTTGTTTGATAAAAATGTGAATAATTTGATGTACGGAAGTTTCTTGCGTTACCTACAAACAATTGTAGCGCAGAAGAACGTACTGAAGGCAAAGGGAACTTCAGAGGAATTATTCAAAAGGTTTGATACATTTCAAAAGAAGTACGGCGGATATATTATAGAGCGTATTCCGGTGTGGGCAAAGGATACCATGTGTGTAGTCAATGAATTAAAGACAAGATACGCGCAGTGGATTGATTTCTCGAAAGGAGTCGGTGCGACCGGTCATTCAATCGGCGGTGCTACCGCATATTATCTGTGCCACCATGAGGAAGAGATTTCCTGCGGGGTTAACATTGACGGAAGTTTGTTTGGGGACTATGAGGGAATGATAATGAAGAAACCTTTCCTGCAAATTTGCTGCAAAGAGAGCTATAACACAATGACAAGACCGCTATTTAACACGGAAGCACCGGTACAGTGTGAGGTTTTTGAAGATTTGAAGCATGTAGGATTTACAGATGCGAAGTTTTTCATCCCGTTAAAGTCGGTGGTAGGGAAGATGGATGCCAATGAAATGTACGATAGACTTTCAAAGCTTCATTTAGACTTTTTTGGAAAGTATCTATAGTAGTTTCGATTTAGCATCGGACAAAGAAATATGTATATTGCGAAAAAGGTGTCCACATTCGGGCATCTTTTTTGAATTAGCTAGTATTCTTTGACAAACCAACAATAGAATGGTAGTGTAATTTTATCGAAATTGATTTTAATAAAATTGATTTGAATAAAAAGTATTTGAGAAAAAGAGGGATTAATACAATGGCAGAAGTAAGAGAACTAAATGTTAACCAAATAGAAGAAATTAAGTCATTGTTTGTAGAGATTTTCACTAATGAGCCATGGAATGATGATTGGAGTGATCCAGAACAGCTTCATGCGTATATTATGGATTTGATTGGAAATCGGAATTCCTTATCCTTGGGATTGTATGAGGATAATCAATTAATTGGCTTATCGTTAGGAAGTATCATACATTGGTGTACAGGAACAGAGTACTATATTTTTGAATTCTGCATTAAGACTGACAGGCAGGGGAAAGGTCTGGGAACAGAGTTTTTGAGGCACGTAGAAGAACATGCAAAGAATAAGCAGGTTACACATATTTTCTTGCAGACAGAAAGAACAGTTCCGGCGTATGATTTTTATCAAAAGAATGGATTTGTTGATTTAAAGGAACACGCTTCTTTTGTTAAGAACTTTTCTTGAGCATTATTCATCGTTAATAAAGGAGGAGAAAATGATAACAGCATATACAGATGATTTACAACAATACTTAGTATCCAGTGATGTGATTAATTTTACAGATAAGGCACTTGTGAATTTGGCAGAGGATTTATATAGTAACTCAAAGAATACCATGGATTATATCAAAAATGCGTATGAGTATGTCCGAGATCAAATTTCTCATTCTGCAGATATCAACCATGACACAATTACTTATAGTGCATCGGAGGTGTTGGCAGCGAGACATGGTATATGTTTTGCTAAGTCACATTTATTGGCAGCATTGTTGCGTTACAAAGGGATACCGACAGGATTTTGTTATCAAAAGTTGATTTTAGATGATGAGTCTGCTCCAGTTTTAATCTATCACGGTTTGAATGGCATATATCTTTCAGAATACAACAAGTGGATTCGTTTAGATGCAAGAGGTAACAAAGAAGGAGTAAATGCGCAATTTTCTGTTGAAGAAGAACAATTGGCATTTCCGATCCGTACTGAACTAGGAGAGGAAGATAATTTGGTTGTGTATCCAAAACCAGATAAAAACGTGTTAGACAAATTAAAGAAATACAAGACGAGAACAGAGCTTTTTGATGATCTTCCAATGGAGTTGGCATATATAGGAGGCAAAAGTTATGCAACAAATTGATGTTTGCGAGTATAATCAATTTCTTAATATGGCAGACGGTCATGATTGTGGAAAAATATATCCGTGTTCTATTGCGGAAGGAATACAGCATGGAGAAATATTTACCGATGCAATCAATGATTATCGTGCGGTTTTGTTTTGGCATCACTGTGGTTTTGCGTATCTTGCAGGACAGCCGGATGATTGCTTTCTTGAAGAGATTTATGAACGGATATTAGATCGAAACAACACAAATTCCAGACGATTTATATTAATGACAAAAAACGATACGATTGAAAGATATTTTGCGTCAAAAACGAATATTGTTTTGGAGCACAGATATCTATTTGATTACATAGACGGGCAATGCTTTAGCAATCCTATTGTACCTGATGGATATGAATTGAAAGACATTGACGCTAGATTGCTATCAGAACTTTCTGGTAATATTGTACCCTCTCTTTTTTGGGAAGATTTGAATCGCTTTTTGGTGAATGGAAAGGGATATTGTTTGACTCATGGAAATGATATTGCGACATGGGCGTTTTCGGCTGCGGTAAGTAGTAAGGAAATTGATATCGGGATAGAAACCAGTGAGAAATATCAAAAACAAGGATTGGCAACGATTGTTGCAAACAAAATGATACAATATACGCTAGAGGTAGGTAAGAAACCGGTATGGGCTTGTCATTACCAGAATAATCCGTCTGCAAAAATGGCTGAAAAAATTGGGTTTAAGAAAGTGGCAGAATGCACGATTGTGAAGAAAAAATGATGTAAATAAGGTTTTGGTGCAGATGGTGTATTGAGAGAAGAGGTGTAGGAATGATTAACATGGACATAACTTCATTCATAACAAAACTGGCTGGTGACAGCACACAATTTAATACGTCAGAATATGATTGCTATGTGAGAGATGGTTTTGGAATCTTTATCCCTATTTTTGAAGATAAGGAACAGAAGCCGATCAAGCACAAGCACCCAGCCTATGAGATTGTCATTAACTTCGATATGAATTCTGATAAGCCAAGACATTATTGGGCAGCAATTACATCACCGGATGTGTTGCATGAGAAAAATAAAAGTATGCATTGCTATTCCATACTGATTGAAAAAGAGTACTTTGAAACTCGTTTTCGGATGTATGAGGTGAAAATACCTACATTTCATAATAAGCAATTTGAGTTTTGCTCAGACATTCTGAAAGCCTTGAATACTTTTGTATTTGAATACAGCAAAGCTATGATGAATTCAGACATCACGCTGGATGCACAGACAGAGATTATCACACATTGGATGATTCGAAGCATCTTTGGAGAGACTTTGGATATGCGAGCGGTTTCTTCAGATTATTCCGTGGCGAGAGCGCAGCATTACATAGAACAGCACTATATGGATAACATTACTGTGGAGAAGCTGGCAAACCTTGGATACATGTCTAAGACGTCCTTTAATAGACGTTTCAAAAATGAGATTGGAATTACACCAATTGAATACTTGATTGAAGTTCGAATTAAGATGGCAAAGCTTATGTTAAAGCGAAAGGATAATCCTATGACGGATATTGCGATGCGATGTGGATTTGGAAGTAGTGCACATTTCTCTTCTTGTTTCCAAAAGAATGTAGGAATTTCGCCTTCAGAATATCGGGATAAATATGCGGATTAGCATTATTTTGAAAGAAAATGATATTATTTTAAAAGAATGACATGAACACTCCTTGTATAATGATGAAAATTTATGCAAAGGAGTGTTTTTTTATGACAGAAAAAGAGATGTATGCATTAATGAATGCGAACCCAGGATTTCATTTGGCCACTATGGACGGTGACCAGCCAAGAGTGCGTGGAATGTTTCTATTTCGTGCTGATGAAAAAGGAATCATTTTTCACACAGCATCCACAAAGGATGTATATGCACAGATACAGAAAAATCCAAAGGTGGAAATGTGCTTCTTCGGTGAAGGTACACAGATTCGAGTCACCGGTGTCTTAGAGCAGGTGTTTGATGATGAATTGAAGGAAGAGATATTCAATCATCCATCTAGAAAGTTTTTACAGGCATGGAAGGAGAATGGAATTGATCATTTGTTGCAGATATTCAGAATGAAAAATTGTGAGGCTGTGACATGGACGATGGAAACGAATTTTGCTCCAAAAGAACCAATACGATTATGTCAAGGGGAAAGTTGAAGAATGGGACATGGTATCATTTGATTAGAAGAAACTTGTAGAGAAATGTGACAGAAAATTAGGTTATTGTAAACATCTTAAGAATTAATGAAAATTGTAAATAGGCCTCTGGTTTTTAGACAGGATTCGTTGAAAAAAAACGATAGAAATGTTAGAATAAATTCATATGATGAGTCAATGGGAGGTCATTGGGATTATGCCTGGAGATTTTGGAAAAGATTACAATAACATACTGACATTAGAAGCATTCCAAACGATGTTACAGCATACGAAGGACTTAGTTTTTGTGAAGGATACGGATTTAGTTTATGTGGCTGCATCCATGCCGTTTGTGAGAGCTACAGGCAAGGTGAGTTTGTCTGATGTTGTAGGGAAAAGAGATGTGGATGTGTTTGATAATCCTTTGTTGGCCAAGAAATATGTTATGGATGACTATCGGCTTTTTATGAGCGGAAATAATTTGGAGGATTACATTGAACCATTGCCGGATGAGAATGGAGTGGCGCGTTATGGTTCGACTTCCAAGTATATACTAAAAGATGAAACTGGTCAGGATATTGGAATACTAGGTATAACGAAAGATATTACAAGGGAATATATGGCTCGTCAGAGATATCAGACAGAACTTCAGTATCTCTTTGAATTGCCGGAGGATACTTATGCAGTGACCTATTTAGATGTGGATGATTGGCGAATTATTACGCAGAGAAGACAGCAGATTCATGACAGTACATTACAGGCTTGTGTTACATTGGAAGAGTTGCGACACGCAGCGGTTGAATCCATTGTAGATCAAACTTGTCCCGCATCGGTATTTTATAAAAACTTTTCACCACAACAACTGAAAAAAATATATAACTCCGGACGTACGAATTTATTTTTTGAATACAAACGGCGTATGGTCAAT
>JAZSPZ010000017.1:0-15877 GCA_045537735.1 Lachnospiraceae bacterium
TATATACTTGCACATAATACTGTAAGCGAAGATGCGAAATGGGAGCAGCTTCACAAGGACGTAATAACGAATAAGGATAGCAAGGTGTCAATCATTTCAGGGGATCATTATCTTCATCAATCCAATCTGCAGGGACTTGTAGATGAGATTATATCATGGGATGTGAGACATTAGATGTCACATAGAATAAAACAAGCCATCCATTCAATTAAAACGAACGGATGGCTTGTTGCATTCTTACTCTTCCAACCCTACAATTCTTTTACTTCCCTTATAGGTTGCTAACATATATCCACCATACAGGATCACCATTACAATTGCTGTGACACAAGCTCCCCAGATGACACCCTCATTCATAATAGTGGCTAGGGCAAATTCTGCAAAACGCAAGCCGATTATCGAATGAATGCACGCCACCAATAATGGCAACATAAAGTATACAGCAATCTGTCCAAACAGTGCCTTGCGAAGCATCTTAGTATCACTTCCAATCTTTTTCAAAATCGAATATTTTCCCAAAGAATCAATACTTTCCGAAAGCGCTTTTAGTGCCAGTAAAGCTGCACTGGAAATCAAGAAAACCACACCGATATAGATTACCACAAATGCTACCATTATGGTCAAACCATTATTGGACTCCCGAATAGAAACCTTGGTTCCAATGCTCATTGGCGGAATCGGATTTGCCTTTGTATAATCAAATGCCGTAAGCTTCTCTGTGGCTTCCAATAGTTTCTCGTCTATTTCCTTCTTTTTCTCTTCACTGCTTGTGGCATAATCTCCCGCCATCAAATGTCCTTCTACCTTTACCACATCTTTGGAATTCTCTATCACCTCATCCGGCACCACAATCACACCTGTATTTGTATTACTTCCTGACATAATAATATAACTTTCTATACAAGAAGAACTTGCCGGAACGAGCTCATATGTTCCAATCTTTTGCGATTCTCCTTTTGCCAAAGTCTGATTTCGAAGCCCTGCTAATAAAGAAAAATCACACAAGACTGCAAATTCATTCTCGCCCAAAGAAATGGTGTCTTTTCCATACAGCTTTGCAATCTGGTTATAATCAGAAACACGCATAATAGTCTCTGGTGTATCCCATCTCGCAGCCGGAAACTGCTCTCTTGCTCCATCAATCATACTGCCAAGACTGGTTGCCCATGTAACCGAATCGCTACTGTAGATTGGGACCTCAATACTATTATCAGCGGCCCAATCCTTCGGATCCATTCCATTCTTCTTCAACACCTTACCAATGGACTTCTTCTTGGTATAAACGATACTATAATCAACCGGAGTTAAATTTCGCACATTCTCCTGCATTTGATGTGCCACAGAAAATCCCGATGCAAAGGTACAGATTGTCAAAAACAACATCAGACAGATTATGCCCATCGTAATAGCCGATGAATTAATACTGTTACAAAACTGTCGAATCACAAAGGCATTCAAATTGCTGTGATACATCCCTTTCCATTTTCGAAGCATTGTTAACAAAAATCCGGAGATTGCCCAAAACAGCAATAACGTTGCCACAATCCCAATCAATATATGTCTAATGAGCTCATTTCTGCCCACCTCAGATGTACAAAAACCCACACGATAATATGCAATACCCAGTCCAACCGCTGCAATCACAAATACAATCGATGCAACAACCGGATTTTTCAACACCTGTTTTTCCGTCTTTTTATCTGCTGATAACAAGTCAATCAACTGATACTTGGATATGGTAACCGAATGAAATAACACAACAATCAAATACACAACTGCGAAGTTAATCACTGTTTTGATAATGGCACTTCCGGATATCACAAAAGTATATCCGCTCATATCCGCCTGAAACAGCTTGCCCACAATGATGGACATAAACTGGGACGCAAATACTCCTATCACCAACCCAACAGCTAAGGAAATAGTTCCCACAAGCACCGTTTCATTAACCAAAATCTTGGAAATATCTCGTTTGCCCATTCCCAATAGCATATAAACACCAAATTCTTTTTTCCTTCTTCGGATGAGAAAATGATTAGCATAGATAATCAAAAAGCCCAGCACAAATGCTACTCCAATGGATAACATTTCTAAGACTAGCAATAATAATTCAATAATCTCATACTCCGCGCCAGAAATCTCTTTCACGATACTCTGGTCACCCACAGAGTTAAACACATAAAATATTGCAACACCGGCAATCAGCGTTAGGAAATACACCACATAATCGCTGACACTCTTTTTCATGTTGCGAATCGCCATATTAAATGAGTTCATCCATCTCACCTCCCAACAACGACACTACTTGAATAATGCGTTCAAAAAAGGCTTTCTTAGTTTCCTCCACTTCCCTTTTCAATTCCGTAAACACTTTACCGTCCTTGATAAAGATAATTCTTGATGCAAAGCTAGCTGTGAATGCATCATGTGTTACCATCAAAATAGTGGCGTTCATTTCATCATTTAATGTACGAAAACTTTCTAATAGCATTCTGGATGCTTTCGAATCCAATGCTCCTGTTGGCTCATCTGCCAAGATTAGCTTTGGCTCAGTTACCACTGCTCTTGCACTTGCCACACGCTGCTTCTGTCCACCAGACATCTGGTATGGATACTTATTAAGAACTTCTGTGATTCCAAGTTTTTCAGCAATCGCCTGCACCCTTTGTTCTATATCTGCGGTCGCGACTTTCTGAATGGATAATGCCAAGGCAATATTCTCATAAGCCGTCATCGTATCTAACAAATTGAAATCCTGAAATACAAACCCCAGCTCATCTCTACGAAACTGATTCAGCTTATCACCCTTTAAAGAAGTGATGTCTCTACCATTTACTAAAATCTTACCGCCGGTAACCTTGTCAATGGTAGATATACAATTCAGCAAAGTTGTCTTACCACTACCACTGGCACCCATGATCCCAACAAACTCACCTTTGGAAACATCCAGACTGATGTCATCCAATGCCTTTGTCAGATTTCCCTTTGTTCCATAATATTTTTCTACATTTGATACTTCTAATACTGTATTCATGGCTTTCCTCCTAATAAGACTCATGTTTTTCTCATGTTCTTATCCTATTACATATCGAAAATAATAACCATTGCCTTAACTTACAATAACCTTACAGTGTTGTAAGGTTATTGATTCACATGTATTCATTTCTGCGTCAGACACACAACTACTCCATCGTAATCATGCTAGATATAGGGAATACAAAGGTAACTGTTGTCCCCTTCCCTTCTTCTGACTCGATGGTAATATTGTGTTCTAAGCGATGGCAAAGCTTCTTACAAAGGTACAAACCAATACCAGTGGAATTGGCTCCACGCCTTCCGTTACTTCCGGTAAAACCTTTGTCAAACACTCTTGCAAGCTCAGATTCCTTAATGCCTGCTCCGTTATCTTTGATATGAAGCAGCACCGCATTGTCACGTTTTTCACTGTATATTTCAATGCTTATGACATCCTTTTCTCCGTACTTGATGCTATTATCCAATACTTGTCCTAGCATAAATGCTAACCATTTGCTATCGCTATGAACCTGCATTTCCAAATCATGCAAATCCATTCTTGCATGCATGTCACGAAGGGTTCTCTTACGTTTTAACACCACTTCCTGTACCACCTGCAACAGTTCAACTTGATTAATGAGGTAATCCTTTTCTACATTGTTACTTCTGGCATAAAACAACGCCTGCTCCACATAACCTTCCATACGACTCACTTCGTCGCTCAAACCGAAATCCGCTTCCTTGTGGTTGGCTAGAATCATTTTCATGGCACCGATGGGAATCTTAATCTCGTGTACCCAGGTCTCCACATACTCCTTGTATTCCTCCGAGTTACGACGATAGTTGGACACCTGCTCATTCATGCTGATTTCCATATCATAGAAAATGTCCTGTAGTTTTTTTTCTTCCTGATTCTGCCCCTGATCCATCATCTCTGGAAGTAGATATTTTTTGTCCAGGTCTTGCAATATCGCATCAAGGTTTTCCAGATACCTCTTCCATCTTCTATAATCTGAATAGGTTCCAAGAAAGAAACCAACCACACTGGCAATGGCCACATACAACATAAGCCAGCCACTCTTGGCAAAAGTCAGCAAAAAAATCTCCACAGAGCAGAGAATGCTTACAAACACCACAAGCCATATTCGATGTTCTTTTACATACTGTCCATATCTCATAACAACTGATACCCCATTCCACGCTTGGTCACAATTGCTCCAACAATTCCAATATCCTCAAGCTTACCTTTTAGTCTTGTCATATTCACTGTTAATGTATTGTCATCCACAAACATACAATTATCCCAAAGGGCATTGATAATATCATCTCGTGAAACAATCTCGCCCTGGCGCTTTGCAAGCACCTGCAGTATCTGAATCTCATTTTTAGAAAGCTCTACTGCTTCTGTTCCATTATAAATGCGACCCTTTAGCACCTCGAAAACAAATTCCTGCTGGGTAGTCTTCCCATCTGCATCTGTAATCTGCTGTGTGATGTGCATTTCATCTGAATGAGTTGTCTCTTTGTACGCTCTTCGAATCACCGACTCCATGTGTGCCACCAAAATCTGTGGGTTGAATGGTTTTGCAACAAAATCATCCGCGCCATTGTTGATGGACATAAGCTCCGTCAGCTCGTCATTTTTACTGGTAATCATAATCACCGGAACCTCTGATTCCTGTCTGAATTGCTTACAGATATGCAATCCGTCTAGCCCTGGTAAACCGATATCCAGCAGAAGTAAATGCAGATTCTCCTCTGCTAACATAGCAACGACTTCATCCGCTTTCTTTCCTGCATATTCCTTCGGTGTAATCCATCTTGCCTCGTAACCATTGGATTCTAAGAAATATTGTAATTCTCTTCCTAACGATTCATCATCCTCTAAAATACCGATTCTGTGCATGTTGTTCTCCTTCAAATTCTATACTTATGGCGTTACGTTTTTGTGCCTTCTTATTTACCAAACAAATTGCACTTATTATAGCAAGTCTTGTACTGTGTCACAACCTAAGAATTTCTTAAATCTATAAGGTCAAAACTGACAATAGTATTTTGATGTATGTTAAAAAGCCACTAGAATTGTATTGTATTTAATACCTAAAATTCTAGTGGCTTTTGCTTATAACTTTTATCTCAACTCACACACCATAATGTATTCTTCTTCATTTTCATCTACAATTTCAAAGCCTACATTTTGATACATCTTTACTGCATAATTTTCTTTTTGCACCGCAAGGGAAGTATTCTCATATCCTCGCTCTCTAAGTTCCGCAAGCATTCGTTTCATCAGTTGTGTTCCAATTCCATAACCACGATACTCCTTATATAACGAAATCGCAAATGACGGAATTCCGTCACCGACATGTCCGTAATCGTTCATAACACGTACCCAGACAGCACCAACCACCTGCCTATCTACTTCTGCTACAAAACAAATGTCATCCGGTTCCTTTCCAAAGTCTTTCACATATACCTGCAACTCTGGTTGGTTGATAATACTCTTCGGCGGTGCTTCTACACCCTCCGGAATGAAAATTGCCTCGTAAAGAAAATCATCTAAAAGTGTGTACTCGTTCTCATTTATTTCTCTAATCTTGTAATTCATATGTACCTCCAATTATTCTAATCAAATTAATTGGATTGCATTCCACACATACCGGTACCTCCCAAATCTAAATATAATATAACCTGCTTCTGTAGCAATTCTACTTGATAAACAATATGAAGCAAGCCACAGCAAAAACAAAAATCGCCACACCTAACGAAAATACTGCAAGTACTTTACTTCTCTTCCATTGTAAAATCGCCTGACTAATCATACAAATTGCCATAGACAATTCACATACAACAATTGCATTGGACCACACATTTACTATTTGCAGAATACCACATACAATCGTAACAATCGCACTTATCATTCCAACAACAAATGCACCCTTATCCAGTTTGCTCAATTCTTTAAATTTTTCTATAAACTTTATCATTTGAAACTCCTTCTTCTCGCCAAGCATAACTTTGAATCCACACATTGTAGAAACAAAACATACGACTTATTTACTCATACAGTTCCTGTCGCATTTCCTCACATAAAGCTGCCATTTCCTCCATCTCTTCCTCGTCCATCATTTCACTCAAATCATAATCAAGGGGAGCAGCAACAAAATCTCTTAATGCCTTGTTCATCATCTCGTATTCGTCTGGCGTAGCAGTAATACAGATTTCTCCACCATCTGCATCGAAATCTTCCAAATTCACACTTCCATTCACTTTGCATTCTAGCAATAATGCAGCAAGGTCTACAATGAGGCTTATGGCATTGCAAATGTCAGCATCAAAACCTTCTACCGGTAACGACAACTCCTCTGTCTGCTGAAATTCACCATTCATCTGATCTAGTCCAGAATCCTCAAAAATCTCCTGCAATGAAATTGTCTCCTTCTCTTTTCCAGCCAAATACTCCAAGAGTGTCAAACTGTCATCTGAACCGCCAATATAATTGTCCCAATATTTTTCGATATACATCTTTTTTCTCCTTCCTGCGTACATTATGTTTTAAAATTATGTGTAATAATCGATGCTTCCGTATTAAAATCTTGTACGGAATACTCTATTATTCACCACATAGTTTTTGAATTTCGTCTTCCATAATCATAAATACTTTTGCAACTAAATAGCCATCCGACGCTACATGATTTAAGCGTACACTAACCGGCATCATAAGTCTACCACTTTCTTCTCTATATTTGCCCCAATTAATAATTGGAGTAAAATAGAAATGTGCATTCATTCTTTTTCTTTGATGTATAAAACCAATATACGTTTTATTGCTCTTGATCTGAATACTCGATCCAAGACTGACCACCATCGAAGGTGGCGGAATAGATTGAAAACCGATTCAAGCTGTCCCCTATCTCATAATATTCCGACGTATCCAGTTTCAAATATTCCTTGTACTCACGCAAATTAACAAACTCCGGATAACTCAAATGAACATACGCAATTTCACAGGTTTCTTCATTCACTAACGCATATTCATATGTGTAATCAAATCCATCTACTGTTATATAGGCTGGTAACGCATAACTTTCTTCGTCATATCTGACTTGTTGCGTTACTGTTTCATCCGAAAATGACACCGAACATTCTATGCAAGAAAGTCTTTCTACCTCTGCTTCGTAATCTTCCTTTCTATATTTTGCATGCAGAATAATATATCCATCCGTATCAAAGAAACCTGTCTTTAGGCTCGATGTAAATGTTGGCTCAATCATATTCTTTGTGTCATCAGGAAAAATGAATAATCCACCCTCAATATCCCCACCATAGTTCTCAAGAATCTCTGTTCTATTGTAACTCTCTATACCAGATTGATTTTCAAATGGTGCGCTTTCCAGAAAAAACACCAGTCCAATAGCCACAAAAATCCTTATTACAAAGGATAATACTGCAATACCTGCCACGACTACTAGCACTTTACAACCTGTGACAAAACTTTTACGTTTCACAAGCTTTTCCAGCATTCCATTGGTATGAAGTGCCAAGATTACCATAACAATAAATGCCACCACAGATAATATATAGCACATAAATGAAACAATCCCCGGTTCATAACCAAAAGTTTGCAATCCTAAAATAACCGCCATCAAAATCACACCAGCTAAACTGATACGTCTAATCCAAATCAGAAGTCTACTTCTCTGTTCATCGGCATAATCTGCCATTTTAGAAGCAACCTCCCTTACTTCTTCATTCATCATCTCGCTTTTCCTTTCTCCGTCAATGAGCTCTCTGACATCCACATCATAGAAATCCGCCAACTCTACTAAAAGAGAAATATCTGGCAAATTTCTTCCATTTTCCCAACGGGAAACGGAACGATTAGTGGTGTGAAACTCCTCTGCCAACTGCTCCTGGGTGAGTCCTTTTTCACGTCTTAATTCTTTTAGAAAAGAACCTACTTTTTGTTGATCCATTGCTCAACCTCCTTTCGCTTGCAGAGTAGCATTTTTACTCATTTTTGAACACGACACAAAGCGAGAATTGCCGTGTTTTCCTACTTTACAATCAAATCATAGCTTTCCGCTATCATTCGTTTCACATCTTCTTCTGGTATGGTACCATCCAAAATCAAGGTATTCCAATGATTCTTGTTTTGGTGATATCCGGGTATAACTGCTTCATATGCCTGTCTCCAGAATTCTCTCCATTCAGGGTCCACCTTGACATTCACTCGCAACTGTCCTTCATACATATAGGTCCATGCAAAGGCTTTCTTGTTCTTTTTATATCGCAGCAACACCCAGTTGTTGTCACGAAAGGGAGTATCCGTATATGTATCTGGAAACGTCAATCCGTATTCTAACACTTCTTCACGAGTTGTCATGCTATCGCCCTCCTAGTTACCACTCAATCTCATACGCCATATATGCATGGTCAAAATGATATCCCAATCTTTCTGCCAGCGCCACAGAACCTAGATTCTGTGCATCCCAGCTTGGATACCAACCTCTTTCCAAACATTCTAACATAAGTTTTGCACCACAGATAGAAGCAAGTCCTCTTCTACGATAATCCTCATGTGTATCAATCTCGATTTCAATTCCTCCAATGTAAGCAGAATAAGAAGATGCTCCTGACACCACTTCGCCATCCTTCAAAAGAATAACACCCAGTCCGTGTTTCTCATAGAACTCATACGTATCATATTGTGACACCCAGTCTCGACACCAACTCATTTCCTTACATTGATGAAACCATTGCTCATCTATCATCTGCAATTCGTATTCATCAGCTTTGGAATCTACAATTTGCTGAAGCTTTGCTCTATCAAATATATCTGGTTCCTTCTTGATGGCATAGCGTTCTACCTTCCTTGCACGCTCGCCATATACTTCTTCTATCAAGGTTGCCCATTCATCGGTTTGAGGAATCATAATGACAAAATCCTGCTGACATCCTGCTGGCTTAAATGATGCCAGTTCTCCACTCGGTTCACCTGCAAAAAAGCAGAAATCACCAATCAGCGCCATTGCACAATCCGGATATTCTTGGTTTGTCACATAAAGATGTCCCATGACACCTTGTAAACACGACCAGATAAGCGTTTCTTGCCAGCCGTTAAACAGCTTTTCTATGTACTTGTTATTGCTTATTTCATAAACCATATTGCTACCACTCAACTGTTTCCTTATCCTTGCAAATCATAAAATAGTTCTGATAAACCATAATGTCAATATTGTCCTTCATTCCACAAATCCAAAGAATCAAACTGATAGTATCATAGCACAGCAGTATAATATCTTCAACATTCACCAATCCTAACAACCTTGCATCTAGACTTTTTTGCTAAAACATAGTACAATACGCTTTCAAATGTTCGAATATTAGGAGGTCTACCAATGGATAAAATGAAACCCAATATATCTTTACGCTGGGGCTATCTGGCTATCGGCGTCGTTGCTATGTTATTTGCCGGTGTGTTATACGCATGGTCTATTTTAAAGGCTCCTCTTGCCACAGAGTTTGGTTGGAAAGCTTCAGCGCTTGCCCTAAACTTTACTCTAGCCATGAGCTTCTTTTGTATCGGAGGTTTGTTAGGAGCGCAGCTTTCTAAGCGTGCAGGAATCCGAATTGCACTCATTAGCGCCGGTATTTTTGCCGCGTTAGGATTCATTTTGACCGGTTTTCTTCGCGATACCTCTGTAGTGATGCTATACATGAGTTACGGTGTTGTAGCTAGCATAGGGATCGGTATTGCCTATAATGTACTTATCGGCACTGTCAGTGCCTGGTTTCCTGACAAGAAGGGACTTTGCTCCGGCTGTCTTATGATGGGATTCGGAGCCTCTGCGCTAATTCTTGGTAATGTGGCAGATGCACTTTTCAAAAGCAATATCGGCTGGCGCTTTACATATATGATTCTTGGTGTTGCCATCTGTATCGTTTTGATTGTAGCCGGTCTTTTGCTCAAAAAGCCCGGACAGGAAATGGTATTCCCAAAACCTAAGACTACAAAAGCTAACCCAACGGAAGTCTTTGACCAACAAGACTACACCACACTTCAAATGTTACGTCGTCCGTCTTTCTGGATGGCATTTATATGCATCTCTCTTCTGGCTGCCGTTGGTAGTTCGGTTATCAGCTTTGCCAAGGACCTATCTTTATCAGTAGGAGCTGCAGAAGCATTGGCTGTCTCACTTGTTGGTGTCCTTTCTATATGCAATGGTCTAGGACGAATCCTCACCGGTACACTCTTTGATACCATTGGCCGTCGCAAGACTATGGTGTGTGCCAATGTACTTACCATCTGTGCCGCCACTGTTACATTATTAGCTGTTTCCATCGGTTCTTTGCCACTTTGCATTGCAGGGTTATGCCTAACTGGTCTGTCTTATGGTGCTTGTCCAACTATTACAGCAGCTTTCACTTCATCTTTCTATGGTATGAAACATTTGTCTACCAACATGGCTATCATGACCTTCACTGTTATGGGCGGTTCACTTATTGCTACCGTGTCAAACAAGATTTTAGAGATGACCGGAGGATATACCACTACCTTTATGATGCTACTAGCCTTAAGCTTTGTTGCGTTGATTTTGAACATTTTTATTCGTAGACCTTGATATTCTTTATAAACATAAAACGGACATTATAGAAGACTGTTTCTATAATGTCCGTATATTTGTTATTCTTCAATAGCTTGCGTTTATTCCAAGAAAATGCTCTTGAAGACTGAAATTTGTTGGTGAGATTGAATATCAATTTAATACTCAATCCCTTTTCTTCTTCACGCATATTATGACTGCTACAATAATCATCGGAATCATACTAATGATACCGATATATGCCGGACCTAGAATTGCCATATTGGAATATTCAGGTTTTGCCAGATATGCAAAGATTGTAAATGCATTGGTAGCACCATGCATAAGGGATGGCAACCAGATGGTCTCTGTCTTTTCATATACATAGTCACATAAAATACCCATCATAACAGTAGAAATACAGAATACGATTGGACCAAGTACCGGTGCACCGATATATTCTTTACCATACTCATAACCAGCAAAAATCATAGCTGGCCAGTGCCAAGCTCCATGGATTGTACCACCCACGATACGACCCTTGGTGACACCAAGCTTTTCCTTCAAAAATGGATACAGCGCACCACGCCAACCGACCTCTTCGCCTAATGCGACGAACATATTCAGAAACGGTGCAATTGTCACTGCTTGAACAGACGTAATCAGCAGATACATTGGTATCGTGATACCCTGTGTCTCGAACTGTTCCAGCGCACCGGCATCTTCTAAAATACCTCTTAACGTTAAAAATTCAGAGTCAAATGTATCCGGGAAAATCACAAAGAACAAAACACCACCAAGGATACTTAATAACGCAGGCATCCAAAGTGCAAAGAATACATAGCGAAGCTTCCCTTTCAAATGCGGTATCCACCCCATACCTTTTAGTGGGATTCTTGCTACAAGTACACCAAGGAACGGCATAAACATGGTAACCATCAATATAACAACAAACACCATTTGATTTCCATTATTACTAAAAACACTTGCTATCATTTCTAAAATCCAAGCCAGCCCAAATGTTACTGTCATGTATATCACAAATTGTTTCTTACTCATATTTGTTGTTTCCATTATGCATCCACCTCTTTTCTATATATTTCCAAACTCCAGATTTTTCTCCTGCAGGTAGGGCAAGTTATCTTTCGCGTCTTTGGCGTATGATTTCCAAATAATGCTTCTAATTTCTTTGGCTGAAATCTGGTATGACACTCCGGACAAATGTACTCAATCCGTTTATACCAATATCTAAACATAAAGATTGTGCAAACAATAAACACTGCCATAGTCACAAAAAATGGTATCCATATTCCTTTTAATATACCAATCACAAAAGTGACAATTTCGATAATCTCTAACGGAATTGCTATGATTAGCATTTTTTTGTACATTTTCTTTCGTTTTTCTTTTTCCTCCATAATTGACGATATGTCATGAATTGTTTTTTGTGAGCCATCCTTAAAAGAAGTTAAAAAACTTCTTATATTTTTTATTTTCTCTATTTGCTCCGTTTTCTTCTTAATCTCTGCCTGAAGGTTTTTATCCTGATCATCAAGCAAAAGCTCGATTACTTTTTTTGATTCATCGGATTCCAATATTTCAGCAATATCTTTTATTGAGATATCCAAGTCTCTCAAAAAACAAATTGTTTCCAAGGTAGCAACATCCTTGTCAGAGAACAGTCTTCGTCCTCCCTCTGTCAAATCCGTTGGCACAAGAATACCTCTTTCATCATAGTACTGAATCGTTCTTACTGAAACATTACACTTCTTTGCAAGTTCTCCTGTTGTATATAATGACATATCCTGCCTCCTTTCAAGGCCCATATTAGTATATAACGTAGCGTGACAAGCAATATATCACGCTACGTTATTTTTTAATTTTTTGCAAATAATTGAATTTCTATATCAAACTAGACATCGAGAGAACTTCAAATTCACCACCGGCAAATTCAAAGTTTTGCCGACTTTTCTACAACAGTTTCTCAACCTCTTTAACTGCAAATTTCTGAACAAGTCCACAACTCTTACAGCAATAACATACTACAGAACTTCTCTTTGGTTTTAATTTATTTATCTCGCCTTCCGGGTAAAAAAACATTCCATGCATTCCTGCCATTTGTCCTTTTATTAATTCTCCACCACAATTTTCACATTTACTTTCCATTACAATTCCTCCATAGAATTCAGCTCTTTCATTGTATATATACTCTTTACTTACATAAGATTTCTTTCAACCAATTAATTCTTCTTTCCATTGCATTTTTTAATATCGTACTTTTTAACGCTGTTTCAAATCCATGACAAGTCCCCTTTTCCTCGTACAATTCTACTACCACGCCTTCTTGTTGTAGTCTATCTGAAAAGTCAATACCCTCGTCATGTAAACAATCAAATTCTGCCACTTCTATATATGTTCTAGGAAAAAAACTTAATCTTTCAGCCTCAACAGGTGATGCATACATAACATCAACCACACTAACATCATTCAGATATGCATCCCACATCATTTTGGATAATTTTGCATTCCATATAGGAGTATCTGTATATCGCTTCATAGATTCTGTTTCCATTCTTCTATCTGTCACTGGATAGATTAACATTACTCCATTCGGAAGCTGTTCTTTTCTTTCATTTAACATAAGTGTAACAGAAGCCGCCAAATTTCCTCCAGCGCTGTCACCACCTATTACAATCCTATTTTTATCAATACCTAACTTACTTGCATTCTTGATTGTCCATTGATATGCACAGTAACAATCTTCTACCGGAATAGGAAATGGATATTTTGGTGCTAACCGATAATCTACATAAACAACTTTGCATTTGGTTCTTTCAGCATACCATTTTGCAATTTGGTAATGCGCTCCTGAAGCCCTTAATACAAATCCACCACCATGATAATAAACTACACAAGGAAGTTCTTCCTTACAACCTCTTGGTTCAATAACATATGTCTTTAACTTCGCATCCATATACCCTGTAATTTCATATTGTATAACATTAACTGCGTCATCTGATTTACATTTAAACATATATTTCATTGCGACGCTTATAAATGGGTAAAGTTTTATATTTGATGGTGCTTTTTGTTTTGCTATTTTTGATAATTCTTTATTTATATTATATTTCATTCTACTCTTCACCAACTTCAAATAATCCTATGATTTCAAAAACTCCCTGATCATCTCCTTTTCTTCATCTGTCATAATATTCATATGACCTCTTCCCTTAATTAAATATGTAGTACAATTAGGGATAATCTCTTTCGCTCTTTTGATTACACCTTCCCCCGGAAATAAGCAGTCCTTTTCCGCCGCCATAACAAGAGTCGGTGCATTACACTTCTTCATCATAGTTCCATCAACATTACTTGGCATCCCCGTCTTTACTTTTGCATGGCTGATGCTTAGTTTTGCCGTTTGATATAAGTCATCCGTTATATTATCTTCTGTAATAGCAATCGGGAGCATTGTCTTTTTTAACCATTTATCTTTATGAGTAATCCAGTACATAATCATCGGCATCATCATACTCATGCTATTTATTGCTGGTGCATTCTTTATTCCCGAAGGAACATACAATAATGCCCTTTTGATTTTTTCAGGAGCAACACACATTGTTTTTGCAAGTACACCTGCGCCAAACGAACCCGAACAACATGAAATCGAGTCAAAACCCAATTCCGTAATTACCTGACTTGTCCACTCACCATAATCATATCCTTTGGATGACAAACAGTTTTCGGCACTCTTTCCAGGATGCCCAATGATATCAACCGCATAAATATGATAATCCTCCATCAGAAAATCCAAAGCCAAAAGATTATATGCAGTGGTTGCGTTACCCCCGTGAAAAACTAGCAACGGCTCTCCGCTCATATTGCCGGTTTCAATAAGATGTGTTTTTCCAAATGTGGTGTTAACCCAAATATCTTTATATGGACATTTGATTCTACTAAGTTGCTCATCATAAAGAGCTAAAATTGCCTCTTTCCCTTTTTCCGACTTATATATACCCATATTAGTTCTCCTCCATTTTAATACTTCTCAGCAATCGAACGCCTAAAACAAATACACATCCACCAAGAAATATAAAGAATAACCAAATAAAATTCCAATAGACAGAATTTGTGTCAAACATCATCTCAAGGAGATCGCTCCAAAGCTTCATATTTGTTGCAATTGCAAATAAGTCAAACAAAACATAGCTACCACCGAATATGTATATCCATCTCCACCAATAATTACTCTTTCTATTCTTGATAAATGTAACAATTCCCAGCACACATAATGCAGCAAGGATTCCCATAATTCCAAAATATGTTATTCCTTTGTTCTCCATTATCCCCATCCAAAATGATGCATAGGATTCTCTATCCACCAAAGCCCATATCCTATGCAAATGAAATACTCCGAAAAACATAAAGAACCACGGTTCCCATCCATATATTTTTTTCATACCTTCCGCACTCTTACGTACAAGCTTCTCTGACATATATACCTCCTTCATACTAGCAAGTCGAATTTCAACCTACTAACTGTAAAACAATTCCCTTAATCACAATTCGCATACTGTCCTTCCAGTTTTCTTCTCCAATCTCTCTCGTATACATGCCACCGAAAATAATCATCATAAATGCTCCTGATAAAGCCTGCACATTTAAGTTTCTTTTCATTGCAAGCTCCTTAAACATTCCCTCTCCTATATCACTGTCATTTTCTCTGTGCTTTGTCAATACATCATCCGGAAGTTTCGATAAAACCAACGCCATCGACTCCGGATTAAGAAGAACTTTCAAGCACGAATTGTATGTTATCTCCATGGCACCAAGTATTAAATCTGTGAGTTCTTCCACACAACCTGAGAAATCTAACGCATCCATAGACATTTTTTTATCTTGAATAATCTTATAGACACCATTTGTCATATGTTCGTCTACTTGTTCATGAAAATCTTGAGCCACAACAAAAAGCAACATTTCTTTACTTGGATAAAACAGATAGAATGTCCCCTTAGGAATTCCAACTCTCTTCACCAGCTCATCTACTGTGGTGTTTTTCACGCCCTTTTCCTGCATAAGGATGTTGGCTTCCTCTTTTAACCTTTGAATAATCTGCTTTTTTTCTTCTTCAGAGTATATCTTGGGCATTATCTTCTCCTTTTTGACCATTTTATCTCTTTTAGTCAGATTAAATTAAATTATGCATTCTGTCAAGATATTTTTCAACACAAACAAAAAGAACCACATTGCGGTAGCTCTTTTTGTGAAAAAAC
>JAZSPZ010000047.1:0-10985 GCA_045537735.1 Lachnospiraceae bacterium
GCAATGGCATTTGCAGGCAACGACTTGGTGAACTTTGTGGGAGTGCCACTCACAGGACTTGACGCATACAATGACTATATGACAAACGGATCAGGAGATTCAGCGACATTCATGATGACGTCTCTTATGAGTTCAGCAAAAACGCCCACTTTCTATTTGATAATTGCTGGCATAATAATGGTGTCCGCACTATTATTCTCTAAGAAAGCTCAAAATGTGACAAAGACATCAGTTGACCTATCTCGTCAAGATGAAGGCGACGAGATGTTTGGATCAAGTGGAGCAGCAAGGGTTTTGGCGCGCAACACACAAAAGACAGCATCAGCCATCGCTAACCTTATTCCGAAATCCATGAGCAGATGGATAGATTCACGTTTTAACTCAAATGACGCTGTGTTGCCACAAGGCGCAGCTTTCGACCAGATACGTGCAGCCGTGAATCTCGTACTTGCCGGACTACTCATCGCTATCGGAACTAGCATGAAGCTTCCTCTGTCAACTACCTACGTCACATTCATGGTGGCCATGGGTACTTCACTTGCCGACCGTGCATGGAGCAGAGAAAGTGCTGTGTTCCGTATTACTGGAGTGATAAGTGTCATCGGAGGATGGTTTATAACTGCAGGTGCCGCCCTGATCATATGTTTTATCGTCACCAACGCATTGTTCTTTGGTTCATTTGTGGCCATGGTAATAGCTATCGCCATAGCTGTCACACTAATAATCCGCAGCAATATCAAATACGGAAGAAACGACAAGAAAAGTGAAACAGACGAGCTGTTTAATGAAATCATACACAGTGAGGACAAAAATGTATGCTGGAATCTGCTTCGCAAACATGTAAGATTAACAACAAAGGAAAATCTTCAATTAGTGGCAGAAAAATACGAAGCACTTACAACTGCTTTCTTCTATGAAGATTACCGTACTATCAAACGTACCACAGTCCAGACAGAAAGCCAACGTAAGGAAATAAAAAGGCAACGTCGCAAACAAATAATCGCACTACGCCATATTGATCCTATCCTGTGTGTAGAGAAAGGGACATGGTATTTTCTCATCATCAATTCTCTTGCGCAAATGGTTTACTGTTTGAAACGAATGGGAGAACCTTGCCGTGAGCATGTCGGGAACAACTTCAGTCCAGTGCCAAACGAATACATAAACGAATTCCTTGTGATCAGAAATGAAATAGTCAATCTTATAAATCGGGCTATTTCAATCGATGATGCGGCACAAATCCGAAACGATGCGGCAAAATTACAGTCAAATCTTTCCGATTATCGCAAACGTATCATTCATGACATTCACACCAAACAGCTCAACATAGAGAGCATGACTGTCTTTTTGAATCTGGTTCAGGAGTCGCAGGAGCTGCTAAGTGCCCTACGTCATACAATGAGAGGTAAAAACAAGTTTGAGGAGCTTTAAAATCAGGTTGAAAAAACTAAACACATAACCGATAATATTTTTTAGGTAAAGCTATACTTTTTTATAACAACCACAATCACTCTGTGAAGAGTCAATTGTGGTTTTTTATTTTATCCCATATTACTTAACAGAGTAACGCTGCTCCACCACATTCCAATCAATGATCGACCATAAAGCAGAAAGATGATCAGGGCGACGGTTCTGATAATCCAAATAATAGGCATGTTCCCAAACATCAAAAGTCAGAAGTGGGATGAGTCCACGTTGTGCTGGATTGGATGCGTTTGGCTCCTGCGTAATGACAAGTTTGCCATCAGCATCAGCAGACAGCCAGACCCAACCTGAGCCAAACAAAGTAGCACATTTCTTTTGGAATTCTTCCTTAAACGCATCAAATGAGCCGAAATCCCTTGTGATGGCAGCCGCTATATCACCAGCAGGCACATTGTTTGCTTTTGGAGAACAAAACTGACCGAAATAAAGTTCATGATTCAATATCTGTCCCGCATTGTTAAAAACACCACCATTTGATTGTTTCACAATGTCAGTGAGTGATTTCCCTTCAAAACCAGAACCAGGGAGCAATGCATTCAGGTTGTTCACGTATGCCTGCAAATGCTTTCCATAATGAAATGAAATTGTCTGGCGACTGATAACTGGCTCCAACGCATCCTCAGCATATGGAAGCTTCATTAATTCAAAATTTGTTGCCATAATACATTTTTTAATTAAACACTCAAAATTCCATACATTTAAAACCATTGTATGATTTTCGACAAAGGTAAAATTGGCTGATTAAAACAACAACTGATTTCATCTATAATACAAATGACATTTTCTAAACAAATTGTCATCACTTATAGCCGTCGTCAAACAAAAAAACCACTTTCCGAAATATTTCCAGAAAGTGGTTTTCTTAATCTATCTAAATAAGATAACAACGTTACTTCACAATCACTTTATTGCCGTTGACGATATATATACCCTTAGGCAAAACAGCTATCTGAGTGACACCTTCGTCATAACGGGCATTCTTCACAATCAACCTTGAAAGAATGTCGTAGATATCAAGTGAACCAGCTTTTGAAGACTTGACATATATGTGGTTATGATCCGCATATACAACAATACTATCATTGTTGTTCCAAACATCCACAAGAGAATTGTGCTCTAACAACTGACTCCAAGTAGCATTCTTGCCAAAATCTCCAACATTACCATACTCATCTAGTATGTTGTTTACATTAACCTCTATCTTATAGAAACCTGAATTATTTGTTATTGATGAGATATCTACCAAATAAGTATAATCATCTTGTTTAACAACCGAAACTGAAGCATCACTTAGATTCTCACCACCCTGACAATACAGTTCTATATCATTATAGTCGAATGTTTCACTCAGGATCTTACGATTGAACTTAACGACTACCGCATTTACAGGAGAAGTCACGGCATCAACACCAGTAGGGACTCCAGAAATCTCGGCAACCTTCAATACATTCTTCTTTATACTATAGTAAATATTGTAATCATTTTCACCTAGAGTAGTCATGTAATCTAAGAAATGTAGACGGTTCACATAGATTGGTTCCAGACCATCAGGAAGAGTGACGAATGTTGTCCATACATTACTCAATGGTATCTCCACACTATCCTTCACTCTGACAACCTTTACAATATCATAACAATTATCACCAGGATCACTCATCTGAGCATAGTTCCAACCTAACTTAGATGGAGTGACAGTAAGTTTGACAACAGTGTCTGATGACGTCACATTCTTTTTATCAAGAGTTGTATACTGTGCGACATTTACATCATCACTACCTCCATCAGAATAATAGATTGCGTCAGGAGTGTCATCATCATCCTTTTTATCATTGACAAGGAAGTCGACGACATGATCATCCTTCACACCATAAGCATCAACAGTCTTAATCAACTCATGGATTGCTATTCCTTTCACCAAACTCAACTCTGGATTACCAAAGCTATTAGCATGGACAACACTTGCCTCATACTTAGTGAAATGACCTAGCAAAGAACTTGTCAACCACCAAACACCAGTTTTAGCAGAATGAGCCTCAATATTACCAAAGTCGATATTTTCAGATCCAAGATCACAATCCTTGCCATTCAAGCTAGAGCCAATAATAGCGAAGTCGATCAACAATCCCTTTTCATTGGCTTCTATCTCAGGCTGAGCAGTCTCAAGTTTCACATTCTTAGCGATACCATAACCCTGGTTGTCGATTCTCACACCCAAAGCAGCAGGTACACTTGGTTCTACACGATCAAGAGTCAAAGCATCGTCGCTAAGTATATTACGCTGCATGAAGTAGTCGATCTGCAAGTCTGGGCTTGGATTAACCGTCAATGTCACTGGGAATAGATCTGCCTTTACTGTATCTCCAGAAGAAGGATCTACGTATACGATATATCCACCGAATGAATAATTGATTGGAGACGTTGGAGCAGCGCCCTTCTCAGGAATGAATCTGAATAAAGCAGTTCCTTCCGATTTTGGAGCTATTTCACCAGTACCATCAATTGCGGAAATACCTGTCAACTTCTGAGTATTAATCTGGAACAAATCATTAGCAAGTTCTCCCTTATCATTACGAACCTCAAGCACGACTTTGAATCCTTCCATAGCACCAGACTCATTGCCATTGTTGACTGTAAGAGTACCGTCGAATGCCTCACGAGTCATTGTCAATGTCTGAGCAATATGAAGCTTAACACTTGCACATACACTCTTCTGCGATGGCTTGTTAACCTGCTCATTAATAGACAACATCATACAATGTACATTTCCAAAACCTCTCAACTTTAAATATGTATAGAAGTTTATCACACTATCCATATAAGCTTTAATCACCTCATTATCAACGATATTAGGATATTGCTCATTTGGAGAATATACACCGTTTTCATTTGCGACCAGAGTTTCATTCCAACGCTGTGCTAATTCAATCATTTCTGTAGTAGTGAGCGTTGTAGATGGCATCTTTTTGATAGAATCAATCTCAATACGCTTGCCTCGTGAGTAATTTTTTATAGTATAATCGAAATATTCAATAATACCATTTTTAGAAAGTACAGATTCATCACCCACAAGTTCTTTCATAATATTTCCTCTATATTGAAGGAATCCTGTGTACTCAACAGCATCATGTACTGCCAATGTACGAGCATCTGCAGTTTGGTAAATACTGTTTGGCATATCATACTTCGCCTTTGCAATTGCAGATTCCTTTGGATTATTTTCATCACTCAAACGTGTACCATCAGAATAATGAATATCAGCAATTTCACCATCAACAATCATTACAGTATCTCCAGCTGTTGTAACAGTCACACGAGTATCTTCATCCTCCTCATTTTTTCCGAGTGCTCTGTCTACTAAATATCGACCACAATTCTCTGCATATCTGCCCTTTTCACAAGACTTCATCTGACAACTTAAATCCAAACAATCCCAAGGAACAGATCCTATTATAGGAATATCATAACCGTCCGTCACATTGTCAAAAATATTCTGACCTTCCTCATATACAAGATCAACAAGATTGTAATAATCAAAATTCTCCGGATCTTCATAATAATCACCTAACAATTTGCTAGACTTATAAACTGTCTGTAATTCACCAGCAGTACTTAACACTCCATCATGAACCTTAAATTTAGAATAATCGGTCACTGCTTCATGGAACGTTTTTGATTCACTTCCAACCGTGAATTCTTCAAAACTATCAGCAAGATCTCCCGGCAAATCGAAATCAATATTTTCTACAATATCATAAGGTTCATCCTCTTGGTCCTTTTGTTCACAACTTTGTTTCTTACGTTGCTTTTCTTGATCTCTTTTTACAGCTTCGTCTATTTGGTCTATTCCGAAATTTAGAAGCGGTCCAACTACAGGAATATATCCAAGTACATCTCCTACACATCCCCAAGGATCAATTTTAGATTGACACGAATTACAAGGGATATCCAAGTTGACTGAATAGTGATGGTTCTTCACGTTACCAGCTTCATGACCACCACCAGTTGAACCTCCTCCATAAGCAGGAATATCAAATCCGCCACTTCCAGAACCTCCATTTCCTGTCAAAGGAACCAAATATGGACAACCCCAAGCATTCTGGCTGACTGCCGACAACTGTCTCAATACTCCACAGACATAAGAATACTCAGCATGTACGTTTGGACACTCTGATGTGCCAAACGACTCATCCTCAAGAAGAATTCCGTCTCCTCCACCGCTGACGTAACTGCCTGAGCCAAACTCGTCATCAGTGCGAACAATAGTAACAGGCACAAACTCAGTATGATTAGCTGGCAACGAATCTATATAGTTGTATGGCACATAGAATCTGTAGTATGGCACTCTAGGCATACCAAACTTAACATAATGAGCCGCAATCAAGCCATGGTTAGTTATCTGTAGACGTACTGTCTTTGGTACACCAACTTCAAATCTACTCTTGTCTGGAACTCCATTAGGGAATGACAATGTCACAACAGGAGCAGGAACATTTGTCTCATACTCAAAATCAAGATTGATATCATATTTATCTTCAATCTCAACTCGCTCCACATTCCAAGTGTATGTGATTGCCTGATAAGCCAAGAACACGAACTTGTCCAATTTCTGACCAGCCTGAATTTCAATTGTCTCCTGATATTCTGAATGCTTGTCCGCCTTTACACATAACAAATATGAACCCTCAGGAATACTGTCAAATTTCACAATACCTGATGTATCAGAATAGCCAGAGGCAACTTCCTGATTGTTATACTGGTTGCGAACAACAACCTTAGCACCATTCAAATGTTTCTTATCCGCAGTGTTGTAGAAATATTCATCCACCACGTCTACCTCCAAGCTACCCTTTGATTCTGAAGAGTATTCAACTCGGAATGACAAGTTTGTAGATTTTCCATTATCACAATTGACTCCTATCGAACCTGTATATGGCACATTGATTGGAGCTCCATCAAAATATGCAAGTTTCAACGGAACATAAACAGTATCACCAGACTTGATGCTTGGCAACGTCTTTTCAGGAACGCTAAATCCTTCAAAATCAGGCAATGACAATGTAATCTCTCCCGTCTCTCCAAATCCTGCATTTGTCAACTCTATATTGATATATTTTGGTTTCTGCTTCGACACATACTCATTGATATTTGCAGGAGAAACCTTAATCTGACCATAAGGCTGTTCACAATAGAAATATGTTGAGAAATCACATGTCGTGTTCTCATCACAAGATACTCGGAACACACTTGGAAGATACATCTTGCCTTCCGTCAATTTCGTGCCAGTAGCTTTGAGCGGAATTCTTGCAGATTCGCCTCCTTTAAGCAGTTTCAATGTATCAAACGCTACTTGTAAACCATCTGCCAACTCTCGTGTCTCAACCACAAGATTGTGAAGAGCAACAGAACTTCTGTTTGTAATTGTAATAGTGCCGTCAATAGTGTCACCCTTTTGGATTGTCCACTTCGTTGTACCTCCTGTATATGCCATACCAGGAATATCGAAACTAGCGTAAGCAACATTTTCAGATTTAGAACCGACATATACTTTCACTGTATACGTACCACATTCTGTCTTTTCCGTTGGGAACTTCACAGCAGCACGGCCAGTCGAATCTGTGACTCCTGTCGTAGAGTGTGTAAATCCGACATTTGAATTTGCTTCAATTGTAAGTGTTTTGCCCGCCATTGGAGTACCATAGGCATCAGTAAGGATACCTGTCACACCCACAGTGTCTCCAGCATGGTACACATCCTTATCTACAACCGCATCGTATACATAGTAGTTTGACAATGTTCCAGCTAGATATAGTGTGATTTCGTACTTGCCTGAATTGCCTGACTTAATTGTGATCTCTGCGTCACTCGTCTGTTTCTTTACATCAGTTGGAGTATAGTAGATTCTTAGATAACCACCATTCAGTTTATCCCAACCATTTTCAAACTTAGCCGAGAAATCAGCAGCGTCTTTTCCGGAAATCGTATATGTGATTGAGTCTGTCAACTCAAATCCCTTCACGTAACGTGTCAACGAAGATGTTTCGTTCAACTTTGAACCAAACACACAATTGACATTTCCACTGACTTCCAAACTTACTGGTATGTCTATTCTGAAGCTGTCGATATCAGAGCAAACAGTGTCGCACGCGATCGCAGCCTTCACCATATACTTATATGTCGTATGGTTGTCAAGGCCTGATAAATATTTGCTGTGATCCTTCACAAAAGATACGATTGGTGTAGAAGGCGTTTCCTGAGATGCCTTCCATACATACAAATCATATTTATCAACCTCAACAGGAAGTATCAATCTGTTCCACTCAATTGTCATAGTATTGTTCTGCTCGTTCACAACATATGCAACCTGAGGACGTGCAAAATTAACCTTCTTCTTAGAGAAATCAGGATATACAAAATAATTATAGTTGAATGGAACACCTGCCACACCAGACTTATCATAAGGTGTCACCTTCAATGTCAAAGTGTCGATATTACTTCCTGATGTACGAAGTTGCATAGACGGAATTGTTGTGCCCGTTCCAGATGTTGTTTCAAATCCAGTCACATTACCAGCATAATCAATCTTCCAATCTATCTTAGAAATTGTAGAATCGAATGTTGCTTCTAATGATGTGCTGTTGTAGCAAACCACCTGACTGTAATCCAACATCTGAACATATTCTCCATCAAACTCAATTGCTCCAAGATCAATTGCCTTGCCATAGACTCTTGCACCTCCGTTGATATCTGTCTTTGCAGTCATCACACTGTCAAGACCCTTGTCGATACAAGCAGATGTCGCATGTAGACGGTAGTCGCCTCCAGCAGCATTAATGAAGCATACATAATTCTTTGATGCATCTGATCCGCTATTTGAAGTAGCCAACTTAATATTGTTTTCACCAACCAAATCTCCATCCGACGCACAATACTTAACCTTCAAACAATCAGACACAACAACCTGTGGCAGTACAACATCAGTCACCTTATTGCCATAGATGATTGAATTGGCAATTGTAGTGTATTTATTAGAAGATGAAGAACGGTAACTTACCGCACTACTGTTTCTTGTCTTGTTATGTGCAATAGTAGAGTTGGTGATAAATGATGTATAATCAGCAGATATAATGCTATAACTATAACCACTATTATATATCTCATTGCCACACACCAAAGAATTTTCCAAAGTCGAGTAAGACAAGTAAACTGTATTGTAGTACTTCGTCTTATTATTCATAATTTTACAATGAGAAATAACCGAATTGTCTACTGCATCAATTATTCCATAATCATTTGTAATACCACATAGCTGAGTATTTGACATTCTTGTTCCACTCAAATAGACAATCTTATTACTCTGAGTAGTCGTATTGTCTGCGAATGAACAACTGTCTATAATACCACCATAGATTTCAAGATCTTGAATTGCATTCTCTGTAAACTTACAGTTTATGAATGTAGACTTCTCTGCATACACACTCTCATTACCAGATCTTGCATTTTTAAAAATACAATTGTTGAAAGTGGTGTTCTTTTTTGATTTCACATTCACTCCACTGTTGTTTTGCAAATATCCATTCTGAATTGTAAATCCATCTACCACGATTGCCAAAGAATCGGCAAAGTCGTAATTTTGGATAATACATCTTCTCTTATACCTACCATCGATAATTGTGACATTCGTCTTTGGATTTCTCTCATCCAATGATGATTCTGTTCCTGCAAAACCTCCATATAGGTTCACTCCTGCAGAAAGAGAAATTGCAGATACCAATGATGTATCTCCGAGATAAGTGCCTTTCGCCACCCAAATATCATGCCTGTTTCCTGTTGTCGACGCGAGTGTTACCGCCTGATTAATTTCACCAAGTGCATCATCCCAGCTCAAACCAGATCCGTCTGATCCAGCCTTAACATATATAATTGAACCTACTGTAGCTCTTTCTGTAAATGACGACTCTATAGCACCCATGTCAACAGCCTCACTCTGTTTTCTTACTTGTTTGTTCAAATCAAGTGAGTCTGCCACGTCAGTTCCTGCATTGATACATAAAGAAGTTCCAGAAAGTGAATAATCACCCTTGGATGCGTCTGCAAATGCTGCGCTCGACTTGCTTCCGTCAATATTGCCTTCTCCATTTGCTCCACCTTCAATCATTGAATATTTGATTGTAGCTCCGTTTACATAAACAGTCTCAGATTTGTCAGATCGTTTGTTACCCACAATAATCGAATTCAAGATTTGCGGAGTATTATAACAGCAAACAGTATGACTATTAGAAACATTGTCTGCTACTGTACAATTAATCATCTTTGAATTGTCGCGAATTTCAATCAAATGAGACGAACGTGACTTTGATTTCGTAATCAGAGAATTAGAGATTGTTGAACTTCCTGTAAGATACACTGTCTGATGATAAGTTTCATTTCCATCAATCAAACATCTTTCAACAATGGAACCAGATGACAGATAAACTACCTGATCACTACTGTTTGAATTGTTGACGTTGTTGATCATCTTACAATCATACATTCTTGACTTCGACAAAGTAATTATATAATCATTACAATTACCATTTCCTTCAAACAATGAATTTGTGATAGTTGTTGATTCAGCCTGCAAAGCACTTGTATAATAAGCCGAATTATTCTTCACAATACAGCTATCCAACTTAGCACTTACCAAATACAAAGCTGCATTTCTATTCGTATTATAATCAACAACTCCATTATCGCAAACAATAGAATTTGTAACATTAGCACCGTTTGCATATACTGCAGAACCTGATTCTATAGCACGACAATTTTTAACAATACAGTTGGTCAAAGTTGTATTCTTACACAAATAAGCACCACCTCCATTGTTCATATATCCGTTCTGGATTGTGAATCCGTCCACCACAACTGCCATCGAATCGGCAAAACCGTAGTTTTGTGTAATTACTCGTCTCTTGTTCTTTCCATCCAATATTGTTGGGTTATTCGCTGTGTCTCTCACCGCAAGTGATTTCTCGTTTCCTGAGAATCCTCCATATAGGCTTATACCTGGTGCAAGGTTAACAACTGTTGAAAGCGTTGTGTCTCCGTAATATGTGCCGGCTGCCACCCATATCTGATGCTTCTTTCCGTCTGCCGACGCAGCAAATATCGCCTGTGGAATATCACCGAACGCAGATTCCCAACTTGTACCGTCTCCATTTGAACCCGACTTCACATATACTATCTCGTTGCTCTTCAACACTGGAGCCTTCTTATGCGACGACTCGATTGCTCCCATATCAACAGCTTCGCCCTGCTTTCTTGCATTTCCATACAAATCAAGAGAGTCTGCAATATCTTCTCCAGCATTGATACAATATGATTTTGCAGACAATGAGTAGTCTCCGTTCTCCGCATCTGTGAAGGCTGCGTATGTCATCGATCCGTCTATGTTGCCATTTATAAATGTGGATTCAAGCATATTGTTCTTGATCGTGTTTGTGCCACTCAGATTGAAGACACCA
>JAZSPZ010000054.1:0-102245 GCA_045537735.1 Lachnospiraceae bacterium
GCGGGTTCGATCCCCGTCTCGCGCTCTGAACAAAAAAGAACGATATCTTTGATATCGTTCTTTTTTTGTTTCGAGCACAATCCTGTGCTGGTCGGTTCGACCTTCTACGTTCCACGACCGTCCGCGCAATTCCGAGGTCCACATAAATAATAAAGGGGAACCATTAGGTTCCCCTCAGCATCTGCATCTTATAATGATACCATATCAATATTCAATTTCTTAATTGTCTGTAAGGTCTTTGAACGAATCTCGTCTGCATCAAATGGTGACAACAAAGAATCCTTATCAAACTTATTCAGCATTAACATGCTAACCCAATCTTCGATATAAGACTTAACGTATGCAACATTATCCTCACGACGATCCTTCAAATGCTCTTCAATTGTATTGATATACTCAATAACAGTTGGCTCATTACTCTTGGTATTCACTGGCTTATCATCTGATTCATCTGACAATTCAATAACCTTACCAGTCTTAGTAATGATAACCTTCTTGTTAGGTGATGCTTCTGGAGCTGCAGCCTTGTTCTTACGAACAATCAACATCTCAACTACCTTAATCAAGCAAGCTACACTGTATGTACCCTCTTCTTCTGATTGACGCTCTGTACCCTTTTCAAGATACTGATTCCACAACCACTCTGATTTGCAAAGCATTTCTTCCATCTGAAGATTTGCAAACATCTTGCTCACTTCTGGGTTATTATTGCCTGAGGCATTAGAAACCACTTTACCAAAACTAAACTTCGGTGCGGAAGAAGGAGCATCCTGTTTTCCTGAATCATACTTAGATGGCAAATTAATCTTTGCATATGCATCCTGGAACATCTTTCTTGCACGATCAATATTGTACGAATCATGTAAGATACGATTCTCCTTATCATTCAATCCATGCTTAATCATATCATCAGCAGCTAAGAATACAAGATGTTTCTGTCTATCCTCTAATAACTGCTTAATCTCATAATTGGTCTTACTCTTCTCAATAATTGTGTTCTTACGAACCTTAAATGCCTTAATCTTCTCCTTGACACTGAAGAACAACTTTAGCATAGATGGATTCGCATTCACATAGTTACCAATCCAATTCAACTCAACATACTGATGCTCAATACGGTTAGAAATCTCATATACATTGTAACCATCAAATACTACATTCAATGTAGTATATAGCATTTCGAGAATTTCATATTTCTCTTCCCATGAACGAGTAGATAAATCCTGATTCACCAACTGCTTAATTCCACACTCATGGAATACAAGATTGTACTCATACAAACCTTCGAATACGTTAGTCTTATCTGTTAATGAAGAACCAGTACCCAAAATCTGAAGATTACGCTTCATTGTTGGTTCATCTTCAATATAACGATATACCTTTTTAACAAAAGTAGCAACCTCAACCAACAAGCTGTCAATTCGCTTATTATAAATATCCTGCTTTGAAATTGCTGAGATAACTGTTCTGCTTAACACGTTGGTGTACTGTGTGCTGTTGCAGTTGCGAATCAACTCTTTGAAGTTGTCATATACTACCATATTGTCTACCGGAATATACTCTGCGTTCAATCCATAAAATTCAAATGCCTTGCTATAATCCTGCTTACGAATAAATGAATTAAACATACCCATACTAAACTGAATCTTGTAATCATTACCAACATGTGTATCCTCTACGAAATAGTCGTACAATACTTCTAAGTTGTTCATATAAGACTCTGAGTTTGCTGCTGAAGGTGGAATATCCATCTCCATTACAACATTAATCAAATCCATGTATCCCATAACAGCCTTATCATATGTTGCTGGTCTATCATCTGCATCAGCAATCTGATAACATGTATTAATAAGAAGAGGAGCAACTCTCTCACCAATCAAACGCATAGCCTCACCAAAGTGATCAAGCTGATATAAATAAATCAACCAAATACTATAGCGATAAATACCTGTTGTATTGATAATTGCGTCTGTATCTGTTGGATCGATATCTCCATACACAAACTTGAACAATGGTTCAATCCATTCCTCAATCTCATATTTGCCCTGCCTCTTGATATGATCATCAACAAACTCACCTAATTCATATAGTTTTGTACATTGTGCTTTCACATCATCATCAACAAGCATTGTAGACAAATCAAAATTGTGATCCTTTAAGTAATCGATAACTAATGCATAAAATCCTTCTTCAACCTGTTCATTCAAAAAACGAATCAACATTCCTTTATTCGAAGATGCTGCAATGGAAATAATATTCGTATCATTGCTACGTGTAACTGTTGCTGGTAAATTCTGCATCGTAACTCCTCCTTACCTCTTGCATTTTGTGTGAAATAAATAAATTCCACCTAATTATTTAAATAATATCACAAGTAAAACACATTGACAACTGAATTTTGATTCATTTTCCGTTATTTTGACATATTTCTATTGTATATTTTGTATAAACTCTCCATTTTAAAATTAATTTTTTTTAAAATTTCACTTTTTTGTATAATAAACATATGCTATTTGCATAATAATAAATTGAAAAGAAAAATAAATTGCATTTTCTTCCTTATCATATTAAAATGAGAATAGCTTTTTTACAGTATATAAGAATTAAGGAGAGATTAGATTTATGGGTAAGAAGAATTCATTTGGCAAATTACTTGCTTTTACAACAACTGTTGCCGCAATCGGTGGTGTATGTTATGTTTTTCGCGATCAGATTAAGGAAAGCAATATTTACAAAAAGGCATGTGACAAATTTACCACCTTACGTGATAAAGTAAGCGACAAATTTGCCACCGAAGATGACGATTTCTTTTTTGATGACGATTTTGAAGACGATTTTGAAGATATCGCTTTCGCTGATGACGCCAAAAAGAACAGAGAATACACCTCTATTACAATCAATGCGAAAGAGGATATCCCTATGACAGATGCTGCAAAAGAGGTAGCTGATGACATCTCCAATGCAGTAGACAATTTAAAAGAATCTAGCCTCAAGCGTTCTGAAGACACAATGGAAGATATTCAGGAAACCGCTGCAGAAGTGTCTAAAGATGTGGCAGAGGATGTTGCTGATGTCGCAGAAGATACCGCAGAGGATGTTGCCGATGCTGTAACAGAAACATCTGAAGAAGTTGCTGAAACAGTTGCTGATTCTGCTGAAGACATGAAGGAGATTTTTGCTGACGTTACTATTCCAACAATTTCTTTCAACAGTAACAACACAAGCAAGGCAGACGAAACATCTGCTACAGAAGAGCCTACTGCATATGAGAACGAAGGATTATCAGATGTTTCTGAGGATCCTGATGTGTTAGCAGATATGGATCGCTTAGATTTCTAATCTCGCATGAATGAATAGACGGAACATGAATATCATTTTGTCACGAAGAAGAATACCGTAATAGTAATGTACTATTGCGGTTTTCTTATGTTATATCATTTGAAAAGGAGTCAGTGTTATGTCAACCAATTATCATAGTTTTGCATATGTATACGACAAATTTATGGACAATATCCCATACAAAGAATGGTGTCAGTATATAATAAGTCTTCTTAACAAGTACAATATAAAACAGGGAAATCTGGTAGAACTTGGTTGCGGAACAGCAACGTTGTCTCTGCTACTGGAACAAGAGGGATACCATATTACAGGAATCGACAATTCTCCAGATATGCTTAGCATTGCAGCCGAAAAGCTTACCCCAAACTCACATATTTCTTTACAATTGCAGGACATGAGCGACTTAACATTAGAGGGTACATACGACGCATTTTTCTGCGTTTGTGATAGTTTGAATTATTTGGTAACCAAAGAAGATATCCTACATACCTTCCAGGGCATAAAGGCTTACTTAAAAAAGGATGGCATCTTCCTCTTTGATTTAAAAACACTTCACTTCTATCAAAATGTTCTCGGTGACCAGACCTTTTGCGACCATCAGGAAGATTGTAGTTATACTTGGGAAAACAGTTTCTTTGAAGAAGACAATGTCAATCAATATGACTTAACCATTTTTGTACGTCAATCTGATACCAACTTATACCAAAAATACAACGAAGTACATCATCAACGAGGATATGAATTGGAAGAAATAATTGACTTACTACGCATGGCTGGTTTAGAATATGTAACGGCATATGACGCATTTACTGATAATCCTCCAACGGAGGACAGTGAGCGTATCTATATAATCGCAAGAAACGGAGAAAAAAAATGAAAGACACTATTATAAGAGGTATGGCTGCCAATAACCAAGTGCGTTTTTTCGCATCGTACTCTAAAGAACTGGTTGAATTTGCTCGTAGCACACATAACACAAGTCCCGTTGCTACTGCTGCTTTAGGGCGACTATTAACTGCAGGTGCAATGATGGGAAGCATGTGTAAAAACGATTCCGATGTTTTAACTTTACAGATTCAATGTTCAGGACCGATTAATGGACTAACGGTAACCGCCAATGCAAAGGCACAGGTAAAGGGATATGTCAACAATCCTGACGTTATGTTGCCACCAAGTCCTCAGGGCAAACTGGATGTAGGTAAGGCATTGGATTTAGGAGTTTTAAGCGTCATCAAAGATATCGGGTTAAAAGAGCCCTATGTTGGTCAATCCAATTTAACCACTGGCGAAATTGCAGAGGATTTAACCTACTATTTTGCTACTAGTGAACAAATTCCTACTTCTGTAGCTTTAGGCGTTCTTATGGAAAAGGACAATACAGTAAAACATGCAGGTGGTTTTATCATTCAGCTTCTTCCTTTTGCCGAAGAAGAACTCATCGCTGACCTTGAAACAAGATTAAAAGACTTCTCTTCCATTACTTCTTTAATGGATAAAGGGATGTCTCCAAAAGATATGATAGAAAAACTTTTTGCTGGTTACGACATCGTGTACAGTGAATCTATTACCCCTGAATACCACTGTGACTGTTCAAAGGAACGTGTGTACAAAGCTGTCATGAGTGTAGGAAAATCTGAAATCGAAGATATGATTGCCGATGGTGAACCAATCGAGGTGGGTTGTCATTTCTGCAACAAAAAATATGTATTTGATATTCCTGATTTACAAAGTATGTTATAAACCAACACACATAAGAAAAGGAACCGATTCAATCGGTTCCTTTTTATCTTTTGTAGTTTTTGCATTCTATCTTCTGTGCTTTATCTTTTTATCCTTTGCATCTTCACTAAAACTACTCTTCATTCGTAACTGTTTCTGCAGTACCATCACCGGTCACGTTTTTCTCTGTCGTAGCCTGTTCTGTTTCTTCTGTGGTATCTTCACCTGATACGGTTTCTTCTGTGGTACTTTGCTCTGAAGACTCTCCTGTTGTACTTTGTTCCGAAGATTCCTCTGTTGTTTCGTCACTGGTCACAGTTTCTTCTGTTGTAGCTTGTTCTGACGTTTCTTCTGTGGTGCTTTCCTTAGCTTCTTCTTCCGTATCATTTATATCATCAACGGATTCTTCATCCGATGATTCCTCAATCTCTTCGCGAATTACCGTAACAGTATACACATTCACATTACCGGACAATGCTGTAACCGTAATTTCAATAATATTTTCGCCAAGCTCTAAGGTTTCTGGCATTTCTAGCCCAACCACACTATCTTCATTCATCGGAATTGCACTGACACCCACCGTTGTAACATCCAATCCCACATGCATTTCATAATCCAATACATTTGGATCAAATTCCTCTGTAAATACACCAGGTGCAACAATCAATTCCGATAATCTTGCATCTTCTGCAATGGATTTGTTCACTCCAATCTCAAACTGCTTCGCAGAAGGAGTTACTGTTATATAGTCCAAGTCTTCGTAATCAATCAAATATACATCTGTCAATGCTACTTCCGCAACACCAGTATCCAAGGCTTTAAATGTAATTTCATATGTTGCATTCTTTGTCTCTTCCCCATAGGAATCCTTTAATTCCAGAACACCATCTGCTCCAGTCACGAAATTATTATCAGGAATAAATTCCAATAATTCCGCATTATAAGAAAGATATGCATCAATGGAATACAACTGTACATCACTTTCTAATACAACCGTCACCTTGAATTCATTTTCTTTTTTTACAGAATCTGGTATTTCCAGATGCATCTCTGCATTTTTTGCATAAGCCTTGTTATGCGAGGTAATGCCAAATACAGAAAGACCTATAACCAATACGACTGCTAATAGAATAGATATTGTTTTCTTCATATATGTCGTCCTTTCTCTTTGTCATTACTGCGTATTACGAGTTACGTTGATTGTATATACCTGAGTGGTGCCGTTTTGCGCCTTACCTGTTACCTTCAATGTTGTGGTTTTACCAGCTTCTAATAGATTAAATGTTCCCGTTCCCGTTACTGTTGCATAGGAACTAACTGCTGAAGCCTTCACAGTGACTGCAGATATAGCTTTCGGAACTACAATGGTATATTCAAATTTGTTATATGCGAATGTTGGAGTTAAACCTGTAAGCTCTGTAGACCCATTATACAACTTCACACTAGATAAATATGGATTCGGATTACCCGCCGACTTCGGAAGTACACATGCTGTTGCAGGCATGTTGTTATACACCGGAATATAGAACACCATGGAATCACTTAAAATCCCCATTGCGTTATAAGCTGTTCTCGTTGTTCTTCCCTCCGAATATGGCGCTTGTACATTGGTCATATACTGATGTAAATACAAATCAGTCGGATCATTTGGCTTCACATTAAATTTTTGGAAATACAATGTATTCTGACCCTGGTTAATATAGTTGTTTGCAATATATTGTGCACCGCCCACAATCGACTTATATGGTGTTGTCCATGGTCTTCCATATGTAGTAGAACCAGATGCTCCACCTTTTGCCCACTGCAAACCTTTTGCCACCGCATTGGTACCATCAAAAGCACCAATATTGTAGAAATTATAAATTCCTTCGTATCCCTTATAGGTTCCGCTGGTTGCATTCGAACCATTGGCACCAACCTCTTGCTTAACTCTTGTAGCAAGGAAGTATGGATTGGCCTTCGCAGTCCTACCTGCATCCATAAAAGCATCCTTATAGGAACCTTTTACTGTTTTCTTTGTTGTGGAATCATATGCAGAATAATCACCACTCATAAATGTATTATTCAAAATGCTCTGTACCACCGAAGCAGTCTGTGAACTGTCATATGCCAATGCCTCGAACTGGAATATATCTGTGCTGTTCAAGAAATTACGTGGATCCATGTAGTACGCAATCACTTGAGAATTGGCACTATACCAATTGGTTCCATCTTTTACAACATATTTGTCTTTTGACCAGTCATATGCACCGGAAGCTGTCGACAAATAAGAAAATGGTGCAAGTGATGCGGTTCCTCTTGGATAATTACTCTGAATTACATTACGACCAACAACACTTTCATTGGTTATAACAGTATTCCAATCCAAACCAGTATTCACTGCCACAAATCTCCAATTTGGATATTGGTTATGCAATGCTATCAAGCTTGCCTTATAACTTTCCGGGAAATTGGCTAATAATACCTCAAACGCTTGGTCTGTGTTCGTATTATTAGAATTATTTCCTGAATCATTACTACTATTGTTGTTACTATCGTCATTACTAGAATCTGTAGAATTTTTAATTGTAATGTAAGTTTTCGCCGCATAACCAGTATAAGTTTTTTTATTGTATGTAACCTTTATATTGTACCAGTCACCACTTGTTCCAAGAATGATAACTTCTGTATTTCTTGGAATAGCAACTAAAACTTTGCTTTGGGCATTAGCAGAATTACGCACATTTAAGCTGGTAGTTACTTTCTCATTCACATAACCAAGAACTGTCTTGTCGTCCGACGAATTGGTTGTAGAGTCACTAGGCTTTGTGTTGGCAATATTATTCTTAATGTCAATATATGCACTATCTACATATCCCGTCTTGGTCTTTTTCTTATAAGTCACTTTTACTTTGTACCAATATTTCTTTTGTGCATATTTGATTCCTCTAACACTCACTTTGGTGCCCGCAGGAATCTTAATCAAAACCTTTGCAGATGTTTTTGCTTTTTTCCGGACATTCAACGTTGTGGTCACCTTGGAATTCACATATCCTGTCGGTTTGGATTTCTGTTTTACATAGGCAGAACTAATATAACCTGTCTTATTTTTTCCATTCACCTTCGTTCTACATTTGTACCACTTTGTTCCTTTATTGGTACACCAACCCAAAATGGTAACATCCTGTCCTTTTTTCAATAAGCCGTAACTCTTGTACTTTGTTCCGGCTTTTTTGCGAAAATTCACTTGTGCTTTTGTGGTTGCAGGATATGCAATCTTTGTCTTACATGTAGTTGCAGCTTCTGCTTTCATTCCAACCAATGGAACACAAAGCATACCAACAACCAACATTGTGATAAACGCAAGTGCCTTTCTTTTTAATAAATCTCTTCTATTATTCATAAGTACTCCTCATATCCATTGTTAAACATAATAAATTGACATAACTTAGTTACATAATACTATAATCTTCTTTACATTTCAATAAAAAAACTATTAAAATTCAACATTTTTGCCGATTTTTCCTGCATTTTCAATAATGAAAACACAAATTTCGTCACGAATATGTTTCATATATTATGTTACCAATGTGAAATAGAAATGAAATCATACTTATTTTTGATTTGCAATTTGTTCTGCCAAATCGTTAAGATATACCCATCTCTCCATTTTCTCTTCTAACTGTTTTTCTAAGCTTTCTTTTTCCTCAGCTAGTTCCTGAAGTTTCGTATACTGGCTTGCCACTGTCGCCATTTCTTGTTCCACAGTCTCGATACGCTCTTCTAACTGCGCGATATCTTCATCTATGGTTTCATATTCCTTCTGTTCCTGATAGGTAAACTTTAACTTCTTCTCTCTGTTAGCTTTCCAGGTAGCCTTACTATCCACAGCTTTGGTTTCACTCGAAGGTGGTGCCTCTGATAAGGTCACCACTCCATTCATGAAGGTTCCATTGGCAATTGCCTTTTCCATATAAGTTGTGTAATCCCCTTCATACTGGGTAATTGTACCGTCTAATTCAAATGCAAAAATGCGGTCTACAACGCGATCCAAAAAATAGCGGTCATGAGAAACTGCAATTACAATACCTTCAAATGCATCCAGATAATCTTCCAATATTGTCAAGGTTGCAATGTCCAAGTCATTGGTTGGCTCATCTAAAATGAGCACATTTGGCGCTGTCATCAAAACCTTTAACAGATATAATCTTCTTCTCTCTCCACCAGAAAGTTTTCCAATAGGATTATACTGCGTCTCAGGTGTAAACAAAAATCTCTCACACATCTGTGAGGCAGAAGTTAATCCCTTACTCGTTCGAATATATTCTGCCACATTTTTCACATAGTCAATAACTCGCATCCTTTCATCCATGTGCTCCGACATCTGCGAGAAATAGCCAACGCGAATGGTTTCTCCCATGGTAACGGTTCCACTATCTGGTGTTTCTTCTCCCACTAACATTTTCAGCAAAGTAGTTTTACCACAACCATTTTCCCCCACAATGCCGATTCTTTCATTGCGAATTGCATAATATGTGAAATCTCGAATGAGGAGTCTATCTCCATAACTTTTAGAAACATGCTCCAATTCAATGGTTTTCTTTCCCATACGAGACGCCAAGGAATCCATCTCTACCTGTTTGTCCTGTTCTGGCGCTTTCATGGATTGCATTTCATGAAAACGGTCCAAACGTGCTTTTTGCTTCGTTGAACGTGCCTGTGCACCTCGCCGTACCCATTCAATTTCTGTGCGGAGAATACTTTGCACCTTTCGGTAACTGGCAGCCTGGCTATCAATCCTTTGCTGTCGTAATTCTAAAAATCCAGAATAATTCGCTTCATAGGTATACAAATGACCCCTGTCAATTTCCACAATCTGATTGGTCACGCGATCAAGAAAGTATCGATCATGGGTTACCATAATCAATACACCATTATATTTTTGCAAATACTCCTCCAACCACAGCACCATACGGCTATCCAAATGGTTGGTTGGCTCATCTAGAATTAGTATTTGGGCTGGTGATAACAGTGTTCTAGCTAGTGCGATTCTCTTTTTTTCTCCACCAGACAATGGTGCAATCAATGCATCCACATCCTCAATATAAAGCTTCTTTAAAATACTTTTTGCCTCTGCCTCAATATTCCAATTAGGATTAGAACTCACTTTGTCCCGACATACATATGAAAGAATTGTGTCTCCTTCTTGAAACTCTGTATTTTGGGCCAAATATGCAATGCTTGCTTGATGATTCTTAATAATCTGGCCTGCATCCGTCTCTTCTAATCCAGCAATCATTTTTAAAAATGTGCTCTTGCCAGAACCATTTACACCAATCACTCCAATTTTATCGCCTTCATTGATGCCCAGGCTAACCTTGTCAAACAAGACCTTATCTCCATATACTTTTGTTACATTCTCAATATTCAAAATATTCATTGCCTTATCTCCCAGAAAATGACACGCTATATACCATTTTCTATATATCTATAGTAATGCATTAAGTCTTGCTTCATCCTGCTTTCTAACATTTGCCCGGATAAAAATACCATCCTCGCGGTATTCTTCTTCCAACAATTGTCCATAGTTTCGGATATCTGCAAGAATCCCTGTGGCTTTATATGGTATCACCTGCTCCACATACACCTGACTTTCCGCAATTTTCGCCTCAACAGCATCCAATAAATGCGGAATTCCCGTTCCTGTTCTCGCTGATACAAACACCGTAGCATCCGCTCGTAAATCTTTCAGAACAGGCGCTTCCGTTAACCGATCCACCTTATTAAACACCGTAATCACCGGTTTATCCTTAATATCCAACTGACGCAATGTCTCGTATACTGCAAACATTTGACGATCCATATCGGGATTGGAAGCATCCACCACATGCAGTATCATGTCGCTGTATTTTGCCTCCTCTAAAGTAGAACGGAATGCTTGAATCAAATGATGCGGTAGTCTAGATATAAAACCAACAGTATCGGTTAACATAATATTTTGTCCATTGGGCAATTTCAACATTCTTGTGGTTGGGTCTAATGTTGCAAATAATTTGTCCTCCGACAACACATTTGCATTAGTCAATAAATTAAGCAAAGTGGATTTACCCGCATTGGTATAACCCACAATACATACCACCGGACTGCTATTGCTGCTACGTAGCTTTCTTTGCGTCTGTCTATGTTTTTTTACTGTTTCCAACTCTTTTTTTAGCTTGGATATTTCTTCACGAATCAGACGACGATCCATCTCCAGTTTCTTTTCACCCGGACCTCTTGTACCAATTCCTCCACCAAGTCTGGACAAAGAATCTCTAAGTCCCACAAGCATTGTTGCATTATATTTCAACTGGGCTAATTCAACTTGAATCTTACCTTCTTTCGTATTGGCTCTAGCTGCAAAAATATCCAAGATAATCATAGTGCGATCCATAATCTTGGTATCCAATATCTGAGATAGATTTTTCATCTGCGCCGGTGTTAGCTCCGTATCGCAAACAATGCCTGTGGCATCTAATGCCACAAGCATTGTCTTAAGTTCCTCTAATTTACCTTTTCCCAAATAGGTTACGCCATTGGCATATTCCAAATTCTGTGTCAACGTCCCTACACTGACTGCACCAGCAGTTTTCACCAACTCTGCCAATTCCTCCAAAGAAGCATCTGACGAATCGTCCTTCTTCTCATTGACAGCTACCAAAATTACCCGTTCTTCTTCTTGTTTGTTATCAAATAATTGTGCCATGTGCACCTCCGGTTATTCCTCTGATACAGTTTGCCTCGTATACAAAAGGTCATACTCGTTCTTTCCTCTTACATCATTCGGATACAATTCAATAAACTCAGCCGCCTTTTGATAGGCGGTATTGTAATCTTTCATCTTTTCATAATATACGATTTCATCAAACAAAATCTCTTTTATATTAGATTGATCCTGTAGCTTTTTACCTGTTTCAATATAAGAGAGTGCCTCTTCTAATCTACCCTCATCTAACGCAATAGCTGCGTACTGTGCATACATAAAACTATTCATAGGGTTACTCTGCAAAAATACATTGTAGTAAAGCTGCATATTATCCAAATCTCCAACTTGTCCATAACAGCTTCCAACATACAAGACCAAATCGCTATAACCATCCTCATATGCTTCCAACAAAATCGGTAATGCACTTCTATATTCTTCCCAACTATAAAGCAACAAACCATAGGAAACATTTTGAAGATAATCTAAACCTTCCACCTCATCATCTGCCCATAATCGGATATAATCATATTGTTGGCACGCATAAGAATACTCACCAATATTAATATAGCAATCCGCCAAGTAAAATCTCACGTCATTGTCAAAGGATTCCAATCCCGGAAGTCGTGGTTGCAACGCTTCATAAAACAAGTCGATGGCACCTGCGTAATCTCCTTGTTTATAAAGAGAAATCCCTTTCTCACGCATACTATATTTTACCCCAAAGGATACACCATACAAAATAATTACTAGACACAACACAATACCAAAAATACGTATCACACTGCGCATGGTAAGAGGCTTTTTCTTTTTCATTTTTTTCTTCGGCTTGTCATCCTGAAATTCATAGATTCCATATATGTCTTTTTTATTTCTTCTGCCCATACTCTTAATGCCTTTCCATTCCACCTATGCCTACTATACACGGGGTATTATATCATAGAAACCCCATACAGAAAAGTCTATTCCTGCATACTAAACTCTAATGGCTTGATTTTTTTACGATACAATCTCATAAAATAGAATGCACTCAATCCTAGTGCAACCAATTCTGCAATAGGAAATGCCCACCATACAAGATTAATATTTCCTGTAAGTGAAAATGCATACGCTACAGGCAATAGCACCAACAACTGTCTTACCACCGAAATAATCAAACTGTAATGTCCGTTTCCCAACGCTTGAAAGCTAGAAATCAATATAATACAAACAGCCGCAATTACAAAAGACCAGCTAATCGTACGCAAAGCCGGTATACCAATTGCCAACATCTGTTCTGAAGCCTCAAAGATTCCTAACAGTTTGTCCGGTACCGTCTGGAAAATAATCAACCCAATTGCCATAATAATAAATGCATACATAATGCTTAATTTCATGGTTTTGGTCATACGCTTCTTATTCTTTGCACCATAGTTATATGCTAGAATTGGCACCACCGCATTGTTCATACCAAACACTGGCATGAAAATGAAACTATTCAACTTAAAGTACACTCCAAACACAGCTGTTGCAGTAGAAGAAAAGGTTAATAAAATCTGATTCATTCCAAAATTCATAACCGAACCCACGGATTGCATAACCATCGCCGGAAATCCCACCACCAAAATCCTTTTGATTGTAGAAACACGCGGACAAAGTCCTGCAAGGGAAAACTGAATCTCTTTGTTACATTTCAAATTAAAAATCAAAGCAAGAATTGCCGCAACCACCTGACCACAAACGGTTGCAATTGCTGCTCCGGCTGTACCCATAGCTGGTAGTCCGAAATATCCAAAAATAAATATTGGATCTAAAATGATATTGGTAATCGCTCCAACCATCTGTGTAATCATAGAAAATAGTGTTTTTCCTGTAGATTGTAGCAAGCGCTCTAGAATCATCTGTGCAATCATAGCAAAGCTAAACATCATACAAATTGAAAGATAGGATGTCCCCTCTTTTACAATCGATACATCCTGCGTCTGCGCCAAGAAATACTTTTCACAAAAAAAGACACCAAAAATCAAAAAAACGATTGCGCCAATACCTGCAATAAACAAGCCATTCATCGCTGCACGATTGGCTTCTTTAAAATTCTTCTCTCCAAGACTTTTCGAAAGCAAGGCATTAACACCAACACCTAAACCACCAGTAAAGGATACGATTAACATTTGCACAGCAAATGCCAATGAAACTGCTGTCAAACAATCCTCGCTCACTTTTGCCAAAAACCAACTATCTACAATATTATAACAAGCCTGCACTAACATGGATAACATCATCGGTAACGCCATAGTAATCAACAAGCGATTCACTGGCATTGTACCCATCTTATTCTCTTGTTTTATTTCAACGTTCTTATTCTCGTTCTCTTGCATTTTTCCACTCCTGTCCAACCTTTTCTTATTCACAAACAAAGCTTATTGTAACGAATATTCATATCTTTGGCAAGAAAAAACGATTGGCCCCCTCATTACAGAAAAAACCAACCGCTTATTATTCTTTGTATATTGTTATCATTAGGATGCGGAAGCCATATTCTTCAATTCCTCTCTACGAGTAATGAAATCCTCCACTTCACCCTTGTCAATCTTCAAACTAACTGCAAATTCACCAAACAATGTATCCTGTGCCTGTTTCAAATAACGTTCATCACACGCAGACATCTTCTTACCTTGTGCCAAACGTTCTTCTTTTCTCTTACGTGCTGTGTTAATAATACGAATCAATTCCCTGCAATCACAAGACTTCACTGCTTCTTTATAAGCAAGCTCACGTCTCTTGTCATCTGGTACTTCAATCTGCTCAATCTCTTTCATGCAATCAATCAGCTCACACGCTTCCTGCTGACTGATAATTGGTCGCATAACAACCTTCTGATTATCCACAGGTGTAAACACTCTGCTTCCTTTTGTGTATAGTGGCAAAAGCGTATAATAAACCTTTTCACTGTCAATACCACTCATATTCATCGGTCCAATCTCTTCCACTCTGCATACACCATTCATTCCATAAACGATATACTCACCAATACTAAACATTTTACTCCTCTCTTTCTAAAATTTGGTTAACGCTTCACAAGTATTTTCATGATAACAAATTCAATTCATTTTTGTAAGCCGTTTTGCACATTTTTTCCAAATTCTGCATTTTTCACACTGTACTCAAAAATAATTGTGCATTTTAACAATACTCATTCCTTGTAATTTCTCCTAATACTATTGTTTCTCACTCTTACACAAAATATACAAATATAACTTTTATTGCCAATAAAAAACGCCACTTTCGTGACGTTTCGTTTTCCTTAATAATTCAGTTTTTGTAAAAATTCTCTTGTTCTAGCATTCTTAGGGTTATCAATAACATCCACTGGTGCACCTTCTTCTACGATAACTCCCTCATCCATAAATATAACTCTATCAGAAACCGCTTTCGCAAATTCAATCTCATGGGTAACAATTACCATGGTCATATTTTCTGCTGCCAGCTCCTTCATAATCTTTAATATCTCCGCTGTCAACTCTGGGTCTAACGCTGATGTGGGCTCATCAAAATATAACATCTTCGGTTTCATCGCCAATGCTCTTGCAATAGCCACACGTTGCTGCTGACCTCCAGAAAGTTCACAAGGATAGGCATTTTCTTTGTCAGCCAATCCGACCTTCTCTAACAGCTGTTTCACTTCTTCATATACTTCCTTTTCATCACGCTTTTGAATACAAATTGGAGCATCCATAACATTCTTTACCACAGAGTAATGAGGAAACAAATTGAAATTCTGGAAAACCAAGCCAAAATGATTGCACACCTGGCGTATTTCTTTCTGAGAAGGATAAACCGAAACACCATCGTGTTCCTTTATCACTTCCTCTTCCAGATAAGAAATTGTGCCGCCATCCATTCTCTCCAAAAATGTTGCACATCTAAGAAGGGTTGACTTACCAGAACCGGATGGTCCAATAATAGAAACCACTTCTCCTTCTTGTATAGAAAAAGTAATATCCTTCAATACTTCCTTATCCCCAAAACTTTTTTTCACATGATTCATTTCAATAATGTTCATATTCTCATCGCCCTTTTCTATATCGTTTGAATTCTTATTCCTTGTAGTCCAAACACATACGAACTTCAGTAAATGGTCTCACATATGTATTGGCTACCGCCACATGCTCCGGATGACTCTGGTAACCCTTCAATGCAGCCTCGCTTTCCAATGTACTGTCCAGCATCACATCTGCATTAGAGGATTCCATCTCGTTAATCACAATGTTAAGGCTAATAAGCCCTGGAACTTTCCCTACCAAACCTTCTAAATGTTCTTTCATATCTAGCAAGACTGTTCGTTTTTCCTCTACAGTCAGACTCTCCTTTAATTTCCATAAAATCAAATGACGAACCACAATCTACTCCTCCATATGTTTTCTATAATTTTCACTACCCTTCATCTTACTACAATTCGACAAAAAATGGAATATTTTAGATTCAGAAAAATCACATTTTATACACATTTCTTTCACATTTACAAAGTATAGTATATCTCGTAAGAGCTTTTCATATAGTACAACTAAGTTGTACTGAAATCCTCTCCCCCCTCATTAAAAGAAGGTCTGGAAATTTCCAGACCTTCTTCTTGTTATCGATATTATATAATGATGATTTAGTTCCCTAATTTTTCAATATATGGTGCAACTTTTTCTGCAAATTTTAACAAATAAACAAAGTACACCGCATAAACCGCCAACATAATCACACCATGTGGGCGTTTTAACAGTTTGCTCTTGAATGTACAAACCCATAGCAATACACCTGCTAAAATAGAAACACTAAAATCAATTAAGAACTTTGACTCAAACAAAACTGGTGTAATAATTGCAGAGGTACCTACAACGAATAAAATATTGAAAATGCTACTTCCTACAACGTTACCGATTGCAATATCCGCATTGCCTTTTCTTGCTGCAGATACAGAAGTAAACAACTCCGGCAACGATGTACCAAGCGCTACAATAGTGAGACCAATAAAATGATCACTCAAACCTGCCGCTTTTGCAATATTGGTTGCAGCCTCAACAGCAATATCACTACCAAACACAATCAGTACAAGACCTACTACAACCAAAATAACAAGTAACCAAATCGGTTTTTCTTTTTCTTCTTTCTCTTCAACAGGCTGTGGATTATTCTTTGCAACAACAAACAGGTATGAAAGGTAAGCAATAAATGCTATCCACAAAACAATACCTTCCAATCGGCTTATAGCATTACCTGTACACCCCTGTACCATCAACAATAATGAAATACCCAACATAATTGGCAATTCAACCTTCAGTGTAGATTTTGCAATTGCTACAGAAGTAATCAAAGCCGTTACACCTAAAATGATCAAAATATTAAGGATGTTACTTCCCACAACATTACCAATGGTAATGGCAGCACTCCCCTTTAACGCAGCAGTAATACTAACTGCAGCCTCTGGTGCAGATGTACCCATAGCAACAATAGTAAGACCAATTACCATCTGTGGAATTCCAAACTTTCCAGCAATTCCCGCTGCACCATCTACAAACAAATCGGCTCCCTTTACCAGCATGACAAAGCCAAGCACTAATAGCACAAATTGAATCAATAGTTCCATTTTCATTTCCTCCTTAGTATATAAAATAATAACACAAGGCCTTATTTTCGTAAAGCCCTTGAAATCTGTATCAAAATCGTAGGTAACATTGCCAAACCTATAATATATACAATTTGCATCCCCGATAAAGTTGACACAAAAAATAATTTTTTCATAAATGGCACAAACAACACCAAAGCTAAAAATACCACGCCCAAAACAAAAGCGCCTACACTCCAGCGATTGCTCATAAAACCAATACGGACTATAGACTGATTACTTCTACAGTTAAATCCATGGAACAATCTTGCCAAGGTCAATGTTGCAAATGCCATGGTACTTGCCGCGGCTGCACTTTCTTTGATTCCAACATAAAAAGCTATTATGGTAACCACTGCAATCATCAAACCATAACCCAAAAGATGAAACACAAAATCCTTCGTCATAATTCCTGCCTTTGGGTCTCTTGGTTTATCCTGCAACAACTTCTGATCTGTCGGTTCCATTCCAATTGCCAAAGCCGGCAAGGAATCAGTCAACAGATTGATGAATAACAAGTGTACCGGCTTAAATGGTGCCGGAAGTGCCATCAAGCAACAATACAGTACAGTAAAAATACCAGCCATGTTACCTGAAAGTAAAAACTGTATTGCATTCTTGATGTTGCGATACACATTTCTACCATTCAGCACTGCTTTGATAATGGTTGCAAAATTATCGTCTGATAAAATCATCGCGGAAGCATCTTTTGAAACCTCTGTTCCTGTAATACCCATAGCAACGCCGATATCCGCCTTTTTTAGGGCAGGTGCATCATTTACACCATCGCCTGTCATGGCAACAATATTACCCTTTCTCTGCCATGCATTCACAATACGAATCTTATTCTCCGGTGAAACTCTGGCATATACTGAAATTTGCGGAAGCACCTGATCCAACATCTCCTCTGACATGGAATCTAGTTCCTGTCCAGTCACTGCCAAATCACCGTCTTTGTAAATTCCAATTTGTTTTGCAATGGCCGATGCAGTCACCTTATGGTCACCAGTAATCATAATTGTTTTGATTCCTGCACCCTTGGCATCTTCTACAGCTTGTTTCGATTCTTCCCTTGGCGGATCAATCATTGCCACCAAACCAATAAACGTATATCCATTTTCATTTTCAAAGGATAAGGTATCATTCTCTTCCACTTCTTTATACGCAAATGCCAAAACTCGCAGACCGTTTTCAGAAAACTGCTGATTCCGAGCGACAATCCTATCACGATCCTTTTCAGTAAATGCTCTTACGCCCGAACCTTCTGCAATATCAGAAATCCGATTCAACAACACATCTACGGCACCCTTCGTCAAAACCGTAGGCACACCATGGATACGATATTTTGTACTCATGAGTTTTCGGTCAGAATCAAAAGGAATTTCCTCCAAACGAGGCATCATGCTTCGAATGGTTTCTTCATTAATACCTCTCTTAGAGAGTCCTGCATTTTCTGCCATTACTAGCAAACAAGATTCTGTAGGATCTCCAATTCCTCTGCCATCCCGTATGCTGGAATCATTGTTAAGAATCGCAGTGTAAAGTAAATAGCGATGCAATTGTGACGAAATATCAATATCCTCTGGTTTGATACAGGCACCATCTATATACACATCTGTTACTGTCATTTTATTCTGTGTCAGTGTGCCTGTCTTATCAGAACAAATCACCGATACACAGCCAAGGCTTTCCACAGCCTTCAACTCCTTCATAATGGCATTGTCCGCTGCCATCTTCTGCGTACCCATCGCCTGCACAATGGTAACAATGGAACTTAATGCCTCTGGTATTGCCGCAACAGCCAAAGCCACTGCAAACATTAATGAATCTAAGATCGCTGTTCCCTGGTACATCTGCAAAGCAAACACCACGATGCAAATTACCATTATAATCACTGCAAGACGCTTGCTAAACCCGTCTAAACTCACCTGTAAAGGTGTCCTTTTTTCCTTGGTTGCATTCATAAGCCCTGCAATCTTACCCATTTCCGTCTGCATACCAGTCCCCGTTACAAGCACCTCGGCACGCCCGTAAGTAACCAGCGTACCAGAATACACCATATTGATGCGGTCTGCCAATGGAAGTTCTCCCTCTAAGATGGTATCCGTTTTATCTACATTTGTAGACTCACCTGTCAACGAGCTTTCATTAACCTGCAGAGAATAATTGTGTAACACTCGCCCATCTGCCACAATCATATCTCCGGCTTCTAGTAGTAGCAAATCTCCTAACACCACTTCGCGGGAAAGAATCTCCATCTTTTCTCCATCACGAACGACCTTCGCATGAGGTGATGACAAAGCTTTTAAGGAATCCAAAGACTTCTCCGCCTTCACATATTGCACAGTTCCCAATATTGCATTTAAAACAATCACTACAAAAATGACAATGGTGCTTTCCACATTACCTGATATCATAGAAATCACTGCCGCCACAATCAAAATGATTACAAGCATATCACAGAACTGTTCAAAAAAAACCTGTAAAAAAGTCTTTCGCTTTCCTTCTTCTAATACATTATCTCCATACTTCTCCTGTCTGACAAAAGCTTCCTCCATTGTCAGACCCTTATCATTTGCGCATATATGTTCATAAAGCTCCTCTGGTTGCATTTGATAGATATCTTTCATGTATATCTCTCCTTTCACAAACCCCGCCCGATATATGTGTGAAACATCTTATGTTCCTATTCTTACTCTATGCCAGTTGGTCGACAAGCATGTGTGATTACTGTTGCGCAATCTGGATTTCTGTCATTTCCTTTGAAATATTCAAAGCATGGTCTCCAATTCGCTCAAAATCTGTCAACATTTCAGAATATAAAATGCTCCCTTCACCACTACACGTACCCTTCTGAATACGTTGTAACATATTTTCTCTGTATTTTTTTGTCATATCATCGATTCTCTGTTCCATGGATGCAATCACACCATAATTCTTAACTGCATCAGCTTCTGGATTTAACAAAAGTTCCATCAACTCATCACAGATTTCTTTCATATGCTTCATCTCTTTTTGCGCACCCTTTGAAAACTTGATATCTCTTTTTTTCAACATATTAGAATAACCACAAATATTAATTGCATGGTCACCAATACGTTCTACATTACTTGTAATTTTAAAGTATGCATTTAATATCTTACTTCCACGTTCATTGCGCTCATGGGTAATGGCTCTTGAAATATATTTGGATATTTCTTTGTTTAAAAAATCAATATATTCCTCCGTCTGTTCCACCTGCTCCACTAACTTGGTATCACGATTTCCAAAAGCATCAAAACTGAAAGCAATATTTTTCTTTGCCATTTCCATCATACGTCGGATCTCATTTTTTGTAGCATCCATGCTAATGGCTGACAAACCAAGCATATCCTCATCCAAGCTCTTAAGATTTGGAAGATACATAAGTCTAATGGCATCCTCCTCTTCCTCAAGCTCAGGCAAGATTTTTTCAGAAAGTGTAGCAAGCATATTACCAAAAGGAATCAGTAATAAAGTTGTTACAACATTAAATGTCGTATGCAAATTTGCAATCTGTGCAGGACCATTATCCGGTACCATTCCCTCCATAAATGCAATCAATGGTGTCACAATACAAAGCGTTGTAAATATTACAGTACCAATCACATTAAATGAAACATGAATCACTGTTGTACGTCTTGCATTACGGTTTGTCCCAATGGATGCTAGCAAAGCAGTAATACAGGTACCAATATTCATACCAAACAATACATAAGCCGCACTGGACAGCCGAATAATACCACTGGCTGCCAATGCCTGTAAAATACCAACAGATGCAGAAGATGATTGAATGATTGCAGTAAAGATTGTACCTGCAAGAATTCCCAACAACGGATTTTCAAAAGTTGTCAGCATATTCACAAATTCTTCTGAATTCTGCAACGGTTTCATTGCTGCACCCATCATATCCATACCAATGAATAGGATACCCAATCCTGCAAAAATATTACCAATATGATGTAATTTTAAATTTTTTGAAAACACAACCACTGCAACACCCAAAAATGCAATCAGCGGCGCAATTGCTCCCACATCCAATGCAATGAGTTGCCCTGTGATTGTTGTTCCAATATTGGCACCCATAATAATCCATACTGCTTGGCGTAAAGTCATCATTCCCGAATTTACAAAACCCACCACCATTACCGTTGTGGCTGAAGATGACTGAATAATAGCTGTAATAACAGCACCAACTAAGACACCCAAAAAGCGATTTGCAGTCAATTTCTCTAAAATCTGCTTCATTTTGTCTCCAGCAGCAGCCTCTAATCCAGAACTCATCATCTGCATGCCATACAGAAATAAAGCCAGTCCACCTAGCAATCCCATTATGTCCATAAACTTCATCTTTGTTTCTCCTTTTTTCACACGAAAATAAGACGAAACACTATACATGTGTTTCGCACACCTAAAATGAAGTTATGCTATTCTCTTTTTTCCATCCATATTGTGGATATATAACAACAGGCATCGAAATGGCATAGAAAGCCCTGCACCACCTGTTGCAAATAGAATCATTATAAATGCAAATAATACCAACTTGGATAAAATACCCAAAATAGCAATTGTAATCTCTTTTCTCTCATGATTTCTATGGGTATTGGAAGAACGCTTAAACACAGAAGTAAACAAACGGGTAGCGGAATTGTTATTCCAATAATCCTGTTGTTCAATACTACTATAATCTCTATTGGCATTGTATATTTCTGATTCTACCAAAACAAAAGCATTGGTATAACCAGAAACACCCGCAGAAACAGGGGATATATCATTGGTGTTATCAATCTGCACACAAGATAAAGACATTAAAAAAACCAAACAAAACAAAACAATTGTCTGAAATCTTTTTGTCATATGATTCATCCCCTTTCCATTATTTCAAAAATACATATTTGATGGGAGTATAACACGGAAATTTATCACATGGCAAGAATAATATTATAATCATCACTGTCAACGAAACTCTGGCAGACTGTCTGCCACACAAAGTGCCCCCCATCCCACTAGTGGCGATGGTTGCTTTTCTTGAAATGGCAATTTTCTCGCACCACGAATCAAGCTTACCCGCACCTTCTCTCCATACAAATACGGATCCCGTCCCTCCACAATTCCATACTGCATTAAAAGTACTGCTGCTCCTGTCACAAATGGTGCAGCAAAGGAGGTTCCGGAAAATACGCTGTAGCCCCCGCCCACTGCACAAGTATTAATGGCGACACCCGGTGCTGCCAAATCTGGTTTTGCAACTTGTTGTGGTACCTCTGCTTCCAGGTTTGGACCACGTCCTGAAAAGTTGGCAAAGGTATCATTTCTTGAGTCATACGCCGATACAGATATGACATACCTAGCTGTTGATGGAATCACCAAAGTATCAAATATAGAAGGATTCACAAAGGTCACCTCAGCAGAGGTGCTACCTGCCACCGGCAACCACATGGCATACTCTCCAGCCAATATTTCCCTCGATTGTAAATAAATTCTCCAAATCCCCGCAGTGATATATTCCTCTCGTGGAATCCATGAAATATAGATTTCCTGTTCTGGATTAAAGGGAGATGGTTCGCTGTAATACACTGCAATTTGTTCCCTGGGCAATACATAATTCTGTACCCTTGCATAGGGAGAAAATGGTCCTAATCTCCGTCCTGTCGGTGTTTCTAACGTAATCTCCACCTCATCAGAAAAATGCTTCCATATCTGCAAATTGAATGAGTTTACATAATCTCCAACATAGATTTCCACAACTTCTTCTCTTCCAGTTTGAAGTATACCAGACTTATGGCGTCCGGTAATTCCATCATTTCCTGTTCCTGCTGCAATAGACATCTTATGTAAACCTGAAACTGTATCAATGTATCGCTCCAGCATCGATTCCCCATTATGTGCTCCATAATTGTTACCAAAGCTAATATTGATAGCCAAGGGCATATTTACTTCTATGGCATAGCGCACCGCATAATCCATTGCGCTCATAAGTTGGGTAGTTCTAGGAAACCCTGTCTGGCTCGGACTTCCAAGCTTTACCACAATGATATCCGCTTCCGGTGCAACCCCAACAATCTCTCCTTCTGATGCAGTACCATTCCCCGCCATGATTCCTAGCACCGCTGTTCCATGTCCCGTGGAATCAAACACTGGAACTATTTCACTGGGGCGACCGTCTGCATTTAATGCCTCATTAATATCCTCTGCACTATACACACTTCCTATATCAAATCCTGTAGGCGGATTTCCGGGTGTTGTCTGATCCCACATCGTCACAATTCGTGTACTACCATCTGCATTTCGAAAATCTGGATGTGTGTAGTCCACTCCAGAATCCAGGCATGCTACTAACGTTCCCTGACCTCTTAAGTTGAACTGTGGCAACCTTACAGGATTCACACAGGAAGCCGTGATTCCCACCATTTCGTCCAAAATCAAAGACTTTGGTTTTTCAATGTAATTGATTTGTGGATAATCCGACAACCTACCAATCAAATACTGCGGAATTCGAACAATCGCAAATCCACCAAGCAACTCTTCAATGGAAATCCCCAACTCATTCCGTATTTCTTCCAAACTACCAGTATAACGAATAATCAATTCCCACTCCTGGAATTCTTCACTGTATCCCACATTTAAATCCAAACTCTTCTCCCGTTCTTCTTCTGACAAATCTATTGCCACATTTAATTCTGGACTCACCTTACTTTCTGTCATAAAAAAATCCCATACCTTATCTCTTATTGATAAAGTATGAGACTTTTTGATTTTGTTGATTATAAATGCTTGCAATCATGCATCTGTAACTACCGATGCTGCTTTGCTTTTTCATCCCACACCGGCACATCCACACCCACAATCTCTGATGTAAATGGCGTTCTGTCCGCCTTCTCAAAATGCGCTGTTGCCCGTTTCACATATTTGAATCCAATGTACAGAAGTGGAATATTACAATATGCAATCAAGATGTTTGCAAAATCAGATAAATCCCACAACGAGCTCAAATCCATGCCCGCAATACTCGTCAACACACCAAAGGATATTACGATAAGACAAAGCACACGAATCAATACAATAAATGATTTCTTTTGGGAGATACGATTTGCACAAATTTCTGTGAAAGAGAAAAATCCCAACAGACAAGTAAATGCAAACAAACCAAAGCAAACCGATACCAAAACCGATACGATTGCATTAAAAATCTGCCCATGAGCAAGTTCTCCCACTGATGCAACAAACATTGGTAGCTTACCCATTTCAAACCACGCATCTGCGTGTTCTGTTAACCACATACGTCCCATAATGACCACAAAACTTGTGAGGGTGCAGATGACAATGGTATCCAAGAATACACCGATTGCCTGTACACACCCTTGGTCACAAGGATGCTTTGCATCGGAAGCCGCGGCTGGCATAGTAATAGTACCCTGTCCAGCTTCATTGGACATCAACCCGCGTTTTACACCTTGAATCAATGCCACACCAAAGGCACCGCCAAATACAGCTTCCGGCTTAAATGCCCCTGTGAACACTGCAGTAAAAAACCAAGGGATTCTGTCAATATTCACAATCACCAAAACTAAGACAGTTAACACATATACCACTGCCATAATAGGAACAATGATATCCGTTACTTTTGTGACCTTTTTAATTCCACCAAAGGAAATGACAATCAATAACACAAGTAATATCGCAAAGGTAACCCAACATAATACGGAGTTGGTTGGAACGGTATTGCCTGTAACCGTCTCTGCAATCTGTGCCACCGAGGATACGGTATTAAATCCCTGTGCAGGAAAACAAAGCAATGCATATACAATATACATAACAGATAAAAACACACCCACAAAAGCAGAATTCTTAAGTAATCTCTTTCCATAAAATGCAAGACCACCGATGTAATCTTCACCCTTTTTCTCTTTGAAAATCTGTGCCATAGTGGACTCAGTATACGCTGTTGCCATACCAAAAAATGCAGAAATCCACATCCAAAATAATGCTCCCGGACCACCTACCGCAATGGCACCGGTTACGCCAAGAATATTACCTGGTCCAACGCGCATGGCTGTGGATAAGAAAAAGGCCGCTAATGGTGAAATTCCAGTGCTTTGACTCTTGCTACGCTTCAACACCTCTAACCCGTACTTAAATTTGCGAACCTGTATAAATCGCAAGCTACAGGTGAAGTAGATTCCAGAACCAATGAGTAAAATAATAGCAAGAGAAAAATTTCCTAAAACTGGTATACTGGCATACCAATCAAGGTTGGTAGGAAAGCTCCAAAACAGATCAGAAACAACCTGAATCCTTGCACATATTTCATTAATTGCATCAAATAATTCTTGCATGTGTTCATCCCCTTTTTGTGTTTTACATAATCTTATCCTTTATTTCACTGTTTTAAAAAGATCCTTCAAAATCTTATCCGCAGACATTTTTTGATATCTGTCCGGGTCAGACAAAAAGACTTCATCTCCTGTGGTATTCCAACGCATCTGTCCATAGTGGGACAAATATGCAGGTCCTCTACTGACTTCCTCATATTTCTGATACCATGTAGGATAATATTTCTTCATATATTTCTTTGCCAAGCGATATGCCTGACTATCCTTTTCCCCATCTGGCGTGGTGGTTCCATTGATTTGAACACCTGGCGGCGATGCATGCACCAACACCACACTGCCGTCTTCACATTGTCCAATCACAATCCAGACATGCCCACAACAAGAGCAAGTGGAGCTCATAATATCTCCCGCCTTGTAATTGCGAATCTTGCTTGCAGAGCGATATTTTCCAAAACCTAAACGAGCAAATTTCTTAGCTTGTTTCGAAGCACTTAACACATATCCTGGTTGATTATTCTGCGTGTTCATTACATTGTAAACACACCAGCCAACATATCCAGAGCAATCTAAACCATCATGAATCTGATACCTGTAATTGTTGTAGTTATAGGTCGTAGTCTGTTTCTTTGAAAAAGTTCTCCAACTCTTGCTAAGCCCAGTTGTCCTTGCCTCTTTTCCTGCAGCGGTGTCCTCCTTATTCCAACCACCACCCCACACATACATCGTAGATCCAACTGGCGCAATCGCTGTTTGTAAAAAATTCTTAATAGTAGAAACACCCTGTTGCGGTATTCTCACTGATACCTTCTTGCTGGCTTTACTATAAGTCTTCTTTCCATTGGACTTTATCTTGTAAGCTTTCATATAGTAGCGATAGGTTTCCCCTTTCACTCTTCCCTTCAAAATCATTTTTGTTTTCTTAGTCTGCCCGATTAATCGATACTTGTTGCCTTTCGTTGCCTCATACAAACGGTACCCATCTGCATTTTTCATCTTCTCCCATGTAAGTACTACTTTACCCTCCACAACAGTTGACATCATACCCACAGGCTTTGTCTTTCTAAATGTAGTTGCTGCATAACTATTAAAATTATATAAACTCATCATAGTCCATATTATTCCAATGGCTATTATGATATACCTGCTTGTTTTCATCTATCATTCCCCATAATATTTCAATGTACGGATACAACACTATAAAAATTTTATCAAAATACATAAATTTTATCAATCTCATTGTCACACATTTTCTCCATTGGAATAATATAACAGTGTAAAGACAATTTGGAGGAATTCCTAATGGGTGACTTATCAAACAACTGCGGATGTGGCTGCGGATGCGGCAGTAGCGTATTCGGTGGCAATAACAGCTGCTCGACAATTATTATCATCTTATTACTTCTCTCTTGTTGCGGTGGCAACAATGGTTGCGGTAGCTTCTTCGGTGGCAACGATGGTTGCGGATGCGGATGTGGCAGTAGCGTATTCGGCGGCAACAACAGCTGCTCAACAATTATCATCATCTTATTACTTCTTTCTTGTTGTGGTGGTAACAATGGTTATGGTAACAGCAGAAACGGCTACGACTGTGGTTGTGGATGTAGCAGAAGAGACTGTGACTGTGGATGCTAATTCCATCATTTTTGCATAGGTAACAGCATTCTATATGCAAAACGGGGACCCAAATTGGGTCCCCGTTCTTGTTTTACATTTCTCTACACTCCACATACACATCTATCAAACTGGACTGTTGGAATGTTTCTTCTTGATTTCTATGCTTTCCGGCATACCTGCCAAACGAATTAAATCCTGATACAACTTATCCCTCGTCTGTTCTGGCTTGATTTCTTCATCCACAAAATGACGTTTTAAAACCATATCGCTGTTCATATATGCCTTGCGATACGCATCTAACTGCCTCTGCAAATAGGTTTCCTTTTCCACGCCTTCCAATTGACTCAACTGGCTATTACTAATCACCGCAACAGCACCTTCAGCCTTCATAACCGCTACCTGTGCCTTTGGCCATACATAATGCTTATCTGCTCCCAACTGTTTACAGCCCATAAAAATATATGGTCCTCCATAAGCCTTGCGAAGAATGACAGTCAAACGAATAGTTGTGGCATTGGCATAGGCTTGAATCATTTTTGCTCCATGACGAATCAAACCCTTATATTCCTGTTCCGCCTCCATGACAAAGCCTGTAGAATCCGCTAGGGTAATAATAGGAATATTGTAACAATCACAATACTGCACAAACCGTGCCGCCTTGTCTGCTCCATCCACATCAATAGAGCCATTGTGATATAGTGTCTGATTTGCAACCACACCCACGGTAATGCCCCCAAGCTTACCAAATCCCACTACAATGTTTTTGGCAAACTCCTTTTGCACTTCTATAAACGTATTATCATCTAAGATTTCCTCTATCACAGGAACCACATCATATACTTCCTCTATATCCTCTGGAATGTATGTCGTAATAGCGGACAAGTCCTTTGCTCGATAGATGTCAGTGCGATAACTGCGTTCCTCGCTGTAACATGGTGGTAACAAATCTATCAATTTCCGTACCTGCTCATAACAACTGCGCTCATTTTTCATCCTAAAATGTGCGACACCACTGACCTTGGTATGAATATTTGCACTGCCAAGCTCCTCAATTAAATAGTCTGTTCCCTGTACCTCATTGATCACCTTGGCTCCTGTAACAAACATATTACTAATGCCATCAATGGTAAATACAAAATCCGTCAGCCCCGGAGAATATACTGCGCCACCTGCGCAGGTACCTGCAATAACGGAAATCTGCGGAATATAGCCAGATGCCAACGTATTCATGCGAAATAGTTCTCCGCATCCAGCCACAGAAGCCGCTCCCTCTTGAATTCTGGCACCACCACCGTCATAGATACCTATGATTGGTTTTTTCTGCTTGATTGCCTCTTTCAAAATCGCTATAATCTGCTGACTGTGTTGATAGCCAAAGGTTCCTCCCATACAGGTGAAATCTTGCCCATAGAAATATACCCTCTGACCGAAAATGTTGCCATACCCTGTAATGACACCATCATACCCTTGATCTATATTTTCTGACAAATCATTATCAGGATAGTATTCCTGAAAGCTCTTTGGGTCAAATAGCGCTTCTACCCTCTCTAAAATGTGCATTTTTTCTCTCTTATGTTGTTTGGATATGCTATAAGGATTGACCTTCTTTAAATACATGTTTCTCCTCCGTATTTGAATCTCTTTATACATTATAATCTTTCTTTTCGTAATGTCAAAATAATCATTTCCATTTCTGCTCATTTATAGTAAAATTGAAATAGCTTGTAACTATAGATTAGAAGAGGGATATACAAATGAGTTCTATATATAACGTGAACAACCTAGACAACAACGCATATTATCCAATGGGGACCACCAGTCAGACCGAAGGCAATGGTTTCGATGCAGTATTTGAAGCAGAAACTGTCATTTATGCAACGCCACAATCGGACACATCCGATTCTACAACCAATGCCACTGTCAAAAGTCCCGCGGAGCTAGAGGACATTTTTAACCGCGCCGCTGCCCTGTACAATGTTGATGTGAATTTATTGAAGGCTGTTGCCAAAACAGAATCCAACTTTGATACGAACTCCACATCCTCTGTAGGGGCAATGGGTATCATGCAGTTAATGCCAGACACAGCAAAGTCATTGGGCGTACAAAATGCATATGACCCGGAACAAAATATTATGGGCGGTGCCAAATACCTTTCCCAAATGCTTCAAAAGTATCATGGCAACACCGCCCTTGCCCTTGCTGCATATAATGCAGGACCTGGCAATGTGGACAAGTATAACGGTATTCCACCATTTGAGGAGACACAAAACTATGTAAAAAAGGTATTGGCGTACTTAGGGCAGGAATTTTTGATTCCTAACACATCCGCTGTAGCTGCCAAAGGCACCCCAGACAATGGTGATGTGATATATGCCACTCCAGATTCTAGTATCGAGACATCGAAGCCTGATATTACCACGATCTATGCGGTAGCTGCCAGCGATGTCACCAATCCCGCGAAACTGAACCTGTAAACACAGGCGACACTACATATATTACGAAACATATTTTGAGAAACATACATTTATAACTATACATTTCAAGAAAGGAAACACATATGATACGAATTGAAAATGTTACCAAAACCTACAATAGTACCATTCGTGCCGTAGACAACTTGAATCTTACCGTAAACAATGGTGAGATTGTTGGTTTCATTGGGCCAAATGGTGCTGGAAAAACAACCACTTTGAAAATGATGACAGGAATTTTAAAACCAGATTGTGGTTCTGTTTTAATCAATGATTTTGACATGCAAAAAGAACCTTTAAAGGCGAAACAGGTAATCGGCTACATTGCTGACAGTCCAGATATGTTTCTTAGACTAAAGGGTATCGAATTCATGAACTTAATTTCGGACATATATAAGGTTCCAACAGAAGTACGCAAAGAACGTATTAAAACCTTCGCAACAAGATTTGATCTTACTGAGGTATTGGACAAACCAATGCAGAGTTATTCTCATGGTATGCGCCAGAAAATGATGGTTGCTGCAGCGTTGGTACACGATCCTGAGGTTTGGATTCTAGACGAACCTTTAACTGGTCTTGATCCAAAGTCAGCATATGCATTAAAGCAGATGATGCGTGAACATGCAGATGCAGGTAACTCTGTTCTCTTCTCCACACATGTATTAGAAGTGGCAGAAAAGCTTTGCGATAAAGTAATTATTATTAACCACGGCAAATCTTTGTTCTACGGAACACTGGATGAGCTGACCGCCAAGTATCCTGATATGGACCTTGAGAAAATCTTTTTGGAGATGACTGCCCATGAATAGATACCTTACGCTTACAAAAACATTTCTTGCTGCCATTAGCATGAGTGAACCCCAAGACAAGCGCCGAAAGGTTATGATTATAATTCTCTCCCTATTCGGTGTGTTCGGTGTTTTACTTCCAGTCACCATTGGAGTCGGTGTTCTGGTGAATCTTATGACACAGACCCTGCAGCCAATTGGTTGCGAGCCCTTGGGAATTCAGTTGATGTTCCATGTGATCTGTCTGTTCACTTTGATTTTTGGTATCAATGTAATTTTTAATGAATTCTATTTTTCAAATGATATTGAATATCTGCTACCTTGGCCACTACGGGCATACCAGATTGTTGCATCTAAGTTTACCGCTTCATTTATAAATGAGAACATGATGCAATTCACGCTTGTACTCGCCTGCGTTGTTGGATATGGCGTTGCTACCCACATGGGAATCCTCAACTGGATTTTCGCTGTAATCGGTGTGATAACATTACCAATCATTCCACTTGCATATTGCGGAATTGCTAGTATGCTGATTATGGCATTTACCCGTGTTGTGCGCAATAAGGATTTGATTCAACGATTATCCGTTGCCCTCATGTTTATCCTGGTTGTGGCATTAGTGGCATCCATCGGATTTTTACAGGATATGGATATTGACCACTATGTAGAAACGCTAGCTTCTGGCAATCAACAATTCTTTAATGTTATGAATATTGTGTTTCCAAACGTTACTCTGTTTGTCAAAGTGTTCACAGAGGGTGATTTCCTTGCTTTGCTTGGTTATATTGCGGTAAACGCAGTGGTAATCGGCGTTTTGTTACTCTTATCAGAAATCCTTTATTTTAAGGGTGTAATCGGTATGACATCCTCTGGTGCCAACAAAAAGGCCATGAACCTTGACAAATTGCTTAACACCTGCAAACAAAGAACGCCTGCTTTTTCATACTTTATGAAGGAAGTTCGAATTCTCACAAGAACGCCGGTATTCTTTACCAATTGTATTGCAATTAACTTTATGTGGCCATTGTTTATCTATGCCATGCTTAAAATCGCGCGCTTTGAGCTATCCATTGCAGACTTACAGCATCTATACGCTCATAGAGATTTGAAAATTCAATTATTCTTCTTATTGGGTATTGTAGGAATTTCTGTCATTGTAGCAGCATTGAACAGCTTAAGCTCCAATGCGATTTCCAGAGAGGGAAAACACTTTTCCTTCATGAAATATATTCCTGTCTCCTATTGGACACAGTGGAACGCAAAGGCATTTGTCGGCATTGTATTTCCTGCAGCGGGTGTATTGGTATTCTTCTTCCCTGCTTGGATTATCGTTAGGGTACCTTTGATACATATTATTTTATATACATTGTTGAGTCTTATGTCCATCACCTTTGTGGCTTACATGGGAATCTATATTGACTCTATTCAGCCAAAGCTAATCTGGGATGATGAAATGAGTGCGTTGCGTGAAAATTACAACACCTTCTTCTCCATGGCGATTTCCATGGCATTTACCGCTGTTGTTTGTGTTGGTGGATTCTTCCTATTTTGTAACACAAATATATCCATCGCGCTTACAGCATTAATTTTGGTTGTCATTCTAGCCATTGCTAATATTATCGTTTTGGCTATGACCAAAAAATCAGGCGTTCGCAATATACAAGAACAGGAAGAGACATAAGTCTCTTCCTGTTCTTTATTATACTTCTATTCTTGTTCTGTAATCATACCTTTCGCTAACAACCGCTCTGGACGATATGACAGTTTTGCCTTTCGAAGACCTTCCTGCCCCAAATCCTCCTCACGATTCACATAGGTATATTTCCCTAATTCATTTCGCACAAACTCTCTATTAATCATAGGATAAGCACCTTGTATATCGGGAAATGCCTTTTCAAAATGCACCACAAAGGTATCATCTGTCAAAGGTTCTCCCAGAGTAACGGCAACAATTCTTCCTTCGGCACGTAATGCACCCCCAATCATTCCCAATTCCTCTCTATGACGCATAGCATACACAACAAGCTTGGATTCATCAATCTTATCGTGCTCCCAGTTTTCCTGTTCGTCTGCACAATTCTCTAAACACCACTGCATGGCCATTCTTGCACACGCGTCTACATTTTCATTTGTAATCGTCTCATATCTCCAATCTGGGTACTGTTCCTCAAAACGATGAATATGATTTCTTTTGCTATGCAATTTCTTTCCAGAAAGTGTCGCCAGCTTTTCTCTCAGATAGATATAATCACTGTCCTGACGTCTTGTATGCATTTGATATTTTCCAGGATACCACTGCTCTATCATCTGAAACTCTTCTTCTAATATACAATGCATCCGAAGAGGTTGTTCCTGCGCTTTTGCAAGTTCTAGAATTTTCTCAAATAAGCTTTTCGGATGCTTTGCACTCAGCAGATTACAAGAATAGGAATATATGTCCCCCAAAAATTGGGATCGATATATAATTTCTTCCTGCCAAAATGCAATCTCCGTTTTATAATGTTTGGCCCATAATACGGTATTGGCGGCAGACATCTCACAGCTAGGCTTTTTATTTCGTGCCATTACTTGTCGTATTGCACCAATATCCTCAATGGTTGGTACATAAAACTCCATATTTACCTCTAATATTCTGGACTTTCTAGTAACACATCCACGTCATTGTACCCATAATCCATCAATGCCTTGCCAATCTTCTGCTGGGTTTCAGGCGCTGCATGAATCACAACCATGGATAACAATTCCTCTACATATCCAGTCCATTTGCTATATACTTGATTACGAATCTCTGGAGTGCTTGTGATTTCTCTTGCTTTTCTAGCTTCCTCAACAGACTTCTCCTCTTTGACAATAATCGGCTCATTTTTCTTAGCCTCTTCTTGCTTTTCAGCCTCCACAGCAGCAATGACATTCTCCACACCCTCTGACAAGGTTCCATGAATATCTGTAATACCCGGATCATCGGATTGTAATTTCTTGGAAGCTGTTACAATATCAGGGGTACTCTTTGAGAAGAAACCGCCCATAACACCTTCCACTTGGATTACATCATCTAACACTGCCATGTCCTCTGTTGCGTGAAGGGACTCTTCATCTTCTCTCACTTCTTCTGCCATATCTTCCGTAACCATCTCATCCAAAAATGACAAATCCACATCCTGAGAGCGATCTTCTCCGTAGGAAATCTGTGTGAGTTCATCAATACGCACAACTCCACAATCATACATCTCCAACAAAAGACCATGAATACCATCCTCTATGCTGTCAAAGTAATGATAGTATCGCTGCACATCTTCACCTTCCTCGCAAGCATCCAGTTCTCTTTTATTATACCAATAATTCTTCGTATTATCCGCTGTTTGACCTTCTTCCTTATTCTTTGCACGCAACTCTTGAATACGCTTTACCTTTTTTTGTCGTTTTTCAAAAAAAACGTATTTCAAAGTCCACACAACCATATATACAAAGAAGATTGCCAATATCGTAATTACCACATATTTCATTCTAATCACCCTTTGAAATTATTCACCTAGATATGGTTTCAATCCTTCCAAAATCATATCTACACACTCTTCGATGCTATGCTTAGAAGTATCCACTGTAATGCTTGGATACTCTGGGGCCTCATACGGACTAGAGATACCGGTAAAATTCGGTATCTTACCACTTCTAGCCTCTTTGTACAATCCTTTCACATCACGTCTCTCACATTCCTCCAACGGTGTGCTGATATATACTTCCACAAAGTTCTCTTCTCCAATGATATCCTTCGCATTGCGACGGTCTTTAATAAATGGAGAAATAAATGATGTCAATACAATTAATCCTGCATCATTCATCAGCTTGGAAACTTCAGCGATACGACGAATATTCTCGATACGGTCTTCCTCCTTGAAACCGAGGTTCTTATTCAGACCCATACGAACATTATCACCATCCAACAACATAGAGAATTTACCCATAGCAAACAATCTCTTCTCTAACTCGTTGGCAATGGTCGACTTACCCGCACCAGAAAGACCAGTCATCCAAACAGTAATGGCTTTCTGCCCCATATGACTTTCACGAAGCTCTTTTGTGATATCCATGTTATGCCATACGAGATTTTTACCTCTTGACAATGGGTGCATTACCACACCGCAGGCCGAGGTCATATTGCTCACACGGTCAATGAGAATAAATGAACCCATCTCGCGGTTATTTTCAAACTTATCAAATACAATCTTGCTACCTACGGAAATCTCGCACACAGCAATTTCATTCTTCGTAATACTCTTTGCCGAAACTTCCGCACCAGAGTTCACATCAACCTTGTGCTTAATCTTCATAACGGTTGCCGAAATCATCTGGGTACCAAGTTTCAACCAGAAATTACGTCCTGTTACAAGGTGGTCATCATCCATCCATAGCAAGGAAACCGTAAATACGTTACCGGTATGCATCTCGTAATCTTTTACAATCACACAGCCTCTAGAAATATCTATCTCCGTATCCAACGTAACGGTTACAGCCTGTCCCTTTCCGCTGGTTTCTACCTGTTTGTCACCCTGATAGATACCAGTAATCTTAGCAGTTTCACCACTTGGTAACACCTTAATGGTATCACCAACAGAAACTTCTCCACAGGAAATCTGTCCCTGGAATCCTCTAAAATTGTGATTTGGGCGGCATACACGCTGAACTGGCAATGCAAATCCAGTCTGTGCCTGACTATCCTTTACGTCTACATTTTCAAGGTATGTCAACAATGCATCACCCTTGTACCATGGCATGGTATCTGCCTTGGTGGTAACATTATCACCTTCTGTAGCAGATACTGGAATCACCTGTAATGAACTATATTCAAACTCAGCCATTAACACCTTGATATCTTTTTTGATCTGCTTAAAGCGCTTCTCGTCATACTTTACCAAATCCATCTTATTAACAGCAAATACAAAATGCTTGATTCCCATCAAAGAACAGATTCTAGAATGACGTCTGGTCTGTACCAACACACCCTGACTAGCATCCACTAAGATCACTGCCAAAGAAGCAAAGGATGCTCCTACTGCCATGTTTCTTGTATATTCTTCGTGACCTGGTGTATCTGCTACGATAAAACTTCTGTTGTCTGTTGTAAAATAGCGATATGCTACGTCAATTGTAATTCCCTGTTCACGCTCTGCCATCAAACCATCTAACAATAAAGAATAGTCAATGGCACCCTCTCTGGAACCAACCTTGGAATCCAACTGCAACGCCTTCTCTTGATCTGCAAATAACAACTTTGCATCGTATAGCATATGTCCAATCAAAGTGGATTTTCCGTCATCCACGCTACCGCAGGTAATAAATTTCAATAAATCTTCTCTCATTTTAGAAATATCCCTCCCGCTTTCTCTTTTCCATACTAGCCGAACCACCATCGGAATCAATAATACGACTTGTTCGCTCTGATTCAACGGATGCAAGGGTTTCGTCAATAATTTCTTCTAGTGTCGTAGCCTCAGACTCCATACCACCAGTCAGTGGATAACAACCAAGGGTACGGAAGCGAACCTTCTTCATCTCCACTTCTTCACCTGGCAACAATTTCATTCTGTCATCATCTACCATGATAATCTGGCCATTTCTGGTGACAACTGGTCTTTCCTTTGCAAAATACAGCGAAACAATTGGAATATTCTCTCTTTCGATATACTGCCAGATATCCTTTTCTGTCCAGTTTGACAATGGGAACACACGCATGCTCTCCCCTTGCTTAATCTTTGTATTGAACAGTTTCCACATTTCTGGTCTCTGGTTCTTAGGATCCCAAGCATGACTCTCGTTACGGAAGGAGAAGATTCTTTCCTTGGCACGGGACTTTTCTTCATCTCTTCTACCACCACCAAATGCAGCAGTAAATCCATACTTATCTAACGCCTGCTTTAATGCCTCTGTCTTCATAATATCTGTATAGGAAGAACCATGATCAAATGGATTAATTCCTTGATTCACACCATCTTCATTGATGTATTCAATCATCTCAATTCCCAATTCCTTGGCCGTTCGGTCACGGAATTCTATCATTTCCTTAAATTTCCATGTGGTATTCACATGCATAAATGGAAATGGTGGCTTTTCCGGATAAAATGCTTTCATAGCCAAATGTAACATGACAGAAGAATCTTTTCCGATGGAATATAACATAACCGGCTTTTCACACTCTGCAGCTACTTCACGCATGATATATATTGCTTCTGCTTCTAATTCATCTAAATGATTCATGTTTGTTCTCCTTTATTTTTATCATTCACCACAAGATACATTACTATTTTGTATATTATGTGTATTATTCAGAATTTACTTGATAGTCGGATCAGTTGGATCCCATGTATGACCGGCCTTTAGTTTCTGTGCTGTCGGCTTATCAAATGGACCTGGATCCTTGTCATTATTATAGACTGTTACTTTTGTTCCTACTGCACAATTGTCATAAATCCACTTGGCATCTCCAGCTGTTAAACGAATACAACCATGGCTTGCCATGGTGCCAAGCTTGTTATATCCTCTGACATCCAGTGAGCGATTGTTATATGGCGCATTATATGGAACAGAATGGAACAATATGGATGGTGTTAAATGCTCACACCACTGACCCCAACAAGGTCCCATCAATTCATGCCAACGCAGCTTATCCCGAATCTTGTGAGTTCCCACTGGTGTTGCACCTCCGGTAGAACAGATAAAGGAAACAACTGGTATAGTATAGCCCTTCTTACCATCCTTTGCATACACTGTCACACAACAAGCTGTTCGATTGACTTTAATGTAATAACTCTTTTTCTGTGTCTTGGTCAGTTTCTTACGGACATCCTGCATTAACTGACCATTCTTTTTGAAGAAATACTTATACTTTCCTACATAATTCCAACCAGTCTTTGCTGCAAAGGTCTTCTTGTCAAAGTAATACCTTACACCTTTACTATTTCTCTTCCATCCAGACTTCAGATAATGCTCCTTGGTGAAATAATAATATTTTCCATCCACTTTTTTGATGCCAGTCTTTTCATAACGTTCACCTGTTTTCTTTTGGAAATAGTAATATTTTTTCTTAACCTTCACCACACCTGTCTTTAAGGAATGATCCTTTGCAAAGCAATAATAATTGCCCTTAATCTTCTGTAAACCACTCTTCTTATACAGCTTTCCATTATCCTTAAACAGATATCGCTTACCATCTATCTTGTACACACCAGTCACTGCAACATCATTCACATAATAGTAAGTCTTATTCTTGTCCCAACCATTCTTCACTACTGGTGCTTCTGTTGTGGAGTTGGTCTCTGTTGTGTTGGTGGAATCTGTATTTGCCGTTGCCATGACTGTGGTCTTTGCTGACAGCAATACTACCAATGCCAACGCAATCATCCATATTTTTTTGCTCATTCTATCTGCTTTACTCATGTCAATCTCCAATAAACATAATGAATTTGATAATACTTATGCAGTATATTGAATTTATTTTTTTATTTTAATCTTTTTCACCGCACTATAACTACCGTAATAGGTCTTTCCATTCACTGTACGATATGCTCGTACTTTCACGTAATAGGTCTTTTTCTTCTTTAACTTTTTCACAGTGTAAGTCGTTTTTGTGGTCTTCACTGTCTTGGCGTTTTTAAAACTTTTCTTGGTACTATACTTAATCTGATAACCTGTGGCATTGCTTACCTTCTTAATGGTTATCTTCATTTTCTTTCCCTTAACGTTCTTTAAGGTAATCTTTTTCACCTTAGCTGGTTTGTATGACGTGGTAGACTTACCACTTCGCTTGTTATATTGGTCAAACACCCATTTACCCGCCGGGGATAGCTGAGACTTAGACCAACCGCTCTTCTTGGTGGTTCCTGCCTTTAGCAAGGAAGCTGTCTCTGCCTTATTGCTTAAACTCCATGCAAAATAGCTGATGTTGTTCTTATCTAACATATCCAACCATTTCTTCGCTTCACTGGTATTCATAGAACCATTACCATTTGCTTCTGAAACACCAAACTCTGTTACCATAACTGGCAAACCATTGTTCAATGCAGTTTGTAACTTGCTACGATAAGAATCCATGTGTGTTGCAGAATAAAAATGCAAGGTGTACATCAGATTGTCATATTTTAACGGTGACTGGGATGCCACATCCACATCCTGTGACCAAGTAGGTGTTCCCACAATGATTACTGCATCACTATCATTGGCACGTATCACCGGAATCACAGCATTGGCATAAGACTTGATGTCACTCCATGAGGTGCCTCCATTAGGCTCATTACAAATCTCATAAATCACGTTGTCGTAATTCGCATATTTTGCCGACATTTCTTTAAAAAACTTCTTCGCCTGTGACTGATATTTCTTCGGTGTGTGATCATTTAAAATGTGCCAGTCGATGATGACATACATTCCCAAATCTGTTGCAGCCTGTACACCTGTATCAATGCGCTGTTTCAAGGTGTTCTGTACTGTAGATTGAGATTCACCAGCGCTTCCTTTATCACAATATCCATAATACTCTGTCGTATACATTGCAAGACGGATGGCAGTAACACTGTAATCGTCTCTCAAAGTCTTAAATGCAGCCTTTGAAATATATGGATATCCCACATCCCAGTTAATTCCATGGGTGCTGACACCGCGAAGCTGTACTTCTTTTCCTGTCTTTTGGCTGACTAATCTAGTTCCTTCTACCTTCAAGGCTCCATTGGTTTCCACTGCTGTGGCAGCGAAAGAAGTGGAACCACATAGCACAATTGCCACGCCAAATATCATAAGCAGAACAAATGCTACTATAGTCTGTTTCATCCATCTACATACGTTTTTCATACACCCACCATCCTTTGCTTTGCAAATTATTTTATAATTCCTTTTCTGCCATTTGTAAAGCTGCATCAATTACTGCATCCATGTCATAATACTTGTATTCGCCTAAACGACCACCAAATACGATCTTTTCTTCCTGTTCAGCAAGTTTCTTATATTCTTCATATAATTTGCCATTCTTTTCGTCATTTACAGGATAATATGGCTCATCTCCTAATTTCCACTCCGAACTGTATTCCTTACTAATGACTGTCTTTGGTAAATCATTTCCTTTTTCGTCTTTTCCAAACTCGAACCATTTGTGTTCAATAATTCTTGTCCATGGGGTCTCCCTGTCGGTATAATTGACCGCTGCATTACCCTGGAAGTTTGGCTGGTCCAAAACCTCTGTCTCAAACCGAACAGAACGATACTCTAATTCTCCTAATTGATAGTTGAAAAATGCATCTATTGGACCAGTGTAAATCACCTTTGTCGCCATTGCGTCATATTCTGCTTTACGTTCAAGATAATCTACACCTAATTGTACTTCTACACCATCTAACATATTCGCAACCATCTTGGTATATCCGCCTACCGGAATTCCTTGATAAAGCGCATTAAAATAATTGTTATCAAAGGTCAATCGTACAGGAAGACGTTTGATAATAAATGATGGTAATTCTGTACATGGTCTTCCCCACTGCTTTTCTGTGTAACCTTTAACAAGCTTTTCGTAAATATCAGTACCAACCAAACTAATCGCTTGTTCCTCTAAGTTCTTTGGTTCTGCGATTCCAGCAGCTTTCTTCTGTTCTTCAATCTTTGCCGCTGCTTCTTCTGGAGTCACAACTCCCCACATCTTATTAAATGTGTACATATTAAACGGAAGAGAATACAATTCTCCTTTGTAATTTGCCACCGGAGAATTTGTAAAACGATTAAACTCTGCAAATTGTGTTACATAATCCCACACCTTTTTGTTATTGGTATGAAAGATATGCGCTCCATACTTGTGTACATGAATTCCTTCTATATCTTCTGTGTATACATTACCTGCTATATGGTCTCTCTTATCGATAACCAAAACAGATTTACCTGCTCTTTTTGCTTCTTGTGCAAACACTGCACCATATAATCCTGCACCAACAATTAAATAATCATACATATCTCATTCCCCTTAAGAATTAAAATATACACAAAAGAATGGCAGCTAAATCAATAGCTGTCATTCTCTTTTTGTTACTATATACTATTTCCCACCATTTGTCGATGTAGGTTCTTCTGTCGTATCCTCCTCAGAGAATTCATCATATACACCAGTTTCATTGGTGATGGCTTTGCTAATACGTTCCACCTCAGAAGAAGGTGTATAATCCTTATCTTCCGGATATAAGAACTCGTGTAAGAATTTCACGTTACTTAACAAATCCGCAGGTACGACAACACTACCCTTAGATCCCAATGTAGGAATCTGATTAGAAGATGGGAATCCCATGTTGTCACCTAATTCATACTGTAACAAGTCCTTTGCTAAATCAAGAATCTGTCCCTGAGTCATATTGGTTGCAACATCTGGAAATACCTGCTGAATCACATTATTCAAAGTAGCTAAATCAGACTGCTTCGCCTTCTCTACCATGGCTTCAATCACCTTACGCTGTCTCTGGGTTCTCTCAAAGTCACCGTTACCAACTTTACGAATTCTTGCATAGGCTGTTGCCTGGGTACCATTCAAGGTCTGCTCGCCAGCTGACCACACACCCTCAGAATAATTACCAGTTACACGAACCTGTTCTTCAATATTCTTATTCAAGTTTTTGATTTCGTTACTCTTTACATTGATAGTCACACCACCTAAGGCATCAATAGCTTTTGTCAATGCCATGAAATCCACTGACACATAATCCTTAATATTCAAATCAAGGTTTCGGTTCAACGTCTCAACGGAACAAGTCGGTCCACCTAACAAATATGCATGGGTAAACTTCTGTGTCGTCGGCGTCTTAGACGCGATTTCCAAGAAACAATCTCTATACACAGATGCCATTCGAACTTCCTTGGTCTCATTATTAATACTAACAAGGATCACGGCATCGCTGTGCGCTACACCGGAAGATGTCAAGTTCGCATTCTTCTCTCTTGTATCCAATCCAAACAATGCAATGGTGGTATATGTAGTTTCCATTGTTTCTGTTACAGCTTCACTGACATCTATATCTTCCTTCGGTGTGTCATCTGTCTGCATCAGATTCATTGCATAGTTAAAATAATACCATGCATATCCCACAATCAATCCGATAAAAACGAGAATCTCCACTAACAAGATGATACCTAATCGTTTGTTCACACTCATTTTATTCTTACGCGTTTTACTCATGAATCCTATTCCTCCTAAATGCTACGCTTACATCATTACTCTACAGTAACTGATTTTGCAAGATTTCTTGGCTTATCCACATCCAATCCCTTTGCCACAGATACATAATATCCTAATAGCTGTAATGGAACCACAGCCAGGGATGGTGCAAAGCAAGGATGTGTCTTCGGAATATACACTGTAAAATCTGACGTATCTTCCATCACATAGTTGCCTTTATTGGTTAATGTAAAGATATACGCTCCACGAGTTTTTACCTCTACAATATTACTAATCATCTTCTCATACAGGTCAGGCTGCGTCACCACAGACACCACCAACACATCATCTTCAATCAAGGAGATGGTTCCATGCTTCAATTCTCCTGCTGCATAGGCTTCAGAATGAATATAGGAGATTTCTTTCAATTTCAAGGAACCTTCCAACGAAGTGGCATAATCCACGCCTCTTCCTAAGAAAAATACATCCTTTGCATTGGCATATTTGCTAGCAAACCACTGAATACGTTCCTTATCTCCTAAAATCTCTGCAATCTTATCTGGCAAAGTCTGCAATTCTGCAATCAACTCACTATATTCCTGTTCTGTTATGACACCTCTCACCTCTGCAAAAAGAATTGCTAACAGATACAATGCTGCAAGCTGTGTACTATATGCCTTCGTTGTTGCAACTGAGATTTCTGGTCCAGCCCATGTGTATAATACATTGTCTGCTTCACGGGCAATGGTAGAACCAACTACATTGACAACACCTAGTACCTTTACGCCCATTTCCTGCGCTTGACGAAGTGCAGCCAAGGAATCTGCAGTCTCACCAGACTGACTGATAATAATGACCATAGAATCCTTCTCAAGAATTGGGTTCCTATAACGGAACTCAGAAGCCAAATCCACTTCTACAGGAATTCTCGTCAGCTTCTCAATGACATACTTACTGGTAACTCCAACATGATATGCAGAGCCACAACCTACAATGTAGATTCTCTTCAAGTTCTGAATATCTTTCTCTGACATATTCAGCTCATCAATCACAATCTTATCATCCTTGATACGAGGACTAATGGTATCTAGCACAGCCTTTGGCTGTTCATAAATTTCCTTCAACATGAAATGCTCATAACCGCCCTTTTCTGCAGCTTCCACATCCCACTCAATGGTCTTTGTCTCTTTGGTAATCTCTTCTAAATCTTCACTATAGAAATGAACACCCTCTCTAGACAACTCACAAATCTCACGATTCTCAATAAAATATACTTCTCTTGTATACTTTAAAATTGCAGGTACATCCGATGCAATGAGATTCCCATCCGCAGATTGCCCCACGATGAGTGGTGAATCCTTTCGCACTGCAAACATCTTATCAGGAAACTCTTTAAACAAAACACCCAACGCGTAAGACCCCTGCACTCTATGCATTACCTTTGCAATAGCTTGTAACGGATTCCCATCATAATAGTAATCCAACATATGGGCTACCACTTCGGTATCTGTTTCTGACACAAATGTATAACCTCTTGAAATCATCTTTTCTTTCAATGGTTGATAATTCTCAATAATACCGTTATGCACTACCGCAATAGACTTATCCTTATTAAAATGTGGATGTGCATTGGAAACGGAAGGCTCCCCATGGGTTGCCCATCTTGTATGACCAATACCCACTGTACCTTTCACGCTCTTTCCATCATCCGTCATATCCTTCAAGGCCTGAAGTCGACCCTTGGCTTTCAAAATTTCGATATCCTCGCCACCATAGATTGCAATGCCTGCAGAATCGTAACCACGATATTCCAGCTTCGCCAATCCATCTAATAAAATCGGAGCTGCCTGCTCCTTACCAATATATCCAACAATACCACACATATGTTGTCCTCCTAATCATCAAACGTTTCATCTGCTATATATTATAACTATAGTCTATGAATACTTTGTGTTTCTAATTACAAAACCAACGAATATTATACCACTTTTACATAGGTTTTACAACCACGTAATCCTAGCCAGATACATAATCCTAGCCAATCACATCGAGTTACTACTGCAATTCAAAGAACGCATTCATTCGCTTGTCGTCAAACAGATGGTTGTACTCCAGATACTGATATTCTTGTAATCTCTCATAATATGGAGACTGTTGATTGTTCACGTTATAAAATATACCATCGGCACCATAATACCCTGATGCATTGATTGCTGGCACATCTTCCATCAAATCCAAAAGGTATTTGTTGTATCCTGAAAGTTTCATGCCGGTTGCATACAACATCAATGTCTGCAAATAATTCAAACTGGTCTTTTCCACATACTGCTCTTCTATATCATAGTTTGCCCAGATAAAGAATGGTACTTTATATAGCTCCATACTCTCTGCATCTGTCAAATCATCTGGGTGTTTACCCATAATCTTCTGATAAAAGGAATTGGAAAGTCCCGGTTCATGATCTCCAAACATCACAATCACAGTCGGTTCTTCCTGTTGTTCAAAGTACGCTATCAGCTCCTTAGTTGCTGCATCACTTAAATGTACCAGATTCAGAAAACGTTCTGCCGCTGCATCCTTACATTCCGGTGTTGTAATTTCAATGGTCTTTGGCAAATTCTCATAATCTGTATCGTACGGACTGTGATTTTGCATGGTCACATTGAAGAGATAAAACGGTTCATCCGACTGGGCTTTACACTTCTCATACTCTGCAATGATTCTTTCATAATTAGATTCATCTGAAATATGGTTACGCACCAGTACTGCATCACTAAAATCATCTTTTGTAATAAAATCAGAGAATCCCATATTTTCATATACATTTACCCTGTTATAGCCACTGGCATTATATGGATGCAATGCATACAAGCCTTGGTATCCGTCTAGTTTCAGATTACCTGTCAACGTAGGTAAGTACTCTTTTATATAGAACTGATATGGTGTTCCTCCCTGGGGAAGATACGCTTTGGAATCTCCAGTTAAAAACTCAAATTCTGAATTGGCAGTCTGTCCGCCAAATACCGATACATAAGCAAATCCTTTCACCGTATCCTCTTCCAAGCTATTATAAAACGGCAACACTTCCTGATTGGTTTCAAAGTCACCTACACTTTGCAAATCTGTAAAGGCTTCATTCATGATAACAATGACATTGGGTTCCACAAACTCTGTGGAGTCCGCACTGTCAGAAGTGTATACTTTGGCAATCTCTTCCACTTCCTTGACACTATATCCCGTTGGCTCCTCCACCACCATAAGCTTGATGCTTCTGACAAAGGTTAGCAGGGCACCATGGTTCTTATAGCTTTTGATTGGACGGAATGTATTCAAAGAAACATTCCACTTCTTTAACTGGTTGGAACCAATCATAAACTGATACATTCCCGCAAAGAAACACAAGAACAGTATTGCAACTACAATTCGCTGTTTCTTTGTTACTTTCTCCTGTTGAATTTTTGCAGATAAAGCAAGGACTGCAATCCAAAAACAAATCAACAGAATAACATCGATATTCAAATTAAAGTTAAAATCTCCTGCCACATTCATGGCAGTTTCTAAAACCGTTAAATCTGATGCCAACAATGGAATCTGTCGAAACTCTATCAAATATATATTGACAATTGCAAACAAAACAGATACGGAAGTTACGCCAATTACAGCCACACGAACACTTGCTGTCACAGCATAAAATGCATACATTATTAACATATATAACAATACATTGAATAGAATCTTAAACAACTTCAATTGCATAAATGTTCCGCCAAGGAATGTTTCCACTACAATAAAGCAGACCAACGGAAACCACTCCATCAGATGTATATTCAAAATGGAATTCCCAAGCTTGCCAAAGGGATTCTTCACAAACAGACAAAGAATATACACACCGAAGCACGCCAGATAAATGAGTGTTTTCTTTTTTAACAAGACATTAACGCCCTGATTATTCAAACCATAAAAACTCTCTTTATTAACCAAAAAGAACACCACTGCAATACCTAGTATCAGCACTGCCATTAGACACTTTATCTCTATTTTCTTTTTGTTATCCAACGCATTCCAGCGCATGTTCATCCCTTCTGCAAACTTCTTCATGTTCTATTACTCCTTCAAGAAAAAGAAATCATCGTAACGATTCTCTATATCAAACAATTGATTATACTGTACCATCTGGTACTCCTTCAACAAATCAGAATACTCCGATTCTTCATCATTGGCATATAGGTTACCCTCAGCATCCATATAACATACCGCAGAGATGACTGGCAAGGTTTTTTGCAACTCTAACAAGTACTTGTTATATCCTGTTAGCTTTAATCCAGCCAAATTCATCACATAAGATGACAGATAGTTGGCACTCATATCAACCTCGGCCTCTTCAATGTCATAGTTTGCCCAGATTACATATGGTGCAGAATACCAATTCGCTTGTTGCTCTGTGGTCAAATTATTCACGCTGCGTCCAAACTGTGCCTTGAAGAAATCGTTATTAATCGGTGGCTGATGGTCACCAAACATAACAATCACAGTTGGTTCCTCTATCTTTTCAAAATAAGCAATGAGCTTCTCAAATGCTTCATCACTCATTTTGGCAAGATTAATATACTGTTCTGCCTCATCATGTGCTAACTCTTCATTCTCAATGGTAATATCTACATCTACAGCACCTCGTTTGCCATCATATCCTCCATGGTTCTGCATTGTAACATTAAACAGATAAAATGGTGCATCCGACTGCGCCTTTGCTGTTTCATAGTCCGCAATAATCTGATTAAAGTCTGCCTCATCAGAGATATAATTTCTCACCAAAGAATCATTACCTGTTTGATAATAATACTCATCTGCGTAAAAATTATTGAATCCTAACAATGGATATACATTTTCTCGATTCCAACCCGAGCGCAAATATGGATGATATGAGTTAATGCCACTATATCCTTGCATTTGCATATTCTGTGCAATAGAAGGGGTCCTATCTTTGACATATAAATTGTATGGTATACAACGGAACGGCAGGAACATCATAGAGTTTCCTGTCAAAAATTCAAACTCTGAGTTCGCCGTATTAGCACCTTGAATGGAAACATACAACTTACCCTTCACCGTATTCTCAGTCAAACCATGAATAAATGGCAGATAATCCTCTGAAAATTCAATATCACCATTGTAAGATAAATCACCCAAAGATTCACACATAATAGTAATGACATTGGGTTTCACCTGTTGCTCGTCACTTGCTGCTGACACCGAATCAGATGGGTATTGTTCCACCAATTCTGCCAATTTCTCAGCCTTATATCCTCCCGGTTTTTCCACCTTGGTATAAGTCCAAGAAAGAACAAAGGATAATGCTGTACCATTCTTCGCATATCGAATCTGCGGATGCCATACTTCTGCAATAATTCCTTTATCTTTCACAATATCAGAATGAAAGAAAATTCCATTAAAACCACATATCACTGCAATACACAATACAACTGCCACTAGCCGTTTCTTGATATTCAATCCTTTGTATCCCTTCAAACTCAGCAATACTGCAGTAAAGGAGGTGATATATACAACGCCCCACACACCTGTGGAATCTAAGGAATAATTGAAATTTGCCGCCACATTCATAGCAGTCGTCAAGGATTGCACATCCGTTGCCAGAATAGGACATCCGCGGAATTCCCACACATAATAATTGGCAATGGTTGCTGCAAAAACAATAATTAACAATATCATACTTGCATACTGTACTCTGTTGACAACGACATAGATCATGAACCATATTGTAACGTATATCAACAAATTAAACACAAAAATCCATGTATCCATTCGATTGGTAATTCTAGCTAAGGTGAAACCATTCAATTTGTCTGCTAACATGAAACAAAGTATTGGCGAAGCAAAAAATAGAAAACGTGAAACAAACTTATTCACATCCACCTTCTTATTCCACTTGTTCTCCACAAAGCCATCTATCTTATGCAATGGAATCAACACAAAGATTAAAGCTAGTAAGAGCAACTCCATCATATGAAGAATTCTTCCAGAATTGTAATAACTGTAACGGAAAGCCACGCCCAATCGATTGTCAATCGCTTGTCCTTCATTATATAATTGTCCGAATATCTTACCCTTATTTTCGTAGGTGAATACACCAAAACCCTGCGTATTATAGGCATCATCAATTACCATCTGCAAAATGTAGGTCTTGTTACTAGATAATTGTGCCGGAGCATCGAAATTAAACTTGGTTTTCTTGGTTTCTTTCACCTTATGAAGTGGCTTTGATGTGGACTGCAACACATTTCTATTGGAATCTAATATGTTGATGGTAACAGTTCCTGTTGCCGCTTGATTCCCTTCATTATCAAAACGTCCAATGACTCTATCTAGTTTACCATCCCAACCTGTAAATTCCTGTTCGAAGGTTCTGTCACCTGCCACCTCTATTACTATAGGGTTTAGTAACACTTCGTCCGACAATTTCACGCTTATGCTTTTATTACTATAATACACATCAAGATTGGCCAACACAAAGACTGCACCAATCAATATAATCACAATTGCAACAATTTTTTTCATGGCATGTGTCTTATCTGCCGCAAAATATCCCTTCATCTTTTTGTATCTCTCTTTCTCAACTGTAATATTTTTTCATTCCTGCAATAACATAGGAAACAAAGCTTCTCAACGCCTGTAGGTGGTTCATTCCCAATCTCCGATAGGTCTTATAGGTCATCACTGCTGACTTTAACTTGCTACCAGATTTGCTATTCTTACTCATTCTGTATTTCAATAATGGCTCATTGATTGCACAGACTGTACCATACTTTTTCAACACCTTCAGCCACAACAGATAATCTTCGTGCACATCATCACTTTCCATAGGAAATTCCAGTAACACCTCTCTTTTCACCAAGACAGAAGAATTGTTAATCCAATTCTGATGCAACATGTCCTGGTAGGTAATCTCTTCTTTTACAACAATTTCCCTCCCCATGGAATCCCCTTCATGTGTTATCAATTCCCGTCCTGTGGAACAGAGCACCGTATGTGTCTGTTGCATCAGGCATAACTGTCTAGAAAGCTTATTCTCTACCCAGTAATCATCTGCGTCCAAAAAGGCAATATATTCACCCTTAGCCAATTGCACACCCCGATTTCTTGTTGCCGAGGGACCAATATTCTTTTCATTTTTTACATATCTTATTCTATCATCCTGTTGATATTCCTGCATCACCGCATCTAAACCATCCTCAGAACCATCGTCAATCACAAGAATTTCCAACAAAACATCCTGCTTCAACGCAGAATCTATAGCAGTTCCAATGGTCTCCTTACAGTTATATGCAGGGATTACAACAGATATCATATTCTCTATTCCCATAGCCTCTTCCTATCTAAACATTATCCGTAATATTATAGCATATTGTCATATTTGCAACAAGGGAAATCTCTTCCTAAAACAACAAAAGCAACCATTACCCAAAGGATCATGATTGCTTTTATTCTCAATAATTAATTATTCCATAAGTCCTCTCTATACACGCCATCTTCCACAAGCTTCTGAAAGGCTTTCACAACACTTTCTTTATCCTCCTGATAGGTCACACCGAACCAACGGTCTGAAGAGGATAATACTTTTACAGTGGACTGACCTGTCTGTAACAAATCATCCATAATAATCGGCAATAAGAACTCCGCCTTCAAATCATTCTCATCCATATTCTGCAAGAATTCTTCAAACTTATCTTCCAAAATACCAATGTATTCCGGTGTTACACCCCACATGTTCATGGACACCAACGTATCATCTGACAGTTCCAGTCCCTCTTCTGAAGTATAGGTTCCATCCTCCGCTCTTGCAATTTCATGCGTTTCATGAATCGTAATCAAGTTATGCTCCTCATCCATCTTACAAACGCCACGGGTTACGGTACCGTTCTCACTTAAGGTGTTTGCCAATTTGAAACCTGCCATACAGTACTGATCCGTTGTATTCTCTTGTTCTGTTAAAAACTGATGAGTTTTTACAAATGCTTCCTTGCCATAATAATCATCGGCATTGATTACTACAAAAGGAACATCTAGAATGTGTCTGCAGGCAAGCACTGCCTGTCCTGTTCCCCAAGGCTTTGTTCTGTCTTCCGAACATGTAAACCCTTCCGGTAAGTCCTGTAAATCCTGAAACACATATTCTACCGGACAAATCTTCTCAATTCTAGAACCGATAACTTCTTTAAATTCATTCTCAATATCCTTACGAATAATAAAAATAACTTTATTAAATCCCGCCTCTAAAGCATCATGAATGGAATAATCGATAATAATTTCTCCCTGTGGTCCCACTTTCTGTAATTGCTTAATGCCTGCTCCATAGCGGGAACCGATTCCAGCTGCCATAATAACTAACGCTATATCCTTCATATGCTTGTTCCCTTTCATCAACTCTTAATTTTCCCACCAGACAAGGTATGGGTTTTTCTTTTTTTGCACTTTGTCATCTTATTCTTCTTTGCAGTAGCCTTGGATTTGTTACATACATTCAATCCGTATCTACCAGTTTTCTTGATGGTATTATTCTTAATTGTAGCTGTTGATTTCTGATTCAAGAAGATACCATCTTTCGGACTATTATTAATCTGATTCTTGGTAATGGTTGCACTAGATGCGTTCATCAATACAATACCACAAGCTTTGGCTGTTTTCTTGTTACTCTTCTTCTGTGTGAAGGTATTACCATCAATCTTAATATTCTTACTCTTTACCAATCGAATACAATCCGAATTTCCTTTACCAGACACCGATTTCTTGATATTCATAGTAACCTTGTTATTCTGTACTGTATTCTTCTTTGTTCCCTGTAACCAGATTCCGTATCCAGAATTATTCATGGTAATGGTATTGTTACATACCGTTACTCCAGATAACGTATAATCTCCTTTCGGTGCATCTTTCTTTTTCTTAGTTAGTTTCTCACCGTAGAGAGAAATACCATAAGCCGTTGTCTTGTACTTGTGATCAGACACCTGAATAGTATTATTGGCAATCATAGAATCTGCATCGTTATCAATGACAACCTTTCCATTCAACGGCGTGTAGAAATTGTTATATCCCTGTACCATACTACGGAATAAGATACCCGCTCCACAATTCTCAATGGTATTACCACTAATTTCTGAAGACTTGAAGTTGGTGGCAACAATGGCATATCCCTTAATATTCTTGAAAGTATTATTGGTAAACTTTACATTGGTAAAATAGGAACCAGCCACCCCACTATGTACACCTAAGCCCCTTTGCAAATCGGTAAATGTACATCTGTTCACAGTAATATTCATACACGGTGTGTCATCAAACACCGGGTACTTCGGAAAATGTTCCTCCACATGCATAACATCAAACTGCACTGCTTCATTGTTAGCCGAATTCGTAACATCTTTCTTATTTGTATAAAAACCTGTAAAAGTACAATTTTCCAACAACACATTCTTACACGCAGCAAATTCCATATGATGCTTCTTGTATGCATCCTTGAAAGTCACATTCTTAAATGTAAGATTCGCACCATGTCCCATTCGAATAAGAGAAACATCACAATTCAAATCATCACCATTGCCATCAAAGCATCCACCGATAATGGTTACGTCATGGATTCCACTATAGCCTTTATAATGGGTATCTTCATATCCAATTCTTAGCATAGATTTGTCCACATCACGCACCAAGGTACATCCATCCATCTTGATGGTAGTATAACTGAATACCTTCAATAAGGTGTCTAACTCATAGGTTCCCTTTGGCAATGTGATCTCATATAAGGTTGCCCCGCTCTGATCTTCTAACGCTTGATCTAAGGCCGCTTGTATTGTTTTTCCTACACTTTCTACTCCCGTCAAATTCACTGTGACCTTTTTCACAGTCTGGGCCTTGGCTTGTACATCTGTAGGCAACACAAAAATTCCTAAAAGGATTACCACGATTGTTATATACAACTTCTTCATCATAACCCTCACCTTACCTTTCGTGCATCATACATCATCTCTACTTTTTCATCTTTGCAAGCTGTTTTCCAAACACCATATCTTTGATTCGTTCTGTGGCATGGCCATCACAGGACTTCATGAATTTCTCCTTGAAAGCAACTACCTTATCTTTCTCAAATCTAGTATCTATATGCTTGATATAATCTACCATCTCTTCATTGGTCTTACAGATTGGTCCTGGTGCCAATTCAAAATAGTCGTAATAGAAGCCTCTCCAGTCAAAGTATTCATCCAAGTCATAAGCATAGAATATCATCGGTTTCTCGAACAAGGAATATTCAAACACCAAAGATGAATAATCTGAAATACAGATATCACTGACACAAATCAACTCATCAATGGTCATGGCATCTGTAAAGTCCACACAGAATGCACTGCAATCCTCTGGAATCTCTGGTCTTTTACGAACCAATGGATGATGCTTATAGATCAACACATACTCATCTGAAAATGACTCCTTGAACTGTTCCACATCAAAACAATCTGGCGACTTTGCCTTTGCCACTCTACCTCGGAAGGTTGGTGCATAGAGAATCACTTTCTTACCCTTGCTCTGTGGTAACAATTCATGTAACTTATCATAGGCTTTCTGAATATAATCATCATCAAAAAATACATCTGTACGGCTACTACCCACCGCTTTGACAATCTTCTCTTCCGGTTTGATATTCATAGCTTCTTCATATGCCCATATGACTTCCGGACTACTTACTGTTACGTGGGTATAGTTCTTATTAAAGGGATATTTTAACATATTCTTTCGGTTCTCACCAAAAATTAAATCCGCCGTACTCATACCAAATTTCTTGAAAGCTCCACATCCATGCCACAGCTGTGTTAATACAGTTTCCTTTCTCAACGGAACAGAGCTTACTACATTGGATGCCTCATTCAAAAATACATACTTTGCATCTGCAATATCCGCAATCATATCTATACAACGCTGTTGATGTTCCTTACGTGTTACAAAAGTTGTGCGAAGAAAATGTTCATGAATCTCAAAATTGTAATTATTCTTCAAGTCATCATATAACACTTTGAAACTATTGCTAATGGCCGGCTGACGCAACTCAATAAATACAACTTTATTCTCGTTCACTGGTTTCTTTGCATTCTTTTTATATACGGATGGGTATAACATCTTCAACGTATAATGCTTGTACGCTCTGTTGCGAACTTTTCTTGGTAGTTTTACAATAAAACAATAGACTTTGTACGCTTTCGTCTGCTTCAAAGCATTCTTGATTCTCCAAAACATAATTATTCTCTCTTTCTTCTCTATTTCACACTGATAGGATACCACAAATCCGTGAAATGTATTTGTAAATATTTATCAACATTGTACCATGTTTCACAGCTAAAGAAAAGAATGAAAAAAGCTGCTTATTTGAAAATAAACAGCTTGCTAAATACATAATTCAATAATACAACAAGGACACTTACAATCACCTTTGCAACCATACCTTCGATTCCTAATATTGTCTGGTCAAGTCCCAATCCCACTAATAGTGGAACACCAACGATTTCTAGGATACCTGTAATGATTCTAGCGGACAAGAACTTCCAAAACTCTGGAAGCCAAACATTCGCTTTCCAACTCTTGCTTTGAAACACCCATAGTTTATTAACAATAAATGCAAATAAAGCTGCACATATCCATGATAAAACATTAGAAACAAAAACAACATAAGGCGTTTCTATACTCAAAAAATGTATAACTGCAGTATTATTCCGAAATATTACAGCAAATATGCTATAGGTTCCCCAGCTCACAATTGTAGACATCACACCCCAAAACAAATAAGATACAATCTCTCTATGTTGTTTTATCCACTCTATTATTGTTCCCACTATTATGACCTCAACTTTTCCTTTTTACCTGTCATCATACATCTTTTCATAATAGTTCTGGTATTCACCTGAAATGATAGTCTCCCACCATTCCTTATTATCCAAATACCACTGAATGGTCTTCTTAATACCATCTGCAAACATGGTCTCTGGTAACCATCCTAATTCATTATGAATCTTGGTTGGATCAATAGCGTAACGCATATCATGACCCTTACGGTCTGTCACGTAAGTAATAAGGCTCTCTGGTTTCCCTAATTCCTTACAGATAATCTTAACAATATCAATATTCTTCATCTCATTGTGACCACCAATGTTGTATACTTCACCAACACGACCTTTGTGAATAATCAAGTCAATTGCCTTGCAGTGATCTTCTACATACAACCAATCGCGCACATTTTCACCCTTACCATATACGGGAAGTGGCTTGTCATTCAATGCATTAGCAATCATCAATGGAATCAATTTCTCTGGGAAGTGATATGGTCCATAGTTGTTAGAGCAACGGCTAATAGTAACTGGCAATCCATAAGTTCTGTGATATGCCAATACTAACAAATCAGCTCCAGCCTTTGATGAACTGTATGGACTGCTTGTATGAATTGGAGTCTCCTCCGTAAAGAAAAGATCTGGTCTATCCAGTGGCAAATCACCATATACCTCATCCGTAGATACCTGATGATAACGATCGATTCCATACTTGCGACATGCATCCATCAAAACAGCTGTACCTTTGATGTTGGTATCTAAGAACACTTCCGGATTCTCAATAGAACGATCCACATGACTTTCTGCAGCAAAGTTCACAACCATGTTCGGCTTTTCTTCTTCGAATAACTTATATACTGCTTCTCTATCTGTAATGCTCTCCTTCACAAAACGAAAATTCGGATTGTCCATTACAGGTGCAAGAGTAGATAAGTTACCTGCATAGGTTAAGCAATCCAAACATACAATACGATAATCTGGATATTTGTCTAACATATGAAATACAAAGTTGCTTCCAATAAATCCGGCTCCACCGGTTACGATAATTGTCATAATAAATGTCCCCTTTTGTTCTAGATTATTTTTCTTCCTGCTCGCATAACTTCAAAAGATATTGACCATATTCCGTCATAGAAAGTTCATTACCTATCGCTTGCAACTGTTCTGTTGTAATGAATCCTTTACGCCATGCTATTTCCTCTATACATGATATGTAAAATCCCTGCATAGACTGTACAGACTCAACAAAGTTAGCAGCCTTTAACATTCCAGATGGACTTCCTGTATCAAGCCAAGCCATACCTCTACCCATTAATGTAACATGTAACTTTTTCTGCTCTAGGTATACATTGTTCACACTTGTAATCTCCAGCTCTCCTCTTGCAGAAGGTTGTACATTCTTTGCAATCTCCACAACAGAATTATCATAGAAATATAATCCCGGCACTGCATAATTGGACTTTGGTTTTGCTGGTTTTTCCTCAATAGAGAGTACCATATTGTTCTCATCGAATTCCACCACACCAAACGCCTTAGGATTCTGCACTGGATAACCAAACACACAAGCTCCACCTAATTCTTCTACTTGCTGTCGTGCACTCGCTAATAAACCAGAGAAGTAATGTGCATAAAATACGTTATCCCCTAATACCAAACAAACAGAATCATCTCCAATAAATTCCTCACCGAGAATAAATGCTTCTGCAAGACCATTTGGATGCTCCTGCACCTTATAAGATAATTCCACACCAATCTGACTACCATCTCCCAACAAATCTTGATAAGACTTAATGTCACGAGGGGTTGTTATAATCAATATTTCTTTAATACCTGCCAATAACAATACTGACAAGGGATAATAGATTAGTGGTTTATCATACACTGACAACAATTGTTTTGAAACGACTTTGGTACATGGATATAATCTTGTACCACTTCCACCTGCTAATATAATACCTTTCATACACTGCTCCTTTCCATGCCATATCATATACTTAAACAAATTATAACACATACGTCAAGAGTACATAACGACCATTAAAATTTATAAATTATACTTTAATCTAATGCAAAATACCATGCACTACTTATTTTACTCATTATATAGTCCATCACACAATGTACTTTTTTAAAATAGGGATATGATTGATAACAATAGAAATCAATAAACTAATCAAAAATACAATCACACCAATACAAGGAACAGCCAATATAGGATTCATTACTAATGTAGTAAAACCATTATAACGTAAAATCTCCAATATCAATGCATGTATCAGATATATCCCAAAACAATATTTTGATATTTTAAACAATCCACTTTTCACTTTATCATTGATTTTATGTGTGTACGTTTTCACTACTGTAAAAACAAAAAGACTTTCTGCCATAATTGTTGGTGAAAAATTATGATATAGCACACTATTAGGTGTTCCGGATTTTATAGATAAATATGCCGAACCGGCTATTGTCATAATGAACCCAATTATACCAAATATATATATCAAATACCGAAATTTCTTTGATATATCACCAATATGCAAATAATATCCACACATATAATAAAAAGAAAAACCTAAAGTCAATCGAAAATTTATATTAGAATATAATGTATTCAATGGTTGAAATATAGACAGTTTCAAAAAATATGGAATCACAAAATTAAAGAGAATTGCTAAAACTAAAAAATATTCTGTGATTTTCTTGTCTTCAACTATTTTTCTCAAAACAGGGGTAATAATATAAAGCCCTATCAATGTTGGGAGATACCATAAATGAAAATGTCCATCAACAAATCGTTCAATCCAATTATCCAAACTTTTCTGACAATAAAGTGTGGCATAAATGAAATCCCACACTAGATACACAATAATCAATCTTTTTATATTATTAAAAAAAATTTTTTTGATTGTAATTGTCCTAGAATTATCCAAAAAAATCGCACCAGAAATCATAACAAATATCGGTACACCCCAACGAGAACAACTTTCAAATACATTAAATACATTCCATTCAAGAGAAGAAGGAACCGTCGTATTCCAATTTTGTGCAGAAGTATGTAACATAATAACCGCTATTATAGCAAACACTCTAAGAATATCTAAATATATAACCCTTTTTTCATTCGAATTCATTATCATTCTCTCCTCGTAAACCACTCAACCCATAACAGCACACATGAGAACGTGGCATCATTCTTAATTTCACATACTGCAAACCAAAATACCTGCAATAATTAAGACATTACCTATCACCTTTTTTATAGTAAAATTCTCCTTTAATACCAATTTTCCTAAAACTGCTACATATACATAACCAGTAGCTTCTAAAACCGGTCCAAGAGAAAGTGGAACGCCTCTGTACGCAATCGTTGTTAATAGTGTTGCGCCAAAAAACATAGCATACGCAAACAGCACTCTTGGATTCAAGTATTCTTTTAATTTATTATCATGTTCCTGCTTTGCACTCGTTTTCAAAACCACCTGCGAAACAGATGAGATCAATACAGAAACAAGAAATACAATTACATATCCCACACTAGCCTTCATTCTCTTTCACCACCATCCAAATACCAATGATAATTATCACTGCACCTACAATCATATTCCAAGTAATCTGTTCCTTAAACAGGATAGCTCCCCAGATAATCCCCCAGGCAATTACAATTGCTTTATTCGCAAACGCCACTGTCAAATCAAACTTCTTTAATATCTGTTGCCATACAATGGCATAGCCGAACATAATTACTAATACCATTCCATACGCCATAATAAAACGCCAGGATAAGAACTCTTGTCCTGACGCTATTTTTGAAAAGACTGAGCCCAAGGAATATAGAAACAATACAATATGCAATAACGCATAATCTTTCCAATTATTTTTTTTCTGACTCATCCTTCATGCCTACCTTTTCTCTAATAATGTATTGCGGAGCTCTATTCATGCAAATATAGATTCTTCCAATATATTCCCCTATAATTCCCAATACCAACAATATAATTCCACCTAGTATCATCATAACAGACATGGTAGAACTCCAACCAAGAAGCACTACATCTGGATTTAACAATTTATTCACGATTAGTCCCAGCGTACATAGGAACCCAATGATTGCAAATAATACTCCAACAAAAGATGCCAATCTCAATGGTTTTACCGAAAAGGCTGTGAATCCATTCATCCATAATCCAATTAGTTTCTTTAAAGAATAACCCGATGTTCCCTCTGTTCTATCTCGATGTGTCACATCTACGTTGGTGATATTTTTTGTAGAACGCAAAACCAAGCCAATCACATAAGGAAATGCATGTTCATACTTAATCATCTCATCTACAACAAATCTTTGCACAGCAAAATAGCTAGACACAAACAACTCTTGTGGCTTGTCCAACAAATATTCTGTCATCTTGCTATTCAACATACTACCGAAGTTTCTGAAACCTGAATGTTTCTTATTAGCATACCGTGCATATACAACATCAAAACCTTCTTCGATTTTTTTCAATAACTTTCCAACTTCGTTTCCTGGTGTTTGTCCATCATCATCCATACAAACAACAATATCCCCTGACACTTCGTTAAATCCTGCCATCAACGCAGCATGTTGCCCAAAATTACGAGCCAAATTAATGCCAATGATATTATCGTATTGCTCACTTAATTTCGAAATTTCATTAAATGTTGCATCAGGCGAACAATCATTAATCAAAACAAACTCCCACTGATACTTTCCCAATTGTTTCATTGCATCATTCACTTCACGTATTACCGACCCAATTGTTTTTTCCGAAGCATAGCAAGGAATTACAAATGATACTTTACTCATTCTCTTCACCTCTTATGATTCCCATCAGAATAATGTCATAAAACTTTCCGTCAATACGGACTTCATCTTTTAAATATCCCTCTTGTTGAAAACCTGCATTTTCATAACTTTTGACAGCCTTTTTATTAAACGCAAACACCCTTAGCATAATCTTATGTAAGCCCATAGATTCAAATCCATGCTTCACCATAATCCTAGCAGCTTCGCTACCGTATCCTTTACCTTGTGCCGCCTCTTCACCTATAAAAATGCCATACTCAGCCTTTTTATGCACCATATCAATATCTCTCAAGAATACTGAACCTATTCTTCCATCTTCATCGGTATCAATCACATATTGAACCGCCTTTCCTGTTCTGATAACCTCATTCAGCCACTTTGTATGACTCTCTTCTGTAAACAGTTCTCTATAGATAAAATTCTCACGTACATGGTTTCGCCATCTAACAATATCCAATGTATCTTTTTCCGAAATTGGAACCAGCGTCATTCCTTTACCTGTAATATTCATACACAACCTCTCATTGATAAAACTGTATTACTTTGTCAATTATATAATCAACTTCTTCTTGTTTCAATCCATAATACATTGGTAATCTCAACAAACGTTCGCTTTCTTTCGTAGTATATACATCCTCCCCACAAAATCTACCATACTTTTGTCCAGCAGGAGCTGAATGTAGTGGAATATAATGAAATACAGCAGCAATGCCATTCTCCTTGAGATAGGTAATCAGATTGCTTCTTTCCTCCAAATCCTTTGCCTTTATATAGAACATGTGTGCATTATGCTCACAATATTCCGGAATGTATGGAAGTTCAATCTTACCTTCTTTCTCTAAGGATTTTAATCCTTCATAATATCTATCCCATGTCGATAAACGATTTTGATTAATCTCTTCTGCCATTTCTAACTGTGCCCATAAATATGCAGCATTCATGTCGCTAGGCAAATAAGATGATCCAGCCTCAACCCATGTATATTTATCAATCTGACCTCTAAAGAATTTGCTTCGATTCGTTCCTTTTTCACGCACAATTTCAGCTTTCTCAATATTGTTTTCATCATGGATTAATAAAGCCCCGCCTTCACCCATACTATAATTTTTGGTCTCGTGAAAACTAAAGCAGCCATAGTCACCAATTGTACCTAACGCTTTTCCTTTGTAAGTACTCATTACACCTTGTGCTGCATCTTCAATCACATACAAATTGTATTTCTTTGCAATTTCCATGATTTTATCCATCTCACAGCTAACACCTGCATAATGAACTGGAACAATTGCCTTTGTTTTATCTGTAATTGCAGCTTCTATCAGATTCTCATCAATATTCATCGTCTTTGGATTAATATCCACAAATACAGCCTTCGCACCTCTTAAAACAAATGCATCTGCGGTAGACACAAATGTGTATGAAGGCATAATCACTTCGTCCCCAGGCTGAATCTCTGTCAAGATAGCTGCCATTTCTGTAGCATGTGTACATGATGTAGTTAACAATGCTTTTGCTGTATGGGTTTTTTCCTCAATCCATGCATTACATTTCTTGGTAAACTCTCCATCACCACAAATTTTTTGGTTTTTGATTGCTTGCTCTATATATTCCATTTCCTTACCAACATAAGGTGGTACATTAAAATTAATCATATATACACTCCCATCCTCGAACTGCTCTATTATCCACTTCGCCTTACAACTACTATAGAAAAATTTGTTTTATTACACAATCACATGCTACCGAACCATCAAACGATAAATCCACGTTGTTATCTTTTGAATCCATCACATTACCAATTTGTTCCTGCAAACTCTGAATAACATATCTTTGTATATTCTTTTTTGCAAATCTCATAAAATTGCTTTTTCTATACGGATAATAATACACATTTGTTTTTACAGAAGCATGACAACTCCACAAATACGAATCATCTGTTATCAAACAATCTGCAATTCTAGCTAATTGATTACGTCTAAACAACCTCCTAACAAATACAAAAAATTGTTTCTCCTGTTGATTCAATTCCACACTACTTCTAAACAAAGTTTCGTTATTTGTAACAAAAATAGTATCTTCAGGTAAGTTTTGAATAATATGCTTCACCGAAACGTCATTAAGAATAGATTTCTGATTAGGACGCAAAGAACTAGTCAACATAACAATCAATTTCTTGCCTTTTGCCCATGGGAATTTCTCATCAAACTCTTCGCGTTCTTCTTTAATACGCTCATCATCTTTCAATGATTTAATATATGGTAATTCTACATTACCATATATATTAATACCGTCAACGTTACAATTCTTACTGATAAATTCTGTCAAATCAGCCCCTGGCACAATGACATCCGTAAAACCTTTCATCAACTTATTCAGATAAGACTTGCTTTCAATTCCTTTGTAAAGATAATCAAACGGAGCCAGTAATAGAATTTTCTTCTCGGCTTGGTATCCTGTAGGCCAATCTACTAGCTGAGTTGCTCCATCAAATGAAAAGATGCATTCTGTTTCTTTAAGACTTTTCATGACTGCTTTCTTTTTCTTTTTGATTTTATCTTTTTCAGAAATATCCAAATTATGCGCCATTAGCGCAAATCTACATTCCGGGTAATTACTACGAATCATTTCTTGTATCTCGCGAATATCCGAATTCAGTGTATTACCTTGTAAACTAAGAAATGTTATCTGCTCCATCTCTTCTTATCCTTTCATATAATCATTTACTAGCTTCGCAATACGTTCTGTACTATGTCCATCACACGCGGACATATACTTATTTACAAAGTCATCGTATTTTGAAGTGAGTGCATGTCGTTTTTCATCCTTCAAAAAGGAAATAAACTCATCAAAGTTCTCCACAATCTCACCCGGTAAATCTGTATTATAATCCAAGTAAAATCCTCTATCATACACCTCTCTGTCATAACAATAGAACACAATTGGTTTTCTCAATAATGCATATTCAAAAATGACAGAGGAATAATCTGTTACCATCATATCCGATACAAACATCATATCGTTGGTACTCACATCGCGGAGCACTTTAATATTATCATAATCTTTATCAATAATATCATTCTTCATAACAGGATGTGGACATATTACAAACATCTGATTATCCAACAGTTCTTTCGATAAGCGTCCAAAATCAATCTCTGGATTGAAAACATTTCTCTTTCCACCACGATCTCTGAATGTTGGCGCATATAGAACTACCTTTTTTTCCAATAATTCAGGATGTTTTTCATATACTTCCTTCTTCTTTTCCTCAATTTTCTCTTTATCAAAGAAAATATCTGTTCTTGGACATCCTAATGCTTGCACGCGATCCATACTAATTTGAAATGCTTCAGCATAAGTTGGACGGATTTCATCTGAACTTACACATACTGTATTGTATTGTACATGTGTCGAACGATCAGTACGATAATCCAGCGTTGTACCTTGTATGCCAAACTTCTTGAACACACCACAAGCATGCCACAATTGAATCACGCGCTGCTCTTTCCTCAACGGAAAAACTCTTAGATACCGCAAATAGTCATCAGTAATAATCACTTTGCTTGTCGCAACATAATAATACATCTTCAACTTATACTTTTCATCATGCGGTAACATCTTTGCACAAATCACCTTTGGTTCATCAATTGCATCTGCCAATGCTTTCGCATTCCCTTCTAGTTCATCGTCCTTACGAATAGACATGATAAACGCACGATCCTTAAGTGGCAACTTACACATGAGATTCAGTATAAATCGATACAATGTTCCTTTAAATCCTTTTTCCTCCGTACACGGCACATAACCATTCACTTCTCGCTCATCAGCTTCAAATACGGAATCTGTCAAGTCAATATTATCAATAGGTGTATGCACCCGCTTATACTCATCTTCCTTGTTCAGAACATCATACAAAAAATTCTGTATAGAGCCTTGCAATGCAATAAATTTCTTACGTGACACATAATACAAACCTTGGTCATACGCCTTCTTCGCAATTTCTTTCCCTGTAAAATTCTCTTCAATTTTAATACTTTTCAAGAATTCTACTCGATATATTTTATTTTCTAGGAACAATTCGTAATTCGAATATTCTCCTAAACAACGTCTGTCATTCTGTCTAAGAACCGCCTTTGATTGAAAACTAACAGAAGTACTCTTTGGTGTGTCAGCATAGTAAATGCGGTATGTACCAAAATCATATCTGCCAGTATCACATGCAATATACATTTCTTTGATTGACCCCGGTGCGTAACTAAACCACATGTCTCCAAACATAATATAAGGCGTCGAACATTCCTCATATCCTCTGCGCCAGAAATCTATGCGTTCTTCTTCTGATATATACATAATATTTTGATTACGTATTTCTTTTTCTTCTATAGCTGTTCGCATCTGTTCTGGAACCACAATTTTCAATGGAATCATATTCTGTGCACATAGTGCAATCAATGAATATCTAAATTTATCTTCGTGCTCTTTATCACCGTATAGTAATACCGTAAGCTTTGCATGATTCAACGCTTCCTGATAAGAACGATATAACTTATGAAGATTCAATTCATAATGAATATCAATCAAAGAATTCAGCACTGGGGCATCGATTCTTTTCAATAACTTTTCAATCTCTTCTGCCATATAAGCAACTGTTTCTTCATCTTGATTCCAAAATTTCTTATAAAACTGATTAAAAAGTACTGTCATTTCCTTCTTGAAAAACTGATTCAAATAGTCATGTACTTCCAAATCATCCTGCATCAAAGCTTCGATATTTGTATACTCAGGATTATCTCTCATAAAACTTTCTACTGCCGCCTCATAAATCCATTCATGTGCCTGCAAGTAATCATGAATTTTCCCTTTAGAAACAGAAGATGTAATACTCGTATGAATGGTATCATTCTCTCGGCGATAATGGAATACAATTTTAGGTAATCCCACAATCTTCTCCGCAATATATACATAACGCATCACAAACACACCATCTTCCGAATAGGAAACTGGCGGAAATCGAAAATGATGCTGTTCAATCACATCCCTCTTGAATAATTTATTACATAGAGAAAATGTCCAAAGTATATCTTTATCATACTTATCTATTTCTTCTTGTTCTGTTAATGCATCTATATTAGTCACCTTTGTTTTCGATATCGAATTAAATATATCATATCTCGCAATGACCATATCTGCATCATTGTCTTCTGCCTTCTCATACAACAATTGAAGACTCTTTTTATTCAACAAGTCATCTGCATCTGGAAAATAGATATACTTTCCTGTCGCAGCATCTAAACCTGCATTTCTTGCTGCTGAAGGTCCTGCATTTTCCTGATTAATTATAAATAAGTTAGAATACTGCTGGGCATATTGCTCTAATATCTCCAAAGAATTATCCTTTGAACCGTCATTTACTGCTATTACTTCATAACTGTCTAAAGACTGATTCAATACACTATCTAAAGTTTCCCCTAAAAATTCTGCCGCATTATATACGGGCATAATCACACTTACTTTAACTGACATGACGCCTCCCACTAATCATTGCTATAAATAATTTTAAAAATCAACAATTTAGCATGTAATTCCTGGAATCCAAACCAATTGATACACATATATAAATCCACACGCAACATGAAGTATCAATAACATTCCACTAATTAATATTGACACTTCTTTTTCTCTGTTTATAAGCAGAAATCTCTTTAAAGCTACCATCCAAACCAAAAACATAGCAAGATAGTACCCCCATAAGAAATTGCCAGACTTTAAGTATCGCCCATCCTCCACTAACAATGCCGACTCCAACCATCCGCTTATTAGACAACAAATAGCAAGATGTACCGCCGGGTCTTTGAAACTCTCCTTACGGTCCATTACAAATACCAAAATTGGAAACGCCATCGCCAATAAAAATGAAATGAGCACATTCTGTGTATAGCACTCCCAAACTGTTAACCAACTGAACCCAACCTTGTCACCACGTTGTCCACTTGCAAATATGATTAAATATTGTGAAAAGAAAATTACTACAGCTGGTACAAAAGCTAATACTATTTTCAAATAGAATTTAAACAATCTTCTATTTTTAATGAATGTTATAACCATATATAAACCTAACCCTGGAATCAACATTATAATACAGGATGGTTTTGCGAATACAGAAATCACTAGTGTAATCGCCAATATGATATAATCTCTTTTCGAAACATCCAAATCGTTTCTATAATCACGAATCATTTTGATAATAATAATAAATGCCAATATTGCCAACGGCCGTACTGCCAAGTTAGTAGGATTATGCCATACGTTAGGGGTTCCTTGTCCAAGGTAATAATAATTATTAAACTGAGGAACATACAATGGACCTAATACAAACATAATCATTGATACTAGCATTACAATAATTGGGGCTTTTATCTGTTGACATTCCTTCAACAACCACTTGCACACAAAAAAGAAGGCAATTGCAGTAAACATAGATGTAACAACACCCACTATCATTCCGTCCGAAAATGGTAGTATTTTCGTTCCAATTTTAGCCGAAAGATGCCACAAGGGATACGTATTAGATATATAGTATTGAACAAGCCCTGCAATTGTAATCTCCTTTGCAGAATTCAAATGCCATCCATAATCATATCCCCCCTTATCATAAATTGCGCTAATTACATAAGTAGAGAACAAAAATAATACAACAGCTAATACCAAGCAAATAATATTATACTTATTCGATTTCTTCATTAGATTTCTCCCTTTTCATTTTGGGTAATATGTGCATACTGGCAACAGTTAAAACTCCAACAATAAATAGCACAATAGATAAGTCAAACAAAACTGGCCTATATTTAAGTTCCACCTTGTGCGTACCTTTCTTTATATTGGTACCTGTAAAACCAACATTGGTAATAAATGTTTCACTTTCTTTCCCATCTATATATATTTTCCATCCTGGATTATATAATATACTCAAATACAATACACCATCACTCTGTGCATTCACTGTACCCGATATATAATTATCATACAACTTTTCTACATTATAACGATTATTGGACAGTTTCTGTGCCTGGTCATCAAAATCCTCTTGAGAAACAGCATATATTTTAATCGCATCATAAGTATACGTACCAACTGCGCTAAAAACTATGTCAAGCATTCCATCAGCTACTTTATAATAACCCATATTAACCATATAATCATTCATGTCAGTAAAAGCTTGTGGAACACCCTCGGCATTAATAATATTTTTTTTGATATTATCTTTTTTTACATAAACATAAAAATCACCATATGGTGCATATGACATATTAGATGCAGCAAATCTTCCTGTCCTTAACTTAATACTATTGTCATACTCCAGAGCATCATTTTTCAACTGTGATATTTTATCATCATATGATGGTGGAATTCTTTGCAAATTCTCAAACTTAACATACAACTCACAATCTTCAACACTTTCTTTAAGTTCTAACTTAACGCCTTGCATACTAGTTGTGATAGCGAATGTATTATTATCATCTGCCATAACTCCACTGTCATCTATCACTTCATAATTCAACTCTCTTGTATGCGTCGTAAGTGCATTCGTTGTGCTCACTGCTATTCCACTATTTTCTACATTTTCTAAAACTACGGCCTGCATCAAAAGTTGTTCTCTATCCAGTGGTTCATACTTATCGTATTCCTCTCTAGAAATAACTGTATCATACACATACCCCAAAGAAGGCTCATGATCACTTTTCATAATTTGCACACCGTCCCTACGTTTATATTTTTCAAACGCATAACCAGCATACTGAGACGACCGAACATTATATTCTTTGTTATCTCCCAAAAAATACTTTACACCTTCCAAAAAATCCAATCTGCTTCTATTATCATTAGAATATAAACAACTTCTCCTTGAGTAGCCCGCACTATTTAACAATGACTTATTAATTTCATAATGTTTACTATCTATTGTTGATAAACAAAAATAAATATTACGCGTTCCAAAGAATAGATTCTCATTCGACGGAATTCTGATATCTATACTTCTTCCAGTAACGGTTGCACCTTCCATCTGATCCACTCTATAAAAATCTTTGTCCTTTATTTGAGTGGCAACCTCTTGCGGTGAAGACATATAACGTTCATACGGTATTCCAACATCCATATAGGCATCAAGAGTAGCAGACATATTGGGCGAAAACTGTATAAAATGAGTTAATGATGTGTTAACAACAAATAAACTTACCAATACAATTTTTTTCTTTCTTTGTTCCCAATTCTGTAAATCAGCGATAAGAAAAATAGCAACAAAGATACCGATAAACACTAAGTTTAACAATGCAATGATAGCTCCGTCTGTACCTATCACATTGACAATCACCTTCGCAACAAGCACTCCTACTAATAAAAGAATTAGTTCCATCACCATAATTTTTAAATATTTATCCCGGTAATCTACATCCTTAAAATCCATATATTCATATGACGAAACCGCACCGTATACCATGAAAAAAGCCATGATATAGCACCATCTTCCAGCAGAATAACTAAAACCATTCAGAATACTTCCGAATAGTGGAAACAACGTCATAACGGCACATAATACTACAAAAAAGAAGGATAATCTATTCGTTTTCTTCTTTCTACTAATAATCATAGCTGGCAACAATGCCATAAAGAACATTGGAACCATTACAAAAGAATAGTTATAATTAATATCAGTATTCGCTATATAACTCGGAACATATCTTAACAAATCATACAACGTTGGAAGGAGTTCAATTTTAATTCCAGAATCCTTGCTAACATTTAACAAGCCATAGAAAATAGGAATAAAAATAGGTGCAGCAATACAAACTGCAATCACTACATAAAAAACATAATTCCCAAATCGTTTCCAAAAGAGTTTAGCATTCTTGTCCTCAAAGTCAAAAAAGAATTTTAAGACCATGTACAATATTACCATTAGGGCTGACATATATGAAAAATAAACGCTTGTTATAAGTGAAAAGACTACTGAAAAAATAAATACTAATGGTTTCTTCTCTCTATCAATTTTCTCTATACCTAATATAAGTAAGGGAAAGATAAACAATGGGGTCAAAAAGAATCCATGTCTAAGGACGCCTAATGCCCATGACGAAAAAGCATAGCCTAATGCCCCTATCAAACAACACATCTGTGATTTTTTCATATATTTCAAAAAAGCAATCATAGAAAGTCCTGCTGCAAACATACGTAAGATAATCGCTACGGAAAACGCAACATCCAAATACGCATCAGGAATCAACAATGCAATATAATTAAACGGATCACATAACACACCGGCCATGTTACCAATCACATCATTCCCTAAGCCTAGAGACCATGACCAGAAAGAAAACCCTTCCCCTGCAAGAAAAGAAGTGATAACACGCTTTGTAAACACCAAAAAGCTATAATGCTGCCAATATCCATCTTGGTAATGTATAAATGTTTTACCATATGCAATAAACCAAAAAAAGGTGATAAATGCCATCACACAAAATAAAACTGTATATTGGAAATATATATTTGATTTCACCTTTTTCATTTTGTTGCCAATCATCTTTGTCACCACTTTCTTCCTTTACTAAAACATACGATCAATCATCGTATCACATTTTTGTATCAACTTATGAATACCTAAAACTGTTTTTGTTTTTTCGCATAGAATCGAGATTACTAGCGAACAAACTAATAACACCAACGTAATTAAAAACCAATTACGAAAACTATATACAAATTCTGTGAAATAGTAATGATAAATCAATGTATGAACGAGAAACATATTCATCGAATATTTTCCTAAAAATTCAAAAATGTAACTGAATTTTTTTAACAGTCCATGCATTTCCATGCAAAAAGCACCAATTGTAACAGTAAAAATCGGATCAATCCAATACACCCAATTGGTAATATATCGCAAATAAAACAATGTCATTGCTATACATATATATACAAACATTTTGAAAATCGAGTTTAAAACTTTATTTTTCAAAACACACTTTTCATACATTTTTTCAAAAACATGCTCATTAGCACAAAAGATTCCTAATGTTATACAAAACAAATATACTGTAATATCATAATCATTAATTCCAAACATATGATTAAGATAGGCTGTTATTACTAGCATCAAAAAACCGATTTTTTCATATACTAAAATCATAACAGGTGTGACAAAGATCAACAAAATTGCAATTTCCATATACCACCATGTTACATTCAACGTTGGATGATTAAAAATATTGGCAATCCCCAAAGCATCTGTAACACCAATAATAATTCCTCTCAAGCCCGTTCCATAAACATCTGTAATGCCTATATCACGAAAGCCAACTGTTAAAAATGCTAGTATATAGATAAACAAAAAACCAATCATCAATTTCACATATCGCTTTGCAGATGTTTTCCCTAATTCTTTTGCATTAACAACTGGCATCGCATTCTGACTAATTGTAATTCCATATGCCGTGATAAAAACAAACATCCTAACACATATTTTCATCATATGGCATATTGCCACAAAAAAAGTTTCGTCAAACGGACCTGTTTCAACATCCCATTGTGTACAAGTGTTTTGCGTAAACAAATGATGCATCAACATAAAAATAATCGCTATGCCTTTTACCATATTTGAAACATGCTTATCGAATTTCATCTTACTGTATTCCTTCTTCAGTACCTACCTTACTTATCCCACACCATAATGGTCTTACCAATCAACTTATGAATATCCTTTTCGAATGCTCTAGAGATATCCTTAATCTCACGAATGGTAACCTGCTCACCTACAATGTTTTCCAGGTAATCCACAACATGAGGCTGTGCAGCATACAAATCCACTAATCCCTGGAAATCATCTCGCCCACTACGACTGCTTCCAATCATGCGAAGACCCTTTTCCAACACCATTCTAGTGTTAATTGGTGCAAGGTCTTCTGTAACACCAAGAATACCAATGGTACCCTCTGGTCGAATGTAGTCAATAATCTGATTAATCGCTCTAGGCGCTGCGTTACCACCTACACACTCAAAGGCATGATCCATGGCAAACCCGTCCGGAATGCGATTCACAAGATAAGTCTCATCAGCAAAGGTAAAGTCGTTAAGCTTCGCCTCGTTGATACCCAACACGTATAGCTTTACCTCAGGTCGCATTGCCTTAATTAGCAACGATGTAATATAACCAAGGTTACCATCACCCCATACTGCAATCTCATTCACTCTGCTATGTGCAGTCTTGAATAATCGGTCAATGGCATGATAACTGACACTAACAATCTCGGTAAATGCTGCCACCAACGGATTAATTCCCTCTGGCAACTTCACAAGACGGTCTGGCACCGTCTGCACATACTCCTGCAAGAATCCATCTGTACCACTGGCACGGAACTTAGAGGAGCGAAGGTAGTTCTCTGCGATGACTGCATCTACTTCCTCCGGAAGGTTGGGAATCATTACAACCTGTTCTCCCACCTGGAAGGTTCCTGTCGGATCATAGATCACTCTGCCAATCGCTTCATGAATCAATGCCATGGGAAGCTTCTGCGCCAGAATTTCCTCTGGACGGTTACCCTGATAATATCTCTGATCTGCATTACAGATAGATAGATGTGTCGGACGTACAATGACATGCTCATCATCCAATGTAATATCCTTATATATCATCTCAAACTGACGTGGTTTCTTTAACTGATATACTGCATTTAACATATTTTAGTTTCCTCCTAAAAGTGACTCTGCCACTCTCAAATCATACGGATAAGTAATCTTAATATTCGATACCTCTCCCTCAACAAGATGTACATTCCCACCCTTAATCACGAAAATCTTACATGCATCTGTGAGAATTTCCTTCTCTTGATCTGTCAAAGACTGATACAAATCTCTTAACTTCAACGCCTTGAAGGACTGTGGTGTTTGTCCTTGATACATCTTTGAACGGTCAGGAATATCTGTAATCAACTGATTATTCTCGCTTACAACAATGGTATCTGTTGCTGCTGTGACAGTATCACAAGCACCGAATTCCTTTGCATAACGAATATTCTCTTCTAAAATTCTATGCGTCACAAATGGACGCACAGAGTCATGCGTCACAATAATGGTATCCGCATTCAACTTTCCAAGCTTGTCAATATAAGCAATAGAATTCATAATGGTCTCATTTCTTGTAGAACCACCTTCAATGACTACAACTCTATCTTTGTTTGGAATATACTTGCGAATCAAATCCTCAGTATGCTTAATCCACTGCTTTGGAGATAACACCAACACAAGTTCAAACTCTGTATTCATAATAAATTTTTCTATGGTATGAAGGATAATTGGCTTGTTACCAATCTCCATAAACTGCTTTGGTTTCTCAACGTTACCCATACGGGTTCCCTGTCCACCTGCTAATACAACACCAAATACATTACTATTTTCCATAATTTTCCTCCTTGTACTCCTCTGTTATTGCTGCGTCTTCGCAGCCTGTAGTCTTGCTTCTCTTTCTTTCATCTCTTGATGTAATTCTTCTATCAACTCGTCTGTAATTTCTTGACGTTTTTTTCGCATAAACTGGCGATATTCTGGACACACCACAGCCGGATTTCCCACCTTCACAATCTCACCGTCATGCATCCACATCACACGATCACAAAGATTGCGCAATGATTTGATGTTATGGGATACTATCACAACTGTACGATCTTTCTGTGAAATCAGCTCTTTCATTTTTCTGTGACTCTTCTGCTTGAAACGCTGGTCACCTACAGAGAGTACTTCGTCAACCAACAAAATATCTGTTTCCAAATTCACTGCAATAGAAAATGCAAGTTTGGAATGCATTCCACTAGAGTAGGTTTTTACTGGCTTGTCAATAAATGGTCCCAGCTCTGAAAATGAGATGATTGCTGGCATTTTCTCTCGAATTTCCTCCTCCGAAAATCCAAGCAACATACCGGAAAGCAAAATATTTTCTCTACCTGTTACTTCCTTTTGGAAACCAACTCCAATAGCAAGTAAGGAAATGGTATTTCCCTTTAAGTCAATGGTTCCAGAATTCGGTTTGAACACACCGCCAAGAGCGCGAAGCATGGTGGATTTTCCACAACCATTTTTTCCAAGAATACCAAGAATCTCACCCTTTTTCACATCAAAGGATACATTTTTCACTGCAGTATACTCCTGCATCTCCGTCTTCTTGAGCTTAAACAAGCTTTTCTTAATGGAATATGCCTTCAACCCTTTGTAAGTAATGGTAAGGTCACGAACCTCAATGGCATTTTCCTTTGCATCATATTCCGGACCCATGGCTTCTGTTCCTTCTATTCTATTCACTTCTGTCTTAAGATTCTCTTCCTTCAAAAGATTCTCTTCCTTCATAAGCTAGTCTCCTATATTAGTTTCACATACTCATTCTCATACTTATAAATGGTCTTAATTCCCACAACTGCCAGTATCAAACCAACAATCCCCCATATAAGCAATCCCATCCAATTCGGTCCTTCTCCATATAACAATACGTTACGCATATCATGCAACAACAACGCCATTGGATTCCAATTTGTCATTAGATCTGCAATTTCCGGGTGTGATTTTCCAAGTTTGCTTTCTAAACTATAGAAAATACCTGACAGGAAAAACCACAATCTCAAAAACAAATCCATTACATTGGAAAGATCCTCTACTACAACTCCATAATGCATCATGTTAACAGCAACACCAAAGGTAAAAATTAATAGCACTAGCATAATAGGAATGGCTGCAAACACATACCATGTAAGATCAATCCGAATGACTGCTAGCATCACCACTAATAGTATCCAGGATACCATCATCTTAAAGCCATTTACCATGATATTGGACATAAGCAGAACATGTTTCGGTACATATACCTTCTTAACAATAGGACGATTCCTCTTAATCAAATTCACACTTTGCTTCACCGTTTTATTGAAGAATCCCCACATGGTAAGTCCAACAAAAATAAATGCAATAAAGTTTGGCTCCTTCGACTTAAAGATATAACCAAATACCACATAGTAGATTACCATCTCAAAAAGTGGTGTCAAAATCCACCAAATCCAATTGAGATAGGAACCTGCAACCTCTGCTTTTAACTGAGATTTTGCAGAGCGAACCTCATAATTATAATATTTGCGAATGTCACTAAAAAACTGTCTCATTCTCTGTCTCTCCTTGCTTGCTACTCCTTCAGATGTCTGGTTTCCGAGCTTAAAGCCGTCGGGTCTTTTACCGCCGTAACCTGTGTTACATCAATTCCTTCCGTATTCTCTTTCTGGAACAGAATCTTAAAGGTTAGCATCATCAGCTTGATATCTAACCAAAGGGAGTAGTTCTCAATATAAGTCAAATCCAACTTCAACTTGTCGTATGGAGTTGTATTATATTTTCCATAAACTTGTGCATATCCAGTGAGACCCGCCTTTACCTTCAAGCGGAAATTAAACTCTGGAATAATCTGCTGATATTCTGCAGCAATCTCTGGACGCTCTGGTCTTGGTCCAACTAAGGACATATCACCCTTGATAATATTGATTAGTTGTGGGAACTCATCAAAATGTAAGGAACGCAACACACGACCAATTGGCGTAATTCTATCATCGCCCTTACGAGCCAACTGTGCTCCATCCTTTTCTGAGTCCATACGCATACTTCTAAACTTGTAGATTTTAAAAATCTTGCCATCAACAGTGAGACGATCCTGGGAATATAACACAGGACCACCGTCATATAATTTGATTAGCAATGCAATTACCAAAAACATTGGCATCAAAATAATTGTCACAGGAATGGTGATAATCAAATCCAATGCGCGTTTGAAAATCAACTGTTCTCCTGATAAACCTACATTTCTTGATAATAGCAATGGTGTATCAAACAAATGAATCTTGTCAGAACCTGTTAATAAAATATCTGAAATCTTCGGTGTTACATAGGTTCTTACTGATAGATCAAAGCACTTCTTTAAAATCACATTACGTTCATAGGCTGATATATCATATATCAATACCGCTTCGTAATTCTGTAAGCTGTCAAGGATGTTCTCCAAACCTTCAGACAAATGCATAACATCACAGACATTATACTTATCACTTCTTGTTCCCAATTTGCTCATAATTTCCTTTGGAGAACGATCATCATAAATTAGTAACATCTGTCTCGGCGGATATACAATTGCATAGATTTTCTTACATATCAGTGTCCATAGAAGAATTGCAACAATCTGCACCACCGTCATCTGTACCAAAGGGGTTGCCGATAAGTACTTTCTACTAATCAATACAATCTCGGCATACACAAAGATATTGGCACATATAAGAGATAGTATCTGCGAGTACAGTACATCCATCAATCGTAAGTAACCGATACGAAAACCACCATATAAACGCGTTACTAAAAATAGTACGATACCATACAATCCAATAACCGCCCAGTTACCACGAAACAACGGGCTCTTTAACTGCGCCGCATATATATCGAACCATATATATGCAAACATGGCCACATGAATACCCAACAATATGAATCCTTCAAAAAATGTAATTAATCGCTTAAATTGCTCTCTCTTACGCATAAATCTTGTCTCCAATTTAATATTTTCAAAACATCCTAATATTATACCACGAATGTCAAGCAGACTCAACTCATCGTCATCATCCAATCTTTACCACACAACCATGGAATACTGCTTTTACCTCATTGTTACACCATGTCAAACATCCGTTTCACAATACGGTCTGTGGCATTGCCATCGCAGGCTCCCATGTATCGCTTTTGAAAGGCGAACACCCTCTGTAACATTGTTTCTCTATAGTCTGTGTCTTTTTGTATTTCTGTAATACATTGCACCAAGTCCTCCTCTGAATAACAAATCGGACCCGGAACAAATTCTTCGTAATCATAGTAAAATCCTCGTTCTGTCACATACTCCTTATAATCGTATGCAAAGAAAAGGATTGGTCGTTCCAACAACGCATATTCAAACACCAAAGAAGAATAATCGGTAATACAAAAATCCGCTGCACACATCAATGCTTCAATAGATTCTTCACTAGCATCCACAAAGAATTTCCTATAAGCATCATTTATTACTACATCATTTTTCACCGACGGATGTCCCTTATAGAGAATCACATAGGAATCTCCCAATGCGGAATACAGTTTTTCTAAATCCAGCATACGAGGTGCCATAGCCATCTGCACGTTTCCTCGAAAAGTCGGTGCATATAAAATCATCTTTTTATTAGACTCTATATCATAGCGTAAACTTACTGATTGTCTACTTGTCTCTACATACTCAGCTGAAAAGAACACATCCGTTCTGCTGACACCAATTGGAAGTATCACTTCTTTATCTTGCTTCATGCTATCTGCATAGATATCCACAACCTCTTCACTGCTGACAGTCACCAATGAATAAGGATTGTAATAGGCTTCCTGCAAACCACCTTCTATGCCGTGTCCAAAACGTTTGAATGCACCACAACCATGCCAGACCTGAATCATTTTGGTCTCTGATCGAATCGGCAAGGCCGCCAACACATTGCTACTTTCATCCACCAATACAAACTCTGCCTGTGCCAGTTTCTTTAGCATGTCCAAGCAACGCAAAAGATATGTTTTGTATGCATACACGGAATTACCCAAAAACACTGCATCTACACTACAGTCCTCTCTTTGCTGTAACGCATCCCACAACAAGCGAAAATTATTGGTAAGCGTATCGTATCTGATTTCAATGAACAAAACACTCTTTTTTACAACTGGTTTTCTGGCATACCACTTATATACCAACGGAAAATAGCCGTGAAACAAAACTGTTTTGAAAAAATTCTTCAGTCGCTTTTTCAACTTTTATACCTCTTTGTATCCAGTTTATCTAGGATTCTCTCGGTGGCAGTTCCATCACAACCCACCATATATTCACAATAAAATGCATGCATTTTATCTCCATCAAACCAAGCGTCTACCTGTTCAATTCCCTCTAGCAGTTCATCCTCATTCTTAGCAATCCTACCGGGAAGTTCTTCGTATTCCAGATAAAATCCTCTTTGACTCCAATATGTATCCAAGTCCGGAGCAAAGAACAAAATGGGTTTCTTATATATCGCATACGGAAATATTACAGAGGAATAGTCTGTAATCAACAAGTCAACCACTGGTAACAGACGCTCCGTAGGAATATCCGTTGTGGATTCCATCCCTTTTGCTTCCATATGGGGATGATATTTGATAATCACATGCCAATTCTCACCCAGACGTTCCGTTACCTTCTGTATCATCTCCACACCGCAACCCTTTGGATCTCCTGCATTCCCACGAAATGTAGGGGCCCACAATAAAATGCTTTTCCCCTGAGTTTCCGGATACTGATCGTAAAAGGCTTCACGACACTCTTGATTGTAGTTGTCGTCAAAATACACATCTGTAGCACTGACGCCCACAGGCTGACATACATCCTTCTCCAGGCGCATGGCACTGGTAAAGGGTTCTATACTCCTTGGTCCACTCACTGGTACCAAATCATAATTTCGAAATACATTTCCTACATAAGAAGCAGGAATATCATCTTCTGTATCATATCCAAATTTCTTAAATGCACCACAGCCATGCCACAATTGAACCACATAAGTTTCTTTACGCTTTTTGCAGGATGAAACCGGTAAAAAGTTGTCGCTAATCACAACATAATTAGCTCTTGCGTAACACTTCATAAAGTCCAACATCTTTCCCATGGCCTTTATATAATTCATGGACTGGAAATCCACATACCATTCCATGACATCATAATTCCGTTGTTGCAATCCCTCGTATATCAATTGCATACGCTCTGGCCGTTTGGTACAATGCCCATCTGCCAGAATCACCAGTCCCGGTTGAATCTTTTGCAAACAACACAGGCGATACGCCACCGGTAACACGATATTTTGCACTGTCATTTTTAAAATCTGTCGTAATTTTTTCTTCATGAGAATCACCTTCTAGATAACACAATCGGTTATCCATCCGTCAACGAATTACTTTACAAGCTGACCCTTCTTGTTAAATCTATACTTCTTACCCTTTATCTTAATGGTTTTATTACATACCATCTGACCATTGGATTTGAAGTAATACTTTTTACCTTTATATTTTACCCAGCCCTTTTGCATGGCACCCTTTTCGTTAAAGTAGTACTTCTTACCCTTTATCTTCTGCATGCCAGTGACACGGTATCCTTTTTTGTTTACATAATATTTCTTGCCCTTTGTTTTAATCCACTTGTTCTTGGCAATTTTTCCAGAGGAATAACGGTAGAAATATTTTCCGTTGGCACCCTTATACCAACCCTTTTTGATGGTACAGGAGCCATCCTCATTGATGGTCACACCCGGCTCATCCGTTGTAGTCTGCATAACACCATCTGTATTCAGCAGATAAATTTTTCCATCCACCTCTGTAAATCCCGTCTGCATTTCACCATTCTTGTTGAAATAGTATCTGTTACCAGAAATGGTCTTCCAACCGATAGTTGCAGCACCACTCTTTAAGTAATACTGTTCTCCTGCAATGGCAAACCAGCCAGTCTTTAATCGTTTGCCCTGGTAGTAATAATAATTCTTTCCGCCTTCTTTGTGCCAACCATACTTCATAGCACTACTGCGGGTATCCACCAGATCAAAATAATCCTTGTACAAGAAATTCAAATCTACAGTATTCTCTGTAATTCCACTGAGCTTCTGTGTAGAGGTTGCCTGCCACATGCCATAATCATATTCATTGCGGTCTGGCTCAACATACGTATATCGCGCATACCAAAACTCATAATCTTGTAATTTCTCAGCATCCAAATAATTGTCATACCAATTCTTATTGGTATAAAACATTGGTGTATATCCCGCTGCTGCAATGGTCTCCATAAATGTTCTTGTCATCTCTGTTCTTGTAGCATTATCGGTCTTTTTCAGCATAGACTCATCCTCAATGTCATATGCAACCGGGAACGAAACGTCAATGCCATCAAGATTCTTAATGACAAATTCCGCTTCTTTCTGTGCCTGCTTTGGTGTTGTTGCATAGGAATAGAAGTAGATACCTATTGGAATTCCAACACGTTTTGCACCATTCACATAAGAGTGAAACTTTGGATCCATAGCACAAGTTGCATTTCCAAATCTACCTTTTCCATAACCCAGACGAAGCATTACAAAATCTACGCCAGCATTTTTAATCTTCTTCCAATTCACATTTCCTTGCCATTGGGACATATCAATACCAATGGTGAGCACATCCTTGCTCAGCTGAGACAAGCGCACACCTGTCTTTCTCTTGCTGTTTCTAAGAATTCCACCTTTGGCTTCATTAAAGTAATAGTACTTCCCTTTTACTTTTTTCCATCCGGTAACTTTCTTGCCAGATGAACTCAAATAATAGGTTCCACTTTTATCTGTTATCCACTTGGATTTCTGTTTCTTTCCATCTACGTAATAATAACCCTTTGACCAGCCATTTTTTGCAGCTGCGAAACTAGTTGTGCCACAATAAATGCAGGAAACCAGCATCATCACAACACATAACATAACTCTAATATATCCGATTCTAAGCTTCTTCATTCGCTCCTCCAAAACATCCTAGACTTCATATTTTTTTGCACGATACAATCCTGCAATTCTAGGCTTCATGTCCCTTCGATTTGATTACCTGCACCACTTCATCCACGTACTGCTTACAAAGCTCATCTGTGGCAGCTTCTACCATAACGCGAATCACCGGCTCTGTTCCGCTCTCTCTAAGAAGAATTCTGCCATCCTCTCCTAATGCTTTTTCAACCTTTTCAACCGCTGCAATGACATCCTCATCTGCTCTTGCCTCAGGTTTACTCTTCACTCTCACATTTACTAATAACTGTGGATAAATCTTCAAATCTCTAAACAGCTCTGACGCAGCCACTTTCTTCTCCAAAATCACTTCCATGAACTTGATAGAAGTGAGCACACCATCACCAGTTGTAGCATACTTACTGAAAATGATATGTCCACTCTGTTCTCCTCCAAGAGAGTGACCATACTCCATCATATTCTCAAATACATACTTGTCGCCTACAGCTGTCTTTTCATACTGAATCCCCTTCTTGTCAAGGGCTTTGTATAAGCCAAGATTAGACATAACTGTTGTAACGATAGTGTTATTGTTCAGTTTTCCATTCTCTGCAAAATAACAACCACAAGCGTATAAAATCTTATCACCATCAATGATGTCACCATTCTCGTCCACTGCAAGACAACGATCTGCATCACCGTCATAGGCAAATCCAATATCTAGCTTTTTCTCCACCACAAGCTTCTGTAACTGTTCCATATGAGTAGAACCACAACCATTGTTAATATTGGTTCCGTCCGGCTCATTGCTTACCACATATACCTTTGCTCCTAATGCTTCAAATACTGACTTTGCAACTGTGGAAGCTGCACCATTGGCACAGTCAAGACCTACGCGCTTATTCTTATAAGAGCGAGTCGCTAACGTCATAAGATAGCCAATATAGCGGTTACGTCCCATAGAATAATCTACTGTTCTACCAATCTTTTCTCTTGTAGCAAGTGGAATCTCTGGAATCTCCCCATCAATATAGGCTTCAATCTCATTCTCCACTTCTGCTTCTAGCTTGTAGCCCTGTCCGTTAATAATCTTAATTCCATTGTCATAGTAAGGATTATGACTTGCAGAAATCATAATTCCACAGTCAAACTCATCCAAACGAACAATATAGGACACGCTTGGTGTAGGGGTTACATGCATGAGATACACATCTGCTCCACTGGCAGTCAAACCTGATACCAATGCATACTCAAACATATAGGATGAACGTCTTGTATCTTTTCCAATTACAACTGTTGCCTTCCCGTCCTCGTGATTCTTGCCGTAGTAGTATCCTAGATATCTACCAACCTTATAAGCATGTTCCACCGTCAAATCTACATTTGCTTCTCCGCGAAATCCATCTGTGCCAAAATATTTACCCATTCCTAATCTCCTTGTTCATTCAACTTTATATACAAATTCTAATTGTCATATTATGTGCTTACGCCATATTATTTTAATACAATACTAACCGCTCTGTGGTGATTCACAACTTCTGCATAAGTTACATTGCCACCAAATTCACCATCCAACGTCCAGCTCACCGCTTCAGGACTTTCGATTGTAATCTTTTGTGCCTTAAACTGATACATATACTCTGGATTAAATTCACCCATGAAATATGCCGTTGCTGTCGCCTGCAAATCAATCGGATTGGTTGGATATTTTACCAACAACACTTCATACAAGCCATCATCAAACTCTGCCAACTTTGCATTCGGTGTGGTAAACCCACCCACAGACATGGAGTTGGTAATCATACCAAGCATAAAATCATCTTCAATTACATTGCCATCATATTCAAAACGCATATGATACGAATTCAAGTTCACAACGCTCTTAATTCCTTCGAACACATAGGCCGCATGACCAAAATAATTCTTGTACTCCTGAGGAGTTGTATACGTCACATCTGTAAATGCACCAAATGCTGCTACATACACAAAGGAATCCCCATTAAAGGAGCCGATATCCAAAGGTCTTGGCTCATACTTCACAATTCTTTTAGCTGCACGAATGTGATCCTTTGGAATTCCCAAGCTTTTTGCAAAATCATTGGTGGTTCCACATGGGATATAACCAATTGGTGTCTCACACCCACATTTCATACAACCTGTTACTACCTCATCTAATGTGCCATCACCACCGGCACACACAATCAAATCGTACAACCACCCTTCTTCCGACACAATGCGAATAGCATCCGCCTTTGCCTGAGTTGGATAAACGCGTACGTTATAACCTTTCTTTACGAATATATCCACAATATCAAACAACTTACTCTTAATGTGTTTCCGCCCTGCTGACGGATTCAAAATGAACAACAAACTCTTCATACTATCGGTTAACCTCCTGATGTATCATTTCGAAAGAACATTTTTGTGTAAACTTCACACTCCATTATATGTACTGATAAATACACATATACTGATATATTATACCCCTTTCTACTATATCTTGGCAAGCAGTTTCCATTTTCCCATAACGCAAAGACCACATCCGCAATATCCATTACGAATGTGGTCCTTATTGGCTAGAATGACCATCTGTCAGTCTATGTTTTATACTATTTTACCTTTACCTTCTTTGCAGGACTATATGTACTGTAAAGCTTCTTTCCACCTACCTTGCGGTAGCTACGTACCCTTACATAGTATGTCTTTTTGCTCTTTAACTTCTTAAGGGTTGCTGTAGTCTTCTTGGTTGTTGTTGTCTTCACACCACTTGCAAAAGTTTTATCTGTAGAATATGAAATCTCATACCCCTGGGCACCAGTTGCCTTCTTAATCTTAACAGTCGCCTTCTTCTTAGCAGTCGACTTTACAGAAGCAAGCTTAGTAGCCTTACTTGTTACAACAATCTTCACAGTCTTAGTTGCTGCATTGTAGTTTGGTGTTGCAGCAGCAGTTACAGTAATATTAGCTGTACCATATTTCTTCTTAAGTGATACCTTACCTGCGCTATTCACTGTTGCAATCTTCTTAGCAGATGTCTGGTAAGAAAGTGCCCCCTGTGCAGTTGCCTTCAAATCAAACTTTTTAGAAGACTTATTCTTAATAAATTCATCTGCTACAGTGATGGTCTGGTTTGCCTTGTTGATGACATACTTTGCAGTAATGGTTCCCATGTAATTACCAGCACCCTGAATGGTTGCAGTTCTTGTACCTGCATTCACATCCTTATCCGGAATCACCTTGTAATCTGTTCCTGCCTTTAAAGTCTTACCTCCAAATACAACTGTTGTAGTTGGTGCAACAGATTTACCAGAATATACTAGATTTCCAACCTTCACTGATGCTTTGCTCATATCCATTTTAATATCAAAGGTTATCATGTAATTTCTGCTATACGATATGCCATCAATATAGTATCTGTAATATATTTCTCCATAAGCTGTTCCGACATCTACATTGTTATAGATTTCGTCAAAATAGTAGGTACCATTATATTCCTCTTTAATGTCCTTACCATTGTAAAACACTTGAAATTCTGGGTATATCTCTTTTCCTGTGTAAGCCTGAGCCGGAATCTTACTAATGGAAAAACCTTCCGGAAGCGGATCACTTCCCTTTACAAAACACCACTGAGAAGATCCCTCACTAGATGAAAATGTATACTCCAGCAAATACTTATGGCCAGCCACCATGAAAATTGGTCCAGCCTTACCATCTCCAAAAAAACTCTCTACATACTCATTGTGCGATGTTTCCATATTATATACAGTAACCGAGCCCGTTGTATTCGCTGTATAATCCAAATAGTAATAACCCGTTGTTGGCACTGTAACAATCTGTATATCATTACTCATTGTTGCGGTGTGGACCTGTGCACCATTCACAACACCACCAGTGTATTGCTTGACCTCTGCATGCATATTATAATGTACCGTACCTGTACTACTATACGCACGTGCTAATATGTACACACTCTCACCAGAATTTACAAATGTCTTATATTTAAAATTACTACCGTCTCCATCATCATCATTAGAAGCAACAGATGAATAACCATTGCCACTCTTCTTATAAATCGTCACGTATGGGTCTCCACTAACACCATCAATAAACGTAGAATACACCGTCAATGTCTCCACATTCTTGCTTTGATTCGTATATACATAATAAGTTCGTCCATTCACTTCTGTCTGTCCAATTTTCAAAGGATACGCTGTATCCAATGTATTGTTATCAGCAGCAAGTACTGTACTTGGCATCATCCACAAAAGAACTAACATTGCCAAGCAGCATTTTGCAATCTTTTTCAACATATTGATTCCCTCCGTTCTCCTATCATTACCACAAGATTATTTGACTTTTACTTTCTTCGCTGCACTATACGTACTGTAAAGCTTTTCACCCTTTACTTTGCGGTAACTACGCACTCTAACATAGTATGTTTTTTTACTCTTTAACTTCTTAAGGGTTGTAGAAGCTTTCTTTGTATTCACAGTCTTTACACCGCTCTTGAAATTCGGATCCGTAGAATACGAAATTTCATATCCCTGTGCACCGGTTGCCTTCTTAATCTTTACCGTTGCTTTCTTCTTTGCGGTGGATTTCACAGAAGCAATCTTTGTGGATTTGCTTGTAACAACCACTGTCACCTTCTTGCTTGTTGCATTGACATTGGATGTTGCAGCGGCAGAAATCGTAATCACGGCTTTACCATATCCCTTAGGCTTCACCTTACCATTCTTATCAACTGTTACAACCTTGCCATTCGATGTGGCATAGGTCATAGCTCCATTTGCCTTCGCACCCAAGGCAAATTTCTTTGCTTTCTTATGTGTAATAAACTCTCCATTACACTGAATACTTTGCGCTCCCTTAGCAATCGAATATGTAATCTTCTTTGTATAAGTGTACTTTCCCATACCCTGAATGGTTGCTACTCTTCCAGCACCTGCATTCACATTGCTGTCTGCCACAATCTTATAGTCCACACCTTCCTGTAATGTTTTTCCACTAATCTTAACAGTAGCCTTTGGTGCTACTGGTTTACCAGTATAGGTTGGCGTTGTGATACCTGTAACGTCTGCCACACCAATATCCTGGACAATTCGGAAGGTGGTATAGTAATAACCAGAAAATTCAGAACCTTCGTATGTAAATGAATAAGATATCACAGCTACTGCCGTTCCAGGTAATCTATAATTATATACATAACTCCAACTACAGTATCCACCCAAATCTCCTACAATATCATATCCTTTATAATACAACACAGGAGTAGGCGGATAATTATTCCCATTAAACAACTGATCTGGGATGGTCTGTAATGTAAGATTCGGGTTATTGAGGTTACTTGCTTTTTTCACATTCCATGTAACACGATAATTATCCCCATCACAATTAATCAACATTGCATACTGACATCCAGGCACCAAATAATACCCAGTAACTTTATCATCATAATAAAAAGAATTCGATGCATAGAGTGGTATCCAGTATTTGTGATCTAATGAATATATATTCACGTATCCAGTGCTTTTTCCTACACAATTAAAAGAGTAAATACCTGCTTCTGGAACAGTAAATGTATACATGGTACCTTCATCTGCTTGTGTCGTTACCACGGATTGTCCCACCGATACATTCTTTGTCTTGGCTACCGATACAACCACATTAAAACTACCTGTATAAATAGTAGACGAACTCGTGTAATTTCGCAAGCGATAATACATCGTTTCTCCACTGTTCACTTTGGAATATATTGTACTGGTACTTGATGAACTAGAACTACTTGTCGTACTATAATAACTTCCTCTAATTTTTTGATATTCTCCAAGAGACGGATAAGCACTCTGTCCTTCAACAAACGCTGACTTTATCTCCAATATCACCGGATTGGCGCTGGTATTCTTGTAATAATAATAGGAAACGCCATCCACAATCGTCATTGTTCCCATCTTCAATCCTTTTGCTGTTTCCCAGCTTGTTCCATCTTCTGCAGCCTGTACCACCATTGGTTTTACCAATACCAAAGCCAACGCGAAGATGAAACTTAATTTCATTAATTTCTTCCACATAACCTTCTTTTCCTCCTTTTAAAAATCCATAATGGAGTTATTATACACTCTTTATCCGTATTTTTCCACTCACAAATACAACAATTATTTTTGTACATATACAACAATCATTTTTGTACGTATCGTACCAGATAATCTTCATATCCCTGACGTCTCAGCTTACAGCTTGGACAATTGCCACAGCCATCACCCTTGATGCCATTGTAACAAGTAAGGGTCATTTCACGAATCAGGTCTATTCCCCCTAAGTCATCTGCCAACTTCCATGTATCCGCTTTGTCAATCCACATCAATGGCGTTTCAATACAAAATGTATAATCCATGGCAAGATTCAATGTAGTTTCCAAAGATTTGATAAACACATCTCTGCAATCCGGATATCCAGAAAAATCGCTTTGAGATACACCCGTCACCAAATCCGTGATACCTCTTTGCTTTGCAAACACAGCCGCAAATGTCAAGAACAACATATTTCTTCCGTCTACCACACTGTTTGGCGTTCCTTCTTCTGGTGCATTTTCGTCCACTACAATATCACTACGGGTCAAAGAATTCGGTGCCAATTGATTTAGCAACGACATGTCCAGCACCTGTAACTCTACGTTGAACTTATCTGCAATCTCCTTGGCACAGATAAGCTCTGCCTTATGCTTTTGACCATAGTCAAAGGAAACCGCCACAACATGTTCATATCGGTCTAACGCCCACAAAAGGCAAGTAGTGCTATCCTGTCCACCACTAAACACAACCACTGCTTCTTTTTTATTTCTAGTATTCATATTCAAATCTATATTCCTCCATTCTACTCATCCCAATCCACACTCTGGTTTACATAACACCCCCAAAGCCATGCATTACCTAATCATCATCAACAACTTATTCTGCAACGCAATTTCATCCTCAAATCTACCTCGGAACGTTGTGGTCACAGTCTTCGCAGAAGGCTTTTTGATTCCTCTTGCCGTCATACAGCTGTGATTACCTTCAATATATATCGCAACATCGGGAGAACCTGTAGCAAGACTAATCACCTCTGCAATATCTGTTCCTATCCGTTCCTGTAATTGCAAACGTTTGGCCACCATATCTGCAATTCTTGCAATCTTACTAAGGCCAATCACTCTTCCTCTCGGTATATATGCAACCGTCACCTTCATGTCATACATCAAGGCAAGGTGGTGTTCACAATAAGAGAATACTTCAATATCCTTTACCACCACCATGTCCTCCTGACTGCTAGAAGGTACTTCAAAGTTCTTAGAAAACATTTCTGCAATCTCTTGATTGCTGTAATTCATGCCCTCGAACACCTCAGCATACATTCTCGCCACTCTCTGGGGTGTATCCTTAATGCCTTCTCGTTCCGGATCATCTCCAAGAGCGATTAAAATTCCTCTAATATGTTCCTCAATTGCCTTTTGATCAATGGCCATATTCTTCCTCCATTCCCTTTCTGTTCCTAATAGACCGTGTTTTTCACTATCTTTCTACGCTTCTTTCATAACTTGGTATGTGTCACACTACACCCCACGTTGTTCCGGGTCCCAAATAAACTTGTGTAGCTGTAACTGTATATTAACATCGTTTAATCTATGTTCTACCAAAAAATCTACCATTTGAGCTGCCTCTATCTTACCAAAGCACGGACTTAAGTAGATTCCACAGCCTTTCTCCACCAAATGATAGTCCTCTATGATGCACTTCGCTTTTTCCAAATCTGCTCTGCTGCCAACCACAAACTTTACAGTATCCTGCTTTCGTAGGTTTACATAATTATCTATACACATTCTGGATTCCATACCGCTAACTGCAGTTTTGTAGTCCAGTGTAAAGGAAACATTGTCCGTTTCCTCACAATTCAAAAATGGTCTAATATCCACACTTCCATTGGTTTCTATTTCAATTCGAAGGGTATCATCCATTCGTAAGCGAACCAACAGCTTATCTATATTCGGTTGTATCAAAGGTTCCCCACCAGTTAAAGTAACATTACATACCTTAGTGTCTTTTATAAGTTGATATAACGCATCAAGCGTATATTCCTGACAAGAAACATCTGCTTCATTCGCCCATTTTGTGTCACAATATTCGCAGTCTAAGTTACACCCAGCAAAACGGATAAACAAGGCAAGCTGTCCTGCTCGCTTACCTTCACCATTGATACTGACAAATTGCTCCACCACACGAAATGTGTTCACTTCCTGATTCATGTCTTTCCTCTTTCTATCTGCTATATCCGGCACAGTTATTCGGTGTCTCGTACACCTTTACCAATACCACCTGATAATCTTTCTCTTCCATCTCATCGTAAAAATATTCTGCCAAATTCTCCGCAGTTGGTCGAAATGGCAATTCCACAATGCGAAACGCCTCTTCCAACAACGCTTCTTTTGTTTTTTCTTTTAAACTTCCCTCTTCAATCACTAGGCTATGATCCAATTCATCCACCAATGCATTGAGGTCATCCTTCAAGGTCTTGAAATCCACCACCATTCCACGGATTTGGCCTTCCTCTTCCACGTTCTCAGAAGCCACCGTCACCTCCACCGTCCAACGATGCCCATGAATGTTACTGCATTTACCCTCGTATCCCTTCAAAAAATGTGCGCTATCAAAGCTTGCACTGGTCTGTAATGTGTACATATTGTCTCCTTTCTCAACCTTTATTTATAAGAACGATTGCTACGTACTTCGTACTCTTCACACAAAAGAAAACACCTATATCTGGGCTGCGAATATAAGTGTTTTCTCAATCACCATGTCATACAAACATCGTGGAACATTCTTCGATTCAGCCCTAGTTTTATTTATAGACAGGATGGTACCAATGAACTGTCTTTCTCTTTTGTTATGATGCTACATCAACTGAACGGGAAATCACATTATAATCCCAAAATCCCCCGAACTGTTGCTTCCATTTCACTCTTATCACAAACTGTATCATGAAGTACTGCTGCACTTCTGATATCTTCAATTGCCTGTGGAACAGTAACACCTGAAAGCTTATTAAGCTCGTCAACCAACTCAAAATCAGACTGCGACGCATAGGACGCATCGATTGCTTCCATAACGCTTCTTGTAAACTTGTATAGACTTGCTGTAGAAGCAATCACCGTAGGTGTTGTATCCCCTGTCGCTGCAACATATTTATCGTATACACATGCCGCAACTGCTGTATGTGTATCCATAATATAACTGTCAGACTCATATACTTTCTTGATGATATCTGCTGTTTCTGTCTCGTTGGCATAATTACCATAGAACTCAGAAAGATTCTTCTTCATATCCTCGGTAATCTCGTACTTACCATCAGATGTAAGTGCCTTCATAAGTTCCGCATTCTTCTCTGCGTTATCCCCAGCAATACGATAAATCAATCTCTCCAAGTTACTTGAAATCAAGATATCCATAGATGGAGAAGTTGTCAAAATGAACTCTCTGTTTCTATCATATACACCCGTCTCAAAGAAATCATATAATACCTTGTTATCGTTGGATGCACAGATAAACTTCGCAATTGGAAGTCCCATTTCCTTCGCATAGTAAGCAGCTAAAATGTTACCAAAGTTACCAGTTGGAACGACTACATTGATCTTGTCCCCAGCCTGAATTTCTCCACTTGCCACCAAACGTGTATAAGCATACACATAATAAACCATCTGTGGAACTAAACGTCCGATATTAATAGAGTTTGCTGATGAGAACTGGAATCCCTTCTCGTCCATAACCTTCGCCAGCTCTTTGTCATTGAACATATTCTTAACACCAGTCTGGGCATCATCAAAGTTACCGATAATACCAACAACAGATGTATTATCACCCTTTTGGGTCACCATCTGCTTCTCCTGAATTGGACTCACACCATTCTTAGGATAGAATACAATAATCTTTGTTCCCGGAACATCTGCAAAGCCTGCAAGAGCAGCCTTACCAGTATCACCTGAAGTTGCTGTAAGAATTACAATATCATTATTCACATTGTTCTTCTTTGCCGAAGTCACAAGTAAGTATGGCAAAATAGAAAGTGCCATATCTTTAAATGCAATCGTAGAACCATGGAACAACTCAAGATAGTGTGCACCTGCTTTCTTAACAAGTGGTGCAATCTCTGGTGTGTCAAACTTCTTATCATAAGCACTGTTGATACAGTATTTTAATTCTTCCTCTGTAAAGTCAGTAAGCATTCTGCTCATCACTTCGTATGCGACTTCCTGATAACTCATCTTTGCCAAATCATTCAAATCCACATCCAATACAGGAATAGAATCTGGTACAAACAAACCACCATTCTCCGCCAATCCCTTAAGAATTGCTTCCGAAGCTGTTGCTGTCTCATTACTGTTACGTGTACTCTTGTAAGTTACTGCCATTGCTTTATCCTCTTTTCTATCATAATCATTTTATTATATTCATTTCACACCCATATATCTTTACCACAGAACGCTCTTTCGTGCAAGTAATTTCACGAAAATATTGCTAATTTGCAAGATATACTGTCATAGTACGCCTTCCCCAACGAAGTGCCTCTCTATGGGTCATAAAGAACATATCAATTCTTTTTCCTTTAATTGCTCCACCACGGTCCTCCGCTACATAGACCTGACCGTTAATAACCACCTTTGTTCTGAATGGTATCACATTGGTATCTACCGCAATGGTACGATTGGAAGTAGGAACTGTTCCACTAGCGGTACGATTACCACCAGAATATACACCACAACATACACGGCATGTACAGTATGCAGTGATGACAAACTGACCTAAACTCTTACCATGGGATTCTGCATATACTGGTTTTCCCTTTCTACCACCTTTGGATGCGGTATCTCCTGAACCTGTATCACTGCTATCACCTGTATCAATATTCACCACACTGTCATCTTCACCAGACTGTTCTGCACGCATCTGTGCCACAAGTGCCGCAACTTTTGCTTTCTTCGCTGCTTCCGCTAATGCAGCCGCCTGTTTTGCTTTTTCCGCCTCTTCTGCAAGCTGTTGCTGTGCTGCTTCGTAGGCCAGCTTATCCGTTGTTTTATCGCTCATAGCAGTTAGATTATTGATCGCACGTATTTCTTCTAAGCGTTCTGTTTCATATACCTTATCCATGGAATCCATCTGCGCTAACATAACGTCATCCATATATCCGTATTTCATGGTTTCGTAACTGACCTTTTGCGCCTGCTCCAATGTCACACCATAATATTGCTCATTTTCTGCAGCCACAGCTACACAGCCAAGCTTTCCCGGTAACTCATCCGCTGTTACCACTACACGATACCCCACCACCACAAGAACTGTGGTCAGAAGAAGTAATACGAAAACACCTATTATATTTTTTATATTTCTTTTCTTCTTCATATTTCTGTACTTTCCTTATCTATCAGTAGACATATGTAGTTTGATTATAAATTTTTGAACTAGAAAGGTCAAGTATTTTCCAATTTGCAAATTCTCCTACTATCATTTATTATGGTAGTAATTGTGTATTACAAAAGGGGGACGCTTAACATGACAAAATTACCAGGTGTGACACCGTCAAAGAAAAAAGATGGTACCATATATTATCGTTCTTCCATGACATTGCAAGGAAAGCACGTCAGTCTCGGAAGTTTCCCTACAGCAGAGGCAGCAAATCAAGCCTATCAGGAAGCTTGTGCCATTGTCAGAGAACAGCAATATGAACTAACTGATTATAATGATACATTTGCACTGGATTTTACGAAGTTTGTCATCCTGATGAACTACCGCAATACGAAGATTTATTTTAAAACGCCTATCTATTTGACCCCGGATTTCTTTTACTATTATTTGACACCAGAAAAATATTTAATCTTCGACCGTGAAGACTTATTTTTCTATGCCAACCACAAATTACAAACCCGGGGAGGATATTTTTTCATCTGTGATTATGGCAGTCAATATAGCATTTTATCCCGCTATGGCATTAAAAATTATGCTAAAAAAGGAATTGACTATATTTTTGTCAACCAAAATGAATATGATTTCAGATATGAAAACATTAAAATCATCAACGAATACACTGGTGTGACTGAAATTACACAGGATGGAAAAACCATGTATGAAGCCATCATTCACATTCGTGGGAACTTTATTATCGGACGTTTTACAGACAAACGCCTAGCAGCAATCGCGTATAATAAGGCTGTGGATACCCTTGCCACAAAAGGAATTCATCGAAAATATGTAAAAAACTATATCAACGACTATTCTTCTGAAGAATATCACAAGATTTACAATACCATCGAAATGCCAAAACATATTATAAAATTTTCCGAAAAAAAGGAGAACCCTGCTACAACAAATTGACATCCGTTCCCACAGAAGATTGACATATATTACCACGGAAAAATATTTGCTGAAACATAAAAATTGTGCTACAATGAGGTCCGACTCAGACAAATGATCGCGGCTGCAAAACCGAAAGGTTGCAGGTGAGGAAAGTCCGGGCTTCATAGGGCAGGGTGCCGGATAACGTCCGGTGGAGGCGACTCCCAGGCTAGTGCAACAGAAATAAACCGCCAGCGCAAGCTGGTAAGGGTGGAAAGGCGAGGTAAGAGCTCACCGCTGTCTTGGTAACAAGGCAGGCTCTGTAAACCCCACTCGAAGCAAGACCGAACAGAGAGCTATGTGGCTGCCCGTCACGTTCTCGGGTAGGTCGCTTGAACCTGCTGGTAACAGCAGGTCTAGATAGATGATCATTCAACGACATAACCCGGCTTATCGGCTGAGTCACAGTTCTACAAATTCATTAACACTGTAGCAGAAGAAACCATGGAAGCTTCTGCGAGAAACACGTAGTTTGAATATTCGATTACGGACAAGAAAAAAGACACGATACAATGTACCGTGTCTTTTTTCTATCTTGCCTGTTCCAGAAGACTTCGACCTTCCATCCAGTAAAAACAATAATCAATTAAACTCACTGATGTCTGCGGATACTTTTCCAACAATGCATCTCTCGTATAAGTCTTCAGTGCAACCTCTGCCATTATGGTACGAATTTCCCATATCATGTCCTGTCTGGAACGAGCATCCAGTAATGAAAATATGTAACGACTCTTATATGGCAGATGTGCATAAATGTCCTCTACCATCGCATCCACGGAAACATTCTGGTTTCGGTAATCATCAATCAATTCAAACACCTGATACTTCTCATCATTGGGAATTCCTGCATGACGAGCGATAATCATAGAACATTTCTCTTCTACACTATCAGCCACATATCCGAAATCATCAATCCCATAATCCGCAAACGTATCTAATAACATCTGGAAATGATGTCTGATCTTATACTGTGGTAATGTTTCACAGTACTCTGTTAACTCATCGTGAATCCCTGTCTCTTCATTCCAGTAAAGCAGTACATAAACCCAGTACACAAGGTAACATAGAATCATTTCTTCCATATCATCCTTGTTATCCTTAAAAGAAAAGGCAGATTTCAACTTTGCACCCAAGCTCTTAAAATCACTTTCACTCAATGTCAGATCACTAATTAACCTGATATTAGATATCCGGTCTTCAAAGTAATCCTTCATCTGCGACAAATCAAATTTCTGTCCCGAAGCACTCATAAGCAGACCTCCTTATCCCTCAAAGCAACGTTACTTTAAGAAGCAACAATCATTGCACCCTCACAAGTAAATAAACTATTCATTGTTAGCCACATTATACCATATTTTTCTTATTTTGTCATAAAATTTCACAAAAACATTTACTATTTTTCATCATTTTCACGGCAAAAACAAGCATTATGTCAACCAATCTTATACTGGAAAGCAACTTCCACCAACAAATTCACGCAAAATACTATTATTGGGAATATTCTCAGAGCTAACCCCCAGGAAGTAATCCAAGAATTTCAACAATCTTTTCGCTTCTTGATATTCCGCAGCATCTCTCGGAATTGCAAACAACAATGGCTCCACGTATGGCTTAATCACGCTCAATTCATAAATTAGCGCAGAATTAAACATTACATCCGCTTCCTCTTGGAATGGGAAAATGTTCTGCTCCTCACCCCTTCGCACTGAATCCCACATGGCGATGGTTCTCTGCGCAGAATTTCCTCGCGTTCTGGCATCTCTCACAATTCTACGAATCAAACGTCCATCTGTTGTGGCAATTCGATTGTGTTCGTCTACATTCAACTGGGTCAGTGCACTGATATATACCTTGAACTTGCTATCCTGTGGTAATCCTGCAGACATCTTCGGATTCAATCCATGAATCCCCTCAATCACCAGCACATCACTTTCTTCTAATTTCAAGGTGTTTCCTCTATATTCTCGCTTTCCAATAAGGAAATTAAATGTTGGCATCTGAATTTCTTCGCCGCGAAGCAAGCACGCCATGTCTTCGTTGAATTTTGCAACATCCACTGCCTCTAAACATTCAAAATCATAATTACCATCTGCATCCCTCGGTGTTTTTTCACGGTCCACAAAGTAATTATCTAGCGCAATTGGATGTGGACAAAGTCCCAATGCGCGAAGCTGAATACTCAATCTGTGAGAAAATGAGGTCTTGCCAGAAGAACTCGGACCTGCAATGAGAATAACCTTTTTATCCTCATCCTTTATTCTTCTTGCAATTGCGGCAACATTACTTTCCTGAAGTGCTTCCTGCACCAACATAAGGTCGTTAATCTCACCACCTGCAATGGCATCATTTAGACCGCCCACAGTGTCCACATTGAGCATAACGCCCCAGTCATCTGACTGTTTCAAAACCTGGAACAACTTATGCTGCGGAACGAATTCCGGAATAATCTCCGGTTCCTTACGTTCTGGCATCTGTAAAACAAATCCAGACTCATATGAATACAGTGCAAAATAACGTAAATATCCAGTGGATGGAACCATAAAGCCATAATAATAGTCTTCAAAATCTTCCAAACGATATACATTGGCATTGGATGCACGACGATACTTAAATAACTGCACCTTATCCATTCTACCCTGCTTTTCAAAACGTTTCATAATGTCATGAGACTTATATGTACTCTTTTCAATCTGAATATCTGCCTCACACAACTCTCGCATACGCACTTCTACCTCCTGCAGTAACGCAGGTGTTACAACAGTCTCACTCTTATCCAATTCACAATAAAACCCTTTACTCAAGGAAAACAACACGCGAATTCTTCCTGTCGTTCCCTTCGTTTTCAACACATCGCGAAAAGCTTTCATCATCATAAGAATCATACTTCTCTTATAGCTAGACAAGCCAATCTTATTGGTTGTAGGAACCCACTCTATCACGCAATCTTCTGTTATGGTTCTATGTAACTCGCATAAATGACCGTTCTGATATGCAAGTACAATATCACCCTTTTCACAGGTACCATATTGCTTTGCGAGCTCCTCTAATGTGATTCCACTCTCCACTTCATAATCTTTTCCATTCATTGTAACTGTAACCATACCCAATACCTCCTTATCTTCAAAACAAAATGTTTATATTACCCTTACCGGACTACCCATGTCACATTCAATAATTGACACACCAAGAGCCTCTTTGCATAAATAGCGACTGACATAAGTAACAAATATGTGTTCCAACCCATAATGCGTTGCATCAATCACCGTCAATCCCATTTCCATGGCATCCAAACCATCATGGTGACCAAAATCTCCCGTCAAATACAAATCATATCCATTTTTCACCACTAGCTTTTTATCACTTTTTCCTGAGCCCGGCATCACCGCAATTCGTTCATATACTTTCTTGCGATCTGCCTTCGACTGATATAACGTAACAAATGGAATCTGAAATTTCTCTTTGACATACTCACAAACCTCTTCCGCCGTCATTGGATTCGGTAGCTTTCCATATCTTCCCATTCCAACACCAGTTTCTTCGCACTCCTCTATGGGACTAGTCTCTGTCAACGACAGGAACTGTTCTCCCGCTGCCAGCTCTGCCATACCACCCTTTGCATCAAAATTGGTGTGCATTGCATAATAGCAAATTCCGTTTTCTGCCAAAGTGAGTACCTTTTCTGCAATAAAGTCATCTCCATTAATTTGTTTCAGAGAAGAAAAAATCATAGGGTGATGGGTAATCAACATATCAACCTGTTGTTCAACAGCCTCCTGTATGACTTCCTTGGTAGCATCCAATGCCACCATCACTTTTTCCACGTTCTTATTTCTACGTCCAACTAACAAACCAACATTATCCCAGTCACAGGCATAATCTGGTGATGAAAGCCTTTCCAAACAATCTATGATTTCTTGGCATTTCACCCCGGGTTCCTTTTTTCGTGCCATAAGAAATCCTCCTTTCCATCGGTCGTTTATACACTTTGCTGACGTTTTTATTCATAATATTGTAATGCTTTTGCATTACATGCGATTTCTTGTTTCACACTTTCTATACGCTGTTTTGTAGATATTGGAATCTCTTCATTGCCATCCAAAGATTTCTGAACAGACATTTCCACTTTTTCTAAAATCCGTTGTAAAACCGTTTGCTCCTTCTTCAAAAACTCCAATAACACTTCGCTATGGGTAACCAAATTGCAACGTCCATAAACCCATTCTTCCTCCGAATATGGTTTTTCTGCAAAAGTCTGTACCCGTTCACCACTTTCTGCATACGCACTCACACCATCTGGTTCTGCCTTTATAATGGTGTAATATTTCCCATCCTCCACCAACATAGATTCACAGACAATATGATATGCATGGGCTTGCAAAAATATGCGAACTTCCTTTAGGTCAGATTGCGGTTGCAAAATCAGTGTGGGCGCTTTTTCTCTAACATTTAAAATATGTATACCACGTTCCAAAATACCCTTCATCAAAAGGCCACCCATACCGGCAATAATAATACCATCTGCTTCCCCTGGTTCTAATTTTTCCAAACCATCCCCCAGACGAATATCGATGGTATCGGAAAAACCGGCCTCTGATACATTCTTCTTTGCAATATCCAATGGGCCCGTTCTCACATCCATAGCAATCACCTTAGACGCTTTTTTTCTCTGAACGAGAGCAATCGAAACATATGCATGATCACATCCCACATCAGCTATAGTAAAGGACTGTGGTGAAACCATATTCACCACAGCCTCCATTCTTTTAGACAAATTAACATCCTTCATAGATAAATTCTACTCCAAATAATCTCTTAACTTTCTGCTACGGCTAGGATGTCTCAGTTTTCTAAGCGCCTTAGCCTCAATCTGACGAATACGCTCTCTTGTAACATTAAACTCTTTACCAACCTCTTCCAAGGTTCTGGCACGTCCATCATCCAAACCAAAACGAAGCTTTAACACTTTCTGCTCACGGTCTGTCAAGGTATCTAACACCTCTTCCAACTGTTCCTTTAAAAGTGTAAATGCTGCCGCATCTGCAGGTACAGGAACATTTTCATCCTGGATAAAATCTCCCAAATGACTGTCTTCCTCTTCACCGATTGGGGTCTCCAAAGATACCGGTTCCTGAGAAATCTTCAAAATCTCTCTAACGCGATCCACTGGAATATCCATTTCTTCTGCAATTTCCTCTGGAGAAGGCTCTCTTCCCAACTCCTGTAACAACTGTCTTGAAACACGAATCAACTTATTGATTGTTTCAACCATGTGCACAGGAATACGAATGGTTCTAGCCTGGTCTGCGATAGCTCTTGTAATCGCCTGACGAATCCACCATGTTGCATAAGTTGAGAACTTATATCCCTTGCTATAGTCAAATTTTTCAACAGCTTTAATCAAACCAAGATTACCTTCCTGAATCAAATCAAGGAATAGCATACCACGTCCAACATAACGCTTTGCAATACTAACTACAAGACGAAGATTTGCTTCTGCTAGTTTTTTCTTTGCATAGTCACCATCATCAATCAACTCTTGCAACTGTTTCTTTGTATCATCATCTAAATCATTGCCCATTTCATCCATCTGAACTTGCGCTGCATCACCAGCTTCCATTTTCTTTGCCAAAGAAATCTCTTCTTCTGCACTCAAAAGTGGAACCTTACCAATTTCCTTTAGATACATACGAACAGGGTCTTCAATATTCGTACCCTCCGGAACAGACAAATCGATCTTCTCAACTTCGATTTCTTCCTCATTTTCTACTTTTAAAAGTGCATCCTCGTCCGGTTCTTCCTCTTCTTCTGTAATAGTCAAAACATCTACCTTGTTCTGCTCAAGGAAATCAAAAATCTCAACCATGCGCTCTGTTGTAAGTTCCACATCCTTACTCGTTGCAAAGCAAGCGATGATTTCGTTGTCTTCAATCACATTTTTCTTTTTCTGTGCAAGAGCTAAAAGTTCTGTCAGCTTTTCTTGGAACTTTGCATCTTCTTCTGAATTGACTTCCTGATTGGAAAATTCTCCGTCCTCAGTAGCTGCAGTTTCCAACAACGTTGCTTCTGCCTCCTTTTCAGCTTTCGTCTTTCTCGTTCTCTTTTTCTTTTCTGGCTGTTCAGCTACCTCCAAAGCAACTATCTCTTCCACTTCTGCTTCCTTTGTTGCTTTCTTTTTGGTTGCCTTCTTTGTTTCTTCTTTCTCAGTCACTTCTTCTTTCTCCTTGCTTGCTTTCTTTCTAGTAGTTGCCTTGGCTGTCTTTGTTTCATCAACCTCCGCTATATTCATCTCATTTGACTCTACTGTTGTTTTCTTCCTTGCCATGATTGTTCCCTTTCTGCAGCTTATGCTAACTTTATCTAAAATGTAGTAATCGGTTTCATTTTTTCTATCTTGACCTTTTCCATAATCAGCTGGCTCTGTTTTTCTAAATCTCCTTTGGTTGCTTCCATTTGATGCTCGATACTTCGTAGCTTGATGGTTTTTACCAAATCAGTTATCACCTTTGTTTTCTCACTTTGCGCAATTTCTATATCAAAGTCCTGTTGCATAATCATAGACACTTTTTCATGCTCCTCTTTACTCTGATAATGATTCATAATTGCCGCCGGTGTGACCTTTCCATCACGATGATACTGCTCATAAAGTTCCTTTACCACATCGTGATATACAGGCTCAAAAAAGTCCTCTGGTGATATAGTGTCCTTCAACACATCAAATAATGCAACCTCATTTATTAGCCACGAAATTAGCAACCGCTCTGACTTCAACTGCTGCTGTTCTTTCTCTTCCTCTGGAGACTTTCGATTTTTCTCCCGAAATACCGAAGTATCAACCTTGGCTGCACCACTGATTCCGTACTGGGTAACAGCTTCCTTGAGACTATCTCGGTCGATATCATAACGTTGCGCTACGCTATCAATATAGTTCTTACGTTCCATCGGTTCCGAAATCAAGGACAACCATTTGGCAGCTTCCTTTTGAAATTGCGTTCGTTCCTGGGGATCTTCCTGATTATAATGATTCGCCAAAATGTGAATTTCAAACATTGTGGCACTCTGTGCCTCGCGAATACGTTGCTCAAGACCTTCTGTTCCTTCTGCTTGAATTAGCTCATCAGGATCCTTGTAAGGCTTCAAAGAAATTACCCTTGCAGGCATTTCAAACTCTCTCATAATTTCTAACGCTCGAAGTGCTGCCTTTGTTCCCGCCTCATCACTGTCATATGCCAAATACGCACGGTCGGTAAATCGTTTGATAAGATTCACCTGACCAACAGTAAGTGCAGTTCCCAAGGACGCCACCGCATTGTCAAATCCGGCTTGATGCATAGAAATCACGTCCATATATCCCTCACAGAAAATGATTCCCTGTCTTTTACTCTTTTTTGCCAAATTCAATCCGTAAAGATTACGGCTTTTATCAAACACTAGTGTGTCTTGTGTGTTAATGTATTTTGGCTTTCCATCTCCCAACACACGACCGCCAAAACCGATTACTCGGTTATTGGTATCTATAATAGGAAACATGACTCGATTCCAGAAACGATCCGAAAATCCATACTTCTCGTCAAACTTTACCAGACCTGAATCCTTTAAATCCTCGTCCTTATAGCCCTTCTTTTTCAAATATTTGTATAAATCATCACTGTAGACATCCGAAAAACCCAAACCAAACTTTGTTATGGTTTCCATTGTCAAACCTCTATTTTGCAAATATTGTAGCGCATTGGTTCCGTGTTCTGTCTTTAACAGATAATGAAAATACCCCGCTGCCAGCTTATTCATATCTTTAATCCTTGTTCTGGCATCAGCTTGCTTCTTTGCCTGCTCTGACATTTCCTGCTTAGGCAAATCATATCCTGCCCGCTCTGCCAAAGCTTCCATTGCCTCTGGGAATGTAAAATTTTCATGTTCCATCAAAAATGTGAACACATTTCCGCCCACACCACAGCCAAAGCAATGATACATCTGTTTTTCTCTACTTACATGAAAGGAAGGTGTTTTCTCATGGTGAAACGGACAACATGCAGAATGGGAATTCCCCTTTCGCTTTAGGTTTACATAACTCCCTATTACATCCACAATGTCGTTTCTGGAACGAACCTCTTCAATTACTTCATCGGAATAATACACCTTCTCACCACGCTTTCATATTACGTCAACTTTTTATGTTAATCAATTATGTCAACTTTTCTAAAAAAGATACATACTTTTCTCATTTATCTCTTCCATCCTAATGGCTCAAATGCCTCCTGGAATTTCATGACCGCATAATTATCAGTCATTCCTGCTATATAATCGCAGACAACAATTTCTCTATCTGCCCCATCTTCCATCATTGCCACATATTCCTCTGGCATCATTTCCGGTCTGGAAATATAATAATGGAACAATTCCTGAATCATCCGTTTTGCCTTGCCCTCTTCGCCCTTTGCCACGGGGTTAGTGTATACTGTCTCAAACAAAAAGCTTCGAAGTCCTGTCATCGCCTGACGGATATCTGAAGAACACACAATATCATTTTCCCCCTCACTACTTGCAATCACATCGTGAATAATGGTATTCAAACGATTTCTCGTGCTATTACCAAGCACTTCTGTGCAGTTCTTCGGCAAATCCTTTTCCAATAAAATACCACCGCGAATGGCATCATCTATATCATGATTAATGTAAGCTATCTTATCAGCCAGCTGTACAATCTTCCCCTCCAAGGTAGCTGGAGTTCCTGTTGTCTTGTGATTCAGGATACCATCTCTCACCTCGACTGTCAGATTCAAACCTGTTCCCTTTTTCTCTAGTTTTTCCACCACGCGGATACTCTGTTCATTATGCTTGAATCCTTTTGAACAAACTTCATTCAGAGCCCTTTCTCCGGCATGTCCAAATGGTGTATGTCCAAGGTCATGCCCCAATGCAATAGCCTCTGTCAGTTCTTCATTTAATCGCAATGCCCTTGCAATGGTTCTTGCGGTCTGGGAAACTTCTAATGTATGAGTTAATCGGGTTCTATAATGATCTCCCTCCGGAGACAAAAATACCTGGGTCTTCTGCTTCAACCTACGGAAGGATTTGCTGTGTAGAATTCTATCTCGATCACGCTGATAAATGGTTCTCACATCGCACATCGGTTCTTCCACATCACGACCCTTAGACTGGTCTGAAAACGATGCATATTCACATAAATATTCATGTTCTAACGCTTCTAACTTCTCACGAACGTTCATCCTATCTATTCCTTCCTCCCGAAAATCTATTCTCTGCCAGACTATTCCACATAAAGATAGTAAAAATAGCCGTCCATTGTTAAGTATTCGACACAAGCGCAAGAAACCCTTTTTTTATTTTGTATCCACCAATCCTGTTTATTCTTGCGTATAATACTCCTCTATCATATTAACTACCTGTTGCATTACAAATGCCTTTCCCTGGTTAGCTGTCATAGTAATCACATATACATTTCCAATATCTTCCACCTGTAATATGGTATTCATTGTAGAATATCCCATTGTGGTTCCACCATGATAAATATTACCGTTTCCCTTGTCCAACCAACCGCAGGAATAACCGTTTCGCATTTGTGTCATATATTGTAGCTGCTCAGAATCAATCACTTTTTTGCTCATAAGCGCTCGATCCCATAATAATACATCACAAACATTGGAGTGAATGTCACCGGCACCACGTGCCAATCTTCCTGTTGCCATATAATCCACACCTACCGGTACACTGGTTACATTCCCTACTTCTGTATTTGTACTGTGTACCATACCGCATAGTTCAAAGATATTCTTGCCCATATATTCCTCATAGGTCTGACCGGTTACTTTTTCCAGAATCAGCGCCAATAAATAATAATTCGTATTGGAATAAGCAAATTTCTGTCCAGGTTCAAACCTCAGCTTGCTGCCGTTTAAAAAGGCTAACAATTCCTCATCCGATAGTTCTCCCTTATTGTAGGCATCCAATTGTGTCATGTCCTCAAAAAAGGCAAGTGGTTCATTCACGTAATCTGCTATACCTGAATCCATGTGTAATAAATGGTCAATGGTAATCTGTGAGCCATATGGAAATTCCGGGAAATACTTATCAATTGTCTCATCTGTCCGGATATTACCGTTCTGCACCTGTTGCAAGATACACGCCGCCATAAACTGTTTGGTAAGAGAGCCGATTTCGTAAGTTGTAAATGCATTTACTTTTGTTTCACCATCTATTTCTACAGCATTAAAACCACCTGCAAAAATAACCTGCTCATCGGTTGCCACCAACAAAGATCCCTCAAAAGAATCTTCACATTTCTCATACAAATTACTGATCAAATCACTGTATTTTTCATCATCGCAGGTCCATACCATATTTTCATCAAAAGAACCATTTGTAAATAGCGATTGATATTCCTTTGCTTCCTGCGTATCACCCACACTGCAGCCACTTACTAATATTGATAATATAATCATTATTGCCAGTATTTTTCTTTTTCCCATTTTATCCTCCTTTATTAATAATTTCTCACACCCCAAAATAAATGGGACGAAATAGGCATTCATATCCGATATTATGTCACACTTTAACATAAGCATTTTATACCATGCAAAAGAAACAAGTCAAGCGAAGAATGTAGTAAAACCAATGGCTTAAAGGGTGTAAAGACGCCTGACTTTGGTGACAAAATTATGGTGACAAGTTTTCATTTTTCTATCACATCCTAAAAAGTACAAAAAAATAAAACCCTTGAAAAATCAAAGGTTTTATCAACAAAAAATGCGGATGACAGGGCGCAGGATGTCCAGTGGACATCCGCTTTGCGCCGACGGTCGCGGAGCGGAGACTGAACCGACAGGTTCAAGACGCTCCGCTTGAAAACAAAAAAGAGTAGATTTCTCTACTCTTTTTGTTTTCAGTGCGGATGACAGGAATTGAACCTGCACGGTCTCCCACTAGATCCTAAGTCTAGCGCGTCTGCCAGTTCCGCCACATCCGCATGTATCCAACAGACAAATGTCTGTAGTTACCTATTAAAATGTAAGAAGAAGCATCTCTGCTTCTTCTAGTGAAGCACGGGGGATTCGAACCCCCGACAACCTGATTAAAAGTCAGGTGCTCTACCGACTGAGCTAGTGCTCCATACTATATTATTGTAACCGTTCTGTGCCTCTTTAAACATTTTATTGTAAAAAGAGATGCCCAGAGTCGGAATCGAACCAACGACACAAGGATTTTCAGTCCTTTGCTCTACCAACTGAGCTATCTGGGCATTTGAGTAGCGGGGATAGGATTTGAACCTATGACCTTCGGGTTATGAGCCCGACGAGCTTCCAGACTGCTCCACCCCGCGATATTCAGTTATAGATGTAAAGGCGAATGCCTAATGGGCAGAGGTGGATTCGAACCACCGAAGCAATTTGCAGCAGATTTACAGTCTGTCCCCTTTGGCCACTCGGGAATCTGCCCATAAGATTTACATCTTACAGCCGATGATCGGACTCGAACCGATAACCTGCTGATTACAAATCAGCTGCTCTGCCAATTGAGCCACATCGGCATAATTTTTTAAGCAGCTGATTTGTAATCAGCAGCTCTGCCTACGCTTAACTCGCTTCGCTCCTTAATCGTCACGAATTGAGCCACATCGGCATATTTCTATGCAACCATATTAAAATCATAAAAATGGGACCTACAGGGCTCGAACCTGTGACCCTCTGCTTGTAAGGCA
>JAZSPZ010000025.1:0-2666 GCA_045537735.1 Lachnospiraceae bacterium
ATTATTCAGCTTATTATCAATTTGTTAAGTAATATTTCAAGCCTTTGCATATCAATTTTAGCATATTACATTTGCAGCGTCAAAGCCGTTATTTCATCATTGTAACGAGTGGAGACCCAAGTGGGTGCAGCGGTGAATGTATCACCAATGATGGCTGCCAACAACCCCACTTTCACAAATATGATGAACGAATTTAACAAGAACACACAGACGCTAATGATTGTCTCTAAGGATGATTTAGAAAATGTTGTTCAAAACGCAGTTAACCGTCTATTGGAGAAGCGAGAAAACAAGCCTGAAGTCTATTTAAGCGCGGAAGAGACAGCCAGAAGATTAAAAGTAGACCGTTCTACTCTTTGGCGTTGGAACAAGGATGGATATCTGACCACTACAAAAGTAGGCAATAAGGTACGTTACAAATTATCCGATGTGGAACGTATTCAGAAAGGGGAAGTTTATGAATGAAACAAGAATTACCGCAAAAGGAATCATGGAAGATGCGGATAAACTGATAAATCAAGTCTGCAAGTCTCAGTTTCCAGTTGAAATATTCCCCACAATGATTCGTAAAATCATTTGGAAAATGAAAGAAGCATTGACATATCCGGTAGACTATACAGCCTCAAGCATGTTAGTTGCCATAGCTGTAGGTATAGGTAACACCCATGTATTGAAATTCAAAAGTGAATGGACTGTTAAAGATATCCTCTATATGGCGCTTGTTGGAAGACCTGGTGCTAACAAAAGCCATCCCCTTCGTACTGTTCTACGTCCATATTTTGAATTTGATAGCGAGCAATACCGAAAATTTAGTGAGGAACTGAATCGTTATAACAAGATTATGGGGATAAAGAAGAAGGAACGGATGGAACAGGGATATGAGACAGATCCCACATTTCCAGTTCGCAAACGATTCTTGGTATCTGATATCACGCAGGAAGCAATGGTCAAGGCTCTTGCCGAGAATCGTAGAGGTATATGTTTATACATGGATGAACTTCAAGGCTGGGTAAAGAATTTCACCCGTTATAATAATGGTTCCGAAGAACAGTTTTATATTTCTCTTTTTAACGGAAGCTGCTATATATCCGACCGAAAAGGAGATACAAACAATAATTGCATCGACGATCCTTTTGCTTGTATCATTGGGACAATACAACCGGCTATACTTACTGAAATGCTCAAAGGGAGTAAAAGCGACAATGGCTTTGCCGAAAGAATTCTGTTTGCTATTCCAGAAGAACAAGAGAAATCCTATTGGAATGATACTGATATGGACGCTTCCTATTACGGTGATTGGGATAATATCATTCAAAAACTCATTCATTTGAAAATTTCAACAGATGAAACAGGCCGCGTAATACCAACAACAATAGAGTACGAGCTAGAAGCAAAGAAACTTCTATTGGAATGGCAACGAAACTGGACTGATATGATTAACGAGGAAGAGTCAGACAAAAAGAAAGGTATCTATAGCAAATTTGAGATATTCATTCACCGCTTTTGTCTCATTATCCAAGTCTGCAAATGGCTATGCAATGAAGGAAGCGCAGATAAAGTGGATTTTGACACGGTTACTAAAGCTATTAAACTGGTAGATTACTACAAGGGAACAGCTTTGTTAGTTAATGATATGATGAATGGAATATTTCTAACTGCCAAACAGAAAGTATTATTGCAGAAACTCCCTGAAGAATTCAGTCGTGCAGAAGGATTGGAGATTGCAATACAACTGGAATGGAATCCCAGCACATTCGACAGATTTCTGAAAAAAGCAAGCACCAAATACCTAATTCATCGACACGGGCACTATCAAAAGGCAATTGACAAAATGCCAAATTGACAAATCCATGAGCGTTTTTAGCATTTTAGCAATTTAGCAATCACAAGAACTTAGCGCAAATGACAAATTATAGATTCATATTAGAACCATACAATAGGAGTAAACGAAATCGTTACACCTGTCCAAGTTGCGGAAAAAAGTTTCAATTCTCACGCTATATTGACATTGAAGGCAGTATTGAATTTCCTGACTATGTGGGTAAATGCAATCGCGAGAACAAATGCGGTTATCACTATTCCCCATCTATGTATTTCGACAAGAATCCAAACGAAAGGGAAAAGACAAGAGAACAATCTTTCTCTCCCCCTACCACAAAGGATGTAAAACCTTTTACACCAGAAGCAATGGACGCATCATTTATTGACAGACGGATTATGGAACAGTCATTACGTCATTATGAACGCAACAACCTATATGCATATCTGTGTGGACAACTCGGAACAAAGACCACCATCCAACAAATGCAAATGTATCATGTAGGTACAGCCAAAAAATGGGGTAACTCTACTGTATTTTGGCAAGTGGACAAAGAAGGCAGAGTACATACAGGTAAAGTCATGCTCTACAATCCCAACACCGGCAAACGTGTAAAAGAACCATATGCTAAAATCTCATGGGTACATACGGTACTTAATCTGTCCTCTTTTACACTCAACCAATGTTTCTTTGGTGAACACCTGTTGGCTGGCAATAACAAACCAGTAGCCATTGTTGAGAGTGAAAAGACTGCCATCATAGCTTCCGCTTATATACCTAATTATATCTGGTTAGCCACAGGTGGAAAGAATGGCTGTTTTAATGAACAGCACTTTGATATTCTTTG
>JAZSPZ010000039.1:0-155818 GCA_045537735.1 Lachnospiraceae bacterium
GAGGTGGAAGTGCAGTAATGCATGTAGCTGACAAGTACTAATAGGTCGAAGGCTTAACTAATATATTTGCTTAAGATATGTGGAAGATGGAAAGATAAGAGATGGAAGTTCATCTTTGTATGAAGTTCTGAAGGTACATTACTACCTTTAATCCCCGATAGCTCAATGGTAGAGCACACGGCTGTTAACCGTGGTGTTGCAGGTTCGAGCCCCGCTCGGGGAGTTTATATGGCCCCATGGTCAAGCGGTTAAGACATCGCCCTTTCACGGCGGTAACACGGGTTCGATTCCCGTTGGGGTCACTTAGAAGTGCATACTTCTTAGATGCCGATATGGCTCAATTGGCAGAGCAGCTGATTTGTAATCAGCAGGTTGAGGGTTCGAGTCCCCCTATCGGCTTGACAACACAAATGTGTTGTGATACAATCGTCAATGTTCGTTTGAACATAGACAATATTTCCTAGTAATATTACTAGGGTATAATATGGATGGATTCCCGAGTGGCCAAAGGGGACAGACTGTAAATCTGCTGCATATTGCTTCGGTGGTTCGAATCCACCTCCATCCATTTTTTAACTTAATATCGCGGGGTGGAGCAGTCTGGAAGCTCGCCGGGCTCATAACCCGGAGGTCATAGGTTCAAATCCTGTCCCCGCTACTCGATACTTATTTTAATAAGCATCATGCCCAGATAGCTCAGTTGGTAGAGCAGAGGACTGAAAATCCTCGTGTCGCTGGTTCGATTCCGGCTCTGGGCACTTTTTATTACCTTGAGAATTTTATTCTCAAGGTTTTTTCTTTCTATAATTTAATATTTATGATAAAATATTGTAGTATGGAAGGTATATGAAAATGAACAATTTTATATTCATGTAGGAGGGGTACCATGGCGTTTAATTTTTATTTGGAATTGGCTGCATTTATTATTGGAATCATATTATGTATGGTTTCTTTTTCGCAATATAAGATTACAGATTTAAAGGGGAAGATTTATGTTCAGATGCTTCGCGTTGTGACGATTATAACGGGATGTAATTTCTTATCTTATCTTGTGATTGATAATAATATATTTACGCTAATGGGATTGGCGAAAGTGATTATAAGCTTTAGTTTTCTACTGATGGTATGGATTTGGATGTATATGAATTTATACTTAATTGAAACGATACAGGGGAAAAACTACTATATGAATAAGACCTATATCCTTGTTGGCTTTCCTTTCTTTGTGCAGTTGATTATCACATTAGTTAATTGGGGTAATCACAATCTTTTTGATGTATCAGTTTCGGATGGTGACATTGAGGTAATATTTCATACATGGTATAAAGTACCTTATGTTTTAGCGGCAATTTCACTAGGATTATATTTGGGTATTCTGGTAAAATATAGAAAGATATTTGTTGAAAAGAAGCGTTCTGTTGTGTTCCTTGTTCCAGTACTGATGGCGCTGTTTTACTATTTGCAGTATCGATTCACATCCGTTGCAATTGTTGGCTTTGGTTATATCGTGATTCTACTCCTTCTATATTTATATAGTTTTCATCGTTCCATTAAGAGAGACAGTTTGACTAGACTACCAGATGGATCATCTTTTAAAAGAATGTTGGATTATCGAATTGGACAGAAACGAACCATGACGGTGGCTATGATTACCTTAGATGATTTTAAGCAGGTAAATAGAGAATATGGATATCAAAATGGTAACCGTTATTTGCAATTGATTGCAACATATATAAAAGATAATGCGCCCCAGCACTGTGTGGCTCGATATAGTGGTGATAAATTTGCTGTGGTTTTTGATGAACAATCCTGTGATACTGTACAGACTTGGTGTAATGAACTACTTGCTCGTTTTGAATCAGTTTGGGAAATTGGAAAATTACAACATAAGTTGTCTGCTTGTATCTCTTTGGTGGAATATCCAGCAATGGCGAACTCATCAGAGCAGATATTTGACCTTTTGGAGCATATGAATACATATGGTAAACAGAACAAACGCAATCAGTACATCATTTGTAATGATGAATTCAAAAAGAGTATGGAGCGAAGACTTAGAATTGCGTCTATGTTACATGATGTGGTGCAAGAACGAAAAATGCATGTGGAATATCAACCGATTTTAGATGTGCAAGCGAATGCATTTACTCGTGCAGAAGCGTTGTTCCGTATGGTAGATGAGGAATTGGGTAATATTCCACCAGCCGAATTCTTTCCAATTGCAGAGGAGAATGGATATATTGTCGATGTGGGTTATATTCTGCTAGAACAAGTTTGCCAATATATGCAATCATTTGATGAAGATTCGCTACCTATTATATCTGTTAATTTCTTCCGTCAGCAGATTATGGATGAAAATGTTGACCAAAAAGTAAGGAATATTCTGGACCAATATCATATCATGCCATCTAATATTGCATTTGAATTGCCAGAATCCATTTTCTTATTACAATATAATAAGGTAAAGGAACAGGTGTTGAAATTACATCAAATTGGCTGTCGTTTCTACTTAGATGGATTTGGTAATGCAATTTCAGATTTATCTAAGTTGATGGAACTACCATTTGAGGTGATTAAGTTTAACAAGGCAATTTTAAAGGATGCAGAGAATGATGATGCAATATATTTGTTGGTAAGTGCCATGACGGCTGTCCTTGAAGAAAATGATAAAATGATTCTAGGGGATGGAATTGGTTCTGAACATATGAAGGAAATGGCTGATTTGTTGTTTATGGATTATCTCCAAGGACATTATCTGTGTGAACCACAGTCCGGCGATGATGCGAAAGTAGTGTTTGCAAAAACAGATGTTTTTGAACAACCGGCGATGGTGGATGATTTGCTGGCAGAAATGGAATTAGATTAATTGCAATATAATCACTACTGTGAAAAGTGGTGATAGATGGTTACGAGGTTTAAAATGAATTTTGAAGTTGGACAAGTAATTAAGATGAAAAAACAGCATCCTTGCGGAGCAAATGCGTGGGAAATTATACGTGTGGGAGCTGATTTTCGCTTGCGATGTACAGGCTGTAGTCATCAAGTGATGTTAGCCCGAAAGTTAGTTGAAAAGAATTTTCGAGGTTTGATTGAAAATGTTTGACTTGTGCAGTCTCATTGTGTTATAATCTGAATCTGTGGTGTATAACACATTTTTCCTTGTTCTTCCATCTAAGGGAAGGGCCAGAGACCATAAGGAGGTGCATAAGACATGAACAAGTATGAATTAGCGTTAATTGTCAGTGCAAAAATCGAAGACGACGCTAGAACAGCTGCTGTTGAGAAGGCTCAGAAGCTTATCACAAAGTATGGCGGAACTGTTACTAACGTTGAGGATGCTGGTAAGAAGAGATTGGCTTACGAGATCCAGAAGATGAAAGAAGGATTTTACTACTTCATCCAGTTCGATGCGGAATCAGATGTTCCTGCACAGGTAGAGGCAAAAGTTCGTATTATGGAGCCAGTCATCAGATACCTATGCGTTAGACAAGACGCGTAACGAACAGGAGGAATCCAGATATGAATAAAGTAATTTTGATGGGACGCTTAACAAGAGATCCAGAAGTTAGATATTCTCAGGGTGAGAATAATATGGCCATTGCTAGATATACATTAGCAGTAGATCGTAGATTTCAGAAGAATAGTGATCAGAGTGCTGATTTTATTTCATGTGTTGCTTTCGGTCGTAGTGCTGAATTTGCAGAGAAGTATTTGAAGCAGGGTACAAAGATTTGTATCACTGGTCGTATCCAGACTGGAAGTTACACCAACAAAGATGGTGTAAAGGTATATACAACCGACGTTGTTGTTGAGGATCAGGAATTTGCTGAGAGCAAGAATGCGGCACAGCCAGGTGGCGGTGCAGATTTTGCCGGCGGTAGTCGACCAACTCCAAGTGCAGCAAGCGGCGACGGCTTTATGAGTATACCAGATGGCATTGAAGATGAGCTCCCATTCCAGTAAAATAGGAGGATATGAAAATGGCATATAATAAAGCAGATAAGCCAGAGCGCGGCGATGCTCCAATGAAGAGAAGAACAATTCGTAGAAGAAAAAAAGTATGTGTTTTTTGTTCAGATGAGAATAACTTAATCGATTACAAAGATGTGAATAAGTTAAAGAGATATATCTCTGAGAGAGGTAAGATTCTTCCTAGAAGAATTACCGGTAACTGTGCTAAGCATCAGAGAGCTTTAACAGTTGCAATTAAGAGAGCACGTCATATCGCATTAATGCCTTACGTAGTAGACTAAGATATGTAAGCTTATGATTGCCACTGTATTCTACAGTGGCAATCTTTATATGCTTCCCTAGCTCAGTTGGTAGAGCAACTCATTCGTAATGAGTAGGTCGTGGGTTCGAGTCCCATGGGGAGCTGTTCTGAAGGGATTTTATTGAAGAAATAATGAGTGAAAAAGTTAGGAAATGTGAATGTTCCTAGCTTTTTTATTTATTTGAAAATATTTATTCACAAACATGTCTTGGCGTTTGTTATAGGAATATGGTATAATTATTTGGAAAAATAATAAGAAAGGTTCAAATGGTGTTGTTTGAAGAATTATAAGCAAAGTGTGCAATAGCAATGGCTATTGCAAATAATTCATGTAATAGCCATTGCATTCCTCAAAAAAATATAAAATTTCGGAGGAAGAACAATGAAGAAAGACATGATTATTAGAAAAGAAGAATCAAAGGATTACAAGGAAACAGAGCTTATGACCATGCGTGCATTTTGGAATATACATGGTCCAGGTTGTAATGAGCATTTATTGGTTCGAAAGATTAGAGAGTCAGAGGATTATCTTCCAGAGCTGAGTCGAGTGGCTGAGATGGATGGTAAGATTGTGGGTGCTATTTATTATACGAAGGCAAAGGTAGTAGATGACAATTTTACCCATGATATTATTACGTTTGGTCCATTGGCAGTTGAACCGACTTTGTTTGGTATGGGAATAGGAAGAGCCTTGTTAGAGGAAACCATAGAGTTTGCCAGAAAAGAGGGCTATCTGGGCATCGTACTTGTGGGAGAACCATATTACTATCCAAAGATTGGCTTTGAAACCTGTGACAAGTATGGAATATCAGATGCCAATGGTAATAATTATGATGCACTGATGTGTTTACCGTTGCAGGAAGGATTTTCATCAGTACATGGAAGATTGGTGGAAAGCCAAGTGTATGAAAGTGCTGATGATGGGGTAGAATTAGAGCAAATAGCAAAAGAGTTTCCCGAGTATCCTAAGATTAAGATCCAAGAAGGATTTTTGCAAATATTCGAAAAGCATTTTGGTGTGATAGAGAATATTGCAGATGGTATGTATCAAATACGATTTTGGGAATTCGTGATTCCGGCATGCGTAAGTCCTGAAATACAGGAATTGCCAAAGGTTGGTGACATTGTGTTGTTCCGTTGGAAACAAGAGAATAATGCGGAGATTACGCAAGTGTGTCATAACATGTTGTAAATGAAATAATGATTATGGAAAGCCAATTAGCGTGGAAAGTATCTTATGTCCAGTGGACAGGGATAAAAATACGCTAGTTGGTTTTTCTGTATATGATAAAACAAATGGGTTCATTTTTGTTTTGAGATGAGTCGAAAAGGAAAAATAAACTTGCAACAATTAGCGATTGGGAATAAAATATAACCGTTGTCATAGCAAGATAGATGAATATAGATAAACGACATTTTATATTGATTTTGCATGCTGAGAGATAGATTGGAGGATAAATATGAAATTTACAAAAATGGAAGGTCTGGGAAATGACTATGTATATGTGAATTGTTTTGAGGAGACAGTGGAGGATCCAAAGAGTGTTGCGATTAAGGTGAGTGATAGACATTTTGGAATTGGTTCCGACGGTTTGATACTCATTAAACCTTCTAAGGTGGCAGACTTTTGTATGGATATGTATAACGCAGATGGTTCCCAGTCGGAGATGTGTGGTAATGGAATTCGCTGTGTTGCAAAATACGTATATGATTATGGTTTAACTGATAAGACAAGCATTTCGGTGGAGACATTGGCAGGAATCAAGTATTTGGATTTGAAGATTGAGGATGGCAAAGCTGTTATGATTACAGTTAACATGGGTGCGCCAGAGTTGATTGCAGACAAGGTTCCGGTGAAGTCGGATAAAGAAAAGGTGATTGATGAGCCAATCGTTGTCGATGGTAAGGAATATAGAATGACTTGTATCTCTATGGGTAATCCACATTGTATCGTGTTTGTAGATGATACCAAGAACTTTCCGTTGGAAGAGGTTGGACCATTATTTGAAAGCCATGAAGTATTTCCAAACCGCGTGAACGCAGAATTTGTCCAGATTCTTGATAGAAAGACTGTCAACATGCGTGTATGGGAAAGAGGTTCAGGGGAGACTTTGGCATGTGGAACAGGTACCTGTGCGACCGTGGTAGCAAGCTGCTTGAATGGACACACAGAAGATGAGGTGCTAGTTCATTTATTAGGTGGAGATTTACATATCAAATGGGACCGTGAGGAGAATCTTGTGTATATGACAGGACCAGCTAAGGTTGTGTTTGATGGAGAGATTGCTTTATAATTTGCTTGCACATTTATGATGTGAGTAGTACAATAAATTCATGTGGCGCAAGAGGAAAGAATTGCAAAACAGCCGAAGAAAGGAAGTTTTTGAGATGAGTAAGAACATCGATTGGTCAAACTTAGGATTTGGCTATATTCAGACAGACAAGAGATTTGTTTCTAATTACAAGGATGGTAAGTGGGACGATGGCGTCTTGACAGAGGATGCTACAGTTACCATTAATGAGTGTGCAGGTGTATTACAGTATGCACAGACTTGTTTTGAGGGACTTAAAGCATATAGAACAGAGGATGGTAAGGTCGTGTGCTTCCGCCCTGATTTGAACGCACAGAGAATGTCAGACACATGTAAGAGATTGGAGATGCCTGTATTCCCTGAGGACAAATTTGTAGAGGCTGTTGTGGAGACAGTGAAGGCGAATATTGATTATGTTCCACCATATGGTTCCGGTGCAACCTTATATATCAGACCATATATGTTTGGTAGCAACCCGGTTATCGGTGTTAAGCCGGCGGACGAGTATCAGTTCCGTATTTTCTGTACACCGGTAGGTCCTTACTTTAAGGGTGGTGCAAAACCAATTACTATCCGTGTATCTGATTTCGATAGAGCAGCTCCTAACGGAACAGGTCATATCAAGGCAGGTTTGAACTACGCAATGAGCTTACATGCAATCGTAGATGCACACAATCAGGGTTATGCTGAGAACATGTATCTTGATGCAGCAACTAGAACCAAGGTAGAAGAGACTGGTGGTGCCAACTTCATTTTTGTTACAAAGGATAACAAGCTTGTAACTCCTAAGTCAGATAGCATTTTACCATCTATCACACGTCGTTCATTGATGATTGTTGCTGAGAAGTACTTAGGTATGGAAGTAGAGCATAGAGAAGTATTGTTAGAAGAGGTTAAGGATTTTGCTGAGTGTGGTCTTTGTGGTACTGCTGCAGTTATCTCCCCAGTTGGTAAGATTGTTGACCATGGCACAGACATCTGCTTCCCGAGTGGAATGGATGAGATGGGTCCTGTAACCAAGAAGTTATATGACACCTTAACAGGTATCCAAATGGGTCGTATTGAGGCTCCAGAGGGATGGATTAAGGAGATTTGTTAGGAATAGAAACAATGATGTTAGAAGCCCCGAATCACGGATGTGGTTTGGGGCTTTTTTGTATGTTAGCCGTGACCGACTTGAAACGAAGCAGAGAGGAGGTGCATGGCTTATTTGAGGAAAAATATTTATAATTCGCATAATAGAATAAAATCATATTGACGAAATGGTGGCGGAGTAGTATCCTGTGTAAAATGCGTATAATAGAAATTAGTTTATAAAACAGATATATTATGATAAATCGTATGTAATATGATAAGGAGGAATACTGTGACTGGAGAAAAGGATGTAGTTATCATTTCTGAAGAAACATTACAAGATAAAATATATAATATACGTGGATGTAAAGTAATGTTGGATTATGAACTTGCTGAAATATATGGATATACGACTACAAAATTTAATCAGCAAGTGAAAAATAACATAGAAAAATTTGATGAGGATTTTATGTTTGAATTAACCAAGGGAGAATTTGAAAACTTGATATCAAAAAATTTGACATCAAGTTGGGGCGGGAGAAGAAAGTTACCCAAGGCGTTTACGGAACAGGGAATATATATGTTAATGACTGTCTTACGTGGAGAACTTGCAGTTAAGCAGAGCAAAGCATTAATCCGTACATTTAAGAAAATGAAGGATTATATTGTTGATAATCGAGAGCTAATTGGACAAAGAGAGTACATTCAATTGTCTATGCAAACATCAGAGAATGTTCGAGATATTTCAAAGCTAAAAATAGATATTGGTTCTGTTGAGAAACGGATAAGTGATGTAATGGATCAACTTAGTGATGTTGTTACAAAATCTGATTTAGCAGATATGATGAATAGTTTTGTAGATGATGAAGATAATGGTTGGTTAATATACAACACAAAATATTGTTCCGCAGATTTGGCATATACATCCGTGTATAGCCAAGCTAAGAAAACAATCTATGTTGTAGACAATTATATTGGTTTAAGAACATTAGTACTTCTGAAAAATGTATCCAAAGGTGTTGCAATCACTTTGTTTAGTGATAACATTGGAAATAACAAATTACATGCAGTAGAGTATAATGATTTTTGTAAAGAATATCCAAGTATGAAGATTTCGATGAAAAAAACTGGTGGTATCTATCATGATAGATTTATTGTTCTTGATTATGGAACAAGTGATGAGAGAATTTTTTTGTGTGGAGCATCTTCTAAAGATGCTGGTGCAAGAATAACAAGCATTGTAGAAGATTTTGGGATCATGAAATATAAAACAATGATTGATGATTTGTTAAAGAATTCGAGATTGGTTCTTACATAGTGTAGTGACACAGATGATGAAATTGGTTAATTAATGAAGATAAGGAGAGGAAGTATTATGACAATCAGCGAACGCATTTTTGAAATATTGGAGTTAAAAGGAATGTCCCAGAAGAAATTTTCTGAAGCAACAGGAATTCCGCAGAGCACAATCAGTGATTGGAGAAAAAAGAAGACAAATCCTGCTTCTGATAAAATTATGATAATATGTCACACCTTAGAGGTCACGCCAACATATTTGTTATCAGGTGTGGAAGCAGATGGTAATAGAGGAAGGAATATAGACTATCTAGTGATAGATAAGACATCGAGAGATGGAATATTGTTAGGTCATTACCATAGTATGAATCTTGGTCAGCAGGAGAGATTATTGGGCTATGCGCAGGCAATGTCCGAGATGAAGAATATGTAAGGATTTGTGGTGGGAGTATGTAATAAATGAATTAGAAATGGAGATTGGAATATGGAAAGAAAAAAGATATACTATCTTCCGCAAGATGATTGGGGGCCAGGTGAATATGGTACACTGTGGGCGTATTTGAATCGAATGTTTAACTACGAGGAAAAACGGAAAGATGAAATCATGAGTTTGGACTTAAGTAGAATGTCTGATGACACAAAATTGATACTTCATTGCGTGCTCAAGTATTATAAAAAATTAGACAAGTATGAACATTTGGCAGAACTTAAAGATATGAAGCCACGGAGTGAATCACTGGTTATTTCAGAAAAACCTTTTCGAATATTTAGTGAATTTGAAGAAATGAATGTGATTTTATAAAAAAATAAAGGTATTTTTTGATTTGCATCGTACATTATAATTAGCGCAAAAAACAATGGATGAATGGAATGATGGCGAGAGTCACTATTACATAGACGGTACCGTGCTTGACAGTGGAATCATTCCCGTGCTTATGGTGGACACGGAAGAGGATAAGTATTATAGAGTAACGGAAACTGGAGAATGGTTGATTCTGCCTTATGATGAGGAGTGTTAATGTCTTTGCATTGATTAGGAAATGTTGTCGATTTGTCTGAGAAAAATAAGAATATTATAAAACAATACAACGATAAGATAGACGGAAAATCCACTGTAAGATATAATGAACAAAGTAACAATAATCGATTCACGATAATATATGAAAAATGCAAATCAATAAAGATAGAACACCAGAAAGGATAAGGCAGGTTACATGGGAAATACGAGAGACAAACAGAATTACAAAGATATCATAGAACAAATGACCTTAGAAGAAAAAGCACGTTTAGTCAATGGTGCTACCTTCTTTGGTATGGCATCAATTGAGCGATTAGACATTCCTAGATTGCAGTTATTAGATGGCGGTACAGGCATGAATTTTGAGCAGTTGTTTGGCGATTATTACTCACAGATGGAGGAGGAAACCAATAGCACCAATGGAATGATGGGTTCCACAGTTTTAACCCATGTCATTGATGATTTTTATCATCCTGAAAAGTTAAATGAGGAAGAATTGGAAGTACGTTCTTGGATTAAGGAAAGATTAGAAAGTCAGACTAAGAGTGATTACGCACCGGGATGTTTTCCACCAGGAATGTTGCTCGGGGCAACATTTAACAAAGAGGTGGTACATGCAGTTGGTGAAGCATTGGGTGCAGAGGCTGATTTGTTTGGCGTAGACATTTTACTGGGAACCCCCAATGTGAATATTCATAGAGATCCACTAAATGGACGCTTGTTTGAAGGTTATTCTGAGGATCCATGTCTTGTGTCAGAGTTGGCACCAGAGCTTGTGAAAGGTGTCCAGAAGTTTGGTGTGGCAGCTAATGTGAAGCATTTTGCGGCGAATAATCAGGAAACCAATCGTGTGGGAATCAATGAGACCATTTCTGAGCGTGCATTGAAGGAAATATACCTTCCAGGATTCAAGGCTTGTGTGCAGGAAGGCCAGGCAAAAACTGTCATGAGTGCCTATAACAGAATTAACGGTGTGCCATGTACAGAAAGTCACTGGTTGTTGACGGAAGAACTGCGAGACAACTGGGGATTTGATGGCATGGTAGTTTCGGACTGGGGTGCCGTGTATCATCCTGTGGAAGCTTTGGAGGCTGGTAATGACTTAGCGATGCCAGGACCAATTGATGGAGCCCCAATTGTAGAAGCTGTAAAGGCCGGAAGATTAGATGAGAAGGTGTTAGATCAAGCAGTGGGTCGATTGCTTAAATTGATTGTAGAATGCAAGCAGGATGCGCTAGAAGGACAAGAGAAGGTTGCTATTGGTGGCGAGGAAATAGAGCTTTGTGCGAAGGAACAAGGCAGATACCATATGGAACAGCTCTTTCATGCAACCACAAAAGCGGCATACGACGCTGCCGTGGAAGGTATTGTTCTCTTGAAAAATGAAAATGATACATTTCCTTTATGCAAGGACAAGGTATTTAAGCTTGTAATTGTAGGTAGTGGCGCTGAACAGTTATTAGAATGCGGAACCGGTAGTGCTGGTATTACTACCAATCGTACCTCTAGTTTGGCACAGGGATTGAGAGAAACCTTGGGGGAAGATGCCATTATCGTGCCAGAGAATAATGGATATGAATATTTCAACGATTTATATAGCAAGGAAATCCTTGGAAAAAAAGAACAGCTTGAAGCAACACAAACAGAGCAGGTGGACGGGACTCGGGATGCGCAAAATGTGCAGCTTCATGACATCACTCATGTTGTGGTGGTTGCCAAGGTTAGTGGTATGGAAGGAAATGACCGCAATGACTTACATTTAAGTCTTCAAGATGACATGCTAATGACAGAGCTTCATGAGCTTAAAAAACAGCATGATATGAAAATTACATTGGTATTAAATGCATGTGGACCGATTGAAACTACTCCTTATGAAGAATTTACAGATGCTATTTTTGTCACATTCTTGCCAGGCATGGAAGGTGGACGAGCCCTAGCGGATTTGATGGTTGGAAAGGTATCGCCATCTGGTAAGTTGCCAATCACATTTCCTAAGAGATATGAGGATACACCAACCTTTTTGAACTTCCCAGGCGATGGATATGAGGTGAATTATGGAGAGGGAATCTATGTTGGTTATAGATACTATGACAAGAAGAAGGTAGAGCCAGCTTATCCATTTGGATATGGCCTTTCCTATACCACATTTGAAGTCAGTGAGATGCAGGTGAAAGCTGCTGGAGTGGATGAGAGTACGCAGAACAGAAATTTATCTGGTGTGGAAACAGTCATATTTGATGAGAAATTGCAGATTACAGTTACTGTGAAGAATACAGGCGACAGAGCCGGAGCAGAAGTCCTTCAAATCTACATTTCCGATACAGACTCCACATTGCCAAAGCCAGTAAAGGAATTGAAAGCTTTCGAGAAGATTTGGTTACAACCAGGTGAATCGAAAGAGGTAACATTTACACTGAATAAGGAGCAGTTTGCTTCCTATGATATGGATTATCAGGAATGGATTGCTGAGGAAGGCTATTATGATATTATCATCGCAACATCTTCGGCTGAGAAGGACGCAGTGCAAAGCGAACGCGTTTATCTTGTGAACCAGACACCATATTCCTACGGATTGAATTCTACAGTTAAGGTGTTGTACGAAGAACCACAGTTGAAAGAGAGTGTAAGGAACTTGTGGAATGCCAAACAGTGGGATTGGCAGATAGTGGAGAGCAATTATCAGTACACTGCAAACCGCAAACTTTCAGAAATCTTACCGGAAGCGTGTGGAGAACAGGATGAAGCAATTTGTACATTTATTGAAGATGTGAAACAGGTTGTGAAGTTATAAAATACCTATAGACCATTTTCGTATTTTCAGTTACAATAAAAACGTTGCTGTTTACAAGTCTTGAGATACAATACAGAATTGAGTAGTTGTTATCTTACAATTTGTCATCACAACATATACTGATAGAAAGCGTAAGGAAGAAATAAGATGAAGGAAAGAGAAAGTTTTGGCTCCCGTTTGGGATTTATATTGGTATCGGCAGGTTGCGCCATCGGACTAGGTAATGTATGGAAGTTCCCATATATCTGTGCAGAAAATGGTGGTGGAGCATTTTTGGTGATTTATTTGGCATTTCTTGTGCTGTTAGGATTGCCGGTGTTGATTTGTGAATTTGCAGTAGGTCGTGGCAGTCAGAAAAGTATTGCAACGGCATATGATACATTAGAGCCAGAGGGAACGAAATGGCATTTGTTCAAGTGGAGTGGCATGATGGGTAATTATCTGCTTATGATGTTTTACACCATGGTAACAGGTTGGATGATGTATTATGCATATCAGTCTGCAGTGGGACAATTGCAGGGCTTGGATAAGGTTGGAATTGAGAACAATTTTGACGCGATGTTAGCAAATCCAGGTGCTATGACACTTTGGATGGTGATTGCGGTTGTAATCTCGCTAGGTGTTGGTTTGTTGGGATTACAAAATGGTGTGGAAAAAATCACGAAAATTTTGATGTTAGTGTTATTGGCGTTGATGGTTGTGTTAGCGATTAATTCATTGATGCTAGATGGTGCCATGGACGGCTTGAAATATTACCTATATCCTGATTTTTCGAAGATTGGAGATAGAGGTTTGGGTACAGTTGTGTTTGATGCGTTGACTCATGCGTTCTTCACATTAAGTTTAGGTATGGGTTCTATGGAAATTTTTGGTAGTTACCTTAAGAAGGATAGAACATTATTTGGGGAATCTGTAAGTATTGTTTGTGTAGATACATTAGTTGCCTTGACAGCAGGTTTAATTATTATTCCGGCTTGTTTCTCATTTGGTGTCAAGATGGATGCAGGTCCTTCTCTTTTGTTTATTACATTGAACAATGTGTTTAATGTAATGGAAGGAGGAAGAATCTGGGGAACTATTTTCTTTATCTTTATGTCATTTGCAGCTTTGTCTACGGTAATTGCAGTATGTGAGAATATCAATTCTTTTTACATGGATATGTTTGGTTGGAGCCGTAAGAAAGCCATTGCATTGAATGTGGTGTTGATTATCGTGTTATCTATGCCGGCAGTACTAGGATATAATATGTGGTCTGCAATTCAGCCTTTGGGCGATGGAAGTACCATTATGGATTTGGAAGATTTCCTTGTATCTTATAATATATTACCACTTGGCGGACTGATTTTTGTATTATTCTGTGTTCGTAAAAATGGATGGGGATTTGAGAATTTCCAAGCAGAGGCGAATATCGGAATTGGAAAGAAGATTCCGAATTGGATTCGTGGATACATGAGCTATGTGTTGCCACTGATTATTGTGGTGGTATATTTGAAGGGTTACTATGACACCTTTGCAAAAATGGGAACTACAACATTGATTGGTTGGATGGCATTTGCAATCCTATTGCTATTGTTTATTTTTGGAGTGGCATTTTATCAGAAAAAGGATAAGGCAGTGGTATCGAATCAGCCGGAATAGAATAGGATGAATATATGGAGGCGTGGACATGAAGATAATTGATATGCATTGTGATACCATATATGAAATTCTAGAGGCGAAGAAACGTGGTGAAACCATAAGTTTGCGCGATGGAAACCTTATGGTGAATTTGAATAAAATGAAACAAGGTGGTTATGGCGTACAGAACTTTGCACTGTTTGTGAAACAAGAAGAAGGAAGTAGTGCTTTTGAGATTGTAAAGGAGTTAATCGCTGCATTTCAGGAGGAAATGAGAGCAAACAGTGACTTGATTTCACAGGTAACCACCGTAGATGAGATGTTAGAAAATCAGCGGGCAGGCAAACTGTCCGCTTTTCTTGCTATCGAGGGTGGAGAAGCAATAGAAGGAAGCGTTGATAAGCTTCGCTATTTATATGAGCAGGGAGTCCGAATGATGACCCTTACATGGAACTATCCTAATGAGATTGGTTTTCCGAATTTCAAGCAAGGGTTAGATTTCTTTACACCGAATATGGAGGATGGATTGACTGTAACAGGAATCGATGTGGTGCAGGAAATGGAACAGCTAGGCATGATTGTGGACGTGTCCCATTTGTCAGATGCAGGGTTCTATGATGTGTTACATTATACGACAAAGCCTTTTGTGGCAAGTCATTCTAATGCGAGAGCAGTAAGTTCCTGGGTGCGTAATCTTTCGGATGATATGATTGTAAAATTAGCGGAACGTGGTGGAGTTGTGGGTCTTAACTTCTGTGCGGATTTTCTGAAAGGTCAAAGGAAAAGTGAAATTATAGAAAATATCGGTTTGATGGCATCGAAGGATTCTAGTGCAGGATTTGAAGATATATTGCGCCATGCACGCCACATGGCGAACATCGGTGGTGTGGAGTGTATCGGTATCGGCAGTGATTTTGATGGAATTCCTGCCTATGATGGAATGCCTACACCAGATACCATGCCACAATTGGCTGAGTATCTTTGCAAGAATGGATTTCACGAAAGAGAAGTGGATTTGATTATGTATGGAAATGTACTTCGTTTGTATAGGGAAGTGTTAGGGTGAGAAGGGTTAGAAGAACAAGTTTTAAATAGAGAAATTAGAAAGCAGCAAAATGAGAGAAGGAGTGCTTCCTTCTCTCATTTTGCATTTTAGATATTTGATAAACAGAAATTTATCTTTTCTTATATGTTGCTACAATTCCAACTACAGAAGCCAAAAAAGTAATCGGTGCAAGTCTTACAAATAAGAATTCAAACCCATGCATTATTGTTCCTGCCACTGCCAACTCAGGATCATTGTAATTCCAATCCAGATAAGAACTATTCATAGATGCAAGTGCGATAAATATTATCACTATAACCGCACACAATGAAATAAGAATCCATCGAATCGTTTTGACCTTTGTGATACTTCTTTTTGCAAGCTGCAAATTAATAACTTCCAACTTTTCAGAAAGGGTCTTTAAATCATCAGTAGTCGGTTCTGCTATAGGTTCTCCAAGTAATTCACTTACGGTAGTATCCAATTCATCCGCCAACATAATCAGCATACTGGAGTCCGGAACTGACATACCATTCTCCCATTTTGATACAGTTTGCCTTACTACATTCAGTTTAATTGCAAGTTCTTCTTGCGATAGCCCTTTTGACTTTCTAATTCTTTTGATATTTTCATTAAGCATAATCTGTGCCTCCTTGTTTTTGATGGCTCAATTCTATATTCAAAAGAGCCGTTGCCACAAGCAACGCATATTAACATCCGCTTATTTATGGGCTTTTCACAGATAAATTCAAATCTTTTGTTGCTTTCAATCTCTCCGCAAACCTGAAATTTTCACATGCATGTTTCTCCCTCAATTGTAGGTATACATGGTGAAAAATAATTATCTAATTTATAAATACAATTTCCACGCATAAACAAATAAATTTGAAATTCATTACTATGTTCACTATCCTCATCATCACGTAAATATATGATACCTTAGCTCCCTGTTGCTATTTGAGCAATGTTTTTATACATTTCAATGATGTTATCAATCTCTTTCGTACGATGATTAGCGCAAATTAATGTATTAAGAAATGGAACACCATTTACATATTTGATTTCTGTATCGATACCACTTTCTGAAAGAATTGTTTTAACCTTGTATCTTACGCAATCTAACATTTCCTGCGAACATAAATCTTCATCATCATAAGTTTCGTGAATAGTCAACCAACCGTGTAATTCTATCATAATTACCCCCTACAACAAGTGTCACAACATCTTATTTTTTCTTTTGAAACAACAAATTTATAGCATCCTTTTTCTGATTCTATATCATCTGGCTTTTCCATATTTATTTCAATTGCATCGCCCAAATCATTTATAACTTCTACTCTTATATAGCCTGCAAAAGGCAATTTTAATATTTCATCCACATGAACACCTGCCAAAACAGGAATCTTATCAATAAAATAATGTTTTTGATTATAATAGTCTTCAAGTACAGCTCTACAAATACCAGGATAAAATGAATCATCTAAAATCTCTATTATTTGTACTTCGCATTCACAAATCATCCTTTAACATCTCCTTGTGACCATTCAATATCATATCCATCCAGTTCTTTCCAATTAAACAATTCCTTAAAATCATTATAGCATTCTTCACAAATGCAACAACTCAAATCCTCCGGTATAAACCACCATTGATGTGGAGTGTCCTGTACTTCTTCCCAACAAAAAATACATTTCTTCAAATGCTTGGCATATTGAGTGATTTCTTCACCGTCCGTCGGATTTATCTCTTTATTTTTCAAATACTCTACATCATCACGCAACCGCGAATCATCTTTCTCAATCATACACGTTACCTTTCACACTCAAGAAAATTCAAATTTTTCTAACTGTTCTACATATTGGAATTTGACATCTTATTATCACTCTATAGACCAATATGTGCCAAGAATACACCTATGGCATATCCTAGTTTATAAAGTACAAGTAGCGTTAAACCAGAAATAAGTATTTTCCTAATAAAAATATTATCTCCTGTTCCTGCGTTCACCCAAACCTTAATGTCACTTATGATATTACTAATTTTACTCATTTGAGTTACCTCCTAAATTGAATTTATGCATAGAAAGTAACATTTTTAATTATAAAACACTATAAAATCAAGGTTGCACTTGCGTAAACTTACAGTTGCAATCACAAATTAAGGTCGTTTTGTATATATCCGATGAATTGTCCTATCACATATCCAGCTCCATAAATAAAACTAACAACAATAGCGATAAAAACACATATCAATAAAATATATAAGACTATTATCAATTTTCGTTGCTTGTCTGACAAGTTTGATACAAAGCTATTCCAAACCATTAACATATTTTTAGCTTTATAACTTACTGATACTTCTTCTTTATTTTCATTTTCTTCTGTTCCCCGCATTAAATAATCCAAAGAGACGTCGAAATATTCACTCATAAAAAGAAGTCTTGTCATCTCTGGGTATGCCTTATCATTTTCCCATTTTGAAATTGATTGTCGTGACACATCTAACAATTCTGCCAGTTCTTCTTGTGAAATATTTTTACTTTTACGTAATTCATATAAACGCTCTCCAAATGTCATTATCATCTCACCACCAACTTCGAATTTATATCTTTATTCATTCATCATATTCTTCACAATCGTAAATACTTTTGCCATTAATATTACATAGGTTACACCAAATAAACCGCCTGAAATTATTGCTGTTATTTTTTTCTTATTTGTTGGAATCTTAATACCAATTAGAATTCCTATTGCACATAAACATAATTTAGTAAGTGCAAAATCTTTCCAATCACTATTCGCTGCATATCTATTTCCGACTTCAAATAACTTTTTCATTCTCTTCATTCCCTCCAATTTGTTGAACCTACAAGTATACATTATGTAGTGTAACGTCAGCATCTTATAATCTTCTAGAACATTATGTTTGCACAATATTAATTTTAACAAATAGAGCTATCGTAGGTCAACAGCATAAAAAATCGGCTCTTAACACCATGTTAAAAGCCGATTTAAAATCACAGCACATTTGTAATCCTGCGCTTATATTCTAGAAATGTATCCGATAGCAGGAAATCATTGGTCCTTGGTTTTCCTTCTTCAATAACGAACTCTGCTGATATATTTGCCGGATTACCACTTAAGATATAAATGCGGTCAGACAGCAGAATTGCTTCATCAATATCATGAGTGATGAATAACGTGGATAGACGAATCTCTTCCATAACAGAGAGATACCATTGGTGCATGGACTGCTTTGTTAATGTGTCTAATGCACTGAATGGTTCGTCTAACAATGCCACCGTTCCGCCGCACATATAGGTGCGAAGTAGGGCGGCTCGCTGACGCATACCACCGGATAGCTCCGAAGGATATTGATGTTCGGTGCCGTCTATACCAAATTGGGAAAAGTAAGAGGCAGCTTTTTCTCGGGCCTCCTTTTTCTTTGTTCCTGACAAGATAAGAGGAAGCGACACATTATCCAATATGGTTTTATGTTCTAGTAGCAGATCCTTTTGCATCATATAGCTTAGGTGACCGGACTGTCCTGTGACATCCGCTCCCTGCAAACGCACTACACCGGAATCTGGGAGAATGAGACCAGATAGGACGTTGAACAGGGTGGTTTTTCCTACGCCGCTAACACCTAAAAGGCTTACCAGTTCCCCTTCCTTTAAATGCAGGGATATATCATTTAATATCTGTTTCTCATCATATGCTTTTGTAATGTGTTCCGCTTCTAATATCATGTTATGTCCTCTTGTATATTTATTTTTGTAAATAATTGAAAAACTCTTTAAAGCTATACAACGTTAACAACACAAAATGGAGTTTTTCAATTGTCTATTACTCAGGCAAATACGCGTTGGTAAATCCATAGTTCTCAGGAATCTCCTCCGACAAATTATTTTCGTATAACCAGGTGTAGAAGGTATTCCAACGTGTGGCATCAATGTAGCCCCATTGTTCCACCTCAGCCTTGTACTGGTCAGCCAACCAGGTCTGGCTCTTTAACACCATTTCTTTATCAAGCTCAGGTACCTGTCCACACAAAATGTCGGCAGCAGCGGAAGGGTTTTCGATGGCATATTCATAGCCCTTTCTAGTGGCATCAAGAAATGCCTTGGTAATGTCCTCATTTTCTGCTGCAAAGGTTTCGTTTGCAACGATAACAGGGCTATAGTAGTCAAATGCAGGGTTTATGTCCTTAAAGTAGAAATAGTTGGTATCTAAGCCAGCTAACTCAGTTGCAATACCGTCCCATGCATAGTAAATCCAGATGGCATCAATGTCTTGCTGTAAAGCTGCAGAGGCATCCGTTACATATTCTGGAATTAAGTTGACCTTGCTAAAATCACCGCCATCGGTTTCTACAATGTTTTGCATCATAGCCTGTTCTACTGGAAGTCCCCAGGTAGCATAGTTCTTGTTCTCTAAACCGGCAGGGGTATCAATATTGTCTTCTTTCAATGACACGATACCGGAGGTGTTATGCTGAATGAGAGCAGCAACAGCAACCACAGGCATCTTATCCTCAGAAGTAAATACAGGTGCCAGATAGTCCTGAAAATCGATTCCGAACTGTGCCTGACCGGAAGCTACCATTGGAGTTGCACCGTCCTCTGGTGGCTGTACAATGTTAATGTCAATCCCAGCTTCTTCGTAGTAGCCCAATTCTTTGGCAACATAGAAACCAGTGTGATTAGTGTTTGGGGTCCAATCGAGAACTAAAGTAATCTCCGTTAAATCCTTCTTTTCTGCATCAGAAGAACTAGCTGTGCCAGATGTATTGTCCGCATTACAACCTAGTAATCCTACAGATAAGATGAATGTACAAATTAACAAATATATATTCTTTTTTATCTTCATATTTTTATATTCCTCACTATTATTGTTGTTTTTTAACAGGTAATTGCTTACCTATCCGACTTTCGATTCCATGGCATCAACTTGTATTGTGCCAATTTCACCAATCCCATCAACGCCAAGCTAATAGCGGATATGAGAAAAATAACGGCGAACATTTTGTCATAGTCATAGGATTTCTTCACTCTTGTCATGTACACACCAAGACCAGAGTAGCCACCAAGCCATTCCGCAATGACTGCGCCTACCACGGAGTAGGAAACAGCAATTTTAAGGCCTGAGAAAAATTCTCCTAATGCATGTGGGGATTTCACATGCCAGAAAATCTGCCAAGGGTTTGCATTCATACTACGCATCAGACGAATGGTATCCACGTCTACGGATTGGAAACCTTCTAACAGTCCAATAGCTATCGGAAAAAATGATACCAACACCACAAGAATGACCTTAGGTGCAATTCCGTAGGAAAACCACAAAATTAGTAGTGGTGCAATGGCAACCGGCGGTACGGTCTGCGTGAGTATCAAAATTGGATACAAGCCCTTTTGAATCGGCTTGCATGCATCCATGAAAGCAGCACAAAGAAACCCCAACAATACGCCGAATATTAATCCCAACAAGGCTTCCAATAAGGTCACCTTTGCATGCTCCATCAAAAGTGGAAATTCTGCAATAAATGCAAGAACCACATCACTAGGAGCGGGTAGCATATAGCTTGGAATCCACTCTGCAAGGCTTGCAATTTGCCAGACAATAAGCAGAGTAATAATTACAATCACCGGTATGAAATTATAAATGGTGCTTCGTTGTTTTTTCGTCAATGGTTAATACCTCGCCCTCTGGCTTGTAAGTAATTTTCACATAGCTCATAACACTAGGACATCCAGCTTTTGTCGCAATATACTGACATTGCTTTACAATGTCCATAAGCTCATCATAGTCACCCTCCATGGCAGTTTCACATGGACCTACATAGTAGGTGACACCGGTACTTTTAATATAGTCGATAACTTCATCCACTATGCGTACCACCTCTTTATCGGTTGCTACCTGAGGTAACACCTGAATGGCAACATTTGCATTCATTTTACATTCCTCCATTTCTATCAGGTTTGTTCATGGGAGTATATAACAAACGATACGAACATGAACGCCTATTATGTTCGTTGCAAGAAAATGAATCAATCACTTTCTGCATATCTATAGGATACGTTGAATCGTTCCTATAAAATAAAAAATGACTCTTAGTAGGCGAGCTAAGAGTCACATTCGATATACCTTCTAAAATAAAAAACCCCTTCCATACGAAAGGGGAGATTGTACATCATTGCTTGTTTCTCTCCCTACGCCAGCATTATCTGGATCAGGTTCTGGGAACTCCCAAAGGATTGATGACAGGAATATGTCATCTCTCAGCCTAATTCCTTAAGCACTCCTGAATGATGCGATTATATATCTTATAAAGCAAGGTTGTCAAGGAGAAAATGATATCAAAAAAACAGACGTGGCAAGCACCACGTCTGTAAAGAATCAAAAGTGTTTATATGTATTATCACTACTGTGATTATTCTTTGATACCATTCACTAACTCATCCAACATTTTTGGAAGTTCGGTATCCATAGTTTCATTAGAGAACTGGCAGGTTCCAACTTTCTTGTGACCGCCGCCACCATACTTCAACATCAAACTTCCTACATCTAAGGTAGCTGTCTTATTGAGGATACTATATCCAACAGCAGCGGAACAACCTTGCCCACCCTTGCCATTTACAATCCAAGCAGAGATGTTTTGTTCTGGATACATACTATAAATCATGAAACGGTTGCCAGAGTAGATAGGGTCTACACCGCGCAAGTCAGAAATGATAACATCTTTCTCTACACGAGTGTGAGCCTGCACCATCTCTTTGAATTTCGCTGTCTGCTCAAAATATACTTCGATACGTTCTTTTACATCAGGCAGTTCAAGAATCTCTTCTGTAGTCATAGTACGACACGCCTGCATCAGATTCTCCATCAACTTGTAGTTTGGAATGGTGAAATTACGCCATCTTCCAAGACCAGTTCTTGGGTCCATCAAGAAACCGATTAATACCCATCCGGTTGGATTCTGAATATCCTCGATGGTAAGGTTACCGGAGTCTACCTTATCAACGGCTTCCATCATCTCATCAAAGTGCGCAAACCTTTCATGTCCCCCATAATATTCATAAATGATTCTTGCACAGGAAGGAGTGAGACGACTTTCGCCCTTGTACTTTCCTTCCAATTCTTGACGCTCATGTTCACTGGAATGGTGGTCAAACCAAAGTCCACATCCTTCCACAAACGGAACGTTGGCAAGACAGTCATTCTCATCTACTGGAACAAGTCCATCCTGTAAATCCTTTGGATGTGCAAAAGTCCAAGAATCAATAACTCCAGCTTCCAATAATAATGTTCCACAAGCCAATCCATCAAAATCTGATCGTGTTACTAATCTCATGTAAAATACCTCCCCATAAATATGTAATTACAGATATAGTTATTTTATCGCATTTTTCTATTCTTTTCAACAAGATATGTTAGAAATAAGTGGTTATATTTTAAAGGATAGAAGTCTGTATATGCAATTTTGAAACGGTGGAATTGGTTGACATGTAAAGCATTATCAATTAGACTAAATGGTGGATTTTTGGGAACATTTACAGTAGTATACAAACACTTGGAGGATATGGATGGATACCAAATATGTTTTTTTAGATATTGACGGCACCCTTGTAGATAAGGGTGGGACAATACCGGATAGCGCAAGGAAAGCAATTGCAAAAGCAAGAGAGAATGGTCATAAGATATTTGTCTGTTCTGGTCGATCTAGATGTGAAATGCATGACTATATATTAGAGGTTGGGATTGATGGCATTGTTGGTTCTGCAGGGGCATATGTGGAATTGGATGGGGAAATGATATATCATCGCCCTATGACAGAGGAAATGAACCGGCGTTTGCTTGATTATTTTGAAAGTAGAGGAATGTGTATTTTCATTGAGACTAATGAAGAATTGATTGTAAATGATATTGGTTTGCGCTATGTAGAGAATTATATCAAAGAATGTGAAGCAAAGAACGAACCGTATGATAAAGCATTTTTCGACTTGTCTGTTCCACTTTCAAAGGTAGAAGAGCCTGCAAAATTAGCGATTAACAAGCTACTTTATGTAACAACGAAATATGATCCGAAGGACATTAAAAAGGATTTGCAAGATGAGTTTACAGTGGTGGACAGTGCCATTGCGCTACCAGGTAATAGTGGCGAATTGTCGGAGCCAGGAATGCACAAGGGTCGTGGGATTGATATTGTTGTTAAACACTTTCATGCAGATGTGAAAGATACCATTGGAATTGGAGATGGTGAAAATGACATGGAGATGCTTCGATGTGCAGGTACAGCGATTGCCATGGGTAATGGAAAACCAATGCTTAAGGAAATTGCGGATTATGTAACAACGGATATTGATGATGATGGAATATGGAATGCATTTGAGCATTTTCATTTAATTTAGAGGATTGCGAAACCTTAATGTGTGTATTAAAAATTGTACAGCTTTAACAAGCCAATGCAGGCACGTTCGCACTACGGCTGAGTGCGTAGCAGTACTAAGCTCGACAAGTCTCGCTAAGTGCTGACGGACTCAGACGTACCTGCATATTGGCACTTGTTAAATCTGCACAATATGATATACGTCGTGGAAGGTTTCGCAAATTCAGAATAAGAAACGGAAAAGGAGATTGACATGGAAAAAGATATGAAAGAGACTTTAAATGAAAAAAATCCGGAAATTGTGAGTTTAGAAGAATTTTTTGGTGAGGACTTTCAGAAGGAAGCTGATTTTATCGGCGAGCGTTTGCAGATGGATCCAGAGTTGGTACAGAAAGCTTTAGACGGAGCAGATGCATTTATGGAATTTGCAGAAGGTAAAGAGGAATACATTGTAGAAGATGTAGATGAAGATGGTCTTCCGATTAAAGCAATTTCTGGTGACGCATTAATGGCTTATGTTAGCGAGCAGACAGGAATTGATGTGGAAACATTGGATAAAATATATGATTGTGAAATGGATTATTTTGCGCAGTTTGGATTGGCAGAGTAGGAGGTAATAGAATGCAGATTACAGATGAAACAATCGAGTATGTTGGAATTCTTGCAAAGCTTGAACTTTCAGATGCAGAAAAAGAGCAGGCAAAGAAGGATATGTCAGAAATGCTTCAGTATGTTGGTAAGTTAAATGAATTAGATACAGAAGGTGTGGAACCGATGAGTCATACATTTTCTGTGCATAATGTGTTCCGCGATGATGTGGTAACCAATGGTGACGACAGAGACAATATGTTAAAGAATGCACCAGAGCAGAAGGATGGAGCATATAAAGTTCCTAAAACTTTCGACTAGGGAAGGAGATAGACATGGATTTGAGTTTGACGGCCGTAGAACTTGGCAAGAAGATTAAGAATAAAGAAATATCCGTTGTAGAAGCAACAATAGCTTTCTTAGATAGCATGGAAGCAAAGGAGAAAGATATGAATGCTTTTGTAACGATAGATCGAGAAGGTGCGTTAAAGCGCGCGGAGAAAGTGCAAAAACTGATAGATGAAGGAAAGCTTACTGGACCTTTGGCTGGTGTGCCAGTGGCAATTAAGGACAACATGTGTGTGGATGGAATGCTTACCACATGTTCTTCTAAGATATTAGGAAATTTCAAGCCAACCTATACTGCTACCGCAGTGGAGAAACTTGAGGCAGCGGGAGCTGTTATCGTTGGTAAAACCAACATGGATGAGTTTGCTATGGGTTCTACAACAGAGACATCTTACTATGGTGAGACAAAGAATCCTTGGGATCTTACTAGAGTGCCAGGTGGTTCTTCCGGTGGTTCAGCAGCAGCAGTTGCGGCAGAAGAAGTTCCTTATGCATTAGGTTCAGATACTGGTGGAAGTATTCGCCAACCAGCTGGCTTTTGTGGAGTGACAGGAATCAAACCGACCTATGGTAGAGTTTCCCGTTATGGACTCATTGCATATGGCTCTTCATTAGATCAGATTGGACCACTGGCAAAGGATGTTACAGACTGTGCAACTATCTTGGAAACAATCTGTGGTAAGGATGATAAAGATTCTACATCTGTTGAGGAGACAGGTGCAGATTTCACGACGGCATTGGTGGATGACGTCAAAGGAATGAAAATCGGTATTCCAAGAGACTACTTTGGTGAAGGTTTGGATATAGAGGTAAAGGAAAGTGTAATGGCAGCTGCCAAGGCATTAGAGGCAAAGGGTGCTATCGTAGAAGAGTTTGATTTAAGTCTTGTGGAGTATGCCATTCCGGCATATTACATTATCGCTTCTGCTGAGGCAAGCTCCAATCTGGAACGTTTTGATGGCGTGAAATATGGATATCGTACAGAGGAGTTTTCTGGTCTTCATAATATGTATAAGAAGACTCGTTCAGAAGGCTTTGGAGCAGAGGTTAAGCGAAGAATTATGTTAGGTTCCTTCGTACTTTCTTCTGGATATTATGATGCATATTATATGAAGGCACTTCGCACAAAAGCTTTAATCAAGCAGGCATTTGATAAGGCGTTTGAAAAATATGATGTGATTTTAGGACCAGTTGCGCCGACTACAGCACCGAAACTTGGTGAGTCCTTAGGCGATCCAATTAAAATGTATCTCGGTGATATCTATACGGTATCTGTGAACTTGGCAGGTCTTCCAGGTATTTCGTTACCATGTGGTTATGATAGCAATGCCCTTCCAATTGGTCTACAGTTGCTTGGTAAACACTTTGATGAAAAGACGATTATTCGAGCTGCATACGCATATGAGCAGACAAGAGAATATAAACGTCCAGCATATGCAGTAGAAAGGGGGCTGTAAAATGAGTAAAGCATACGAAACAGTCATTGGTTTGGAAGTACATGTAGAGTTGGCGACAAAGACTAAAATCTTCTGTGGATGTTCTACTGCATTTGGTGGAGCTCCTAACACACATACATGCCCGGTTTGTACTGGTATGCCAGGTTCCCTTCCAGTATTAAACAAGGAAGTGGTGAATAAAGCGATTGCAGTAGGTCTTGCTACCAACTGTACGATTACACAGAATTGTAAGTTTGATCGTAAGAATTATTTCTATCCAGATAATCCGCAGAACTACCAGATTTCACAGCTTTACTATCCGATTTGTAGAAATGGTAAGGTTGAGATTGAAGTAGAAGGTGAGAAGAAGTGGATTGGTATTCATGAGATTCACATGGAAGAGGATGCTGGAAAATTAGTTCACGACGCATGTGCAGATGGCTCATTGGTAGACTATAACCGTTCCGGAGTACCTTTGATTGAGATTGTGTCAGAACCGGATATGCGTTCCGCAGAGGAAGTTATGGCGTACCTTGATAAGCTTCGTACAACCATTCAGTATCTCGGCGCCTCGGATTGTAAGTTAAATGAAGGCTCTATGCGTGCAGACGTAAATCTTTCTGTCCGCGAGGTGGGAGCTACCGAGTTTGGTACAAGAACAGAGATGAAGAACCTGAACTCATTTAAGGCTATTGCGAGAGCCATTGAAAATGAGCGTGCACGTCAGATTGATTTGATAGAGTCGGGAGAAGAGGTTATTCAGGAGACCAGAAGATGGGATGACACAAAGGAATATTCTTATGCGATGCGTTCGAAGGAGGATGCACAGGATTATCGCTACTTCCCAGATCCAGACCTTGTGCCAATCATCATCAGTGATGAGTGGATAGAGCATGTGAGACAGAATCAGCCAGAATTTCGCGAAGAGAAGATGGCGCGTTATCAGGCAGAGTTTGGGTTACCTGAATATGATGCAGGTATTTTGACAGGAACCAAGAAATTAGCAGATATCTTTGAGGAGACAATTGCTTTGGATGCAAATCCGAAGAAGGTTTCTAACTGGTTAATGGTGGAGACAATGCGTCTTCTAAAGGAAAATGAGATGGAACCAGAGGATATTAAGTTCTCTGCTGCAAATCTTGCAAAGCTTATTAAGCTTACGGATTCCCAGGCAATCAACTCTACCGTTGCAAAAGAAGTATTTGAGAAAATCTTTGCAGAGGATATTGATCCTGACAAATATGTAGAAGAAAAGGGTCTCAAAACAGTGAATGACGAGGGTGCGCTTCGTGCGACAGTTGAACAGGTGATTACAGAAAATCCGCAGTCCGTTGAGGATTATCGCAACGGTAAGGAAAAAGCAATTGGATTCTTGGTTGGTCAGACTATGAAAGCCATGAAAGGTAAAGCAAATCCTGGTATGGTCAACCAGATTTTAAAAGAGTTGTTGTAGAACGCTCCGCGAGGATCGCACTGCGGCGGAGTAGAAGATGTTGCGTACGCAACCCGACGCAGGCGGAGAATGTCGTGATGAGCGACATTCTTTCTTATTACTAGTAATTTCCAACGATATCATAAAGGACAGTGTGGGTTAAATGAGAAATATGTGCACATACTATTCTCGAGGTGATGATATGAGCATATTTAATAATGATGAAATTCCAGTGGGACTTAGTATGGCTTTGGCAGAGAATCTATATGCAATGGAACGTTTTGGAAATTTAGATGAACAACAACGGCAAGATTTTATTCAGCAGTCAAGAAATGTAGGTTCGAAGCAGGAGATGCGAAGTTTAGTGTCAGGATTAGAGACAATGAATTGAGAGTTTTCTATGGAAAAATCAGAAGCATAAAGGTATAATGAATGACAGATGGTTATGTATGGTAATCATCTGTCGTTTTAGTGTTTAAGAAAAATTAGTATAAGTGAGGTATCCCTATGAAAGTATTATTAATAAACGGAAGTCCAAATGAAAAAGGTTGTACATATACAGCGCTATCGGAGATCGCAAAAACATTGGAAGAGCAAGGCGTAGAAACTGAGATTTTCCATATTGGCAATAAGCCGGTCCGTGGCTGTGTTGGATGTGGTGCTTGTAGAGTAGGTGGAAGAGATAAATGCGTGTTTGAAGATGATGTTCTAGGCGAATTGATAGATAAGGCAAAAGAAGCTGATGGATACATATTCGGCTCACCAGTATATTATGCATCACCGAATGGTGCTTTGCTTGCGTTAATGGATCGTTTATTCTATAGTGCAGGGAAGTATATGCAGTACAAACCAGCAGCGTGCATTGCCTCTGCAAGAAGAGCAGGAACAACAGCAACCTATGATGCGTTGAATAAATATATCGGAATTAACAATATGATTATGGTTCCGGCAAATTATTGGAATATGGTACATGGTTCGAAACCTTCAGACGTTGAGCAGGATCTGGAAGGTTTACAGATTATGCGTACACTTGGTAATAATATGGCATGGCTGCTGAAATTATTAGAAAATGGAAAAAAGAATGGTGTGGAAATGCCAGTGACGGAAGGTAAGATTATGACGAATTTTATTCGATGAGATTAGGAACGGTAATGTGGTTATTGTTCATCTAGAATACAGCGAGAAAGCAAAGGAGAGAAAAAGGGATGCGCATAGGAATCGATATGGGCGGAATGTCCGTTAAGTTTGGTCTGGTGAATCAGAATAATGAGATTGTAGATAAGATGGTGATTCCAACAAGACTGGATGTTCCGCCGTCTGAAATGATTCAGGATATGATAGACGCTGTGAAAAAATTATTGCAAAAGCATGAACTGGCAGTGGATGATTTGGAAGGAATCGGGTTAGATAGTCCAGGAACCGTGGATGATGTGAATGGTGTGATTCTATATTCCAACAATTATCACTGGGAAAATGTGCCGATTATTAAACAAATGCAGGAAACATTTCCCGTACCAATGGTAATCGCCAATGATGCAGATGCAGCAGCTCTTGGTGAGGTGAAAGCAGGTGCAGCAAAGGGAACAGAAAGTGCCGTACTTATCACACTCGGAACCGGTGTCGGTGGCGGTGTGATTCAAAATGGAAAGATATTCCATGGACCATTGAAGGGTGGCATGGAATTAGGGCATATGGTAATTCAGGCAGGTGGAGAGCTTTGCACCTGTGGACGCAAGGGTTGCTTTGAGACTTATTCATCAGCAACTGCACTACTTCGCATGGTAAGAAATGCAGCGATGAAAAATCCAGAATCTGTGATGAATGAGATGTGTCAGAATGACTTGGAGAATATGAATGGTATTATTCCGTTTGAGGCAGCGGGACAGGGAGACGAAACAGCTTTAGAAGTCATTGATATGTATGAAGATTACCTTGCAATCGGAATTGCGAATGTAATCAATATCTTCCGTCCGGAGAAGGTAATTCTTGGTGGTGGCGTATCGGCGCAGAAGGAGAACCTTACAAGACCGGTGCAGGAAAAAGTGAATGCGATGTGCTTTGGAGGTGCGCATGGAGAAGTGGCAGAAGTTGTAACTTCTGTACTTGGAAATGATGCTGGAATTATTGGAGCAGCATGTTTGATTGTTTGAACAATTGAATCAAATAGATGAAAAAGAAGAAAGAGTACTGTGACATTACAGTATCCTTTCTTCTTTTTTATAGCATATTAATCTTTGCCTTGAATTCATTGGCATTCTTTCTGGATACGCGCACCGTTATCTTTCCTGTAAGAGTAGCGATAAGTGTACGATCAATATCCGGTGTGATGCTGATTACCTTGGTCGCATTAACGAGTGTAGATTTTGAAACCCTGAAAAAATTCTTGTTAGAATAGAGTGTCTCAAGTTCTGTCAGACTCTTTTTGATTTCATAACGCCCATTTTTGGTAACAGCCATTGTCTTACGCGCCTCGGACTCAAAGAACAGAATATTGTCTAGTGGTAGTTTGTGCATGCTGTTGTCCTTTTTTACAAAAATCATTTCCTGCGAACGGGTATTTGCAGATGCTGTAGTTGGAGTGTCTGCATGCCCCGGTATATTTTGTGAAACTTGCAATGCAAGCTTTGTCTTGATGAGGAAAATGGCAATCGCAAGGCGGGAAATATAGGTTTTAAAAATCGTGTTGTATACAATCGGTGTTTCGTATCCGATGATTACATGACCGATAAATGTGTCATTAAAGGTCAAAGGTACAATATGGAGATGTCTCGAAAGATTTTTTTGTAAATGATTCGGACATATATCTTTGGTTGGAAACGTTAATGGCGTTTCACTCCATGGTTGGTTACTCATATAGATACATTGGGACGTGTCTTTGCTTTCTGTGATGTTAACAGAAAAGAAAGTCGCATCTTTGATAATATAATATGAATTCAAAATGATTGGGTGCAGTTCCTCGAAGCTGGAACAAGTGTAACATTTATCTTCTAACTCGCTGTTGCGATAATAGATGTGTTGCTGTCTGAGTTTTTCATGTTGTTCCAACAGAAGACGTGTGTTAAATGGCTTCTTGTCGCCGCAACCACAGCTCATTCCGGTGATGATATCCGTTTTTGGAGAGGTAATAGTCACCTCATCTTCATTGGTGATAAGGGAATGAAGACGCGCCATGACTTTGCGCCCATGATACTCTGCATTACTCGGATAGGTTGTAATGGATAGCGCATCGTTTCGCGAATCGTTACGTGCACCAAAGCCTGTAACAATAATGTCTTCCGGTACCCGGATTCCGAATTTGGAAAGTGCTTTTATAAAGAATAACGCTACAGTATCATCCTGGCATACAACGGCATCCGGTTTCTCTACTGTGTTATATGCAATATCTTTTGCAAGGGCTTCACCGCATTGTAACCAATAACCACCATATATCAGATGATCGTTTGTATATGGAATCTGATGCTTTTGTAAGGACTTCATGAACCCGATATCGTTACGTAATGCCTGGCCTGGTTCACCACCCAAGAAATAAAGTGTCTCACAACCGTGTTCCTCAATGAGATGATCTGTTAGCATCTCCGTACCAAAACTGTTGTCCGGCAGATAGGTTTCTGAAAGAAGCGTGGATTCACCGAGAACCACGACAGGAACATGGCGGTTTTTTGAAATCAGTTTTTCGACCATACTTCCAATGGATTTGATAGATGAAAATGAATTCTCGAAAAAAATAATACCGTCATATTGATCAAAATCGATGAATTGATAGATTTCATCTTCTTTTTTCATATATTTTCCGTTGAGCAAAGGGATAGAAAACGTCACAGTCTGGTATTCGAACTTTCTAGCCTGCTTTTCGATTCCGATTATGTAGTTGTCGCGATAGTCGTCTGTCATATCTAACATGACAATACATATTTTTTTTGTCTGCTTCATAGATTATTTCCTCTGTTACACGAAAAATAGTTACTATCTTTGTTATAAAATATATAAGCTATGATGTCAATAAAAAATGATGAAAAAAACGTGCATAACAGGTGAAAAATGACGGCTAAGATGCCAAAATTTAAAAAATGGAAAGTTGAGCGGTAAAAATGGCATTTTATACGCGAGAATGACAACTTATTCGGTTTTAAAAACCTCTTATTCCGGAGTTCTTGTTGAGGCTTTTTCTTTGCTATAAAATAGAAAACGGATAGAAGTATCCAGGGAGATAATGTAGAGAAATACATGTGAAAGGGTATGTTCGTATAATAGGGAGAATGAATGAAATACCCGGATAGGAGGAAAAATGAAAAAGGAAAAGGGAACTTGGAAACGAGTGCTGGCTAAGATACTTGTGTTTTCACTGGTGTTTCAGTTGGCAATGCCGGTAATGGCTGCGCCTGCAGTGGAAGAGGTTGTAGCGGAAGATGCAACGCCTGTAGTGGAAGAGGTTGCAGAGGAGGCAATGGTAGAAGAAAGTGCAGAGGTGGCAGAAGAGGCAGTAGCTGTGGAAGAAGCGCTTAAAGATAGTCAATCGGAAGGCACAGGGGAAGAAGTAACGCCTGAAGGCGAAGAAGAATTCACCCTTACGATTGATAAGTATGGATGGATTACCGGTTTTACCGGTACGCTTCCTGAAACACTTGTAATACCGGAAGAAATCAATGGTATTACTGTTGTGACTATTGATGACGATGCCTTTGTAGGAGAACTTGGGTTGAAACATGTAGAATTACCGAATACGTTAGTGGATCTTGGTGGTTTTAAGGGATGTACTAATTTAGAGACAGTTAGTATACCGAGACCTCATAGTAAATTATATATTTCTCCTGAAGCCTTCAGAGATTGTAAAAAATTAGAACCTTTTAGTTTTACAGATATTACTTATTTACATATCTATGAGTATGCTTTTTCCGGTTGTGAGAAATTTAAAGATTATGACTTGGTATTTGACAGTGGAATTATATATTTATATGATAATTCACTTGCAGGTTTAAAAGTAAAATCTTTGACTATAGCGACGGATGTTAGTGTGCCTCCTAGTGCGGTTTCGGTCTGTGGTACAGGAGATGAGGCGTTTGAGAATATTACAAATATCTATAACGTGGAGTCGTGGGTGATTTGTAATGAATTTGACCAGTTTATATCGTCTAAGCCGGGAGCAACTGTAGTTATTAATCAGCCTGATGGCGCGGCTGATATTGCAAAATTTGATATAACGGGTGTAAAGGAAATCCAGATAGCACCAAATGAAAAGGGTTGGCAGATTATTGATGGCGTTTTGTATGGACCGTTAAAAAATAATCCGAATATTAGAGCGCAATACATGTGTAAATATGCAGAATTGGAAAACGGCGTATATTATCTTCCGGATGGCATTGATCCTTATTATACTTTCTGGCAAGGTAATAATACAGTAAAGGAAATAGTTTTCCCGGAAAGTAAGACTACAATTAGTGTGGAGGTTAAATTGAATTCATATCCGGTTACGGTTCATTTCCCTAAGGATACAAACGTAAAGCGTCAATATTATGGTATTACTGATGAGGATCCGTATTATAGAGAGAGACAAGCAGAAATAACTGTTGTGTTACCATCTACACTCGATAACTATACGATTAAGGGAAATTCATACGCAGATAAGGTTATAGTACCATCAGATATGACTGTTTTTGATGCTGCTAAAATATCTGCTATGTTCGAGAAGCCGGAGATTATTCTTGCAGAAGATCATCCAACCTTAATGAAGGTAGGAAATTCGATTTACAGTAAAGACGGTAAAACACTATATTGGTGGGGGGATAGTCTTAACCAGGGTGATAAGGTTGAAATTCCGGAAGGTGTGGAGACGATTGCACCACATGCAGTTAGGGTTTCAACATCAATTCAGCCAATTACAGTAACATTACCTTCATCACTAAAACACTATGAAAAGGATGCAGTTTATGCCAAAGATGCGGACCTTCGTTTGGTTACTACCGAATGTAGTGATGATGTGACAGTTGAGCCTTCAAGTTTTGTTGTTAAGTATTTGTTTGTAAATAATCCGGAAACTAGTCCGTTCGTAGAAGCTTGGGGCACAGATAAAATAGGAAAGGTGATTTCCGGCGGTGTAGCAAGCGTTAAAATTAATGTTTTCGTGGAAAATGAAAATGGAACTGCTGAGAAAGCTCCTTATGGTGTGTGTAAAGTAAGTTTATCAAAGAATACAGACGACGGAGTGGTATCAGCCAAGAGTGAATGTACTTACCTCGAAGACGGAAGTGTGGAAGTTCTTCTTGCAGAAAGCGGAAACTATATCTTTGAATTTGAACCTTTGATTGCAAGTGCATATTTTCCTGCAACTGTAGAGGGTGTGGAATTATCATTAGTTTCAAGGGAAGAAGCAAATGACAATGTTACAGAAGTTACCGTTACACTTAAGAGAAGACCTGCTTTAAGAGTGGAAACAGATATACAGGCTAGCGGATATATTTACGATGCGGATGGAAAGCGTCTTTCGTCTTTGAGTTCTAGAGAGTATGGCCTGATTTCAACTTCTCTTGCTCCGGGAACTTATAAGGTAATGATACATAAAGCGTCTAACAAAATAAAAGGTCAGGCTAATCTTGATGAGTATTTTTCGCTCGGATATTTTGAAAATCAGGATTATTTGATTAAAGAGTTGGTAATTGCAGAAGATGTTGCCGAAGATGTTGTTTGGAATTTGCATGATGATCCGAATTTCAATCAATTAAAAGATATTCACCCTAACTTTTTGAACAACGTTAAATCAAGTTATACAGCTTCAGCAATGGATGCCCGTATGGGATATACAAATCTAAATATTGAGTATGAAATCGACCGCGAGAAATGGGATGCTTCAGCAGAAACAGTAAATATCATGGTAACATTACCGGAAGGTGTTACATACATAGAAAATTCTGCATCTTATAAAACGGAAGCTGATGCACAAAATAGTCAGTGTACAGCCAAAATAGACGGAAATATAGTCACATTTACATTGGATAAGGAAAGTCTGAAAGGAAAAATTCTTTTTTCGGTGAAACTGGAAGATGGTGCAAACGGTGTATCTACCGCATGCATAAAAGGTACTGAAACGAATTATATTGGTGCAGTAGAGTTTGGAAATAGCCAGTTGACCATAAATGCACCGGCCCAGTTTTCGAAAAACGAAGGTATAGAGCTTTCGGGTAAAGGAAAAGCGGGAGGAACTGTAGAGCTCTTCGTAGGAAACGCAAAGGTAGGAGAAGCAGTAGTGGATGATAGCGGTATGTGGTCTACTGATATATCCATTTCGAATGCAGTAGAGGGAAGTTCCTACTTGATTACAGCGTGTTTGACAGGAAAAATAGTTGGCGTGGATAGTGTCAGTGATCAAACCTGGTGCGTTGAGAAGCCGATTAAGGTGACAAATATTGCTTACGAGTATTATGGTAACATTATAAAATCATCGGTTGATATGTCCAAAATGGTTGGTAAGCAGACTGTTTCAACAAGGAGTTACGGATGGTATCCATTCTACTTGTTCGTTGATATAAGAAATGATGAAAATATTCAGGAATTATATATTGCTTACGACAGAGGAAATGGTCGTGAATATGAAAAATTGGTTCAGGAAGAGACCGGTAAGTGGGCATTATATACATCCGTATGCAGCTCTGGACTTCCAAACGATTTAACAATTGTAGCAAAAGTGAAAAACGGAGAGGAAGTAAAAGAAATCGATATCTGTGACTTTGTCATCAAATGGTGTATCGATCCGTCAGGATACATTTATGAAGTAGTACCGGAAAACAGAGTGGAAGGTGCAACTGTAACGACTTATTATAAGGATGAAGACGGAAATGCAGTGAAATGGAATGCGGAAGAGTTTACACAGATTAATCCGGTGATTTCTGACGGAGACGGAAACTACGGCTGGTTCGTACCTGCAGGCGAGTGGAAGGTTAGAGCGGAAAAGGCTGGATATACGAAAGCGGAAAGTGACTGGCTTCCTGTACCACCACCGCAGCTTGATGTGAATTTGGAACTTGTAAGTACCATGCAGCCTAAGGTGGAAGGCATTGATCTTGCAAGTGATAAGATGTTGGTTCGTTTTGATAACTATGTCCTTGCAGACAGCTTCACAAAAGAAAACGTAGCATTAAAAGACAGCACTGATACAACAGTTGAAATTGCCTCAGTAGAAGCAGTGGATGCGAAGGAAAGAAACGAGAAAGCAATTGCAAAAGAGTTCGTAGTAACTTTTGCAACAGCACTTGCAGAAGGTAGCTATACAGCAACCGTTGCAGCAGGCGTTACAAGCTACGCAGATGTCGTTATGAATGAGAGCCAAGAGCTAACAGGACTTGCAGTAGCAGGAATTATCAATGATATTGAGACTCCGGAATTCTTTGTGGTACAAAGAGGCAAACAATGTACATTTGAAGTTGATGTATTGTCAGATGAAAGCACACAAGACCGTCTACTTACTGCAATTAGTGCAGATGATAGTAAGATTAAGATAGCAAGTGTAGGAAAAGTAAATGCACAAGGAAAAGCTACAATTACATTGGATGGTCAAAGTGCAGGTGTGACAGAGGTGACACTTGGTGTTGAAAATTCTTCATTTACAAAGACAGTTTCTGTGATGGTAATTGACAATGAAACAGTATTTGACAAGATGTTCGAGCAGAACAACTTGGCAAAACCACAAGTTTCCGATAAGAACAACAATGAGAATAAACCATCTGTTCCGGGCACATCTGTTGATATTGCAAAAGCAGTCGTAACAGGAATCGAGAACAAGGTGTACACCGGTACTGCTATCACACAGGAAGTGAAAGTGGCAGTAGATGGCAAAGTGCTTGTTAAAGATACAGATTATACAGTGACTTATAAGAATAACACAGAAGCAGGAACTGCTGAAGTTGTTATTACAGGTAAAGGTAACTATAAGGGAACCAAGACAATTTCGTTTACCATTGCTAAGGCAGATACGACTGCCAGATTTGAAAAAGATGTTTACAAGAAGGCGTATGGTGCGAAGAAGTTTACTGTGAAAGTAGTAGATGCAGCAGGTGCTGTATCATTTAAGTCATCAAGTAGCAAGGTTGCTAAGATTGACAAGAAGGGTAAAGTAACGATTAAGGGTACCGGTAGAGCAGTTGTTACAGCAACAATCGCTGAAACGAAGAATTATAAAGCAGGAACGGTAGAGACTGTAATCGAAGTTTCACCTAAGAAAGCATCTATCAAGAAGCTTTCTGCAAAGAAGACGCAGCTAACTGTAACCTGGAAAAAGGATAAGCGCGCAACCGGATATGAAGTGAAATATTCCACAAGTAAGAAATTCAAGAAGGCAAAAACAGTACTTGTTAAGAAAGCAAAGACAACTAAGACAACTTTGAAGAAGCTAAAAAAGGGTAAGACGTACTACGTGAAAGTTCGAGCTTACAAAGAAGTGAAAGTTGGCAACAAGAAGGTTAAGATTTATAGTCCTTACAGTAAGACGCTTAAGAAAAAGATAAAGTGATAAAAGCCATAAAAGTCCCCGTCTGTGATGAGAAATCGCAGGCGGGGACGTTTTTTGTTATGTGACAATTGGGGATTACTTATGCTGGTAATAGAATACCGCTAACTGTGTTCTGTCTCGTAACTCCAGTTTTTCCAAGATGGAGCTTAAGTAATTTCTGACAGTTCCTTCACTCAAATATAGATTTGTTGCAATTTCTTTGTTACTCAAACCATCTGCAACAAGTGTGATAATCTCATATTCTTTCTCGGAGATCTCATATGCGGAATAATCAAAGGAATCTCCGTTTTTCATAAGCTCCGGAATCTTTTCCATGACTTCCGTACCATACACATTCTGTCCTGAGTGGACAGCTTTCAGTGCAGGGACAATGTTCTCATAATTCTGTTTTACAATATAGCCCTTCGCACCAAGCTCTAAAGCTTTTACGATGTATTCATCATCTACAAAGGTGGTAAGGAATAATACTTTTGCATCCGGGTATTCTTTTACTAATTCTGCTAACGCATCCGTTCCATTCATTCCCTTCATGCGGATGTCCATCAGCAGTACATCCGGATTATGTTCTTTATAAAGTGGAAGCGCTTCGGCTCCGTCATTACCAACAGCAGCAACCGTGATATCGGAATCTGCTTCTAATATCATTTTTAGTGACATACAAACCAGTTGGTCGTCGTCAATTAATACGATTTGCATATGTTTATCTCCTTTTTATTTCTGTATCGATACAAAGATTCGAAATCCGTTTTCCGTATTGATATGTATAATTCCATGTAGATTCTCTACGCGTTCTTTCATGTTAGAAAGTCCAATACCGGCGGTGTCAGCAGTAGCGCTTTCGGTCTTTTTTTGTGTTCCGTTATCCTCAATCAATAATTGATAAAATGCCGGATGTTCCTTGACTGTAACGGTAACCTTGGTAGCGTTACTGTGTTTCATAGTATTGTTCAAAGCTTCCTTTGTGATAGCAAGGAAACAATATTTTACTTCCTTTGGAATGTGTTTTGAAATCTCGCAGTCTAATTGTACATCGCAAAAAGTGAAGTTTTCAATGAGGTTTTCTAAAGCATTTTTCAAATCTACAGATTCGTCATGCAGATCATGAACGCTGTTGCGGATACTGTTCATAGCAGTATCTAAAGTTTCTTTTAATGTTGTCAGATGTGGTTGTAATGTCTCGTCCTTGCAAATGGCAAGCATCGCCCCCACCTGTAAGATGGAACGGGACAGCATATGTCCCACGTTATCGTGAATTTCTCTGGCGATTCGGTTGCGCTCCTTCAAGGTAGCAATATAGATCTGATCGTCCTGGTTCTCTAACAGTTGACGATTCTTTTCCTTCAATATAATCTCATGCTCGACACTGTCATCTCTTGAAATGATTAGTGTGTTTTGTAATTCTAAACTTTTGGTAGTCTGATAAGAAAGATACCAGCCTAATGCGATAAGTGGAACAATTAACCAGTTTGAAGGCAAATTGTCTGTAAACAACCAGTTTGCAATGGGAATAATATACATGATCGGTATTATATATTGCTTGCGGTAAAAGTACATGTAATAAAACAGTGGTAGATAGGCACACATCTCCGGTATCGCAAATGTAGCAGGAAGAATCAAGATACCTAGGCTCATCAGTAATTTTTTGTTTTTAGCTACTGTAATAAAACAAAATAGTGCAAACATCAATAAAATACACGTGATGTGTAGCGCATCAAACATGCTAGCCGGGAACAGAAGGGAGCACAATATAAAAATAATAAGTGAATCTATATAGGTTGACATAATACTGATATTCTCCTCTCTGTTTTTCTTTATGTTCTTATCAAATCTTTGATTATAATCATTTATCATATTACTATTTCTCTTGTATTATAAAGGATTCCGTGCTTAATATCCATATGTAAACGATGTGAAAATGGAAAAGATGACAAATGTCATATTGATTCCTTACATTCTTCACTTACAAATCGTTTTCGGATTTTGTATGATGCAAATGTAAGGTAAAGCAAGGAGGAAAATCAAATGGTAGTAAAAATCGAGAATTTAGTAAAGAGATATGGAGATTTGGTTGCGTTAGACCATTTCAACCTAGAGATTGAAGAGGGTGAGGTGTTTGGATTACTTGGACCAAATGGAAGTGGTAAATCCACTACCATCAATTGTCTCTTATCTTTATTGGAATACGATAAAGGTACAATTGAGGTGTTCGGAAAGGAAATGACACCAACCAGCTACGAGTCAAAGAAAAACATCGGTGTGATTATGCAGAATGTTGCAGTGTTTGATGAGCTTACCGTATATGAAAATATTGATTACTTCTGTGGTTTATATGTTAAGGATAAAAATGAGAGAAAGAAATTGGTAGAGGAAGCAATTGAGTTTGTTGAGCTTCAGGATTATCGCAAATTCAGACCAAAGAAGTTATCCGGCGGTTTGCTAAGAAGACTGAATATTGCCTGTGGAATTGCTCATAAGCCAAAGCTCATTATCTTAGATGAGCCAACCGTAGCAGTTGACCCACAGAGTCGTAACAAGATTCTAGAGGGAATTCAGAAGTTGAATGAAGAAGGAGCAACGGTAATCTATACTAGCCACTACATGGAAGAAGTGGAACAGATTTGTACCCGTATCGCGATTATGGATAAGGGTAAGAATATCGCCCTTGGAACCAAGGATGAGTTAAAGAGCATGATTGACCTTGGAGAAACCATTAGTGTAGAGATTTTGGAACTACCTGAAGCGGTGAAGGAAGAGATTGTGAAATTGCCACATGTTATGAATGTGACTTACGAGAATCATTTATTGAAGGTGAAGTTCTCAAAGGGGAAGCACAATCTTATCCGTTTGTTGGATGTACTGAAAGAGAAGGAAGTCGGATTTGGCGGTGTTCACTCAGAATTGCCAACCTTAAATGATGTATTCTTAGAGATTACAGGAAAAGAGCTTAGAGATTAGGAGGGAAGGCTATGCAACAGTATATATATACAATCAAAAGGTCCTTACGAAGTATAGAGGGAATCTTCTGGGCATTGATATTTCCACTGTTTTTAGGTTTGATTTTCAAGTTTATGTTTGGCAATCTTGGCACATATGAGCAGTTCTCAGAAGTGGCTGTAGGTGTTGTGGAAGTGGAAGCCAATAAAACCTTTGTAGATACCTTGAAGGAAGTGGAGATGGAGGAAGATCTTCCAATGTTTGTGGTTTCAGAATATAAGAATATAGATGAGGCACAGGACGCATTGCAGGATGAAAGCATCTATGCATATATTCTAGTAGATGGAGATAACTTTGAGTTGGTGATTCGTGAGATGGATATCTACACATCCTTGGTAAAATCATTTGTTGACCAGTATAAGCAAAATTATACCTTGATTGAAGAGGTGGCAAGTAAGCACCCGGAGCAGATGGAAGCATTTTTATCGACTTTGTTTGAAGCGGAGAGTATTGGAATTGAAGAGATAGAGCTAAAGGGACAGGATAAGTCACCTTATACTCAGTATTTCTATGCATTACTTTCCATGGCATGTCTGATTGCATCTATGTATGGCTTGTCTTACGGAAATAACTTACAGGCAGATGTATCGACTATGGGAGCTAGAAGAAATGTAGCTCCGACTCCGAAACTGAAGCAGTTTGTTATCGATTTTATGGCTAGTATGACAATCTACACGGTATTGATGACTATCGTATTGGTGTTTGTAGTGTATGTGTATGGGCAGGATTTTGGGGATAACTTTGGTTTGATTTGGTTAACTACAATCGTAGGAACTTTTACTGGCTTAGCAGGTGGATATTTCATTGCAACCTGGGTGAAGGGAAATGAGGGACAGAAGAATGGTATATGCGTTGCATTCTTCATGGTAAGCTCTTTCCTAGGCGGTCTGCAGATGGCGGAGATGCCTTATATCTTAGAAGAAAATTGCCCGATTATTAACCGTATCAATCCAGCAACTTTGATTGTAAATGCCTATAAGAGCTTGGCCGTGTTCGGCGATTATGAACAGTATGCAGTGAATGTGCTTTCATTATTGGGAATAGGCGTGTTATTTATCATTTTAAGTGTTGCAAAGTTAAGGAGGACCAAATATGCAAGTATTTAATCTATTTTTCAAATTATTGAAAAGCAATAAGGGTGTTATTATTATGTATTTTGCTATCTTCCTTACAGTTGCATTGGTTATATCCGATGCACAGTCCGTTGATGGTAATAATGATCAGGAGAAAATGAAGGAAGAGATACTCACAATTACGATTATTGATGAAGATAAAGAAACATTTGGTAAAGGTCTTACAAAGTATTTTAGTGAAGGAAATAAGATCCTCGAAATGGAATATGACGAAGATGCAATCTTAGATAAGCTTTACTGGAGAAAGCTAGACTATGCATTGGTAATTCCAAAGGGATTTGAAAAGAGCTTATTGGACGAGGATATCGAGGATATGGAATTAAAGTGCATGAAGGTTCCAGGATACTTTGATGCAGGCTTCTTTGAATCTGAGTTATCTATGTACACAGCAAAGCTTACAAGTTTATTAAAAGCAGGTTATTCCATGGAAGAAGCGCAGCAGGAGCTTTTCGATTTACAGGATGAGAAGACAAAGGTAGAGGTTGCAAACTTTATCAATGAAAACCAGAATGATAAAACTACTATGTTCTTGCTCTATGTACCATATTTGTTCATTACCCTTGGTATGAATGGAATCGGTATTATCCTGTTAACACTGAACGCACCGCTTGTAAAGGCAAGAATGGAGTGTAGTGCGACTACCTTGAGAACGAAGATGACAGGTCTTATTGCCGGAATTGTATTGTATGGCATCTTGCTTATGGCAGCGGTTATGGTAGTAGTTTCGATTCTTTCCAAGGGCAGCATTTTTACGGATGCGAGATTGCCATATTTCTTGCTTAATATGTTTGCAATGCTGTTATTCAGCTTAAGTCTTGGTTTCTTTACCGGAACAATTTCTAAGAACCATGATGTGGTAAATGGTCTTGTCAATGTATTAAGTATCGGTCTATGCTTCTTAGGTGGTGTCTTTGTACCATATGAATTCTTTGGTGAAGCGGTGTTAAAGGTAGCAAGATTCGTACCAACCTATTGGTATGCAGTGAATAATATGAGCATTGGAGCAATGACAGAAATGACACCGGAGTTTGCGAAGGAAATCTTCTGGCAAACGGGCTTGATTGCAGGTTATGCACTTGTGATTTTTGCGGTGACCATAGTGATTGTTGCGAATAAAAGAAAGAAGATAGCATAAAGAACGCCCAGCCGTATGGCTGGGCGTTAATATTATAAAGTAATAATTCCAAATGCATTCAAGATCGAACTAATCAAGATTGCAATAATAAGAATAGGTGAGAAGTACTTAATCAAAATCACATACAATTTCTCACTCTTAAATTTATCTGTAGAGGATTTAACCTCATCAGTAACCACTTTCGTCTTAACTACATATCCAACAAAGATACATGTTAACAATGCAACGATTGGCATTAATACGCTGTTTGAAAGGAAATCCCACATGTCAAGGATTGACATTCCCTTTACAGAAATGTTACTCCAGATACCAAATCCAAGAGACGAAGGAATTGCCATAAGAATGGTATAGATTGCTACAGCAACGGTAACGAATTTGCGGCTCTTACCAGTCTTCTCAACAAAGATGGATACCACTGTTTCCATCAAAGAGATCGATGAAGTAACTGCTGCAAAGAATACCAATACGAAGAATGCACCACCAACGATGTGTCCACCTGCCATACTGTCAAATACCTTAGGGAGCGTGATAAACATCAATGTTGGACCAGCCTTTAACGCCTCTGTACTACCATCGTTGAATACGAATACAGCAGGTACTACCATAAGACCGGCAAGAAATGCGATACCAGTATCAAAAATCTCAATATTTCTTACACTTAATTCAATGTCATCCTCTTTCTTCATGTAGGAACCATAGGTAATCATAATACCCATAGCCAATGACAAGGAGTAGAATAACTGTCCTAAAGCTGCCAAGAATGCATTTGCAGAAAGCTTTGATAGGTCAGGCTTAAAGTAGTACACAAGTCCATCTGTTGCTCCAGGTCTTGTAACAACAAAGATAGCAATTACAATGGATAATACAATGAGAAGAGGCATGAGAACCTTACTCATGTTTTCAACGCCCTTGTTTACACCTAATAAAATGACTGCCATTGTAGCTAAGATGAATACGGATAACCAGATGATTGGCTGACCTACCTGACCGATATAGTCTCCAAAGAAAGCATCACCGGCAGCAGCAGCGCCCTGTCCAGAAAGATATACCCATGCATACTTGATTACCCAACCACCGATTACGCAGTAATATGGCATGATAATAATTGGAACGGCACAGGCTAGTATGCCCAAGAATTTCCATTTTGTGTTTAGCTCGCTAAATGCATACAAAGCACTTTTTCCTGTCTTTCTACCAAGAGAAATCTCAGTTACTAAAAGTGCAAAACCAAATGTTACTGTAAGTAGTAAGTAGATTAAGAGGAATGTTCCTCCACCATATTTGGCAGCAAGGTAAGGGAAACGCCATAAGTTTCCAAGACCTACTGCTGATCCAGCAGCTGCAAGAACAAAACCTAATCTGCTAGAAAAGTTGTCTTTTTGTTGTTTCATGATAAACCCTCACTTTTCATTTTCATTTTTCAAAATCCTAAAGTTATAAACGGATTTTGAATATTTGCTTTTCATTCGCATAATGGCAATATCATACCATGAAAAAAGGTAGAAGGAAAGCATTTTATTTGACGTGTGTCATATTAAATCATATACTTAACAGTAGAAAAAGTCGAAGGGAAATAAATGATATGAGTCATTGTAAGAAATATAAAAACACGGTTTACATAATACTTGCCTTCTGCGTGCTTTTAAATCTATGTTGTTTTCCGACGTATGCAACAGGAACTTATGGTAGGGATTTGATTATTGCGCTAGATCCTGGCCATGGTGGAGAAGAGGATGGAGCCAATTATTATGGTTTGGAAGAAAAGGATATTAATTTGAAATTGGCTAAACTAGTTCAAAAAGAGTTACAGAAATATCAAGGTGCGGATGTTATGTTAACCAGAGAGACGGATGAAGAGGTTACTCTCTGGGAGCGTGCGAATCGCGCCAGTAAAGCGGAGGCTGATATTTTACTTAGTATACATTTTAATGCCAGTGTGTCACATAAGAGCAATGGTGCATCCATTTACTTAAGCACTGGGGAATATCATAAAAAAGAGTTGATGCAATTAGGAGATCATTTGTTGGGGGAATTTGAGGCGATTGGACTTAGCAATGCAGGTATGTTTGCCAGAGTAACACAGATGAATGGTCGTAGGGCTGATGGAAGTTTTGATGATTATTATGGTGTGTTGCGTCATGCATATAATATGGGAATGCCAGCCATGATTATAGAACACTGCTATATGGATTCAGAGATTGATAAGGAATATTTTTATGCAGAAGAAGGTTTGGTGAAGTTGGCGCAAGCTGATGCCAGGGCTATCGCAACATATTATGGATTATGTAAACCTGGAGAGGAAGTGCCAGAGGCAAAACATGCGACAGTATTTGGAGCAACCACAAAAGCAGTGGAGCAGCAGTATTTTGAAGCACCTAGGTTAAATAGTATTGTTTTGAAAGAATACGACGGCAAGACGCCGGGAATTGCCACTTATGAAGTGGATGTGGAAGATGGAGTCGGTGTATCTACTATATATCTTGTCTATAAGAATGTGACAGATGGTAGCTCCTTTACGATTTATCTCAACCTAGAGGAAAGTTTAGATACTGGCGTACATGAAGTGACTGCTTATTTTCCGTCAAAGCTAGCCTTGGGGGAATGTGATTTGTCTTATGTAGGTGTATATAACGAGGTAGGATTGGATGCTGGATATAATCGTTACTATGGAACGTTAGTAGGTTATGGTAAATGTGATTGGCTGAATACTTTCAATTATAGCGGAGAAGCGGATTTGAATATTATGGAGCAGACGACCATCTCCCCAATTAAGACGGATTACATTATAGATGGTATTAGAAAAAAGATGAAAATTAAAAGAGCACCATTTTCTTTGTCAAGAGTGTTGAGATGACCTTTGTCATGAATACAAGTAAAAATGCAATAAAAGACGCCTAGTAAAAACTTACTAGGCGTTTGTGTACTATTGTTCATCCAACATATGCTCGTAATCGTTGAATACGAAATCAAAGATTCCAGCCATGCCAGTAAATTCGCAACCGTAGCGATAGTAACCATCTGGCAATTCGAAACGGTGTAAAATCTTAACCACAGTCATAAGCTTCTGCTCAGAACTTTCTAATGTCATGGTGGCGTTGAAATAATATCCTTCTGGAATCAATGTAGCTGTTTTGAAACCAATTCCGTTTTTGGAAATATCAAATACTTCAATCTCAGCATTTAAATCCTTAATCACGTCGTTATCTTGCTTAAAAACTTCCGAAACCTCTAGTTTTAAGCTGATTGGCAATCTTCTATATCTTCTCTTTTCTTCCATAGTGAACCTCCGCATACGTTTGAAATGAAGGAGCTACGCTATCATCTATTCATCCGTTTCTATAGCATAGCAACAATATGGTTCATTGTAGCATATATACAAAAAAATAACAAACAAAACCTTATAAATTTGAAAAATGACAAAAATGAGATTTCATGGAAAGTTGACATCGCACCGCATAATAAATGTGTTATAATATCAAGTGATGTAATAAACACAAATGATGAATCCGTATTAAAATAAATGATATATGTAGGAGGACCATTTATGAAAGACAAATATGTAAGCCCATTATCACAACGATATGCAAGTAAAGAAATGCAGTACATTTTTTCCCAAGACATGAAGTTCAAGACCTGGAGAAAATTGTGGATAGCATTGGCGGAAACGGAATATGAACTTGGCCTTTCAGAACATGGGAAACCGGTTATTACAATAGACCAGATTGAAGAAATGAAAGCACATCAGGATGACATCAATTACGATGTAGCTGTAGAACGCGAGAAATTGGTTCGCCATGATGTCATGAGCCATGTGTATGCTTACGGAGTGCAGTGTCCAAAAGCAGCGGGTATTATTCACCTTGGTGCCACGAGCTGCTATGTTGGTGACAACACAGATGTGATCATTATGACGGAAGCACTAAAGCTCGTTCGCAAAAAGTTATTAAATGTCATTAATGTACTTGCAAAGTTTGCTATGGAGTATAAAGATTTGCCGACATTAGCATTTACACACTTTCAACCAGCACAGCCCACAACAGTCGGCAAGAGAGCAACTCTTTGGTTGGAGGAACTGATGTTGGATTTGGAAGATTTAGAATATCAGCTTAGCCAGCAAAAGCTTTTGGGGTGCAAGGGTACCACAGGTACGCAGGCAAGCTTTTTGGAATTGTTTGATGGCGACCACGAGACCGTTCGTAAGATAGATGGCATGATAGCACAGAAAATGGGCTTTGAAAGCTGTTATCCTGTGTCAGGTCAAACCTATTCCCGCAAGGTGGATGCAAGAATTTTGAATGTGTTAAGCGGTATTGCGCAAAGTGCCCACAAGTTTTCTAATGATATTCGCCTACTACAACATTTAAAGGAAATTGAAGAACCCTTTGAGAAGAATCAGATTGGTTCTTCTGCAATGGCATATAAGAGAAATCCGATGCGTTCGGAGCGCATCGCTGCTTTGGCAAATTATGTGATAGTGGATGCACTGAATCCTGCAATTACATCTGCAACCCAATGGTTTGAGAGAACTTTGGATGATTCTGCCAATAAGAGAATTTCTGTGCCGGAAGCATTTTTAGCTATTGATGGAATTCTAGACTTATACATGAATATTGTGGATGGATTGGTTGTATATGATAAGGTGATTTATCAGCATTTTATGAAAGAGATACCATTCATGGCAACAGAGAATATTATGATGGATGCAGTAAAACGTGGTGGCGACCGTCAGGAGCTACATGAGCGAATCCGTGAGCACTCCATGGCAGCGGGAGCAATGGTTAAGCAGGAAGGGAAGGAAAATGACTTGGTAGATCGCATTGCCGGTGACACAGCGTTTGGGATGACTAAGGAAGCGCTTGAGGCAATTCTTGACCCAAAGAATTTTGTTGGACGTGCACCCGAACAGACAGAGGAGTTCATTGCTGAAGTGGTGACCCCGGTGTTAGATGTCAATAAGGGCTTGCTGGATATGACAGCGGAGATTAATGTATAACGACAATAGTCGCAACTATTACGATGACTATCTTGTTTACTTTCATATATTGAGGTTTATATAAAGTGAAAGGAGGCATATTATGAGAAAACGGTGTTTGAGTTTCAGTGTATTGCTTGTGATGTTTGGTGTATTGACAGCCTGTAGTCATAATTTGACAACATATACCTATGAAAATGAAGATGTTGTTGGTGTTGAAATTGATAAGGTAAAGGTTTATGCTGATAAACTTGTGATTCGATTTGCAGAGGATTCTCTTTCTGAAGTGGAAGAGGTAACGTGCTATGGAACGGATTTTTCAGTTGTAGAAGAAAAACCACAATTTGCATTTCGTGGCAATACCCTTACCATTGAAACAGAACAAGCAGACAGGATAAGTGGTATACGTGTGGTGGAGAATGAATATTTGTATTTTGATGTAAGATATCTTGATTCTGATTCTTATGCAATGTTGGTTCATACTTGGGCAGATGATGTGGGCTATATGACAGATGGTGATAAAGCTGCATATTATACTGAGGAAGAAAAGGAAGAACAGAAGGCAAGAGCAAAGGCGTTGGAGGAAGAATAAAAGGCTTCATATGATAAGTTCATATTACGTAGAAAGTATATATCATAATCTTTCCTGTAATGACAATGTATTGACGCGTGGTGAAAGAAGTGCTATGATATAGAAAAAGTGAGGAGGTATGTCTTATGGATACAAATTTGAATGTTGCTATTGCACCAAAGGATTCAACTTTTCAAGTAAGAATAAATTCAGATATTAAAAGAGCTGTAGAGGATATTTATGCAAAAACTGGAATGACATTGACAGATGCATTTAACACATTTATACAGCAGTCTTTAAATGTTGAAGGTCTTCCGTTTATCGTTACCAAGAATAGCAAAGAAGCGTTGAGGGAACAAGCGGTTGCCATGCTGATGCTTGATTTGAAGCGAGCTGAGGAACGGGCTGAAATAGAAGGTTGGATTGATGCAGATGATTTGGAGCGGGAATTGGGGGTAATTGATTGAAAAAAATAAAATATACTCCTGATGCAGCGGATAAATTACGTGCATTAAAATCGGCAATATCCGGTGAATATGGAGGGGATAAAGCCAAGAAAATTATCAAAAGCATAACAGATGCAATAAAAGGGCTTTGTGATTATGAAGAAAAGGGTCCTAAAGTATCGAAAATGTTTGATGTGGTGTTAGACTATCGGTATATATTTGTGTCTAGAAATTATGTGTTTTATAGGATAGAAGATAAGTACATTCGAATAATTAATCTTTATCATGAGAAAGAGGATTTTATGTGGCAGTTGTTTGGAATTGATACTACACCTCAAGATACGATAGATTATTGGGATGAATAGAACAGAAGATTTGAAGTTATGCATGAGCCATGCTGACACATCGCAAGCAGAGCTTGCTCATTGCTCGCGCAAATTTCATAATCTGTTTTACCCGTGTCTATGCAATAACAGCAGGATTTTTTATCTCTTGAATATCAGGGAATATGAACATTTCGTGAAGATTTACAAAAACGCCTAGGTAAATTGTGCTTTTTGTGGTATACTATCATCTGGAGAAACAGTCGAATTAGTCGAGAAAGGGTGATTGCGTGTATAACAACCACAATGAAAGGATTAGTACATATTCGAGAATCACAAATGAAATTTCGGAATTGGCGAATATGTGCTTAGAGAATTTACCGATTGATCCGGAACTTTATTCACAATATGAAGTGAAGAGGGGTCTTCGCGATATTAATGGTAAGGGTGTATTAGCGGGACTTACAGATATTTCTAAGATTAAGTCCTATATCGTAGAAGATAATGATATGATTCCGTGTGAAGGAAAGCTTTATTATCAGGGTGTTGATGTCGAGGATATCGTTGCAGGATTTATCAAGGAGAAGCGTTTTGGTTTTGAAGAAACCACATATTTATTATTGTTCGGAGAACTTCCAACACCAGATGAATTAGAGAAGATGACAAAGATTTTGTCTGATTACAGATTGTCTTTACCAACCAATTTTGTTCGAGATATCATTTTGAAAGCCCCAAGTAAGGATATGATGAACACGTTACAGAGAAGTATTCTTACCTTGTATGCATACGACGATAGAGCAGATGATACATCTGTACCGAATGTATTGAGACAGTGCTTGCAGTTGATTTCGGTTGTGCCGTTATTGGCAGTATATGGATATCAAGCGTACAGCCATTATCATGATGGAAATAGTTTATATATACATTCGCCACAGCCACATTTATCAACAGCAGAGAATCTGTTGTATTTGCTTAGACCAGATTGTAAGTATTCAGAGTTGGAGGCGAGAATCTTAGACTTAGCTTTGGTACTTCATGCAGAGCATGGTGGTGGTAATAATTCCACATTTACTACCCATGTGGTAACATCATCAGGAACAGATACCTATTCTTCTATGGCAGCATCATTAGGCTCCTTGAAGGGACCAAAACATGGTGGTGCGAACATCAAGGTTACGAAGATGTTCGAGGATATGAAGGTGCAGGTGACAGATTGGAATGATGACGAGCAGGTAAAAGCTTACTTGAAGAAATTATTGCACAAGGAAGCATTTGATAAAGCAGGACTCATTTATGGTATGGGTCATGCGGTATATTCGTTATCAGATCCAAGAGCGAAGGTGTTCAAGAAGTTTGTTGAACAGTTATCTGTTGAAAAGGGATATGAGAAGGAATATCAGTTATATGCAAATGTAGAACGTCTTGCACCAGAAGTGATTGCGGAAGAGCGTAAGATTTACAAGGGTGTTAGTGCAAACGTGGACTTCTATTCAGGATTTGTATATCAGATGCTCGGTTTGCCAACGGAGTTGTTTACACCGCTATTTGCGGTTGCGCGTATGGCTGGTTGGAGTGCGCACAGATTAGAGGAGCTAATCAATCAGGGTAAGATTATTCGTCCGGCTTACAAGGCAGTTAAGAAAAAACAGTTATATGTACCAATGGATGAAAGATAGGGATAATGAGGCACTGTCATAAAGTTTGTGACAGTGCTTTTTTATGATATAGGATGTTCCACTGGATGCAACCATTGAATGGTGACGGTTTGTGTTAACGGTATATAGCATATTACAATCAATGAGATTAACTTAGAAAAGCAGTTTGTTAACGAAAAAAGGAGAGGATATACATGATTCGTAATAGAGAAAAGACATTTTTGAAAGGATTATTTCTAATTGTTCTGTTTTATACAATTGTACAGCATTTTTCTGTGGTGAAGAATGCACTCATTGTATGTTATGATGCGATATCACCTTTGATTTATGGTGTGGTGATTGCATTTATAGTTAATTTGATTGTGGTTAGGTTGGAAAAATATATGATCGGTTGGATTTTTAAAAATCACACAGTGAAGAGAGCGACCTCTATTGTGGCTGCACTGTTGATTTTGATTGGTGTGATTACCATTGTTATTTTCAATATGATACCGGGTATTGCGGATAGTGTGAAGCAAATTGCCGAAAAGGCGCCGCATGCCGTGAATACGGGAATTGAGTTTTTGGAAACCAATTTTGGTTTGCCGGGAGAATTAGAAGAATACGTAGAGAAGATAAAACCGGATGAGGAAATGATTAACAATGTAATGGGGTTGTTTGAAAATAAGTCTTTTTTGGATGCGGTGAAGGCTGGAGGAAGTGCAGTTGGTAATGTGTTTTCCGTGTTCGTGAAATTCTTCATCGGCTTGTTTTTTGCTTTTTATATATTGGCAAAGAAAGAAGCCATTGGTGCGTGGCTACTTAAGTTCATCAATACTTATTTTCCAAAGCATATTGCCAATGGGATTGAACATGTATTACGTTTGATATATGACACTTATGCGAATTTTATATCAGGACAGTGCGTTGATGCCATTATTCTTGGTACGTTGATGGCAATCGGAATGGGTCTGTTGGGAATGCCATATCCAGTGTTGATTGGTGTGATTATTGCCATTACCGCTTTGGTCCCTGTTGTGGGTGCATTTTTTGGTGGAGCAGTTGGAGTGATTCTTATAATTATGGAGTCGCCATTGCAAGCGGTGATGTTCCTTGTTTTATTCTTTGTGTTACAGACTATTGATAATCGGTTGATATATCCACACGTGGTTGGGAATGCCATTGGCATTCCTTCTATCCTTATCTTTGCAGCGATTATTATAGGTGGTGAGTTTGGTGGTGTGATAGGAATGTTCTTGTTTATTCCGCTAACTGCAGTGATTGCCACCTTGATTGAAGAGGATATGGAGAGACGTCGACTGAAGAAAGAAGCAGTGGAAAAGGCTGCAAAGGAGTTAGAGGAAGAGAAATAGCCAAAGGAAGAGAAACTTGTATAGAAAAATAAGGAAGGTGGACGTTTGAATTCGTCCACCTTTTTGTGTTAACAATGAGCCAAGTGGATTCATGCTTGCATGAAAATCCATTTGGCGAATGTACATCACTGAGCATGCTTTGCATGCGATGTGTTGTGTTAACTAAATCGAGTAGGATTCAACCTACTCGATTGAATTATACGAGATTGATTTTTAGTAGAATCATTTCATAATAGATATCCGCTTCTGGGAGAAATGGCCATATCATGGCGGTTTCTTCCGTGTTGATGTTGCGGTTCTGAATGTCTGATATTCCTTGATAAGCACCTTCAATGGCACTGTCACTGTTGGTGCGGTTTTGTTCTAGACCTAGGAAAATAGCTTTCTTGGCACAGTTTAATAAAGCGTTATGAAACTGTGGAATAAAGCGCTCGTTTTCTTGCTTTAACATCTTAGTAATGCGAGTGCTGAAGTCTGGTGCATCGGAGAAGCGCAGTGTTCTTAAGTTTACTTCAAAAGCACGATAGATATATGAAAACATTGCCTGTAGCTGACTATGGACACCGAAGCAGCACACATAGTCATAAGCATTTTCTTGTAACGGAATCTCATAGTCTGTAACCTGTTCAAGATACTTCTGAATCAATGTGGTTGCATAATCTTCGAAATCATTTGGGGTAAGTGTAGAAAGATTATATTGTACATAAGTTTGAAGCTGATTGCAGAATTTTTCATAATGACAATCCTGTAACCCATTCAAACTAATTGTCTTACATTCTACATATGGACAGTCTTTCAGATGATAGGTTTCTAATGCGGTGTCCATTGCATCTTGATTATAGTCCAATAAAGTAATCCTCGAAAAATGAGAAATGAGTTCTTGCAAATTGATATCATTGCACGCACCAGCGCCAATAATTGCAAGACTTGGCAATAGAGAGGCCTCATCCATGTTCGCATGAAAGGAAAGAGGTAAGGATACCTGATTGGCTTCATGGATGATATAATTCGTAAGAGAATTACGATATTCTTCCCAATCTGCGAATGCATTGGGTAATACAAAATTTTTCTTGATTTCTTCGTATAAAGTCATAATAGTTCACACTCTTTTCGTTGATTACGAACATTGTTCGTAATATAATAGGTTGTGATTGTTTTCTGAACGGTCTTTGATAAGTATAACGAAAAAGAGAAGAAAAATCTATATAGAAAAGTAAATGGAAAATGGAGTGGAAAAATGAGTGCATTTGTAGAATTTAGAAATGTGACAAAACGTTATAAAACCGGAGAGGTGGAGATACAGGCATTGTCTGGCGCGGATTTTGAAATTGAAAAGGGTGAATTTTGCATTATTGTCGGTGCATCCGGTGCTGGTAAGACGACGATTCTCAACATTCTCGGAGGAATGGATACACTGACTACAGGTGAGGTTGTACTAGATGGGAAAAAGATTTCCGCACTGAACAAGAGAGAACTTACCACCTACCGCCGCTACGATGTGGGATTTGTGTTCCAGTTTTATAACCTAGTAGGCAATTTGACTGCGGTTGAAAATGTAGAACTTGCGTCACAGATTTGTAAGGACCCATTGGATGCGAGAGAAGTATTAGAGCAGGTTGGTCTTAAGGATAGAATGCAGAATTTTCCGGCACAGCTTTCGGGCGGTGAGCAACAACGTGTTGCAATCGCAAGAGCCTTGGCGAAGAATCCAAAGTTGTTACTTTGTGATGAACCTACAGGTGCATTGGATTATCAGACTGGTAAGGCAGTATTGAAGCTTTTACAGGATACATGTAGAAAGACAGGAACAACCGTTGTGGTTATCACACACAATCAGGCAATTACTGAGATGGCAGACCGAGTGATTAAGGTGAAGAATGGTAAGGTGTCTAGTATGCGCTTGAACGAGAATCCAGTGGATGTGGAGACGTTAGAGTGGTAGATGATTGTAAAAACACAATCATGTAAGATAGAGTAGGAAAGAAATATGGTGTAATGTAATGAGTAAAGGATTAATAAAAACAACCTTTCGAGAAATTAAAAGTAGTTTTGGACGATACGTGGCAATTTTGTTAATTATTGCTTTGGGTGTCGGATTCTTTTCAGGCTTGAGGATTGCTTATGAATCTATGGTGTATTCGGCGTATGACTATTATGAAGATATGAACTTTTATGATTATCATTTACTGTCTACCCTTGGTTTTGATGAGGATGCGTCTGAGAAGTTGGCTTCACAAGAGGGAGTGCTGGCAGCAGACGGCATGAAAAGTGCTGATATCATCATGCACGAGGAAGACGGTACAGAAGGCGTAATGAAGACCATGTCTCTTCCGACTGGTGTGAATACCTTAGAGGTGGTGTATGGAAGATTGCCAGAAGAATCATCAGAGTGTGTTGTGGATGCAGGGAAATATAGTGAGGCTGATGTAGGTAAGAAACTTGTTATATCAGCGGAAAATGAGGAAGATGATAGCGATTTGTTCAAGATAAAGGAATACACAATTGTTGGTATTGTCAGAAGTCCTCTGTATGCTGTGTATACGAGAGGAACTACGCCTCTTGGTTCTGGAAGTATTCATGCATTTGTCTATCTAATGGATGATGCTTATGATATGGATTATGACACAGACATTTATGTATGCTTTGACCAGAATGCTTACATTTATTCCGATGAGTATGAGGAATTCATTGATTCAAAGGAAAAGGATTGGGAACATTTTACGCAGGAAGTTGCTGATGCAAGATATCATCGTATCTACGCAGATGCACAGGAAGAATTAGATGATGCGGATACGACACTTGCTGAGGAAAAAGCAGATGCGGAGAAGGAATTAGGGGATGCATTGGCTGACTTAAATGATGGTCGCAAGCAAGTAGAAGATGGCGAGCATGAATTAGCTAAGGTGAAAAAGACACTGGCTGATAATGAGAAGACATTTGCGGATAAAGAAAAAGAGTATCAGGATGGCGTCAAGGAATATAACAAGAACAAGAAAGCCTTTGAGAAAGGTAAGAAACAATACGAGAAAGCTGTTAAGGAATATGAAACAGGGTATGCAGAGTACGAGAAAAATCTAACGGCTTATGAAACGAATAAAGCAGCATATGATGCAAGTGAAGTACAATATGCCGCTGCAAAGGAGCAGTATGAAGCTGCAAAGCAGTATCTGAGTGCGGAAGAGCAGGCAACAAAAGAGCAGGAATTAGCAATATGGAGAGCGACTTTGGATCAGACAAAGACGGCCCTTGAGAATGCCAAGATGCAATTGGATACAGCAAAGGCCACATTTGCAACAGCAAAAACTACATTAGATACCGAGGGGGCCAAGATTACTGCAGGTGAAAAGGAATTAAAGAAAGCGAAGAAGGCATTGGATAAAGCTGGAAAGCAGATTGAAGATGCAAAGAAGCAGTTTGCGGATGCCAAAAGTCAAATTCGTCAAAGTGAAAGAGACTTAGCATCTGCGAAACAGGAAATTGAAGATGGACAGCAGGAATATGATGATGCAAAGGCAGAGTTTGATGAAGAAATTGCAGATGCAGAGCAGGAGATTGCAGATGCAAGGGAAGAACTTGCAGATTTGAAAGCACCAGAAGTATATGTACTAGGAAGAAATACCAATGCGGGTTATGCAGGATTTGATAATGATGCATCCATTATCGCAGGTGTGGCTCGTGTATTCCCAATCTTTTTCTTCCTGGTTGCCGCCCTTGTATGTATGACTACAATGACAAGAATGGTGGAGGAGCAGCGCACACAGATTGGTGTATTGAAGGCATTGGGCTATTCCGGTGGTGCTATTATTGGAAAGTATGTAACTTACTCTGGAAGTGCTGCAATCATTGGTTCTATCATCGGATTTGCTTCGGGAACATGGGTATTCTCTCAAGTGATATGGACCACTTATAAGATGATGTATGATATGGGTGACTTGCGGTATGTATTGGATTTGAAACTGGCACTTGGTTGTACAGTTGTGGCATTACTTTGCTCGGCAGGGACTACATTTGTTGCCTGTCATCAAGAACTACGTGATATGGCAGCAACCCTTATGCGACCTAAGGCGCCAAGAGGTGGTAAGCGCGTGTTGTTGGAACGCATTCCATTTATCTGGAACCGCTTGAAATTCTTGGATAAGGTGTCGGTTCGTAACCTGTTCCGTTATAAGAAACGTTTCTTTATGATGATTATCGGTGTCAGTGGTTGTACTGCATTGATTGTAACGGGCATGGGTCTAAGAGATTCCATTGCTACCATTGCAGATACGCAATATGGTAGTATCGCTTTATATGATATGGTGGTTGGAACGGAAGAAACCATTACGGTTCCTGGTGTGAAGGAGACTATGCAGGTAACATCCACCAGCGCCGATTTGACAGCGAATAAAGTTACAAAGGGTATGACCATTTTGGTACCAGAACAAGATGCAGCCTTTGATCATTTTATGAATCTCCATACAGAGAATGGAGAAGAGGTAACTCTGCCAGGGGACAATGAAATCTTGCTGTCTTATAAGATGGCAGAGGATTTTAAGGTGGAGGTTGGAGATGAAATCAATCTTCAAAATGAGGATTTGCAAGGTGGTACCGCTGTGGTATCTGGTATCTATGAAAATTTCTTCGATCATTTTGTGGTTATGAATCAGGAAACATATGAGCAGTTGTTTGGGGAACAGCCAGAACTGAATCAGATGTATGTAAATGTAGAGGATAACGCGGATGTGAAAAAGGTAGCAACCTTGTACATGCGGGAAGATGATGTCAGTCAGGTCATGGTTAGTCAAGATATCAAAGATAACTTTTCGGATATGATGAAGAGTCTTGATTATGTGGTGATCTTGGTACTTGTATTTGCCGCTTTACTTGCATTTGTTGTGATTTACAATCTCAATAATATTAACATCACAGAGCGTATTCGAGAGATTGCAACCATTAAGGTGTTAGGTTTCTACAAAGAAGAAAGCAATTCTTATGTATTCCGTGAGAATTTCATTATGACGCTAGTTGCAAGTCTGGTAGGTTTGGTGCTGGGATTTTATCTACACGCATTTGTTATGGGGCAAATCCAGATTGATGGTATTGCCTTTGATGTGCATGTAGAGCCGGTTAGTTATGTGGTGGCTATTATTTTTACATTAGTATTTAACCAGATTGTGAATATGTTTATGTCTGGTAAGCTGGAAAAGATTGATATGGCGGAGTCGCTAAAGAGTGTGGAGTAGAGTTTTGAAAATTGCATAACGATGAGAATAAGAGTGATAAGGCGTATGAGATGTAATAATCTTATGCGTCTTTTTATGTAAAGATTCCTATGTGATATTGTACCGATATAGTGTTAAATATAAGTCTTGCAATATAAAAATGATTGTATGTTTGCTTACCCGTTATCATACAATGTAAGGACTGTAATTTGACATGGAACTGCAATATGACCTTTGAAAAAATGATACATAGCATAGATGACATTGTATGGGGACCAATCACTTTACTTCTCTTGATGGGGACAGGAATCTATCTTACCATTCGAACCGGATTCCTACCGTGGAAGAATCTACCCTATGCATTGAAACTTACCTTGAGCAAGGAAGCTCGGTCTACTAAGGGAGAAGGGGATGTGTCTTCCTTTTCTGCACTAACAACGACTCTTGCTGCAACCATTGGAACAGGAAATATTGTGGGGGTAGCCACTGCTATGGTAGCAGGAGGGCCAGGGGCGTTGATATGGATGCTGATATCTGCATGCTTTGGTATGTCCACTATGTTTGCTGAATGCATGTTATCTGTGAAATATCGTGAAGTAAATGAAAAGGGGGAGATGATTGGCGGCCCCATGTACACCATGCAAAAGGGATTACGGAACAAGAAGATTGGCAGAATGCTCGGTTGGTTCTTTGCACTGTTTGCGGTATTTGCTTCCTTTGGAATTGGCAACATGACACAGTCCAATTCCATTGCGTTGGCATTGTATGATACCTTTCAGATTCCCGTGGAGGATACTGGTATTGTGGTGACGATTGTGGCAATTTTAATTATTGTTGGTGGAATAAAAAGCATTTCTAAGGTGTCTGCTGTTGTGGTGCCTGTGATGGCTTGTTTTTATATGATATGTGCTTTGCTTGTGATATTAGGAAATCTAGAAAATGTTCCTGCTGGAATTGTGAATATGTTTGTGTCAGCATTTTCTTTCGAAGCGGTGTCTGGTGGGGCAATTGGAACAATTACCATTTCCATGATGGAAGCTGTACGCTATGGAATTGCAAGAGGTGTGTTTTCCAATGAAGCAGGGATGGGTTCCTCTGCCATCGCTGCGGCTGCCGCATCCACAGATAGCCATGTGAAACAAGGGTATATCAGCATGACAGGAACTTTCTGGGATACCATTGTGGTGTGTAGTGTGACTGGTCTTGCCATTGCAGCTTCTGGCGTGTTGGAAGCAGCGGGACCAGAGGTGGTGGGAACTGCTCTTACCATTCAAGCATTTGAGACGGTATTAGGCTCTGCTGGAGGACTATTTGTGTCCATCGGAATTACGTTGTTTGCATTTGCAACGATATTGGGCTGGGAGTACAACGGCGAGAAAGCCTTTGAATATCTTGTGGGAACCCACAAGTGGAATACAGTGTATCGCATTATTTTTTCTTATATGATATTTGTGGGGGCAACCCAGTCCTTGGAGTTGGTGTGGAGTTTGTCGGATGTTGCCAATGGGTTGATGGTGGTGCCGAATCTTATCTGTGTGTTGTTGCTTAGTGGTGAAGTGGTGAGAGATGCAAAGGCGTATGAGAGGGAGAAAATGATGAATTAGTAGTTGTTCTATTTTGTTCACGAAATAGTAACAATTCATTTACAATAAATTAGGACAAAAGATGTAAAAAAATATTATAATATAGACAGTGTTTGAAAGGTTCGTGAAGACATTACTGTGAAGTGAAGGAGAGGGTTACAACAACTGAATATAGAGAATTGGAACAACTATTCAGATAATAGTGTTTCACGTATTAGCTCGAAGAAAATGAATTGCCGAAAAGTTATGGAGGGGTTTTATGGGGAATAAGAAAGAACGAAGTAAGCAAATTGATTTTATTCGTATTGGGGGTATGTTATTTTTAGTATTGATAGCGGTATTGTGTGTTCGTATGGATGATGTAGTGGCAGCATCTGAGGATATCACAGAGATATATACATCTACAGAAAGTGTGTTGGGGAAATCCTATGATGAGTTGATTGATTCGTTGGATTCGGATATTTTCGGAGATTATCTGTCCACTTTGAATAAGGATAGTTCCTATGTCATTCCAGGACTTGACAAGACCAATATTCACAATGAAACAATTTGTAATGGAATGATACCACAGGGAATCTGTGTGACAGAGGAGTATCTGATTATTTCAGCTTATGACAAGAGTGGTGAAATGGTGGATGATTCGAATTCTAGAAGTCAATCAAAGCAGAAATCTGTGTTGTATGTGATGGATGTGAAGAGTCAACAATACCTAACGACAATCACGTTGAATACAAAATGTCATGTGGGGGCATTGGCATATAATCCAGATGATGCGCTCATTTATATTGCAGATTCGGTCGATGGAGTAGTACAGAAGCTTTCGATGGACAAGATTGCTGCCAGGGTGGAAACAGGCAATGATGCGGAGTCGGATGTGTTGGAATTTGATGAAGGTGCTATCGATACACAGGGATATACACCATCTTTTCTGGCATATTATCAGGAACATTTGTATGTTGGGCAGTTTGCGAAGGTTACTTTGGGGGATTTGTTTTCAAATCAGATGGTAGTATTTGAAAGAGATGGAACCTTGCAAAAGGAAAAGACAATTACCATTCCATATTATGCGCAGGGTGTTGCATTTGCTGATTGGAATAACAAGACTTACATGTTAATCTCTGCCTCTTATGGAAGAATTATACCTGCGAAAATGCATGTGTATTTGATGGATTATGAAAGAGAAGGTTCCATGAAGCATAATCGGAAGATTGGAGAATTCGCATGTCCGAATATGAGTGAGGATATTGATATACAGGGAGATTACATTTACACCTGTTATGAATCTGCATCCAACTTCTATCGTCTTGCATTAGACAAAAAGGGAGAGAGTACGAATGTGGTGGACCGTATTATGGTAAGTTCTTTTAGAAAGACAGTTGCCAAGCTGGTGACTGGAGATGCGGAAAGATATATACATCGAATTCTGGCTTTATCCAAAAGTGATATAAGGCATGAGAGCATATCTATGGAAGTAGATGACAGGCGGAGATTATTTCTTCGCCTGTTTTGATTTTTTTTGAGGGAATTGCATATTCTAAATATAGAAGACTGCTTGACAATGTTTTGCGCAAAGAGTTATTCTAATGAGTGTTTTATTTGAAGGGAGTAAAAGATGTTATTTACAGTTATGACAATCATTGCAGTTTTGCTAAGTATATTGGGATTTGTACTAGGTGTGTATCGAACAGTTCGACGTACGATATTGGCATTTTGTGGCATTCTTGCAGCATTGGTTTTGTTGTGGGTTATTAGTTGCTTTATTGTTACTAGATTTATTGACATGAATAAAGAATATATGAATTATAGTAAGTTTTACTGGTGGTATACGTATTCTGTCATTCAGTTTGCAGCCATCATTTTCCGAACAAAGCTACAAGTCAGTGGAGAGGATATTTTACCAAAGGAGAAATTTTTGTTGGTGTGCAATCACAAATCTATTGTAGATCCGTTACTTACAATGGGAGCGTTGAAGGAACATCGTTTGAGTTTTGTTGCCAGAAAAGAAGTGTATTGGATTCCAATTGTTTCGAAATTGATGCATAGATGTCAGTGTTTTTGTTTAAACAGGGATGATATCAGAGAAAGTGCAAAAACAATTCTCAAAGCAAGTCGTTTGATAGAAGAGGAAATAGGTTCCATAGGTGTGTTTCCGGAAGGGACGAGAAATCGTGAAGAAGAAATGTTGCCATTTATGAATGGTGCATTTAAAATTGCAAAAAAAGCAAATTGTCCCATTGTGGTAGCGACGCTTAAGAACACGGAAAAGGTGGCAAGAAGAGCACCATTTAGAAGTACAACAGTATATTTGGATATTGTTGGAGTGTTGGACAAAGAATTTGTTGCGGAGAACAATACCGTTCAAATCGGTGATACAGCTAGAGCAATGATGGAGAAAAATCTCTGTATTTAGATTTTATAGAAAACATATATTTGGAAGAAGGATTGAGTGCAAAAGTAAAGAAAAAATAATTTGCAATATTAGAGAGAGGAATCAAAACGTTGAAACAGAGGATAATGAAAAAGAGTAACAAAAGAACATGCAAGTTCGTCTTGTTCCTATGTGTCCTACTCAGTACAGTTTTGTTAACTGGCTGCTTTGCAAAGGGATATACCAGAGAGGAAGCAGAGGCACAGCTAAAGCTTGGGGAGGAAATATTCAACGAATATTTAGAAGAGAATTATGAAGGCGCGAAGATAAAAGAGATTGAAGTGCATGACGATTTGAAAGACGAGTGGCTGTTGACAGATTATGTAGAAGGTCTATTTGAATATGAAGACCGCTATTATCTGTTTGCGGTTAACACAGTGAGTGAAGAAATCTATACATCGGTAGAGTATGATGCATTTGTTGCTGCGTGTCAGGATGTTATGATTGAGACGCTAGAATTAGAATATGATAGTCTGAAGTGTACGCATTTTTCCTATGATTTACTCATGCCAGCAACAGATGATTCTAGTCATGGGTTATACGGTGAGAATACCAAGTTGAGTAATTTGTTGCCAGTAGATGTTGATATAGATACATATGCAAGAGAGCAATTGGAGGAAGGGGATAAGCAGATTGTAATCGAATTATCATACTTGGGTGATAAGCTAATCACAGACTATGGTTTTGCAGGAACGGAGTTAGAATTGTTTCCGGGACTTTCTTTTATTCGTTTGAATCATATGCGCGATGCAATCTATGTAGATGAGTTTTACAAGGATTATTACTATTGGTTAGATGGTAAATATGCAAACCGGGAAGAGTTGGAAAAGACAGGAAAGATTGAATATGTCTATGACTATATGTGTTCTGAGACAGTGGTGTTAGATGGTACTATAGAATATCGAGAATGGATGGAATATGAAAAGGACGGGTTTACCATTTGCTATACCAGTGTTTATATGAAAGAGGATAAAATGTATGATGCGAATCAACAGGAGACGGGAGAAGTGACTACAACAGAGTACTCCTTTGAGCCGGAAATAGATTTTACAGTGGATGTTACAGAGGAATATATTCGTGTAGATATACCAGACGACAGTGAAATGCTTTATTACATTTATATTGATGATTTGGATGTGGTGGATCAAGAAGAAAAGGTTGTGTTTGATTCAGAAACCAAGGCTGAGCATGCAAGATACGAAAAGAGAGCATGGGAGTACATACTAGGGAAATATGTGTTGACAGATTATACACCAGAGGAATGTAACAGAAGAACAATTGGGCGCTTTTTCTTTGGTGAAGAGGCAGCAAAATTGTATAGTGAGGTAGAATGAGAGTTTTATAAATAGTAAGGTGAATCACGTAAAAGAACCGACATCCTATGATGTCGGTTCTTTTTGTATACATAAGTATATAGATTTTCTTATTCTTTACCATCCCAGCAGTACGTACAAAGATTCTCAACTGGAATTCCAACCGCGTCTAACATATCATCCAAACGGTTGTAGCGAAGTGTAGTGAAGTTCAATTCCTTGCGGATTTCCTCTACCATCTGGTCGTACTTAGGAGATTCTGGATTGGTGTACTCCTGTAATACCTCTTCTGGAACATCCTCTGTTCCCTCTAGCTTGCAAATCATTCTTCTCGAAATCAGGTCCATCTCAGATGTGGAACGGGAGAAATTCAAATACTTACAACCATACATGATTGGTGGGCAGGCAGGACGAATGTGTACTTCCTTTGCACCGCTTGCATATAAGAACTCGGTTGTCTCACTAAGCTGTGTTCCACGAACGATAGAATCATCAATTAACAACAGGCTCTTTCCTTTAATCAAATCATGAACAGCAATCAATTTCATCTTGGCAATGTGCTCACGTTTGCTTTGAATGGTTGGCATAAATGAGCGAGACCAGGTAGGAGTATATTTGATAAATGGTCTTGAAAAAGGAATTCCTGATGCGTTGGAATAACCAATGGCATGTGCCATACCGGAATCTGGTACACCAGCTACAATATCAGGCTTTACATTATCTCGCTGTGCCATACGGGCACCGCAGTTGTAGCGCATTTGTTCAACACTGATACCTTCATAGGAGCTAGATGGATATCCATAATATACCCATAGGAAGGTACAGATTTTCATGTTTTTGCCAGCGGTCATAAGAGTTTTCACACCATCTTCTGCAACCACTACAATTTCACCTGGAGCTAACTCCTTATAATCATCATATCCCAAGTTGCGATATGCGAAGTCTTCAAAAGTAATACAATATCCTTCTTCTTTCTTACCGATAACAACTGGTGTACGTCCGTGTTTGTCACGTCCAACGTAAATCCCCTTGGAAGTCATCAACATGATAGAAAGGGAGCCATCTACCAAATCTAAAGCATGATTAATGCCATCAATTAAGTTTTCTTTTTGGTTGATCATAGCGGCTACTAATTCGGTAGGGTTAATGTCTCCACCACTCATTTCCAAAAAATGAGAGTTACCGTTTGCAAAAAGAGACTCCACAATTTCATCGGCATTATTAATCTTGCTAACAGTAGCAATGGCATATGTTCCATGATGGGAACGAACCATTAATGGTTGTGGCTCGTAATCGGAAATGCAACCGATTCCCATATGTCCATGCATCTTGCTGAAGTCTTTGTCAAACTTTGTACGGAATGGGGAATTTTCAATATTATGAATCGCACGATCAAATCCCTTGTCTCCATAAACTACTAAACCAGCACGTCTAGTTCCTAAATGAGAATGATAATCTGTTCCAAAGTACAGATCAAACATACAATCTTCTTTTGAAACAACTCCAAAAAAACCGCCCATGATAATGCTCCTTGTATATATAGATTTTTTAATAGGGAAAAATCCCTTCGTCATTCGTTATTTACCACAAATGAGTATAACAAGCATTAGATAAACTGACAAGTGAAAAAATTGACAGAAATTTATAATTATTTGCATATTTTTTGTAAAATCTTCCTTTTGTTAATAGGTTGCTCGTGTTTGATGTGGTTGAAATGCTAAAAATCCTTCTAAAATAAATAATTATTGTAGTATTCAAAAATGTAAAAATTTGTTATAATACTTATATAGTGTATTCAGTGATGTGGAATGCCGATGCTTGTGTTTATGGGTTTACAGTTGGAGGATATGATTTGGGGCTTAGGTTATCGGATTTGGAAGAAAGAGATATGCTTGCAATTATCGCCAGTAGCGATATGGGTGAGCTACGTTTGCAAGGCTTCATCAAGAAGGTCTTGAAGGATAATGTTGCGATTATTGAGATTATATTTCAGGACGGTCGTACATTGAATTTTGATAATGTGCAATTGAATATTGAATACGCACCGGAGGATGGCGTTCCATTCATCTGGAGAGCTGCCCGTATTGTGAATGTGAAGAATCAGTATGTTCTACAAGTGGCAGGAGATGGAGTTCGTCATAATCGTAGAAGTTGTTTCCGAGTGAGTGTTGGTTGCTATGCCAGAATGGCTATGCTTGGTCGTCAAGGAACAGATGTTATGATTCGTGATGTCAGTTTGTCAGGGTTTTCTATTGCAGACCGTGACAAGAGTCTTGACTTAGAACTTGGCAACGAACTGACAGTTGTGTTCAATGATTTGGGATATGATTTGAAGTTGCATGGTAGAGTGGTTCGTATGGAAGAGATGGAACATATGATTATCTATGGTATGGAAACCAGGAATTTGTGTAAAGATTTGTCCACCTATATCAGTGTGAAGCAACAGCGCAACCGTAGGAACAAAGATCACTAATGCAAGTGACAAAGCAATAGAAGACTATGAAGTGACGGAGAGTTTCCAGTGGAGATTCTCCGTTTTTTATTGTAGTAAAGTTTGAGAAGTGTTAAAATAAAGAAGTTATTATATGTGGTATGTTTGAAGAGAATGAAATTATTACTTAAGAATGAAAGAAGGATAGGTACAAATAATGGGAAAAGAGATGAAAACCAGTAATAAAAAAATGAGCAAAAAGAAAATTATTATTTTAATCAGTGTGATTATAGTAGTGTTAATGGGTCTAATGGTCTTACTAGCAAAATGGATGACGCCAAAGGCAATTCCAATTGAGGAAAGCACTACATTTAGCGCAGGAGAAGTGGAAGTGAAATGTATAGCAGTGGTTTGTGCTTTAAATGCCGAAGATTACGAAACGTTGCAAAAGGAATATGCAGATGAAACAATGAAGTCGATGTTAACGAAAGAGTATATGGACGCAGCGAAAAGTTCTTTGGATGTGGACTGGAAGGCAAAGGTATCTTTTGGTGATGCAACGATTGTGGAAATTACACAGATGGGTAAAACCTATGCGACTGCGCAATTACCAGTTACTTATGGTGATGCAACAGTGACATATACATTGTCTTTTGATCCAGATTATAAGTTGGCAGGGTTATATATGAAGTAAGGGAAATCGGAGGAACACATTATGATGATTGGGTTTATAATATGGATACTTATCAGTATAATGTTTCTTGGATTTGGAATTTCGGCATTTTATGCTGATAAACCAGTTGGCTTTTGGGCAAATGCCAAGACCCCAGAGATAGAGGACATACCAGCTTACAACAAAGCGGTTGGGATATTGTGGTGTGCGTTTGCAATTGTTTTTCTCTTGCTAGGATTCCCATTTTTAGTAGCGGAGCAGAATTCACCATTGTTTTTCATCTCGGTTGTAGGTGTGATGGTGGAGATTATTGCAGTTGCCATTGTATATTCCTTGGGAATTGAGGCGAAGTATCGGAAGAAATAGTGAAACATGTGCAGATATGTATGTTTTGGAATTGTGTGGAAGTATGAAAAATAAGGTTGTATAATCATTTACAATGCGTTATAATACCTAAAGTCAATTGAATATAATCTTCAGGGCGGAGTGAAAGTCTGTTTTGAAGAAAACCTTGTAAAATCAATACTTAGAGCTACTTGAAAATGGCTTAGTACACCAAAAGTACACCAAATGCCAAAAAAGAGCCTTAATATGAATTAAATATTTGAACTTTACCATAAGTCTATTATCGTTTGATAGTAGGCTTATTTTAGTGTTCAAATCTATCGTGTGGAAGAAATTCACACGAACAACATTAAAATGGCTATATGAGCCTTACAGAGTGTTCTATAAGGTTTCTGTGATTATATTATAGCCACTATTTAAAATATACATTTCATTGACAAAAAGGAGGAAAGAAAACATGGCTACTAAGTCAACAATGAATGAAGTGAAGATGGCTGCAAGGATATACAATCGTGAAGATAACTTATATAAGCAAGATATGATTAAAGATATTCTACGAATGTATGCAGATGAGGTTCGCAAGTGCATGATAAATGGAGAGAGAGTACAGATTTCTAAAGTAGGTACAATTATCCCATGTATCAAAACACATTTTGGTAGTTATAATATGCCAACGTGTAATAATTTCAATGGAAATCCACCACCTCATACAAAGCTGAGAATCACGCAGACATATTCACTTAAACAGGCAATGGATAACAAGTTGCTTACAAATATCAAGAATGGTATTTGGGGATTGATAAAGCTACCATTGGATATTCAACAGTTTGGTATTTTAAAGAGAAGTGGATATATACCAGAGGATGCAGAATTAAAAAGTGAGGAGGAGTAACAGTTGTTTGGTAGAGTGACAAAATATTTTCACGATAGAGGATTTGGCTTTATTCGTGGTGAGGATGGAAATACATATTTTATTCATGTTTCTAAGTTATATGGGGAGTATTTGGATAGAGGATATTATGTATTTTTCAAGCCATTTGCTGATGATAGAAGTGATTATAATGCTAAGAATGTTACTGTTATTGAAGTACCAGAGAAGAAACGAAAATAAAAAATTGGAGGAAAAGGTAATATGAGTATGATTGATATATGTGGAAATATAAAATTAACAAAGGTAATTAAAATTGCAGGTAACTATTTAGAGAATGGCGATATTGTTAAACTTACTTATCGAGATGGTGTCTCAACAATCGGTGAGTTACAAATAGATAATGAATCGGATAGTATATGCATTAAGACTATTAATAATATGTATGCAACTTCAATATTTGACAGAAGCTTCTTTTCTATCGAAAAGGTAAGTGAGGTGGAACTACTTATGTGGAAACTGAGAACAGATAGTGAATTGCAAAAGAAATTAGTAGAAATTACTACTAATGAGATGGAGTGTAAAAGCAGACTTGAAAGGCAGATTCAGGAATTGAAGGAGCAGTTATAAAAACGTAAACAATGGAGGAAAATTAGAGTGGCAAATGAATTAAGTATTGAAAACATTAAGAAAGAAATCATGGACAAGCTATTAAATAGTGTCCAAATAATCAATTATTTTAAAAAGTATATAGAAGAGGGGACACCTATTTCTAAATTGTATAACAATGTCATATTTGACTATGATTCATCCCACGCGGTAGGAGATTATATTACAGTAGAAGTTTCAAAATATGATTCACACAAGGTAACAAATAATGATGAGACTTATAGGGTTACTATTAAGATGGGTCTTAAAGAGGAAAAGGATATATGCGCTATGTCTATCTTGATTACTGATATTGTAAACAAAATATATCCTAACAGAAGAAGATTTAGTAATGTGCCAGTTGTTACAGTAGATAATTGTGTGAACATAAATAACTATTCACTTAATACAGTTTTATTTGGAAATGAAAGAAGTAGTCAGTTAAACAGAATGATTGTATTTTACATTGAGAATTAAAATGTATTATTAAAGGTGAGACTACAACCTAGTAGCGATAGTCCCGCTGCCGAAGTGTAGGATATTTCGCAGACGGCACGAAGTAAAATAAAGTTTCCGTCACCAAGATTCAGAAGTAAGTCATATTATTTTTATTAGTGCTATTCTGCACAGATTTCCAATTTATGATAAAGATACTTTGAAAATTCAATAGGATAAGTGGGTTTATAAGGCTTTGTCAATTTTGACAAGGTCTATTTGCTATGCAATTTTTCTGAATCGCTGGTTAATAAAAGGAGGTTCAATGCTTGAAGAGAATAAGATTAACAACAATGAAGAGAACAAATGTAAAGGTAAGGTACAATTCATTTTGAATGAACAAAAGGAATTAGTTACAATCCCAAGGGAACAGTGTAAACCAGTGGAGAATCCGATTAATTACAGAATAAGTAACGCATTTGAAGTGTTTGTTCGTGTGGAGGGTACAGAAAATTACTGGATTAGCAATTACGGAAGATGTGTAAATAATCTGAATCATAAAGACAAGAATACATTTTATGCACATAAACAAGGTAAATGTCATATTACTGTATTTGAAATTGAAAGGTATCCAGTTAAAAATAAAAGAGGACAATTAACAGGTGAGATTGCTGAAAGTCGATGGAAAAGAGAAACTTCACCTGAAGAATTAGTGGCTGGTACATTTTTGGTGAAGTATGCAGGCAGAAAGAAAATATGGCACAAAGATAGTGACAATGCTAATAACTGGTATAAGAATCTTTTGTATGTAAGTGCAACAGATTATGCAGATTTAAAGTCTGGCAAGGTTATATGGCAAGAATTGAATCTTGAGCAAGAATATATCGAATATGAAAATAAAGCAACGTCACATGCGTATAAAATTTACAACGGCATATTGAAACGATGTGGCAATACAATAAACGATGATAATGTTCGCGCTTGTTATGATAAATCTACTATGTGTCAATTGTGGCTTGAGCATCCAGAAGAATTTGTAAAATGGTACTTGGAGCGTTGCTATGAGTGTGATGGTGAAGAGATGGATGTTGATAAGGACTTATTTGGTGATGGTACTGGAAGATATTCTCCTGAGTTCTGTTGTCTTTTACCAAAAGGATTAAATACTTTACTTGCAAATAGTAAAAAGCATTATAAAGAGGGGCAGACACCTAAGAATACATTACCACTTGGAGTAAAATATAACAGTAAGAAGAATAAATACTATGCTGAAATTACATTTACTGGTGCAGGGGAAGCAATTCCTCTTTCGGAATGGGACACACCAGAAGAGGCATTTGCAGAATATAAGAAATTAAAACAAGCTGATATATTGCGTGTGGTAGCTGAATATAAAAAGAATATTCCTGATTATATTTATAAGCGATTCTTTGAGGTGGAAGTGAAACCATATTAAGAACAGGGGAATATAACGATATCAGATGATTTTTACATAAAATGCTACAAAAAGGTATAGATTGAGAAGCTAGGAAGATGACTTCTATATGGGTACATCCATATTAATTTTTATATTTGAATGAATTGGAAAAGTTAATATCATACGTGATACGGGAGAGTAGAATATAAAACAGTTAGTTTTATAAAAAAAAATTAACTATTATTTTTCAAAGAAATAATGTATAATAACATAAATAATTTTTTGCGAAAGAGAAAAGATATGTTTAGTAGAATATTAAATTGGTTAGAAGATATCTATACAAGCGTTGAACAGTTTCAAAAAATTTTGCAGATGTTGAAGAAACTTTGGAAAGTAATAGAATATATTATTTTTATAGCATATTTATTTATATTTGCACTTCAGTTTACTAGCATTAGAAATTGGATTTTGAATTTAAAGGAAGAAAAAGGTTATAAGGTTTTTATAGAGTTTATATATGAAAATACAAATTGGAGTCTTTTTATCCTTTTATCCATTTTAATTGTTGCGTTTATATATAAAATATGGAAATTGGGAAAAATGGGTGTTTCTCAATATGAAGAACAAGAAGCTTTTCTTAGTCAGCTACACAGCAGATTTATTCACGACATAAGAGATAATATTAAGGAATTGGAAAGAGATGCAAACATTTTGAGTTTGGGAAATGAAGATGTAATGGCTATTGCGAGGGAGAATATGTTTCAAACTCTATCTAATAATATACAAAATTATGTTGATTTTATTGCAGAAATCTTATCTAAATATTGTAAGACAACTATATCTGTCTGTGTAAAAATTGTTAAAATAGAGAATAATGATACAAACAATCCTTTAGCTGTGACATTAGCAAGGTCATCTAATACAAGGAAAGAAAGACTTAAAGAGGATGAAACAATAGGCATTAATCAGAATGATGACTTTAAATATTTATATAATGGTTCAAACACTTTTTATGGAAAAGCGGATTTAGTACAAGAGCATAAAGAGGGAAATTATCATGTTACGGATAGTATTGAGGTATGGAGCAGTAAATATAAGAGTACACTTGTAGCTCCAATTCGATACTATAGTAAACATAGTAAGCACAATAATGTAAATTTGGATTTTGACATTCTTGGTTTTTTGTGTATAGATGCAAATCAAATTATGAAACAATGGGAAGATATAAATTCTTATGAACTAAAAGTTCTTGCGATATTTGCTGATGCTATGTATATTTATTTAAAAAAATATAAGGAAGCCTATTGTGATAAGAAATGAAAGGAATATATATGAAATTAGAATTTAGTGGATTTGAAAAAAAATTAATTAATTATTTCTACAGAATAGAACTTGCAAGAAAGAATAAAATGATAAAGTCGAGTAAAGATAATATTCTTCCTAAATATATCTTAAATCGCCGAATTAAAATTATAACTAATGGTGAAGTTGTATTTGATAGTAATGATTTTAAAGGTGGTGATATACCTATTTCTATACAATATTCAATAAAGCAATATGGTTATCCAGAAAAAATGAAACGTAATAGTAAAACGCCACTTATTTATAATATTACTTCAAAAGTCTCACCACTTTTTCCATCAAGTGAGGAGCAAAATTTATATATTAGTAAATTATAATTGTTATTCTGCTTGAATAGAGCATATTGAACAAGGCATATCGGATATTAAGTTATCTGGTATGCCTTGTTTTTTTTCTATTGATGGTGGAATGAATATAAATTAAATGGTATAATTTTGTTGTAAATTTAATTTGTGGGGAGGGTACTATATGGTTAAGAATTGTCCGAATTGTGGAAATAAGATAACCGAAGAGATGATAGATGCCAATATGTGTTGGGAATGTGGATACATATTAGATAAGTCTCAATTGGATGAACAAACACTATCCGAGATAGAAGAACAATCTATAGAAAATAATCCATATTCAAGTGAGGATATCAGAAATCACAAATTGACTACTACAAACAGTTTCGCAAAAACTACTATTAAAGAATATAAAGGTCTAGTTTCAGGTGAAATTGTACTAGGTACAGGATTTTTATCCGATTTCAAATCTGGTCTATCCGATTTATTTGGTGTAGAATCAAAAGCATATTCCAACAAGATAAAAGAAGCTAAACGGTTAGCTGTGCTAGAAATGATTAAGGAATCAATCGCTGTGGAAGGAAATGCAATTGTTGGAGTTTCATATCAAATTGTGCCGTATGCAGGTAGCAATATGATTATGGTATCAGTAAACGGAACGGCGGTTGTTATTGAAAAATCAAGTGATTGATACGGAGGATAAAATAATGGCTAAAACGTGTGCGAATTGTGGTTGTAAAATTGGTTTTATGTCAGGTGAGCATTTTGATGGCTTGTTGTGTGACCCATGTTTCATGACATTTGGTGGAGCAGGATTAATTCAACTAGATACTGAAAGTAAAGCTGATAAATATGCTGAATGTTATGAAAGAATAGCAACTACTATTGATGAACAAGCAACTGCAACTGCTGATAAAGATATCATTAAGAAAGAGTTTTATAAACACATTGATAATAAATTTAAAAGATTAATGGGTATTGGAATACAAGACCATATTCAAAAAGTGGCAGATGCAAAAGAGAAAGAACTACAACGTGTAAATTATGCCAAATCATTCAATGAGTTTTATGAATATGATGTAGTTACTATCATCAATGAGAATCATGGTACAGTAGATAAAGAGAAGATGATGAAGATTTTGTCAGACCATGCAAAGAATGGTTGGAAATTACATACTATGTATTCTAATGAACTAGGTAAAAATGCGTTGAGTTTAATGGGATTTGGAGTGAATGCTACTGCTTGCGAAGATGTAATGATTTTTGAAAGAAGAGTTCAAGAGTTGGATTGATATATTGAGTGAAAGATGGGATTTGTCTTGTTGGCAAGTCCCTTACTTTTTTCGCAAATTTTTAGAGGTATACCCTTATATAGTAGGTACTTAAAATTTTCAGATTGTAAACATACCCCCTCCCCTTATATAGTCCCGCTGCATACAAGGATTATAATGTTTGGTTTGTGTCGGATGGGATGTATTGAACAATAGCTTGAATATCATTTGTTAAACAACTATAATTAAAGAAATACATTTTGAGGAGGTTGTTTATATGATGAATTTTAAGAGACGAACAAAAGTAATCATTACATTTTGTTTAATCGTAGCATTATGTTTGGGAAATGTTTATAATTCAGAAGCTGCAAAAAAGATTAAGTCAAAGTCAGTTGCAATGACAGTAACTAATGTAACAATGGGTGTTGGAGATGTTGTAACATTATCAGCAGTAATGAAACCTGCAAATTCGACAGATACATTAAAATGGTCTACATCAAACAAGAAAATAGCAACAGTAAATAAATACGGTACTGTAACAGCAAAGGAAGAGGGAACTGTTACAATTACTGTAAAAACATCAAGTAAGAAAAAAGCTACTTGTAAGATAACTATTAAGAAGTATTTGACAGAAGATGAGATTGCATCATTGATTTCTGCTGATTGTCTGGCAGAAGAGACTATCATTGATTTGATTAAAAAGAATAGTATTACAGAGGATAAAGTAAAAGAACTTATCAAGAGTAATAGTATTTCTGAAGATGCAGTGAAAACACTGATTAAAGAGAATACTCTTACAGAAGAAGATATTAAAAAGATTGTTCAAGAGAATGTTGGTACAAGTTCTGGTTCGAGTAACGATTGGGAAGATGGTACGGAGTTAATTCTTGATAAAAGTCAAACTCTGCCATTGACAAAGGATGGGATTACAATCAACGAAGTAACAATTAAAAAAGAACATTATAATGGGGAACGAGAAGGTGTTGTTCAAAAATATAAATATTACATAGAAATAAAAGGTGTCATAGAACATCTGTATGAATCTGAATCGGCAGAAATTCAAATGGTATTTTTCTCAAAAAATAATGAGTCAAGTGAAACCAGAAATTATTCATTTTTAAAAAACAAGAGCAACCTTAATGTTAATTCTATTTATACAGAGGATGAAGAAGGAAACTTTGTATTAACCGTAGAACAATATCAAATGTATTCTGATTATAATACTTTTATGATAAATCAATTGGAGTTGTGGGATTCGAATTCAAATGAGGGGATTTAATAAACAGAATAAATAACTTCGGTACTTAATTTGATGAGTAACTTGTGAGTACATCTGCTATACCCTTTTGGGAGAACGGAAGACCTCGACAAAATGTAAACTATCCGCCCACCATCCAACAGAATACAAAAAGCAAAGGTTGAAAGAGTAAAATATTATTATTCTTTCAACCTTATTTTTTTTCAATCTATTCATTAAGCATTTTTTCTATATTCTATATCATTCTTTATGGCTTCCAATGTGGTATTTTTTCCACTACAAAAAGAATTTTCTACAGATTCATTAAATAGATTTTCATAGTCAACAATTGCTTTGTTTCTTTCTTCAGTGTATTCCTTTGTTACTTCTGTATATGAAATAATTTCATAGTTATCACAATAACAAATTTCTGCAAGTGCTTTGTCAATCTGTAACTCAATTGATTCATTGTCATTGACTGTCAAAAAGTAATTTTCTTCACTGTATGCCGTCTTGATTGTAAATATAATATATTTCATAGTATAACCTTCTTTCTATGTAATAGGGTGCAAGCCTTAAAGCCTACACCCTCGCATCATTATAAAATCTGTACACAATTGCCATTGTCAGTAAAAACAAACTGACCTTCGAAACTCATATCCCTTCCGTATGCTTCAAAGTCAAAATAGTTTTGTAACATTTCTGGCACATCGTGCAAAAGTCCACATTCTTCTATATATTCCCTTGCTACATCTTCCATATCAGTACAGTTATAATAAACCATACAATTATCTTTATTCTCAATTGCTTCATTAAATTCAAAGCCTTCTGAAAGCATTGCTCCTATGACTTCTTTATCATATTCGTTCATATCCTCAAGTGCTTCGGCTAATTCATCAAGTTCTTCTATATTGTCATATTCACTGATTTTCAAGCCGTCAATATCTGTCTCATAGTCTGTGATAAACCACTCTTCATAATTTTCATTGATTCCGATTTCTTTCAAATGTTCATCGAATCCGTTTTCTGTTGGTAGGTTTACCCACTTTCCAACAAGTGTTCCTTCTGTGTACTTTCCTAAGTTTGTTAAAAAAATTCTTATCATAATGATAACCTCCTTAAAAATAGTTGATTGATTAAGTTGTTAATATAATAGTACACCAAAACGTGTACTGTGTAAAGGGTAATAATACACGAAAAAATGTACTTTGTTTTGTTGAAGTTCACGAATAAGTGTACTATATGCACAAAGAATAGTACATTAAAAGGTGTACTTTTTGTGCGTTCTGCGAATGGACATAGTACACGAAAAAGTGTATTATTGTATCAAGGTTAAGCCACACGGCAGACCTTAAAACAACAAAATATCATTTATAAGGAGGTCATCACTATGACAAGACAAGAACTAGAAAACAAGGTAGCCGAAATCAGAAAGTACAAGGCTATGGTTGAAGAAGCAACCAACATTCAGAAAGCACTTGACACCTTACAGATGAAGAAAAGCAAGAAGCTATTCAAAATGCTAATGATTCAAAAGTATGTGATTTGACGGATACAATCGAAATCGAATTCATTTAATCAAGGGGGTAAAGTCATGCAGACACAAACAGTTGAAATTGCAACAGTAGTAAAGAATGGAGTTGTTGAAAGAATCGGAAGAAGTACAACATACCATCCACCAATCATAGAGCAAAAACGTGAAATGAAGTGGTTTGATGATAACAAGCTAATCAAGGCAGATAAAAAATGATTTTTAGGGTGTGACGGTTTAGCCGTGGGATATTCAGTTATCCTCACTCTATCGGCAGAAATGCCATACAACAATAATCAATCAAATTTATATTAATTGGAGGTAATCACTATGAACGCAAACAACAAGAATTATTCAATCAGACCACTTACAGAAGAGGAGAGGATTTTTGCATCGGATAAGAACAATTATAATTATTTGTTCTTTTATATGAGAAAGTGGAGACTTGACGAAGAGAAGTGGTATGAGATTTTAATTGAGCCATATCTTAATGCAGTAAAGAAATATCATGAATATGAATCTGCTAGACAATATGCTTTTTCTACTGTTTTGAAGAAAATGCTATATTCAGCAGTTACAAAGCAGTTGAAGATGGAGAAGGCAATTAAAAGAATACCAGAAGATAAGCTTTGCAGTTTGGATTATACATATCAAGGTGACAATCCATTTGCAGAATATACGTGTAAATCTTTAGAAGAGTGTTGGATTGATAGAAAACAACAAGTAGAAAAGGTTGTTCTTGAAAGTGAAATGTTAAATGACATTATGAGAGATTTGGATGATGTTCAATCAAGAGTGTTTGAAATGCTACTTGAAGGATATAACAAAACAGAGATTGGAAAAGAACTTTCTATTACTTATGTGACATTAAATTGTCAAATCAATATTGTGCAGGAAGTAGTTGTTAATTATTTATTACACTAGGATTTGTATGGGAAGGTTGTTTGTATAGCAACTTTCCCATTGAATAAGTAAAGGAGAGTGTAGAACATGGAAAAATATAGATTAGAGCCTTTGAGTGATTTGGAAAAAAGAGAAGCAGAATCCAATCATGGACTTGTTTACAAATTTCTACATAAATATGGATATTCTGTTGAAGATGCGTATTCTGTTGCAATATTTGGATATTTAAAGGGCATCCAGATATATAACAGAAGGGAAGATTTGCAGAAACAATATAAATTATCTGTTATTTGTTATCGGTGTATGAGAAGTGAACTTGGAAACAATTATAGAATGGAACAATCACAGAAGAGAAAACCGATGGAAGAATTGTTGAGTTTGGATGCAGATTGTTTTGATATGGAAAATCTTTATAATTCTGTTGGTGAAAAATCTCTTGAAGCTGAATATATGGAAACAGAATCTTTTAATCAGGTGATGGAAAAAATGACAGATAAGCAACGGAAAATAGTTGAATTCAAGATGGATGGATATTCTAACAGTGAGATTTGTGCAATGATGGAAATTCCTTCATCTACTTTTTACAAGGAAATTAATAGAATCAAGGCTATATTGGAAAACTAGGAAGGTGATATTATGGCAATAGTAATTACTAATGGAATATGTTTTATAAGATACGCAGATACAGGAGCAACAAAGAAAACATCTGATATTAGTTTAGCTTATCAGTTTCCAAACGTTAATGAAGCTATTAAGGGTATGAAACAAGCCAAAGGAAAAACTAAAGGCTACTATGTTTATGATACTCATACACAACACATAGTTTGGAAATGGATGACAAAAGAAGAGAGACTTGAAGCAAGAAAAAATAATATGGCTAAATTAATGGTTAAAAGAGATGATAATGGGAAAATCGTAAGAAAGATATATTCATATGATACAAGGAAACTAATATACAATAATGCTCATGGAAGATGTGAATTGTGTGGTAGGAAAATTTTACTAGAAGATATGACGATAGACCACGTAAATCCTTTATCAATGGGTGGTGAAGATGATGTGGATAATCTTGCTTCTACTTGTTTCCCTTGTAATCTATTCAAAGGAAATACACTTCCTGATGATTTTATGCAACGAATAACAGAAATCTTTATGTATCAGATGGAAAAGAAGTATAAAGGAAAGCTGAACTGGAAAATTATACATAGAATATTAAGTAGGATGATGTAAGTGGAAAATATTTTTTGCCGAGGGGTATTTATCACTATGGAAATGAAGTAAAAATGTGTTATACTATAATAAGCAAACTTTATATAGTTGGCGATATATAGAGAAAGCGAGGAGAATATGGTGGCAATCAAAGAGACTTTTAAAGTTATATCTAAGGATAAGAAAGTCACTCAACTTGAGATGGCAAAGGCGATTGGAATAAGTAAGCAAAACTTTAGTAATAAAATTCAGAGAAATACATTTTCTCCTGATGAATTAGTTGAAATTGCTGATATGTTAGGGATGGAATTAGCATTTATAGATAAAACTGCAACAGTAGACAATGGAAATAAATATGTTATTAATAGTACAGAATAGTAGATAAGACACCTTAAAGGTTAGGGAGTTATTATAATGACGGAAGTACGAAAACAATTAATGGAATTATTAGAGAAAGTGGAAAAAGTACCAGAGGAAAAGTTAGTTTATGTGATTCAGATTTTGCAAGGTATTAATGGATTACTTGACACAACGGATAATAACATTACTAATAATGATGTAGAAAGAATTAAGGAATGATTTAGTATAGAAGGAGGGATTGCGTATGTTAGCAGCAGTAAAAGGAAGAATACAAGGAAATACAGTATTGATTGATGAAGATATAAGAGAATATGATGGAACAGAAGTTATTGTTACTTTGTTAAATTATCCGCAGAAGAAAATAAATAAAGCACCTATTGATTGGGATAGTTTTGTTATTCCTAGCGAAAGAGGAGAAAATGTAGATGAATATATGAAGGAGATGCGTGAGAATGACAGATTATAAAAAGGTATTTGTGGACACAGCACCTTTTATATATTTCATTGAAAAGAATGCTAATAATCCACAGTATTATGATAAGGTTAAGCATTTCTTTATGAATGGTTATAATAATGACAAGGAATTTATTACATCTGTTATTACAATGGAAGAATATTTTGTGTTTCCATATCGGAATAACAATCATTCATATATTGATATGTTTAATCGCCTTGTGGCTACAACAAATATGAATATTATAGAGATAAGTCAAGAGATTGCTAAGAAAGCTGCACAGATAAGAGCAGAATACAAAGGCTTTAAGGCTATGGATGCTTTACAGTTGGCAGTTGCTTGTTTTGAAGGTTGTGATTTGTTCCTGACAAATGATAAGCAGTTGAGACAATTTCAAGAAATAAAGTGTATAACAGTTGATGAACTGGAATAAACAATAGAAGCACCAATGGAAGAAAAATTATATTCTTCTGAATGGTGCTTTTTCTGTGTGCTTCTATCGGTTGGAAATTTCATCAAGAGCATTTTCTAAATATGTATTATTCCAATTCTGCTTGATGTTCTGTTGCTTTAAATGGTTGATACGTCTTGTTGTGTATCGGTCAGACCAATCTAATAATGATTGTGGAATCATTTTCTCAGGTATTTTTAATATGAAGGAAAATATCATATCTTCGATTCGATTAAATAGTTTCTGGAAAAATTCAGTTAATTTGTTTCGTTTCTTGATTTCAATATTTATCTGTAATCACCATCCTTAAAAATATTTTTGGAAAAGTTTTCTCTAAGTGTGGAGAAAACGGAAATCATTTTCGTATATTAATAGTATAAAGGTCATGTGGGAAAATGACAATACTTTGACCTTATATGAAAACATTTGATTTCGTGTAATAACAATTTGGACGTATTTCACTCTGAATATGATGGAAAAACCTTACACGAAAATAGTTATGGATTTTGTGGAGGGATACGATGGAAAATAAAATTTTTTCTTATATGAGAATATCCACTAATAAGAAAACTCAAAAGGTGGATAGGCAGAAACAAACTATTATTGAATATTCTATAAACAATGATTTCAAGATTGATGAATTTGTAGCTGATGTGATAACTGGTGGAACAAAAGCCGACAACAGACCAAATTATCACGATATGAAGAAACAGCTTAGAAAAGGTGACACACTAATTATATCGGATGTTGACCGATTGGGAAGAGATGCAGATGATGTTATTGTGGAAATTAAAGACCTTCAATCAAAAGGAATCCGTGTTGTAGCTTTAGATGTTCCATTCCTAAATGATTGGGAAAAGATGAATGATGATAGTTTGTCTAAAATGATTATTGATATTTTTGTTACATTAAAGGCGCACATTGCACAGCAGGAAAAAGAGAAGATACATGATAGAGTTATGCAAGGTTTAGATGTGGCACGAAAAAAAGGAAAGAAGTTAGGAAGACCAACAACAGGAGTTCCTAAAGAATTCATTAAGGAATATAACAAATTTCAATCTGGTGAATACGGAAGTATTTCGGTAGTACAGTTTGCAAAGTTACAAGGAATTGCAGTGAGTACATTTTACAAGTATGTAAATTTGTTGAAAGAAAATTGTGATTAACGTGGAGAATCATGAGGTAAGTTTACTATTCTATATATAGAAGGTTAAAGGAGAAGTGATATGCAAAAGGAAGAAATACAAATTACTAAAGGCACTATTTTAAAAATAGTCATTGGATGCGTGGTTGCATCGGTATGGATTATTCTAATATGAAGGGAGTAATGGAATGGAAGAAGTAAAAACAGCATATGAGTTAGGTGTACAAACTGGTATTAAACTGATGATGGATAAAATTGAAAATCATTGTAAGCAGGGTAAACCAGTGTTGGCTAATGGAAGATTATATTGGATGAAGAATGATATTCAACATCTTCATGAAGTTATGGATTCGTTAGAAGTTGGTATGTAGAGATAATATATGGAGGATTAAAAGCATGAGCAAATTTATATTAAATGAGATTTTTGAACAGAACGCAAAAGTATATCAAGTGAAGCCAGTAAGAGCAACGAAGTATCAGAAGGGTATGGAGACAGGCTTTGTGGTGTATTTCACCAATAAGCCAAATAAGGAAGGAGACATTCATTCGCATGAGGGAATGAAGTTCTTTTATACTGAAACTGAAGCGTGGGATTATATCAATTCAAATCCTAAACAGTACATAAAAAAGAGTAATGAATTAGTAGAGGTGGATGTTGTATATGACCCACCATTGCCAGTATTACATAGAAAAATTGATAACCCAGATGAACGAGTTGGATATATAGGATGTCACGAAGGACAATTTGCATTTGTATCTAATGAAACAGAACAGTATGATTTCTACTTTTTAGATGGTTATACTACTGATAAACCAACATGGATTATTCAGGATTCAGATGGTAATGTTCGTGTTTGGGATATTGATTTATTGGATTGTGGAGAAAGTTTCTTTGGTAATCCAGAGAATTTTGTATATGAGAAGGTTGCAGAAGATAAATATGTTAAAGTGGCAGTTTGATTGAGAGAAGTGTTTCGGATTAAAAAACTTAATGAACAGAATATGGAGGACAAAAAACTATTATGATTGATGGAGTGACAGAAGATGAAATTAAAATATATAAAAGATGGAGGTTTTTCAATCGTGGATTTTATATATCATTGATTATTTGGACTTGTGGTGTGGCTTTTTCAATGATTGGTGGTGAATTATTTGACATATCACCAGTAGTAAGGCTTATATCAATATTTGTACCTTTGGGTATTTATATGTTTTTTGTAATAGGAAGGGATTCTACAGAAAAGAAAGTGAAAGGTATTATAGAAGGAAGAGATATGCTAAATATAAGCAGTCACATACAACGCATTTGAAAAATTAATATTACGTGATATAATGAGTATGTCGTTTAGAGGAGTGATGACCTTTAAATTGATTGATTTTGTTGTTCGGAGAAGCTATGTCAGTGATGGCATGGCTTTTCTGTTACATTAGGGTTGTTATGCCCAAATCAGATGATATAATAAGATTATGTCAGAGCATTTGGGAGGTAAATATGGAGAACGAATATTGTGAATGTAACAACAGAGCATCTATTACGACAGGTTTTGAAGATGATTTTGGTTATTGGGATGTTTGTTGTAATTGTGGAAAGAAGATAGAAATGGGATATCATTATTGTAATCATTATGATGGTGAAGACCATGAAGATATTGATATCTGGTAAAATTAAGTGAATATAGTCGTGCTACAATTATAAAATATGAAGTAAAGTCATAGTCGTTAGAACTGTGACTTTTTTTACCATGTAATAAAATATATACTATATATTGTAGTTTCTTCTGTTTACAGCACCATATATTAGTGGTATTCTATCTGTAAACTAACATAAGTTTAAAGTAAATAAATTGTATTGGAGGTGTTATAAAAATGCAATTGGAAAAGATTTATTGTAATGTACCTGATACTACGTTAGATATGGGGAATTTGTCAACCTATGTGAAAAATACAGATGCATGGTTGAGCATGTCAAATACTATGACTAAGTTAACTCAAACAGTAAATGAAAGTGCTATTAATATGTTAAAGTTGTATTGTGGTAATGAAACTGTGATGAAGTTTTCAAAACTCGCTTTGGATGATAGTTTGAATAAGATGTTAGAGGCTTATAAAAAAGCTATACCTAATCTATATGATTATACTGCAATTGAAAAGTCATTGTTGAGTATGTCAGATGCGTTTAAAAAGGTTAATAATGATGAATTATTCAAAGTTCACAAAAGTATATTAAAAATGTATGAACCACTCAAATTTGATACATATAGTCTTGAAAAAACATTTTCTGAATTACATCAAAGATTAAATGAGATGATTCAAGCTATTCCAGATGAAGATTATGATGTATTGTTAAAAGATACAGAATATACTAAAGACGATGTCCTAGAGGATTTGGATGTTTTTATTCAGACAGATATTAATGTATCCAACGAATATTCTTTAATATGGCAAGATGATAGTCTTAGTTTAAAGCAAAAGAAGGATAAGATTCTTGAAGTATTTTATACAAATCATCCAGCAATTTATACAATAGTATTTATATGTAGTATGTTGTGTGCTATCTACGGTTGCAAAGAAATGGGAGAAAACTTTCTTTTACCTATGTTTGAAAATGCTATTGTTGCTTTGGAAGGTAATCAAGATATATATTTTGTGGATGTAGAGGATGGTGCAAGATTGTATCAATATGCAGATACAGAATCAGACATTATTATGTGTGTCAATTTTACGGAGCAAGTAGAAGTTATTGATGAAATAAAGTTTTGGTCACAAGTTATCTATTTGGATGAAGATGGTAATGAAATTATTGGATGGATTGCTAAAAGGAATTTGGTTTCATATAAGGATTGGAAATATGAAGCTGATAAAATGTATAGTGATGTAGAATAGAGGGGTTATTATGGTGAGCCGATATACGTATATTAATGCTACCGAAGAGGAAAGAAGATTAGTTGATTCTGTACTAGATTATATAGAACTATACTTTTCAGATAAAATAGATGTAAAGCAATTAAAATTTATCGAAATTGTAGATGAATTGCCAGCAGAAGCCAGTGGGAGAAGTATGGAAGGGAAAATAATCTTATCTAGGAAAAATCGTTTGAATGGTATAGTTCAATATCATGCTTTTGATATAGCAACAATAACTGACAAGAGATTTTGGGTTGGTGTTAGTACCATATATCATGAATTATGGCATGTTTCTACATGGAATAAATATAAATCTATGTACGATTATGTGCTAGACGAAGAGAGTGAAGATAACTTTTTGGCATATGCTTATATGTATTGGATAGAATATTTAGCACATAAGGAAACTGTATGTATGGAAGATGAAGAAGAATCCAAAAATTTTTGTATTCAATTTGCAAATAGACATTGGAATGAAGATGAGTATGGATATTTTATAAAGGCATTACCGTATTATTTGATTCGTGCAAATTATTGGAAATGTTTTATATCATTAACCAGTAAAATGAGATGTGATAAATTAAGACATACAGTTGTAGATTTTGATATAGTATCTAGGAAGTTATTAAGGAATGATAATATAACAGATATGGAAAAAGCAGCAGTGCTTAGAGAGTTGATTGAAGAATTTATTACATCATAATATAGAGTGGAAGTCATAGGTAAAACTATGGCTTCTTTTTATGAGTTCGGTCAGGAATCCTTGATATACTTAGAAAGTACCTATTTTCAAGGTTTTAGGAACTTTTGTATGATATTTTTGGTGGTGCTGGTGGTATTTACAAGGGGATTTTGTACTTAGTTCGGTAGATAAGGAAATAGAATTGTAAATATTTGTAAAATGCTTAGCAGAATCAAGGGTTTGTTGGATTGTAGGAATATTGGATAGGTGATAAGAAGGCTTGTTTTGTGGATTTCGGAATTAGACTCGTAATCTTATGAAATTATGTAAACTAAATAGGGTTGTATAGAATTGTATGTAAGGGTATTCAGGTAAAGAATTGTAGGAGTTTTGGATTGTATAGGTGGAAGCTGTTGGATTTGCTACGTTTTCAAGATTTTGGTGATGGAATGGATGCTTTGCGACTTTAGTTCGGTAAAGCGCGAAAACATATAGTGATAAATGAAGTATACTATATGATTCAAATAGCAAAAAGTTAATAAGAGTAATATAAATTTTAATTGTTGATATGTTGAAAATAATGTATAATTATAATTGTAGTATCATAAATAAAAAAGTAATATGGGAGGTAAATTATATGAAGATAAGTAAATTAAAATATGAAAGAAATAAACATTATTTACGAACATTATTTTTATATGTATTTATAATAAGTTTGTTTATATCTATACATTCTTATGCAGCAGCCGATGTTACTGCACCAACAATTGATGGTGTAAACGTGAAAGTTAATAAAACCAATGTAACATCAGGGGATACAATAGTAATAAGTGTTCCTGTAACAGATGATTATTCAGGAGTTTACATGGTTGGGGTTCATTATGTCATGCCTGTGAGTAAAAAGGATACAAGTATTTCAATGACATATAATGAAAAAAGTAATATGTATGAAGCGAAATTGGAAATAACTGACGATTGGGAGTCAGGTGTGTGGAAAATTTCTGATATAGAAGCGTTTGATAATCAAAGGAATCATGCGAGAATTTATAATAGTAACACTAATTCGGGTTCGTATAATTGTGTCGATATGAGTGGAGGAGATTTTAAGGTAAGTGGTACAACTGTTGCAGAATCCGATACAGAATCTTCGACGGTATTTCATAAAGGTGAAATTATAGGTGACAATATTGGATGGTATAAGGTTATTAGTTCCAGTTTAGCAGGTGGTGAGCTTGAATTTCTTTATCCTAGTGGGGATTGTTCAGAGGTTACAATTTGTAGCACAACAATAATTGACGGAGTAACATACAAAGTAACTAGTATTGCTGCTGATGCATTCAGAAAACATAATAGATATCTGAAAAAAATAGTAATAGAAGGAAGCAACATTAAAACTATTGGTTCAAATGCCTTTCGGGGTTGTCGGAGTTTAGAAACAGTTATATTAGGAGATGGAGTATCGTCAATTGGAGATAATGCATTTTTAGCTTGTGATAATTTAAAAACTGTAAAGATGGGTAAGGATGTCACTATCATTGGAAGCAAAGCATTCTTCAATTGTAAAAAATTGACTAGTATTACGATTCCATCTAAGGTAAAGAAAATTGGTAAAGAGGCATTTCGCTCTTGTTTAAAACTCAAATCTGTTACTATTGGTGCCAATGTAACAACTATTGACGACAACGCCTTTTATAGATGCACTTCTTTATCCAAGATTACAATTCCTGCGAAAGTAAGTAAAATTGGAAAATCAGCTTTTTGTAGTTGTGAAAAATTAAAGACCATTACAATAAAGTCTAAGAAATTAAAATCGAGCAAGATTGGAAAGAATGCATTTAAGGGCATCAAGTCTAATGTGACCATAAAAGCTCCAAAGTCAAAGCTGAAAACTTACAAAGACATACTCAAAAAGAAGGGCGTAAGTGCAAAGGCAAAGTTCAAAAAACTGTAATAATAGAAATAATTGTAAAACATTCCTTTTATATGTAAATAAGCGTATCTACTGGTTAGGATGCTGTCTCACCAGTAGATACACTTTTTCTTTATAAATCAATTTTAGAATTACGATTTCATGGTGGAAACTTTGCTTTTCTGCTATAATGTCAGTAATAAAAGATAAGGAGTGTATGATGTAATATACCTCATACAATGTATATATTATGGAAGAAAAGGATTTAGAGCAACTTGTTCTTCAAGGCTTAGAATATGAATCTGTTGAAAAAGAAAAAGCAGCTGAAAGAAAAGCGCTTACCAGAAAGAACGGATTGAGGATTGAAGATGCAAAGTATGCTAATACTCAATCAGGACAGACAAGAGATATTATAGGTAAGCAGTTGGGGGTTAGCGGTAGACAATGGGAACGCATGAGGTTCATATACTACCATAAGGCACATCTATCAGAAGAGGTATATAATAATTGGCGAGTTGGGAAAATATCTACGTCAAAATTATATAAGGAAGTTAGCGAGAAGCTAAAATATGGTGAAATTTTGGATAGGATGTTTGAAATTTTGGATAGGATGCAACGGGAAGTTATTGGATATGAAAATTCAAAAGTTCATATGGATATACAACATAGCTTAGATAGTGCGATGTTCGGTTGTAGAGATAAAACGAAAGCTGATATACAAAAATGTTTTGATGAATTAAAACAATATAATGCTAAATATTTGAAAAGTCGTTTTGACGATATTACTGATATGCAAATGGAAATATACGAATTAAAAGAAAAACTTAAACTTAAAAATAATATATAATATGCATAAATGTTTGAAGAGAAGTTTGTTGAATTTATACAAACTTCTTATTTTTTTTGTTGGTCATCGTTAAGGTACAGATAAGGTACGTAAGGGATAGAGAAGGAAGTATTAGAAAGAAATATGTTTTTAACGTGGAGAAAACAAAAAATTTTTTCGTATACTAATAATAAGAACAAATGTTTGGTGGGCGTAGGAAGAGGTGAATTATATATGGTTTCAATAATTAAAATTTTTTTACATTCAAGAGAAACGTCAGATACATCCTAGTTCAAAGTATGTATTACATCAAACCATCATAAGAAAAATATGTATGAAAAGGAGAAATAGTATATATGGATGAACAGTTTGAATTGAATCGTCTGGAATACATGATTTTAGAAACATTGTATGAATTTGGTAGTAAAGACAGATTTCATGGAATGACTATTACTGAAATTTTAGCAGAGAATGAAGGTTCATTAGGAGCAAGAATGACAGTTTATAAGAAAATGAAGAAGCTTGTAAAGGTTGGCTACATAGCAAAAGGTGTAATTGATAATCATGCAGATACTTTTTATCTGTTGGATAAAGCAATTAAAACAATTGAAGGAGGAAGTAAATAATGAGTTTAAAAGAAAAGTGTAGATTTTTAGGTGTTGGGTGTTGTGGTGGTAAGGAGAGCAGAGAATTTTTTACTATGGGTTACAAGAAAAGTAGTGCTACAAATGGTAGTATTCAGGATTTAAAAGCACTAGGAGATATGCCAAAGTATCATCTGCAAAATTTTGATGGTTTTGGAGGACACAGAGAAAAGGCTATTGATTGTTTATCAGAAAATTTTGACTTTATGGAATTTATACAGAATATCGAAGAAGAGATTGTTTTTGTTCTTTTTGGTGGTGGTGGTTCTACTGGTTCAGGATGTGCAACTATTATTTGTGAGATGCTATTGGAAGATAGGGATGAAAATGGCAGACCAAAGAAAATAGTCTGTCCAGTTATATCATTACCATCTTCAGATGAAGCTATTGTTAAACATCGTAATGCATATCAGACAGTACAAGAGTTACAAGAATTGAATGATTTGGGGTTGGGTGCAACGTTCTTCATCAATAATGATATTAATAAGGATTACAACTATATCAATAGTACATTTGCTAAGTTGCTTGATACTTTCCTTGCCAATGATTCATACAGTGACATAAACAACTTTGATGAATCGGAACGTCTGGAAATGTTACGTGATGGTGGTGCAATGGTATTAAGTCTTGTGGGTAGTGATAAAGAACAATCTGTAATGATTGACAAACTTACAAAGGATGGAATCTTTGCGCCAATAGAGAATAATAAAGTGTGTGAGAATATCGGAATTATTCATGCTGGTAATAATGATAAGGATATTGAAAAGAGTGTTGTGATTTCAGAAGTTGGTAAGCCTAAAAATGTTTTTGAAGGATTCAATAATGGTAAAAGTACACTCATTGCAGTTAGTGGTTTGGATTATCCAGTTTCTCATGTTTCTAAGTTGGGTGAATTGGCAAACAGTGCTTATGAAGAGAGACAAAGAAATAAGAAACAATCAGTACAGAAATTAGTAAATCTGTCATTCATGGAAGAGGATACTCCTAAAACTGTTATTCAGGAAAAGAAAGCATCTTCTAAATTGGAAATGATGCGTAAGAGAATGAAGAAGTAGTAGATATACGTCAAGGAAATGTCAGATAAACATATTTTCAAAATAAGTAGCATGTAGATGAAGTTTCATATTAAGGGAAAAGGAGAAATTATGATTAACAAAGAAAAAATAGTATTTAGAACTAAGACTTACTATACAACATCTTATTCAGGTGCAATAGGTGTGAAACTGTTGCAATTATTAGATGGTGACATGGTTCTGGTTGAAAACAAAAGTGGTAAATTTATTAGACCGCTTATGTATGTTTATAACACACAAGAGGATGCAAGGCGAGGAGGTAGGGATTGGGAACACTACGAAAGAAAACGTAAAAAGAAAAAACGTGAAGAGAGAAAATAATAAGTAATAGTTGTTGCTTATAAGAAGAATAAGGAGGATTTTACAAATGAGAGGAACAGTTAAGTGGTTTAACAACACAAAGGGATTTGGATTTATCACAATGGAAGATGGTACAGATATTTTCGTACATTATTCAGGCATTGTAAGCGATAAGAAATTCAAGTCCATTGAAGAAGGTCAGACGGTAGAATTTGAAATTACAGATGGCGAAAAGGGTAAGCAGGCTATCAATGTTACTGTTGTTGTAGAAACTTCTAAGGAAGATTTTGAAAAGATGATGGACACAATCAACAGTTCTGCACAAAAAGTATTAAATGGCGAAGCATAAAAAGAGAAGATATATAGTAGGTGGTATTCATTTACTGCCTACTACATATCAAAAATACAGATTGGAGGAATGAATTATTACAAAGGAACTGACAAAATCTAAAATAGGATTAGAAGAAGTGGATATGTGTTGTGCAAACCAAACATTGAAGGTTTTGTTGAAGTATTGCTATGAAAAAATGGATTGCATAGAGGAATATGAATGGGAAGATGTTCGACAAGACACGTTGAAAGTATCACCACAAACAAAAGATATCTTAGAAACACTAGATGTTATTATTCAAATTGCATCCTTTTTGTCTGAATTTGAAGAAGAAAATGATATTACATATGACTTATATAAAATGGGACTTGAGAATTTGAACCCATTACTAGATAAATTCTTAGCTTATGCTATTATCTTTCTTTTTCTGACCTTTGAAGATTATTCAGATAAGGAGCAGAATGCTAAGTTTCTAAAATACTATTTTGGTTTAGTGGTAGAGACAATAAAGGATATGAATCTGTCTGAAAAGGAAAATGTTTCAGATAAAGATAATACAATAAATAATGTTTCTTCACTAGAAATAGGTAGCGTAGTAAAGAATTATAAAGAAATGTGTGCAATATTGGATGAAGAAGTGTTAGAAGGAAATTCAAAGAAAGCACAATTAAAAGAGTGGGAACGGCATTTCCTATGGGAGAAGAAAGGGCAGAAATTTATTATATTAGATGTTTATGATACCCCTCTAGCAAAGCAAGATGGAAGGCAGAACAGAAATATATATGTCCAATACATTGAAGTGATTCTTATGAAATTATTATCCAAGCAAAAAAATAATGGATATGTGTTTTATATCACAATGAATCAGTTATGGAAATTGTTGGGGATGATAAACAATGACTATAAAAATGTAACATTAGAAGATTTGAATAACAGAATAACTGGATATGAGATTACATCTTTTGACGTAAAGAAATTTTATCAAAGATGTAATCAGAAATTGAGAGAGATTCTATTTTCTTCACTGAATAATCTTCAAACAAGGTCATTGATTAAATATGAGATGGAAGTAGTTATTGTGTCTCTTGACAAGAATAACAAGACACATTACGAAGTTGCTGATGATAAGCAAAAAAGGAAGATTCTCAAGGCAGAGAGACAAGCTTTACTTGATATGGGATTAGAAAGTAAACGTCAAGTGTATGCAAAGATGAAAGATACAGAATTTTTTGAACGATTAAGCAGCTATCTTCATGAATGGTATGGATGGGAGTATACATACAACAGAATCAAGATTATCTATAACAAGCCTGACATTATAGATACTGTTGATAAGGATGAAATGAGATTGAGGAAGAATTTCAATGAAATCAAATTACAGAGATTAGGATTGAATGAAAAAGTAGTAGATGCTTTGAATAAGAATGCTTTGTCAATAGCAGAAAACAGACGTAAGAAAGCAGATGAAGAATATCAAGTCGCAATAGATAATTATTTGAATGAATATTCAATTATAGGGAGTGTACCAGAATCATTTCTTCCGTCAAAAAGAAAGTTGAAGATATTTGATTATTCACCTTATTTTGTGGAGATACAGAATAAATTAACGGATGAATTGATTTCTCTAAGAAACGAGTCAAAAGTCAAGACAATTATTGAGTTTAACGATGATGACCAAAGCGATTTAGATGATTTGTTTTAAAAATTGAACAAGTATAACTACTATATATATTAAACCCTTATAGTAGATGAATATGTTCAATTTTTTATCTTAGTATAAAAAGGATATTGATTTATGTGTAGCGTAGCGGAACATAAAGCAATTATTATCGCTTGCGATAATCCATATATACTAATAATGTGTTGTGTACTAATGGATATACGCAAGCGTATATAATATTTTTCATTCCGCTTTGCTACATGAAAAATTTATTGTGATTTGTATTACGTGATTATTTGAAAGAAGGATGTATATGGACAGAAGCTATAGAGTAAAGATGGAAACTAAATTAAATGACAATATACTAACTGTTGAATATGTCATAAATTGTATTGCTAAATATGAAGACAAGATTAATCAGTTAGCTTATAAGGAAAAGCAGTATAGATATGTAGATTGTGGAAGTGATAACTACAAAATAAGACTAGAAGAACAAATTGCATATAGACAACCATTTATTGATTTTCTTATGAAAGATTGCCATATGTCACTTGATGATATAAAACAATCTGTTGCGAATGTGAAAGAGAAAAACATACCTACTAAAAAGGTTTGTGACCAGATAAGAGAAATTATTGTATCTGGTGTCTATTGGATTGAATAATGAGTGCTTAAAAGCACAACAATATTTGTTCCGCCTTTGGCTACACAAATATTTGATAAAAGATAACTGCAAGAAAGAGAATTAATAAATATATGGTCAGTTTGTATTACTGATAAAGAAAATCACAAGGTATTTCCTTATTTCTGCCATAAATCAGAAATTGAAGTCTTGAAACCCTTGATTTATAAGGGGTTCAGAGGTCGAAAATAGCAATAAAATACCTGTTTCAAAGAAGGTAGATATGTGTTCTATGTATGTAGTTAAAATCACGTTAAATAGCCTATTTTTGACTTGGATTATCTCAAAGGTAAAATTGGTGGTTGGACTACTTTAAAAGCAAAATAGGGTCGATTTTCGTTGTTTTACCCATTGCATAGGGTGGTTTGAAATGGTGATGTGTACCTTGAAAATTGAATATTGATGGTTGGATAAACTCTTGTTATAGTATAAGTAGTCTATAATGTGAGGTTTGAATATATGTCCAGAAGAAAAAAGATTAAGAGAACACTATATACTACAGGTAATAATTATTTTGATTTTGAAATTAATAGGGAGCAAAACATATATGATTATTTATGTTACAAAGACCAGAGAAAAAAACTATTAAAAGATTTGGATGAAAATAATCAATTCTATTATTACTGGGAATGGGAACAATATATTAAAAACAAATATGATATGTATGATGATATTAAGCTAAATGAGTTCAGTAAGTATCTTAATCAATGGATAAGATGTCAAGAACCAGGAAATGAGTATTCAAAATTGTTTTATCCCATATTGATATCGTTAGGTGTTACATATATAGTACAATTCGCAATATATGTATTGGGATTAAATATAGAACAGGATGTGTCAATTGTTTTATATATGGTTTTCTTTCTTGTGATAATGATAGGTGTTCTATTATTTTTTGTTATAATAATTAAGGCAACATTTAATCCTTTTGTAGAAAATAGTAATCAATATTACATGTTAAAAGATTATAAAGACATAATTGATAATATGATAAAAAAACGCAAGAGAAAGCGAAAGAAAAAGAAAGAAAAATAAAATTAGTACCAACCATCAAATATTCAGGTGGTTGGTATTTTTTAACCATTTTTTACAAGTGAATAGAGAAGTAATAGGTATAGATAAGCAAAAGAAAAGGAGTGTGATTTTTATAGGAAAGACAAAAGAAAAGAATAAAGCAATCAATATCAGAAGTTTTCAGGCAAATAGTATTTATTTAGTTAATGAGTATGATGCAAAACCTTCTGAAGAAAAGAAAGATGATGAAATGAAACCATATCTTGATATGGGTAAAGCAGTGCTGAATGATAGTCTGTTTACCGATTATATGTTGCATCATGGAATGACTGTTACACGCAGAGGAAATAGTAAAGACTTTATTGTAATGAAATTCGACTATGGTGTGAAGAATGGTATGTCTTCTCAAGATTTGAGAGATTATTACTATGAGCAAGGTGTGACAATTAATTTACCAACTTATAACAAGGATGGATTTATTATAAAAGAAGAATCTGTTAAGTACAGAATGTTAATGCGCAATCCTGGGAAAGCAAAAGATGGTGAATGTATTTTTGTAAGAGAAGAGTTGCATAGAGTAGCATTGAGATATATTACAATGGATTTGTGGGACAAGATGCCTATAGATAACGCAAATATTGTAGGAATGTCAGCATACGCCCCTTTGACTACTGCAACGGCAATAGATTATATTACAATTCCTATGGAAAATATCTTTATTGTAAAGGATGAAGATGTATCAACCATGATTAAAGCATTTACAGTAAAGACAAAAGAAGTTCCATATGTAAAACAAGAAATTGATTATGATAAAACAGAAGAATATATTAATACACTCGGATTTACGTTTTACAAGAAGAAACAGAAGGAAAATTCAGAACTAGAATATATAGCATCTAAGTCAAAATCTGCATTAAGAAACAGTGGTATTAATCCTGATGATTGTCCGATGCAAGAAACAATAGTTTATAAAAAAGAATGTTATGTTGATAGAATAAACGAAAAAACAGAGGTGAAAAACACTCTATGGGATGGTATGGGGTTAGTAGATGAATCAATATTTCCTAAAAATATGGATGGTTTCATATATTGTAGAGGTCATTTCTTCAAGTCTTGTCTTTTCAGAGGTAATATTCAAGATTATTTTAAGGAATATTATGGTGATAATTATAATACTGCAATAGTTACCGATATGTTTGGAAATGTGTTTAGAGTTAAGGATATAAAGGTAATTATTACTGAGAATTCTATCAAGTGGATTAAATTTAAAGATTTAATGGGGAAGGATGATAAGTCTGCATATAAGTATTATGTGAGATTCATGAAGAAGCATAATGAGAAATTTGCTATTGTAAAGACGGCACATAAAAGTAAATGGGGAGATATGCAGAGAAGTTCATATCAGATTAATAATAGTCTTCCAACTACAGATGAAAAGGTTTTGAATTCGATTGCTAAACAAAGTATTGATTATTGTAATGCTTTGAAAACAGACCATAAATCATTTATTAATCATTTGAAAACAAATACCAATAGATATAGTGTGAATGATGCTTTGATTGCATTGGATGAATGGAACGAAGATTTCAAATATACTGAATATTTTAAAACCAAGAAAGCAAAGATTATAAGTGATTTCAAAGACAAACGATTGAAATTAGGGAAATTATTACAATATGGAGATAATTTGACTATTTGTGGTAATCCGATTGCGCTTTTGATGAAAGTAACAGGGCAGAATTTCTTAAATGAGAATTGTTTTGACAGTATGAATGATGCAATTCAATGTTATACAACGAGATTTGAAGATAATGAGAAACTTGCAGGATTCCGTTCACCACACAATAGTCCTAATAACATTGTTCATTTGGTCAATAATCGTTCTAAACAGATTGAGAAATATTTTCCGAAACTTGGTGATAACGTGATTATTATAAATGGTATATATACAGATGTGCAAAGTCGTTTGAATGGTCAAGATTTAGACACCGATGCGGTATATGTAACAAATCAGCATGAGATAGTACACCTTGCAAAGTATTCGTATAAGAATTATTTCACAATAATTAATGATGTACCTCTAAAGGATGATAGAGTTTACAAAAAAGATATGAAATCCTATGCAGAGATGGATAATAAGATTTCAGCAGCTCAATATGCAATTGGATATGCAAGTAATGTAGCGCAATTAGCACTTAGTTATTATTATGACGGAGGATGTAAAAGTACAGATTTAGAGGATGTGTTTATCATCTGTTCGGTGCTTGCTCAGATTGCAATTGATTCAGCCAAGAGAACTTATAATATTGATTTCAATAGCGAGTTACGAAGATTGGGACAGTTATCATGTATGAATCCTCAAGATGGGAAAAAATATCCTATATTTTATGCTCAGAACCAAAAAGAGAATAAGAAGGATAAAAAGAAAGATATCAAAGAGAATGAAATAAAAAGATTTGATTGTCCGATGGAAATATTGGCTGAAATTATAGATGAAGGTATTATTGATTTGAGAGAGCATAAAGAATATGAGGTTGAAACAAAGCAATTATCTGTAGTATTTCTGCATAAGAAAGAATCAAGTGATAAGAAGTACAAACAGTTTAAAAAGATAATTTCTATTGTGCAAGAGTATGATAAGAAAGTGAAACTGTTGGATAAAACAGATGATGATTATGCAAAAAAAGTCAATAGAGAGTTTGATGAATGTATGAGAAAAATTGATAAACTATCTATTAACGAAACTACAATGTCAGCTTTGATTGATTATGCTTTTAATGGTAAAGGTGGAATTAGAAGCAGATTATTGGTTACGTTGTATAAAAAAGACGAAGAGATGTTTTTGAATTGTTTCAAAAAAACGACAAAAGAGGACAATGAAAGTCTGGAAAGTCTTGATTTTAGGGCGGTTTGAAAATATCCCTATGGAGAAGGGGTAAAACATGAAAAAATCGTAAGTTGAGTAGTGTCCCTTGCATATAGGTAAAGTGGTTTTCATAGACCACTTTACCAAAGTGATTTAACGTTGTACATTTTATTTCAATCGCATATGGTATCGAATTCACTGGTATAGGTTTAATCGCTTATACCAGTATTTCTTTTGTGTATTTTAGTTGTTAAAAATAAGTATTATGACACAATCACCTTTCGCAATGTAGGACAAAAAACATTGTAATATTTTATAAATAGGCAGTTTATATAAGTTTTTATCAAGCTCGTAAGTGCATTTGGCTGTAAAAGGCTTTTTCTAGTGGAAGTGTTATACTTCCATATTTTTTTATATCACAGAAAAATGTTATATCACAATAAAAGGAGGTAAGTAAGTATATGTTAGAACAAAATGAAGTTCGAAAGAAGTTGATTGAAAAATGCAAAGGACTAAAGATAAAGTACATTGCAGAACAAATAGGAATTCCTAGAGAAATTTTATCAAAATTCAAGACTGGAAATCGAAAAGAATTGTATCCAGAATCTCTTGTTGCATTAAATGAGTTTTTGGATAATCACTAATATGTTTTTTATGCTGCGTTGAAAAATGTGTAAACTACACACAATTATATAATGTAAGTGCAATTATAAATGAAATGATAGTGGTTGTCAATAAGATATTTTAGGGAAAAGGTAAATGAGCAATATACGAAAACAATTAAAGAATTTAGATGTGTCAAAACTGCGCATGAAAAACGGAAACACAATTGAAAAGGAATTGAAAAGACACGCTTCAATCCTTGCTGATTGCTTGATGGAAGAATTGGATGAAGTGTATTCAAGTTATTCACCAAAGGTCTATCAAAGAAGTTATGACCTATATAATTCGATAAGCATTGATGATAGGGTGAAAATATCATTTGGTGTCAATGGTACGACATTATCTATGTCTGTATATTTTGATGAGGATGTTATCCATGAGGGTATTACTGGTGAGAATGTTAATGTAGCCGTACTCATGAATGATGGATGGCAAGTTAAAAAGGATGTGTGGTTTAAGGACATATATCATTTTGGTTATTATGAAGGTTCACATTTTATTGAAAAAGGGATTCAAAGATACAAATCAAAGGTAAGTAATCCATTTGATATTAGGTTGAATATCAACGGAGTAACAAGAAATATGTAAAGGTTAGCTTTACGGAAAGGAATGGTAAATGGCAAATAATAATGGCGATATAGAATTGATTGCTTCGCTGAATGAAAGTTCAAGTGAAGCAGAGATAATAAAAGGAATAAGTATTTTAAATAGTCGATTAAAGGCTAGTGGTAAGGCAAAAATAAAGTTAGATGCTGAAATTGATACGACTTCAATACAGAAAGAATTAAATAGATTAGAAGCATTATTGAAAGTAAAAACACAGAATGGTGGAAGTATCAATATTTCTGGAAATGTTGATAAGAAAAGTATTACAACTTCCGTACATAAGAGTTTAAAGGATGCTCAATCTATTGCAAAGAAGAATTCAATTCAAGTTACAATGAACTTGAAGAAAGACAAATTGATTAATGATATCAAGGTGTTTGGTCAACAGAATAGTAAGTTGTTTAAGGATGCAAATATGGCATCAAAATACAACTCTTTGTTGGATAATGCAAAGTTAGCGACTTCGGCAAAGGAAGTACAAAATCTTAGATTACAATTATCTGCTATGAGGTCTGAATTAAAGGCTACTAATAATGCAGGTCTTACTTTTGGAGATACATTAAAGAAGACATTCAAACGTGCGACAGAATTATTCACTGGTACTGGTGGAGTAATGTTGATTAGCCAACAGATATATGAAGCATGGAATCAGGCTATGAATTTGGATGGTGCGTTTACAGACTTGATAAAGGTACAAAATGAATTATCAAGAGGGGATTATCCTGATTATTTAGATAAATGCAATAAAAAGGCACAAGATTTAGCATCTACACAACAAGCATTGATTGAGGGTGCAACAGAATTTTCAAAGTCTGGTTATGATTTGAAAACAAGTGATAAGTTGACAGAAAAAAGTACAATCTTATCAAACGTAGGTGAGATGAGTGCTTCTGATTCTGCTAAATCAATTATCAGTGGTGTACAAGCTTTTTCTACTGTTGATGGATATACAGAAGTAGTAGAAAAAGCACAAGCATTAATTGATAAATATAATGCGATTGGTAACACTGCAAGTATTACAACGGCTGAGATTGCACAAGGAGTACAAGAGGTTGGTTCAGTTTTTGCCGATGCAAATACAAGTGTTGATGAATTTATCGCTTTATTGGCGGCAGGTAATCGTCAGTACCAAGATGCAGATGCATTAGCATTAAGTCTTCGTACTTCTGCACTTAGGATTCGTGGTTGCACTACTGAATTACAATTGATGAATGAAGAGACAGAAGGTGTTTATACTTCTGCATCTAAATTACAAGAAAAGATTGCAGGGCTTACTAATGTCAATGGTGATGGTGGAGTTAAAATTCTTGAAGCTGATGATGAAACATTCCGTAGCATTTATGATATTTTCCTTGATATTTCTAAGGTATACAAGGATATGTCAGATACAGACCAAAGTGCTTTATTGGAACTTATAGCAGGTAAGCATAGGGCAAGTGCTATTAGTGCAACGTTAAATAATATGTCAGAAGCACAAGAAATTTACCAAAGAAGTCTTAATGCGACAGGGTCAGCACAAGAAGAATATGATAAATGGATGCAGGGAAGTGAGGCATCCTTGAATCGCTTTAAGTCAACTATGACCGAGACATATCAATCACTTATCAATGGTCAAACAACCAAAGCCATTTTAGATAGTGGTACGGCTGTAATGCAGTTTGCCAATAGTTTAGGATTAGTAGAGTCTGGTTTAAAGGGATTGATTGTAGTTGGTCTAGTAAAAGGTTTTACAACATTATCAACTGCAATAAAAGCTTCGGCTATGCAAGCAAGCAATTTTGGTACTGCTTTGAAAACTGCACAGAATATGTCGGATATGAAACGCAATACACAAGAGTATGCAAATGCTTTGAATGTCTTGAAAACAACGTCGGTGAGTTTAAGTGAAACTCAGTTAAAGCAAGTTTTGTCAAGTAAAGCATTGAGTGAAGCTGATAGAATCGCTATCTTACGTGCAACTGGTCTTAGTAAGGCACAAAGTCAGGCTAAATTGACACAGTTAGGTCTTACACAATCTACAAAGGCACAGACCAAAGCACAACAGATGGCAATAACAAGTACATTTAGTTTGTCGGCTGCCGTAAAAGGTTTAGGTGTGAGTTTGAAGGCTGCCTTTATGAGCAATCCGATTACTATAACAATTATGGCTATTAGCACGGCTATTGGTATTGCTAAATCTAAATTTGATGAGTATAAACAATCTCAAGAAGAAGCTAGACAAACAGCAGTACAACTTACATCCGAGTATCAGGAACAAAAGAAGTCATTAGATGAAAATGTTGCTAAGTACAAAGAATTAAAGCAACAGTTGGATAACAGTAATTTGTCAACAGAAGAAGCAAGTTCTGTTAAGGCACAGTTGCTTGAGATTCAGAATTCCTTGATGGAATCTTATGGTACAGAAGCAAGTAATCTTGATTTGGTTAATGGTAAGTATGAGGAGCAAATTGGCTTATTAGGTGAATTGTCCAAAGAAAAGGCTAATGATTATGTAGCAGAGAATTATTCAGAATTTCAGAAGGCAAAGAAAGAACTTGAAAAAGAACGTAGATATGATTTGGGTGCATTATTCAGTTTTGATACTAGAGATGGTATGACCGATGCACAGGAACAGTTACTTGAATTTGCTAAGTCTTATAGTGACTTATTCACAATCAAGAGTGTGCAAGATGCTTCTACTCCGTCTAATACTGATTTTACTCCTAAAATTATCTTGAGAGCAGATGTTGAAACGGCAGAAGAAACCATTCGACAATTTCAAAAGGATTTTGAAGACTATGTAAAGCTTAATGGTGACATTGATATAGATGTTGATGCGGTTCGCTCTGGTATTTCTGATGCACTTACTTCTATTACGGCTGATGAAGAATTGGCTGATTATAAAACAATTTATGATGAATATATGAAAGCAGAAGTATTAAGAAATGATACTTTACGTGGATTGTATTCAGAGTCAATTCAAGCAGTAGAAGATTATAATAAGGCATTGGCTTCTGGTGAAGGAATAGAAGAAGCAAAAGCAAATCTTGATTCTGTAAAAGAATCGGTGCAAGGTACAACAGATATTTTAGAAGGTTCACAAGATGTATTTGACGAGATATTTAATCAACAAATAACGGTTGATACAGAAACGGCAATAGAGAATGTTAATAAAGCCGTGGACACGATTCAACAAGAGGTGACGGATAATCCAGTTGAAGTTACTGTTGAGGTAGATAATGCATCATTAACCAACCTTGAGAGTCAAATTAGTAGCTTGACCAAATCACAGAGCATCTTGAATAGTGCTTTATCAGAGCAATATGATAATGGAACTATTACAAGTGAAACATTAGCTTCACTTCAGGAACATTATACCGATTTAGAGAAGGCTATTGAAATTACAACTGTTGGTATTTCGATTAATACAAGTAAGTTATCTGAATTGGATAAAGCAAAGAAACAACAGATTGAAACGGATTTGGTTAGCAATGAAAAGGCATTAGCTGACCAGTACAATGAAAATTCAGTGTTGTTGGCTGCCTATACAGAAAGATTGCGTAGTGATACTTCTTTGACAGAAGAACAAAGAACGCAATTAGAGGGATTGATTGAAGCTAAGAAAGCAGACCAATTAGCAACAGAAGGACAGATTGCAGACTTACAGTATTTGCAAGCAGAATACAACAATGCTACATCCACATTCAATACATTCATGAATGCTTTGAATACGGCAGATGCAGGCAATTCATATGATTCGGTTGTATCGAGTATAAACACTATCAAGGAACAGTTTGAAAAAGGATTGATTGGTACAGACCAATTCAGAAGTTTTGTGGACTATATGACTTATGCAGATATGTCTACTGCTTCTGTAGATGAGTTGGTTTCTGCATATGATGAAGCATTATTAAAAGCAGAGCAATTCTATACCGAAAGTTCCGAAGGTAGTATTAATTTGCTTAATGCCTTAGAACAGAATCAGTATGCAATACATGATATGGCAACAGATTCATGGACTATCAATATTGATGATATGAATAAGGCTGCACAAGATACTGGAATTAGTGTTGAAGCATTAGAAACACAGTTACAGAAGTTGAAAGACTATGGATTTGATATAGATTTTAGTTCTACTAATGATTCCTTTGTTGATGTAAATTCTAATCTTGAGTCTATCAGGAAGAGAATTTCTGAGGTCAAAAATGCATTGACAAATGCACAAAGAGTTGAGGGATTTGGTGTTGATACTTCGGTATTACAAGATGAATTAAATGCAGAATTACAAGAATTAGAGAGTAGTGAAGCAAGTATTGTTGCATCCATTGAACCAGTAATGAATAAGCAAAAGGCTACGGAGCAGATTCTTGAGTTGCAAAAGCAGATAGATGCAAACCCACTTAATTCACAAATGGTTATTGAAGTTCAAAAGCAACAACAGAAGATTGCTGATGAAAATGGCTTGGATTTGACCTCAATTATTACTGTAAATAGTGATACGTCAAAAGCAGAAGAGGATGCACAAGGATTAAAGAAATCCGTTGACAGTATGACTATGAAACCAAAGATTGACATTACATCGGAGGTTGCTAATGCTAGGTCGCAGATTGTAAATCTTGTGAATGGTACATATACGGCTAAAATCGGTTTGGAAGTACAAGGTACATCTATTATTACTAAAGTAAAGAATGTAATTCAAACTGCTGTTAGCAAGACAAGTGAATCTGGTGCTTCTAGTTGGACTGGTTCTGCATTTGCGAATGGTTCATGGCGAGTTGGTCATTCTGGTAAAGCATTAGTAGGAGAATTAGGTACTGAATTGTTGGTACGAGATGGAAAGTATCAAACAATCGGTGAAAATGGGGCAGAGTTTATTGATACAAAGCCTTCAGACATAATCTTCAACCATATGCAAACTTCCGAGATTCTAAAGAACGGACATATTGACTCAAGAGGTCGTGCGTTAATGAGTGGTTCTGCTTATGTTACTGGTAAAGGAAGTAATGTAAGTTCAAGTGGAAGTGGCAAAATTCCAAGTAGTAATAACAGTACAAAGAGTAAAACTTCTTCTACGAAAAAGAATACATCCAACAATAAGGATGATAAGAAAGCTAAGACTACAATAGATTGGATTAAACGTAAGTTAGAGGTTCTTCAAAAGAAGATTGATGAAACCAAGGCTAAATTTGACAATCTATTTACACTAGATGAAAAGAAGAACAATCTAAATAAGCAGATTAAACAGACTACGAATCTTTTGAAAGCCAATGAGAAAGCTGCAAAGAAGTATAAAAAGTATGCTGATAAATATGCTAAGAAGTCAGGATTATCAAAGTCATTACAGAAGAAGGTTCAGAGTGGCGATTATAATATAAAGGATTATGATGATAAGACGGCTGAAAAGATTAACAAGTACAAGGAATATTGGGATAACTACAAAGAAGCAAAACAACAAGTAGATGAATTGACTACTTCAATTCGTGAATTGAAAGAAGAGAAGTATCAGCTATATGTTGATGATGCAGAAGGTAAGATTAACAAATCCAATGCACAGAAAGATATTGCAAAGGGATTCTTAGACCAGAATAAATATTTAGATGAGCAAAAGGCTTATTTAAAGCAATCTTATGATTACCAGATTAAGATTGCGCAATTGACAAATGATACGGCAAAGGTTGCTGAATTACAAGCAGAGTATCAAAAGGAATTGTGGGATTTAGAGAAAGAGAAATTCGACAATATCGAAAAATACTATCAGAATCAAATCAGTTTGATTGAGTTGAGTGAGAAGAAGATTCAGGAACAGATGGATTTGTTGGATGCCAAAGGTATGACAATTAATGCAAAGTATTACAAAGCAGAAATTGGATATCAAGAAGGTATTAGGGCAGAGTATCAGAAATCCAGAGAAGAGTTGAAGAAACAACTTACTGTTATGGAAAATGCAGGATTACGAGGTACAGACCAATGGTATGAATCTGTTAATGCGTTGAATGAGGTAGATTTGGCAATATCCGAGTGTAATGTGACAATTGCAGAAATGAACAATAGCATTACAGAAGTTGCAAATACTATTCAGAATAAGTTGTTGAGCAGATTATCGGATGTAACAGATGAGATGGATTGGATAGTTGGTCTAATGAGAGGTCATGATATAGTTGACAATAAGACATCTTCATTTACAGATGAGGGATTGGCAACATTAGGTTCTTATGTTAGTGGATTCAATACATCAAAGTATTCAGCAGAAGTCACCAGAGGTTTGGTGACAGAAATGCAAAAGGCATTGGATAATAATGTATTAAGTTTTACCTACAATGACCAAGAATGGATATACAATTCAAAGGAACAGTTAGAGGATGCGATTATTGATGCTAATAAGACGTGGAGAGACCAGATTACGGAGTCAGTTGATTATTCTAATCAGATTATCGACATGATGATTCAAAAGTATCAAAGTGAGTTGTCTGTTTTAGAAAAATTAATAGATGCAAAAAGAAAGAGTTTGCAATCTTCCAAGGATTTGCATAATTATCAAATGAGTATTAGTGAAAAAGTCTCGAATGTGGATTCTCTTACTAAACAGCTCATGGCTATTCAAGGTGATACCTCACAAGAGGGTATGGCAAGGAAACAGAAGATTCAAAAGCAGTTAAATGATGCACAAGCCGATTTGAAAAATACTGAATATGACAGATATATTTCAGACCAAGAAGCTATGTTGGACAGTTTATATGCTGAGTATGAAGCATTGATAAATGATACGATTTCAGACCGAGATACATTATTGCAAAAGGGTATTAATGCAGTTAATTTGTCTGCTACAAAGATTCAGGATACTATCAATGGTTATGCACAAGAGTACAATTATACTGATGTATTAAATAATATTGATGCAAGTATTATGAGTATGAGTGGTGATAGCAGTGCATTAGAGCAAATAAAGGCATCGGTACTAACATCTATTGCACCATCTGGAACAATTCCAACTGCTATAGATGGCTTGAAATTAAGTGTTGAAACTGGTTTAAATAATATAGCTACATTAATTCAACAGTTATTAGGTTCAAGTACAGCACCGCCACCTACTACGGATTCTAATGGAACTGTTACATTACCAGATGGTTCAACTCGTGGTACTGGTTATATTCCACTAGATTCAACAAATATGAAACTTCCTACTTTAGAAGAGTCTACAAAGACTAGAGCAGAAGATTTTATTAATTCAAAAGCAAGTAAGCCTAATAAAGAGAAAAAGGAATACTCTGATGTAAACAAGAAAATTTGGGAGTTTACAAAAGGAAAAGTTCTTTCTACTGCTGAATTAAAAGACCTTGCTGAATTAGTTGGTGTTAAATATGACAATGCAAAGAAATCTGGTAAGTTGTACAAGAAGTTGAAGTCTCTTGGTATTAAAGGCTTTAGTCATGGTGGGGTAATCGAAATTGCTAATCTTAATAGACAAATTAAAGAAAATGGTGATGATGCTCTTGTTAGTGTCAAAGAAGGTGAAAGAGTCTTGACTCCAGTGCAGAATCAGATGTTTGAGAAGTTTATTGATGGTGGATTGCAAGATTTGGTTAATGCTTCAAATATGCTACAACCGATTGTAAATGTACCGAAGTTACCTGATGTTAAGCCTAACACTGCTAATGCAACTCAGATTATGCAGATTGATAATATTACATTACCTAACATTACAAACTACGAAGAGTTTAAAGGTAAAATGTTTAAAGATATGCAACACGATATAAGGTTTGAAAAAATGGTGCAATCCATGACATTACCTTCATTGCATGGTCAAAGAAGTAGATTGGCAAAATATTCAATTAAATTTTAGTGATTATAGAGGTTGTAGACATTGCGTTTACAACCTCTATGTATAAGGAGGATAAAATATATGTTTATTTATAAAAAGAAGTTGGACTCATATATTAAGTTGATATGGGATTTGAAACAAGAAAATGATGTCTTAAAACAACAGATTTCAAAATTGCAGAATGAAAATGAACTTGCAACTATGTATAAAAAAGAATATCAGGGATTGGTAGAGCAATATAAATCAATGATTAAGAAGTTAGATGCTAATTTAAAAGCGGTTAATACATTAGAAAATGAGTGTAAAAGACAGTTGAAAGAGATTGGCAAAATAAAAATAAATTTTGGAGGTATAGGGATTATTGAAAAGTAAAGCACATGAAGTACCGATTTGGGAAAAAGCAAATTTGACAGTTGAGGAAACGGCAGCTTATTCAGGCATAGGTATTAACAAGGTTAAGGAACTTTCAAATGGTGAGGGGTGTCCATTTGTATTATGGGTTGGAAGTAAGAGATTGATTAAAAGAAAGATGTTTGATGACTTTATTGCGAGACAATATTCGATATAGAAATAGGAGTCTTAGTGTGGTAGAATAGCAACTATCATATTAAGGCTCTTTTATATATTAAAGGAGTGATTACATATGGCAAGTTCAAATAAACGTAAAGACACCAAAGGTAGAGTGTTAAGAAAGGGTGAATCACAAAAGAAAAGCAATCTCTATATGTATCGGTGGACGGATAGAAACAACATAAGACAGTGTTGTTATGCAAATTCATTGGATAAATTAAGAGAAAAAGAAGCAGAGATTGAAAAAGAGATTTTGCAAGGAATTTCACGTACCACTATAACATTAAATGAGCAGATAGAAAGATATTTGAAGACTAAGAATAAGTTGGCAAAGGCAACAAAAAGTAATTATCAATATTATTACGAGCATTCCATTAAGGAAACACGTTTGGGAAAAACTAGGGTAATTGATATTAAGAAGTCCGATATATTAATGTTATATGAGCATTATAGTTCTGAAGAAGGTTATAGCGAAGGTACAATTAAAATACTTCAAAAGATAATTAGACCAGCATTACAATTGGCTTGTGATGATAATATCATTTTGAAGAATCCTGCTGATGGTTGCACTAAGGACTACTCAACGGAGATGGAGAAGAAGTATGCACTTACTTTTTCCGAAGAGAAAGAATTTTTGGAACGCATTCAGAACAGACCAAGAATGAAAAGATATTATCCGATGTATGCGATTATGTTAAAGACTGGTTTGAGAATTAGTGAAGCAATTGGACTTACTTGGGATGATGTAGATATGGAAAAGAAAGAGATTGACATTAATCATCAAGTACAGTGGAGAACTGTCAATAATGAATATGTGTTGTATTCCAGTAAGACAAAAACAAATGCAGGAACAAGAGTAATTCCAATGACAGAAGAAGTGTATAAGTTGTTTTTAGAACAACGTAAGGTATGGTTTGCTACAACGAAGGATTCAGATTTTGAAGTAGATGGATATAAAAACTTTGTCTTTGTATCTCATGTTACTGGTAGATGTATGAATCATAATAATGTTAGAAGAATGTTGCGTACGTTAGTGGCGATGAATGAAGATAGAGAGATTCAATTACCACATATTTCACCACACATTCTAAGACATACTGCTGCAACACGTTTGGCAGAGTCAGGTTGTGATATAAAAGTTATGCAATATTTATTGGGTCATACAGACATTAGAACGACAATGAGAGTGTATAACCATGTGGATGCAGAACGTGTGAAACGTGAAATTGAGAAGTTAAATCAATTACAAGTCAAGATGGGATAATTAGTACACCAAAGTACACCAAAAAGTACACCAAATGGAAGAATATTTATAACGACTTATAACGACTTGTATATTTTAGGATTCTGCAAAACCTTATAAAATAAGGGTTGTATAACGTTCTATAATGCGTTATAATGACCTACGGAAATTAAATAGTATCTTCAGGGCGGAGTGAAAGTCTCCACCGGCGGTATTTGAACAATGAGTCATCAGCCCGCGAGCCGTAAGGCAGGAACCAGTGAGATTCTGGTGCCGACAGTATAGTCTGGATGGAAGAAGAGAGAATACGTGTGTAACAAGCGATTTTTGTTGCATGAATGTGGTGTGTATGCGGTACATGGTTGTTATAAATGGTGATTGTGTAAGATATACGCGAATAGTAATTGCTTATTAAGTCCTGAAGTAGAGATGCTTTAGGACTTTTTCTTATTTTTGGACACTGCACATGTACAAAGAGTTTGTAAGTGAACTAGGTACATTATGGTCAATGGAGGTATGTTATGAAGAAAATGCTTGTAACAGGTGGAACTGTATTTGTCAGTAGATATATTGCTGAATACTATGTTGACAAAGGGTATGAAGTATATGTGTTGAATCGAAATACAAGAGAGCAATCGGCTGGCGTAAAACTGATTCAGGCGGATAGACATAATCTAGGAAGTATATTAAAGGAATATCATTTTGATGTAGTAGTTGATACAGCATATACAGATCAGGATGTTGACTTGTTGTTGGATGGCTTGGAGAGTTTCGATGATTATATTTTGATTAGTTCTAGTGCAGTGTATCCTGAGTATTGTCAGCAACCTTTTAGAGAGTGTGAACAAGTAGGTGTGAATCAATATTGGGGCCAATATGGAACCGACAAAATTGAAGCAGAAAACACATTGTTAAGACGGAAGCCCAATGCATATATACTTCGACCACCGTATCTGTACGGACCGATGAATAACGTGTATCGGGAAGCATTTGTGTTTGATTGTGCATTGCAGGATAGATGCTTTTATCTACCAAAAGATGGGGAAATGCAACTGCAATTTTTCCATGTAGAGGATTTGTGCAGATTTATAGACGTTCTTTTGGTGAGAAAGCCAGAACAACATGTTTTTAATGTTGGAAATGTGGAAACTGTATCTATTCGCCAATGGGTGGAGATGTGTTATGACATAGTGGGAAAAGAAGTTGAGTTTAAAAATGTTTATGAGAATATAGAACAGAGAAATTATTTTAGCTTTTACGATTATGAGTATTATCTTGATGTATCAAAGCAACATGAGCTTCTTCCGAATGACAAGGATATGTGTAAGGGATTAAAGGAAGCATTTGCGTGGTATAAAGATTATGAGGACGAGGTAAATAAAAAGCCGTTCTTTGCGTTTATTGATGAGACATTTTCTAAAAGTGGAAAATGATAGAAAACATTGAGGTTGCTGAAGATTTATTGGTGTAAATGAAGAGTGGAGGTAACTTATGGGAAAAATATTATTGTATATTGCATGGTTTCTTGCTATAGCAGGTGCAATTATAACTCGATTTTTCTATGAGGTATCAAATGTTGCATATGTCATTTATTTGGCCATTTGTGTTTTGCTGGGAGTGCTTGGATATTTCATAGATAAGAAAGAAAATAATAAACAGGACACATGAAACTTATTGTAATACAGAGAGATGACGTTGGAGTTGTAGGTGGATATATTTATGGTCAGTAAATTAAAATATGGCAATACAAATACCTTTTTGGTTCAAAGAGAAAGCGGATATTTGCTTGTTGATACCGATTATGCAGGAACGATGCCAGCGTTTTATAGGGCGCTTAAAGAACACAATATAAAAATAAGTGATATTTCGTATGTTTTGGCTACACATTATCATCCAGACCACATTGGGTTAGTTAGCGAATTAATGAAGCAAGGAGTTAAACTTCTGGTGATTGATACGCAATGTTCGCAAATTCATTATTCCGATGAGATTTTTAGCAGAGATAAGCGATTTAATTATGAACCTATAGATGAAGAAGATGCAATAGTTATTAGCTGCAAGGAGAGTAGGGGATTTCTAAAAGATATGGGTATTGCAGGAGAAATTATTTCTACGATGAGTCATAGCGAGGACAGTATATCATTGGTATTGGATAATGGTATATGTATTGTAGGTGATTTAGAACCGATTGAATACTTGGATGCTTATGAAGAAAATGTTGAGTTGAAGGCAGATTGGGAACTTGTAATGAGTTATAATCCTAAACTCATTTATTATGCGCATGCAAATGAAAAGATAATGTAAGATAGAAAATTCATCTTTAAGGAGGATATATGGAATACAGAAAAGCGACAACTAAAGAAGCAGAATTGGTTTGTGACATTGTGAAGGAAACGAAAGCAAGAATATTTCCTCATTACTACACACAAGCAGTAGTTGACTTCTTTGGAAGATTACATAGTATTGACAACATTAAGAAGGACATAGAAGAAGGAAGAATCGATGTCTTAGTGTTGGATGAAAGGATTGTTGGTACGGGAAGCCGCAGGGACAATCACATCACTAGAGTATATGTATTACCTGAATTTCAGGGACAGGGTTTCGGTTCTGTGATTATGGAACATTTGGAAGAAGACATATTCAAGGAATATGATTATTGTGATTTGGATGCTTCACTTCCGGCGACAATATTTTATGAACATAGAGGGTATCATACAGTAGAACATTGTAAGCATGATATTGGTGATGGCGAAGTAATGATTTACGAAATTATGCGAAAAGAGGTATAACATGCCAGACAACAGAGCATACATGCAACGAGCAATTGAATTAGCAAAGCTAGGTGTTGGCAAAGTCAACCCTAACCCACTAGTGGGTGCTGTTATCGTCAAAGATGGAGAAATAATCAGCGAAGGTTATCACAGAGTCTATGGTGATTTGCATGCAGAAAGAAATGCCTTTGCAAACCTTGCAAATAAAGAGGATGCAAAGGGAGCAGAAATGTATGTAACCTTAGAACCTTGTTGTCATCATGGCAAGCAACCACCATGTACAGAAGCCATTATTGAGCATGGAATTTCTAAGGTGTATGTTGGTTCCAATGATCCCAATGAGATGGTGGCAGGAAAGGGCATACAGATACTTCGTGACGCAGGAATTGAAGTGGTGACAGAATTCATGAAGGAAGAGTGCGATTCATTGAATCCAGTGTTTTTTCACTACATTACAACAAAGACACCATTTGTACTGATGAAATATGCTATGACATTAGATGGCAAGATTGCTACGAGAACAGGACATTCCCAGTGGATTTCCAATGACAAATCCAGAGAACGGGTACAACAGACAAGAAATGAACTGAAAGGAATTATGGTGGGAATTGGAACCGTATTAAATGATGACCCTCGCCTGACATGTAGAATGGAGGATGGTAGGAATCCAATTCGTATTATCTGTGATTCCAAGCTGCGTATTCCATTAACCAGCAATGTAGTAACCACAGCGAAGGAAATTCCAACCATTGTTGCAACCATTGAGCCACACCCTGAGTACACCAGGTTCTGGAATCAGCAAAAACAGGATTTGGAAGAGGAAGGTGTAGAGGTTCTAGTGGTAGCAGAGAAGGAAGGTCGATTAGACCTTCAGGATTTGATGGTGAAGCTAGGAGAAAAGCAGATAGATGGTATTTTGTTAGAAGGTGGTTCTACCTTGAATTATGCAGCTTTGCAGGCAGGTATTGTAAACCGTATTGAAGCCTATGTGGCACCAAAGTTCTTCGGTGGTTCTGGATTTTACACCCCAGTTGGTGGTGAAGGTGTGGAGCTTGCCACAGAAGCTTATGGATGTGAGCTTATTTCTACAGAGTGTATTGATGGTGATGTGCTGTTGACTTATGAGGTTGTAAAGTGATGAGTATAAAATCATGGATTAAAAAAGTCAAAAATGGATATGTAATCAAGCAGGCGCAGAATGCAAAATTACCACAGTTTGCACCAAATGACATGATAAGAAGACATTACATCTTCAAAGGTAGAGTGCAAAAGGTTGGTTTTCGCATCGAAGTTATTGAATTGGCAAAACGTTTAGGACTAACTGGTTGGGTGAACAACCTTGAAAACGGAGATGTGGAAGCGGAGTTACAAGGACCGAAGAATAAGATTGATTTTTTGGTATCCTTTATGGAGTCTTTGAAACGAATTAAGATTACATCTAAGGAAGTGAATGAAATTCCAATTGTGGAAGCCGAGAAGGAATTTGAGAGTGACAAGGAATATTAGAATGTAACCATAGGAGAATAGACATGAAACTGATGAAGGGAAGACCAGTAGATGAAACTGGCAGATTAGAAAAGGAAATCAAGGTATATGATTTGTTGGATAGCCTGGGAATAGAATACCAGCGAACAGACCATGGGGAAGCAAACACCATGGAAGCTTGTAACGAGATTGATAAGGTCTTAGATGTGATTATTTGCAAGAATCTGTTTCTCTGCAACCGACAGGAAACCCAGTTTTATCTTTTGATGATGCCGGGGGACAAACCCTTTAAGACGAAGGATATTTCCAAGCAGATTGGAAGCGCCAGACTTTCATTTGGTAAGCCGGAATATATGGAAGAATATTTGAATATTAAACCGGGAGCGGTGTCCATTATGGGACTTATGAATGATACCGAAAAGCATGTGCAGCTTTTGATCGATAAACCAGTGATGGAAAGTGAGTACATCGGATGCCATCCATGTGTCAGCACATCTAGTCTTAAGATTAAGACAAAGGATGTGATAGAGAAGTTCATACCAGCAGTTGGACATGAACCGATTATTGTGGATTTGCCAGAAGTGGAGGAATAGTATGTTTACAGGAATAGTAGAAGAAATTGGCACTGTCGTTTCCATCAGCAAGGGTGTACAATCATCTAAGCTGACATTACAGGGCGATGTGATATTTGAGGATATGCACATTGGCGATTCCATTGCAGTGAATGGTGTGTGTCTGACGGTTACAACCAAGACCAGCAATACATTTACGGTGGATGTCATGGCGGAGACATTGCGACGTTCTTCCCTAGGTGGTTTAACCAATGGAAGTAAGGTGAACATGGAGCGTGCCATGGCAGCAAATGGTCGCTTTGGCGGACATATTGTTAGTGGACACATCGATGGAACTGGCGAGATTGAAAGCTTTGTAAAAGAAGACAATGCAGTGTGGGTGACTATTAAGACTCCAGCTAAGATTCTGAAGTATATTATTGAGAAGGGTTCCATTACAATTGACGGAATTTCTCTTACAGTAGCTTATGTAGATAGTCACTGTTTCAAGGTGTCATTGATTCCACATACAGCGGCTAACACCACGTTGCTCAGTAAGAAGCCAGGAGATATTGTAAATCTTGAAAATGATATTGTTGGTAAGTATATTGATAAGCTGCTTCATTTTAAGGATGATTCAGAAGAAGAACAGAACAGTAAGAAGGAATCGGGTATTTCCATGGATTTTCTTACACAGAATGGATTTATGTAAACAAATTATGTCTACGCAATATGTAAAGATATTATGTCGATATATTATGTAAATTGAAAGGTGGGAATGATTATCTTTGAAAACAACCGATTCATGCCCAATATATAAGAGTAAACAATGTAAATAAAATACAGGAGGATAGTAACATGTCAGAATTTAACACTACGGAAGAACTGCTAGAAGAATTACGAGCGGGTAAAATCATTGTAGTATTAGACGATGAGGACAGAGAAAATGAGGGAGATGTGATTTGTGCAGCAGAGTTTGCTACCACGGAAAATGTGAATTTTATGGCAACCTATGCAAAGGGATTAATTTGTATGCCGATGGATACAAGCTATACAGATAAGCTACATTTACCACAAATGTGCATTACTAATACGGACAATCACTGCACAGCATTTTCGGTTTCTGTTGATTATGTGGATACCACAACAGGGATTTCTGCATATGAGCGAGGAGTTACTGCTAGAAAATTTGTGGAGGATGATGCAAAGCCAGAGGATTTCAGAAGACCGGGACATATGTTTCCGTTAGAGGCTAGACCAGGTGGTGTCATTGAACGAAATGGTCACACAGAGGCAACTGTCGATTTTATGAAACTTGCAGGATTAAAGCCGGTGGGAATTTGTTGTGAGATTATGAAGGATGACGGAATGATGGCACGCAAGGATGACCTTTTGGAATTTGCCAAGAAGCATGGATTGAAAATTGGAACCATCAAAGATTTGGTGCAATATCGCAAGGAGCACGAAGTGTTTGTTGAACGTGTAGCTTCTGCCAAGATGCCAACCCGATATGGAGAATTCATGATTCATGGTTACATCAACAAATTAAATGGTGAACATCATGTAGCATTGGTCAAGGGAGACATCACAGATGGTGCACCAGTTCTTTGTCGTGTACACTCTGAGTGCTTAACAGGTGACGCATTAGGCTCTGCCCGTTGCGATTGTGGGCAACAGTATGATGCAGCCATGAAAATGATTGCAAAGGAAGGAAGAGGTGTTCTTCTCTATCTTCGTCAGGAAGGTCGCGGTATCGGTTTGATCAATAAAATCCGTGCTTACCAGCTTCAGGATAACGGTCGTGATACCGTAGAAGCAAACTTAGAATTAGGCTTCCCAGAGGATGCAAGAGATTACACGATAGGAACCCAGATTCTTGTGGATTTAGGTATCAAAGAGCTTCGCCTTATGACCAACAACCCATTGAAAGTATATGGTCTAGAAGGCTATGGCTTGGATATCGTAGAACGTGTTCCAATCATCATGGAACCAGGAAAGTACGACGAATTCTACTTGCGTACAAAGCAAGAAAAGATGGGACATATCTTGAATTATAAGTAATATTATGAAATAAGATATGTGACAAAATTCAACACTTCCGTTATATGAGGAGTGGAAGAATACGCAATAATTTGACGATAAAGTTTTCATCCTTTATCGTTGTTTATTGAAAATAAAATTTTGTAATATCGTTGAGAAAACGTATATGGTAATTGAGAAACATTCACGAATGTAGATTTAGTTGTATAAATTGAATAAGCACCATAAGCAGGTGCTTCACAATTCGTCGGTACTTAGTGAGACAAAAGTCGAACTTAGTACCGCTACGCATTGTGGCAAGTGCAAACGACCTGCGTTGGTTTATTCAATCTATACAACTGTCATAACATAAAGCAAAGTTTCTCAATTACCTTCAAAATCTTATATCAAGAAAGAGAGGATAACATTATGAAAACTTTAGAAGGAAAATTAGTTGCAAAGGATATGAAGGTAGGCATCATTGCCGCAAGATTTAACGAGTTTATTGTTTCAAAGTTAATCGGTGGAGCAGTAGATGGCTTGACTCGTCACGATGTTCCAGAAGATAACATTACATTGGCTTGGGTACCTGGTGCATTTGAAATTCCAGTTGCTGCAAAGAAAATGGCAGAGTCAGGAAAGTATGATGCGGTGATTTGTTTAGGTACTGTAATCCGTGGTGCAACCAGCCACTATGACTACGTATGTAACGAGGTTTCTAAAGGCATTGCGCAGGTGTCTATGAACACGGGTGTGCCAGTGATGTTTGGTATTGTTACAACAGAGAATATTGAGCAGGCAATCGAGCGTGCAGGCACGAAGGCAGGCAATAAGGGTTACGACTGTGCATTAGGTGCCATAGAGATGGTTAATCTTCTTAAGCAGATGTAATGAAAGAAGGGAAAGAAAATGCCAGCATTGTTATTTTTTGACATTGATGGAACGCTAGTTACATTGGATCAAGAGCATGTTATGCCGGAAAGTACAAAGGTTGCGTTGAACAAAGCAAAAGAAAATGGTCATAAAATATTTATTAACACCGGTCGTGTGAAAACAGCGATTGATAAGCATTTATTGAACTTTGGTTTTGACGGTTTTGTGTGTGGCTGTGGTACGTATGCAGAGTACAATGGTGAAATTATATATCATCATACGCTCACAAGGGAGCAATGCTTAGAGCAGGCAGAGATACTTCGTCAGTGTAACTATCATACAATATTTGAAAAAAATGACCGCTTGTTTATTGAGGGTGAACATGGCCCGGGTAGCTTTTTGGAATATATCTATAATTACTTTTCGAAAAACTCGGATTATCCCATTGAAGGACCGGATTCGCCAGATTTTCTGTTTGATAAGTTCACCACAGCGCAGATGCCTGATAGTGACGCAAAGACCTTTGAGAAATATTTTTCGAAGGAATATAATTTGATTCCGCATTTTAATGATGTGTATGAAGTCGTGCCAAAGGGTTGCAGTAAGGCTACAGGGATTCAACATGTAATGAAACACTTGGGTGTGGATTTAATGGATTGTTATGCATTTGGGGATTCCATAAATGATATGGAAATGCTAAAATATGTACCACATTCTGTTGGTATGGGAAACTCTGTGGAGGATGTATTTTCAGTGGTGGAATATCGAACCACCGATATCACAGACAATGGAATTGAGAACGCGTTAAAGCATTACGGCTTGATATAGTGAAATGAAGAGGATAAGTATATGTTTCGATTAAAAGAGCAACAACTTCATATGGTGATGTGGATGATGGCGATTGCCAGTATTTTGCTGTTCTTTGTGTTTGGTTTGGGTAAAGCACTTCAGATTGAAGAACAACGTGCTTGGAAGGGCATGGACGATTTTTCGGAAGGTTGGATTGGTACATATCAAGTGACGGATGAAAGCACCGTGGACGTTTTGACGTTGCCGACAACTTTGGCTGTAAAAGATAACACAGACATAGTGTTATCTCATAAGGTTCCAGATGTAAAAAACGACAATGTGTATGTAACGTTGAAGTTGGATAATGCAAGTGTAAGAGTGTTGGTTGAAAATCAGATTATCTACACAAGTAGTCCTAAGGAGCAAATGGTTCCAGTCCGTCATATTATTCCAATATTGCCAAATTACAGTGACATGATGATGACAATTGAAATTACAGATATTGCAGGAGAAGAAGTAAAGATTCAAGGAATGCAAGCAGGAACATATAATCAGTTGTGGGTATCTACGTTGCAGACATATGGCATTTCTTTAGGAGTTGGATGTTTGCTAGTAGTTCTTGGGGTTATCATGCTTTTGGTATGGGCGATTATGAAAAACACATGGCAGCAAAAAAGGGTGTTGTTGTATGCAGGATTAGAAGGTATGACATTAGGTGCGCTGCTTATTTTTGATGGTGAAATTTTGCCGTTACTGCTAGGTTGGAGTTATGGAACATATATTTTGAAAGCCTGTACCGCTATTTTGTCCATTGTGTTGCATTTGACAATTATTAGATGTTTTATTTACAAGAAAAAGGTTCTTGGAATTGTTGATACAGCTATTTTGCTAGTTGGGGTCCTATATATCAGTGTAATGGTATTACAGGTGTTTGGTTTGTTACATTTTGATATCATTTATAACATTGCTTCAGCATTATATGGTGTCATGGTGTTATTGTTTACCATTGTGCTGGCTATTACGATTTTTGACTATCAGCGTAGAGAAGGAATGCCGATTTTTGTTGCAAATGTGATTTTGATTTTGTGCATGCTTTGTCAGGTAATTATGTATCTAACTGGTAGAAAAATTGTTGCAGAAAATGTGTATATTGGAATTGGATTTTTCGTCTATATCATGTACATCGGAATCTATGGTATGCGTCAAGCATTTTATGTGCAGCCTAAAGAAGAGGAACTACCAATGGATGAGAGTAAGATTCGGGCAGAAGTAATAGAACAAATGAATCCAAACTTGCTGTTTGCATCCTTCCAGACATTACAGAGCTTGATTAAGAGCGGTTCTGCTAAGAGCGTGAAAATGATATATTATATATCTGTATATTTTAGAGACAATATAAAGGCAATGGAAAGTGCTGGTGAGGTGGTATCATTTAGTGAGGAATTAGAACATATGATTGCATATTTGCAATTGCAGAAAACCCGTAATCAGAATCTGGATTTTGCCATGGAGTGCAAGGTGAAGGATTTTAATATTCCTCGACATAGTCTGGTACCGCTAGTGGAAAATGCAGTGAAACATGGCATTGCCAATCATGACAATAAGGGAAATGTGGCAGTTCGTACATATACCCGTGCAGACGGATATGCAATTCAGATTATTGATGATGGTGCAGGATTCGATACAGCAATATTGCGAAAGAAAAATACCACCATTGTCAAGAAGTTGTCGTTGTTAGAAGAGGCTTGTCAGGCACGAACAGAGGTGATATCCAAAGAAGGAAAGGGCACGGTGGTTACCATTGTATTGCCAATTTTGGAAAATGATTTGATGTATGATATAGATTAAGGATAGGTGTTGAGAACTATGGAAAAACAAACTTCTGCAAAGAAGAATGAGAAAGAAAAGTTCACGTTGATTGACAGTTTGATTACGGCAATGTTTGCACCGAAAGAGTATGATAAGTTGCTCAAACTTTCTACAGGCAAGTTGGTGCGTTATATTGTAGTATTATTATTTCTTGTTTCTTTGATTCAGTATGCAATTCCGACCTTGGGTTCTATTGCTGGACTTGGAGGTGTAAAGGGCATTGTTTTAAATGAGATTCCGGAATTTTTATTGGAAGATGGAACGTTTTATTTTGAAGAAAAGTTTGAAAAAGTAGATGAGGTTGGTGGCGTGTATTTTGTAATTGATACCACTGTGGATGCCTATGAAAGAAAAGATGTTCCTGAAAACATGATTCAAGCGGTTATGGTGAGTAAAAGTAATATGCTTGTATATAATTCAGTGTATGGCTTGGGTGGAATGGTAGAAATACAGAGTTTTGAAGATTTCAAGGATTATTCCATATCCAATCAGACTGTTGCAGATATGAGTGGTGTAATCTATATCTGTCTGTTTTTCGTGTTTGTATTACTGTGGTTTGCTGCAATTGTGGAATATCTTGTTACGGCAGTGTTTTATGCACTGTTTATGTTTATTCTTATAAAAGCGATTATGCCGGATTTGCAATTTGAGACTGTATATAAGGTGACGGTGTTTGCCAAGACCATAGGAGCGCTTGTTAAGGCAATTACATACTGTTTAGGTATAGAATTGCTATATATGGTAGGCGGATTCTTCGATGTCTTTGTGACAGTAGGATTGATGAATAAAGTTATTTTGCAGTCTAAAATAAATGATATGCAACGATAGATGAAAATAAAGCATATATCAGACAGGGGTCTGGTATATGCTTTATTTTCTGTTATTCAAAACGTTTGGAGATTTCGTTGTGTATTTGTTGCAAATTATGTGCTGACATTTTACTTAGTGTAGAATTGTGAAATGTATTTTCGTTGCTGACATCTGGTCCAAACCATTCTGGTGGTTGATAAGAAAGCGCTGCATCTTCAGTTGGAAATTCTACTTCTGCAAGATAAAGGCCTTCAAAGGTACCAGAGAATATATCTAGCTCAATTGTATAATTACCATCAGGAAGATTATAACGAGTTTTTGTGATAATGTTGCCTTCGGTTTTGGTGAGTAACTGGTTGTACGCCTCTTCGGTTAAGGGAAATTCTATTTCTTCCCGTGTCATAAGACCTTGTCCCTTATAGGTTAATATATAGGTATCATCCTTTTTTCGAATGCGAAGGACGGGATTCGTTATAATGTAGGCTTGTTCTAATTGGTGATGCGGATAATGATCCAGATTTTGTGGAAGTTGTTCTTTTTTTATCAAAAATTTTCTTTCGATTTCCATGCATTTCACCTCTTCAATGATTCAATATTCATAAGCCTATCATACTTTGGTTTCATTGACAAATATATTTGTATATTTTAAAATACATATATGTTTTTTTACAAAAAAGGGGGATGTGTTATGAGAAATCGTGTTTATCATATTTTATATGGAATTATGGTAGCAACGGTTTTTTTTATTGTAGTATTTTTGCACTGGCAATATGATGGAACATCTATTATTCGAGAGTCTTTTGATTTGCCAATGGACTTTTCTTCTGGTTGGGTATTGGAGGATGGATCCAGTGTGGAAATGTCAAAGCTTCATCATTTAGAAGAAATAGGGGTATACGAGGAGTTCAGCGTGTTTTGCGATATTCCAGCAGATATAGAAGAAGGAAATCATATTTGCTTTCGAAGTAAGAATGTGTATTTTCAGGTGTATGTAGATGGCGTGCTGGTGTACGATCCATATGTGCCGGAGAATAAACTATACACCAAGTCTAGTGGTACTCGATTTAACTATGTTCCGATTACATCTGAAGATGCTGGGAAACAGGTGGAGATGCGTATCACAAAAGTATATGATTCTGGAAAATCTAGTATTGACCATATTGTGTTAGGAGAACCTGCAAGAGCAATTATGGATACAGTGGAAGAAAAATTGATTTCATTTATTACATGTATCTTAACATTGTTTGTGGGTGTTTTGCTTATTATAGTGGATATTCCAATCAATATGCGAGCACAAAAGAATCATGAATTATTATATCTTGGTATGTTCTCTGTTAGTGTTGCAACTTGGTGTTTGGCTGAGACAAATTTACTTCAGTTCTATATGGGGGATAGCCGAACGATGCAGATGGTATCCTGCTGTATGTTAATGTTGATTTCCATTCCTATGACATTGTATCTCGATGCTGCTTTTGGATTCCGTAAGCGCGGTGCAATGATGGCAATGGTGGGGGTTTCCTTTTTGAGTTTTGTTGTAGCGATGGTTTTGCATGTTACCAAGATTGCAGATGTCCACGAAACGTTACATTTTAGCCACATTGTTTTGGTTTTGTCTGCAGTGGTGTTGTTTTACACGATTATACGCAATACATTTATATTTGGAAAAAGCAAATCTAGAAATGTGTATCGCGTGTTACGTGGTATTGGTTTGTGCGGACTTTCGATTGCCACAGTGATTGATATTTATAGGTACTACACGGGAAGTAGTAGCGATACAGCAATGTTTGTGCGTATAGGTCTATTAATCTTTATTGTATGTTTTGGATCTTCGAGTTTGGAGAAGACAATTAACGCTGTCAAACTTGGCGTTCAGATGGAAATTGTAAGTCAGTTGGCATACAAGGATGGTTTGACTAGAATTGGTAATCGTACAGCCTTTGAAGAACGTCTGGTTGATTTGGAAAAGGAAAAAGACGAGCTTGACGCAATTGGAATTGTTATATTTGATGTCAATGATTTGAAGTTTATTAATGATAACTTTGGACATCGAACAGGTGATAAAATGTTAGTGGAAAGTGCGAACTTAATTGAGAATGCCTTTACGGGAGAGGAAGGTGAATGTTTCCGTATTGGTGGAGATGAGTTTGCAGTGATATTAAGTGGTGATAAAGTTTTGCAACAGTATGAAAATGGAATTGCAAGCTTCCGTGACATATTGGACGAATATAACGCACAGCCAGATAAAGATTTTCGAATTAGTATTGCCCATGGTTTTGCTGTCTATAATCAGGAAGAACAAGGAAAGATGCTGATGAATATATATCAGCAGGCAGATTTACTGATGTACGAGAATAAACGGCAGATAAAAGGGAAACAAACTCCGCCGGAAGAGTTTTATCAAACGGGTGTGCTGTGATAAGAGGAAGAATACTAGGCAGGAGGTATGGTAGAATGAAAAAGGCGTATTTATTTTATGCAACAGGATTTGAAGAAGTGGAAGCTTTGACGGTTGTAGATATTCTAAGGAGAGGTGGCGTGGATTGTAAGACGGTTTCTATTATGGGAGACTATGATGTAACTAGCTCACACGCAATCACAATTCGTGCAGATTTACTGTTTGACGAGAAAGATTTGAGTGATGCAGATATGTTGATTATGCCAGGGGGTATTCCTGGTACACCGAACCTAAAGGCACATGCGGGATTGGAGAAGTTGATTCGTCAGTATATGGAAGATGGCAAGTACCTTGCGGCAGTTTGTGCAGCACCTACAATCTATGGAGAAATGGGATTGTTGAAAGGAAAAAATGCAACCTGTTATCCAGGAATGGAAGAGGGACTTTTAGGTGCTACTCCATTGACAGACAGTGTTGTGTGCGATGGTCAGTTTATTACTAGTCGTGGAATGGGAACCTGTATTGATTTCGGTTTGGTGTTGTTGGAGAAATTGACTGATAAGGCAACAGCCGACGAGATTGGAAAAAAGATTGTATATTATGTGTAAAACAAAAGTAGCATATGGACAAGCGGTTCATATGCTACTTGTTGATTGTAAGAGGAATAAATGATGTATCAGATGAAGATATCGGTACGTGGACTTGTAGAGTTCATATTTCGAAGTGGAGATATTGCCAGTGGAGAAGGCTCATTTTCTAAAGAAACAATGGCGGAGGGTAGTAGAATACACCGCAAGATTCAAGGAAAAATGGGTCTTAATTATGATGCAGAAGTTTCTCTGAAATATGATGTTGTGAGACCAGATTATGTGCTGACCATTGAGGGGAGAGCTGACGGAATCATAACGGAAGATAGTGGTGTTACCATTGATGAAATCAAAGGAGTTTACAAGAAACTGGATCATATGGAGGAACCTATTTTTGTTCACAAAGCACAGGCTATGTGTTATGCCTACATTTACGCTATGCAGAACGAATTGGAAGAAATTGCTGTACAGATGACCTATTGCAATCTGGATACTGAGGAAATTAAGAGGTTCAAGGAATTATTTACATTTGATGCGTTACAAATGTGGTTTCATAATCTAGTGGAGGAGTACTGCAAGTGGGCACAGTTTGAAGTGGATAATCGTAGGATTCGCAATGAGAGTATTGACGATTTAGAGTTTCCTTATCCCTATCGTGCGGGACAACGGGATATGGCAGGTTCTGTATATCTTTCTATTAAAAGAAGACAGAATCTGTTTGTGCAGGCACCTACGGGAATTGGAAAGACTATGGGAGCACTGTTTCCAACTATCAAAGCTATGGGAGATGGGTATGGAGAAAAACTGTTTTATCTTACTGCGAAAACTATTGCCAGAGGTGTAGCAGTGGACGGTTTGGAGATATTAAGAAAATGTGGTTTGCATTTCCGAAGTGTTCTGATTACAGCGAAGGAAAAGATTTGCCCAATGGAGGAAATGAAATGCGAACCGGAGCATTGTCCGTATGCAAAGGGACATTTTGATCGAATCAATGAGGCGGTTTATGATTGTGTTACCCATGAAGTGAATGTGACGAGAGATGTTTTGTTAGAGTATGCCAACAAGCATATGGTGTGTCCTTTTGAGATGGGATTGGATGTCAGTTTGTTTGTGGACGGAATTATTTGTGATTATAATTATGTGTTTGATCCAAAAGTAAAATTGCGTCGATATTTTGCAGAGGGTGCAAAGGGAGATTTTCTCTTTTTGGTGGATGAGGCACACAATCTTGTAGAACGTGCATCTGCTATGTACAGTGCGGCGATTTATAAAGAGGATTTTTTGAATATGCGTAAGTTACTGATGCCATATAATGCGAAACTCGGAAAATTGCTGGGCAATTGTAATAAGGAAATGCTAAATCTCAAGAAACTGTGCGACAATGAAAAGCGTTATGCACTGATTGAAGATATGGGAAGCCTGTATCTAAAGTTATTGCGTTTACATGCTCAGTTGGAGGCCTTTTTGGAGGAAAGTAAAGAGATTAGTGCGTTAAAACCGCATAAAGATGAAATATTGGATTTTTACTTCCAAATCAATCAGTTTCTGAATATATATGAATTAGTAGATGAAAGTTATGAAATCTATGGTGAGCAGATTAGTGACAAATCCTTTATGATAAAATTGTATTGTATACATCCGGCTCATAATCTAAGCGCTTGCATTGAAAAGGGGAATGCTACTATTTTCTTTTCTGCAACGATGTTGCCAATTACTTATTACAAGGAATTGCTACATGATGATGAAACTGATTATGCAATTTATATTCCATCACCATTTCCTCAGGAAAATAGAAGGATTTTGGTGGGCGTAGATGTTAGTAGCAGATATAAGCTACGGGGACCAAAACAATATGAGAAAATGGCGCAATATCTTGAGACGCTGGTGCATGGAAAATCTGGCAATTATATGGCATTTTTTCCTTCATACAAAATGTTAAATGATGTCTATGAAGCGTCAATGGAATTGGGATTATTGTCTGATGTGAAGGTGGTTTGCCAGACAGCCTATTTGTCCGAAGAAGAAAGGGAACAATTTTTAGACGCTTTTCGGAATCCGAAGGAACCTACATTGGGATTTTGCATTTTAGGTGGAATCTTTTCTGAAGGTATCGATCTAGTGGGGGATTATCTGATTGGGGCTGCTATAGTGGGAACGGGATTGCCCATGGTTTGCAATGAAAGAGAAATTCAGTTGAGCTATTTTGCTATAAAAGAGGGTAAGGGATTTGAATATGCATATTTGTATCCAGGGATGAATAAAGTGCAACAGGCAGCGGGACGCGTAATCCGTACGATGGAGGACAAAGGTATCATTTTGCTATTAGACGAACGATTTGTATCGCAGCAAGTGGTGGACACATTTCCAGCAGAGTGGGAGGATTATGATGTGGTGACACTTTCTAATGTGCAAGAAAAAATAAGTGAATTTTGGAATGGCGACAGTTGTAACGCTCAGAATATCGTCATTTCTTAGTAATTGCAACTACGTAAAAAAAAGAGTATAATGAGCAGGAATTGTAGTTGATATGGAATCCGTATTGGAGGAACGAATGAGAAGATTATTTGTAAGTGATTTGGATGGAACGTTATTGAATAGTGATGCACAGATTAGTGAAGAAACTATAAAGGTAATGAATGCTTGTATTGAGCGTGGATTGAATTTTACAGTTTCTACAGCTAGAACACCAACCACAGCCCTTAAGATTGTGGAGAAGTTGAATTTGCAACTGCCAATTATGATGATGAATGGCGTGTTGATCTATGATATGTCATCTAAGCGTTATATTAAGAAGGAAGCAATGGATACCAATATTATCATGGTCTTGTTGGGTTTGATTAAAGTTAAGGGCTTGAATTGTTTCTTGTATGGATTGGAGCAGGATCAGTTTGTGGCGTACTATGATAGCGTGGCCTCTACTTCATTGAATTATTTCCGTAATGAACGAATTATGAAATATGATAAGAAGTTTACTGAGGTGGAAGATCTTTCTTTGATTGCAGGTCGAGATATCATTTATTGTATGCTTCGTGAACCAAAGGAGAAATTGGAGGGACTTTATCGAGAGCTTTCTGTAGTGAAGGGTGTGAAGGCGGAGTTTTATCCAGATATCTATAGTGACGATTATTATATGTTGGAAATTTATAGTGATAAGGCTTCTAAGAAGGAAGCGGTGAATTACCTTCGTGGTGCAGGAAGATTTGACAGCGTTGTCAGTTTTGGAGATAACTTGAATGATAAGTCCTTGTTCGAGGCAAGTGATTATTTCTATGCGGTGGAAAATGCTCATCCGCAGATTAAAGATATGGCACATGCTGTAATTCCGTCCAATGATGAGGATGGGGTAGCCCGGTGGATACAACAAATGTTGCAAACGGGAGAAAGGTCGTAGTTATGGAAAATATAACAGTGAAAGATATCGTAGAGTTGACAGGTGGCATCTTGATGTGTGGAGATGAGAATACGCCTGTTACAGATATTTGCATTAATTCAAAGGAAATCAAAGAGGGGGATTTATTTGTTCCCATTATTGGTGAGCGAGTAGACGCGCATCGTTTCATTGAATCTGCATTGGAGATAGGTGCAGTGACGTTAACCTCGCAGCACAATGGTGTGGTTGTGGCTGAGAAACCATATATTCGTGTGGATGATACAGTGGATGCATTGCAAAAACTTGGTGCAGGGATTCGTGCCCGTTTTTCGTTGCCTGTTGTTGCGGTGACAGGTAGTGTCGGAAAGACTACCACAAGAGAGATGATTACACAGGCGTTGGCGTCAGCGAAAAAGACATTCCACACGGAGAAAAATTTTAATTCTCAGATTGGTGTTCCGATTACCTTGTCTAGATTGTCTGCAGAGGATGAGATTGCGGTATTAGAACTTGGTATCAGTGAAGAAGGACAGATGGACATTTTGTCAGAAATGGTTCGTCCGGATATGGCAGTGGTTACCACCATTGGTGTGGCACATATTGAGTTTATGAAAACCCAAGAAAACATTCGAAAGCAAAAACTGAGTATTGTACATTTTATGAAAGAGAATGGAACATTGTTCTTGAATGGTGATGATGATTTGTTGAAAGATGCTGTGAAGGCTGAGAATCTGACTTGTCGCACATTGTTCTATGGAACAGAAGATTGGTGCGATTATTATGCCAAGGATATTGTGTACCATGAAGGGTTTACAACGTTTACTTGTGTACATGGTAACGAAGAGGTTTCTGTTGAATTGAATACGTTAGGTAAGCACAATGTAGGAAACTGTGTGGTTGCTTTGGCGGTGGCTAACGAGAATGGAATTCCTATGTCTGTAGCAGCAAAAGCTTTTGCGGATTTTAAGGGACAACGCCAGCAGATTATTCGAATTGAGAACAAATTTACGATGATTGATGATACCTATAACGCCAGTCCGGATTCTATGAAAGCAAGTATCAATGTGTTGTGTGATATGCCTTGTGATGGACGCAGAGTGGCAGTTTTGGGTGACATGTTTGAATTAGGAGAAAATGAGGTGCAATATCACAAAGAAATTGGTGAGTTTTTGGTGGATAAGCCATTGGATGAGGTGATTGTACTTGGTGAATTGTCTCAAAATATTAAGCAGGTGGTTGAAGCGCAAGAAACTTCCATCAAGGTATATACATTCTCAGATAATGAGGAGGCTGCCATTTATCTTATGGCGACTATGAAACCAGAAGATATTGTCTTGATTAAAGCATCCAATGGAATGAATTTGAAAGAAATTGTGAATATTTTGAAATCAGAATAGTGAGGAACCCCAAGTGTTAGCGACAGTGTCTTGTACTTGGGGTTTTCTATATCTTTTATAATTTTGTAATAAATATGATATTACTGAAAAATATATTTTGGAAAATTTAAAAAAAATAAAAAAACTTATTGACAAAGGCAAAGACTAATGATAATATAATAACAGTAATCATTACTGTTTTGTGATTACTGATTATTTAGAACTAAATTATATGCCAATCTGTTATGTGACAGGATAGGCAAAGAATCATATTATACGAAAAGGAGAATAAGATTATGGCAAAGTATGTATGTAGTGTATGCGGTTATGTTCATGAAGGAGATTCGGCACCAGAGCAGTGCCCAGTATGTAAGGTAGGACCAGAGAAGTTTACAAAGCAGTCAGATGAGAAGTCTTGGGCGGCTGAGCATGTAGTAGGAGTAGCACAGGGTGTAAGAGAAGACATTCTTATGGATTTACGTGCAAACTTTGAGGCTGAGTGTTCAGAGGTAGGTATGTATCTTGCAATGGCAAGAGTTGCTCACAGAGAAGGCTATCCAGAAATTGGTCTTTACTGGGAGAAGGCAGCTTGGGAAGAGGCAGAACATGCAGCGAAGTTTGCAGAGCTTCTTGGTGAAGTGGTAACAGATTCTACTAAGAAGAATCTTGAGATGAGAGTAGATGCTGAGAATGGAGCAACAGCAGGTAAGTTTGATCTTGCTAAGAGAGCGAAGGAATTGAACTTAGACGCTATCCACGATACTGTGCACGAAATGGCTCGTGACGAGGCAAGACATGGCAAGGCATTTGAAGGACTTTTGAAGAGGTACTTTGGTTAAGCTACAAGCCATGCAAGTTTAATATTAAAATAGCTGGAGGGAACTTGTTCACTACCAGCTATTTTTAATGTTAAACTTATACGGCGCCAGCCGTCCATGAAACGCGCCGAAGGCGTGTGAATGGAGCATGGCTAGTATATAGTTGGACCTTATTGGGCGCCAACCGTCCATGAAACGCGCCGAAGGCGTGTGAATGGAGCATGGCTAGTATATAGTTGGACCTTATTGGGCGCCAGCCCTCCATGAGGATGGAAGTGGAACACTATTAACCGTGGTTAAATTTGAGGAACGCTGAACTGATTTGCATTGTTTTTTTTGTGCAAAATGTCACGAAACTTCGTGAAAAATCGTAATTGCTTGTCAATACTAGAGAAAATCCGCCAAAAAGTTGCAAAAGTCGATTTTTTGGGGTAGTATGAACATTGTGAAGAGAGTAACTGTTTAGGGTAGGACAAAACACTTGCTGTTTTGTCCGTAAGAAAGTGATTCAGGAGTGAGCAAATCCCATCAGCGTAGCTGATTTTCATGGATTTGCGAATGTAACTATGAAGGTACTGAATAGTTACTAAATAGACAACTTAAGGATTTTACATACATAATTTTATTGAACAAATGGAGGGAAAGATTAAAATGGCAACAAAGAAATCAACAGCAGAACAGGTTAAAGTAGCTATGGCAAAAGTAGAGGCAGCTAAGGCAGCAGAGGCAGCTAAGACAGAGAAGGCTCCTGCAAAGAAGGCTCCAGCTAAGAAGACTACAGCAGCTAAAGCAACAAAGGCAGCAGCAGAGAAGAAAGCAGCTCCAGCAAAGACAACAAAGGCAGCAGCAGAGAAGAAGGCAGCTCCAGCAAAGACAACAAAGGCAGTAGCAGAGAAGAAGGCAGCTCCAGCGAAAGCAGCTAAGGCTCCTGCAAAGAAGGCTCCAGCTAAGAAGGCAGTTAAGGCTACTCAGACTGTATATGTTCAGGCTTGTGGTTATGAAGTAACAACAGCTGATGTAACAGCTAAGGTTGTAGAGATCGTTGGTAAGAAAGTGAAAGAGCTTAACATCTATGTAAAGCCAGAAGAAGGTATGATATATTATACAGCTGATGGCGAGCAGGGAAGCGTAGCTTTATAAGATTTGAATCACGATAGCGAATCCAAAGGGTATCGGTTGTAGCCGATGCCCTTTTTTTGTTGACAATACTTCAAAATAATCGTAATCTAAAGGGGTAGTGATTCTATATATTTAAATGATGTTGACATGAGGAGGAGATTAAGATGGAAATTGGATTTATTGGTTGTGGCAATATGGCGAATGCGATTATGAAGGGTATTATTAACAATCATTTGGTGCCTGCCAGTGAAATTATTGGATCTGATTTGTCTATGGATAGTCTTGACAAGGTAAGGGATGAGTTGGGAATTCATGTTACAACTGACAACAAAGAAGTTGTGAGCAAATCAGAAATCATTTTCTTATCTGTGAAACCTCAATTTTATAAAAGTGTGATTGCGGAGATTAAGGATTGTGTGAAGGATTCCCAGATTATTGTGACCATTGCACCAGGTAAGACAATGGAGTGGCTGGAAACAAAGTTTGGTAAACAGGTTAAGATTATTCGTTGCATGCCAAATACGCCGGCGTTAGTAGGGGAAGGAATTACTGCTGCTTGTTCCAATAATTATGTAACCAAAAAGGAGCTTGATTATGTGGTCAGTATCCTCAAAGGCTTTGGAAAATGCGAAGTGATTTCAGAACAATTGATGGATGTGGTGGTTTCTGTTAGTGGTAGTTCACCAGCTTATGTGTTTATGTTTATTGAGGCTATGGCAGATGCGGCGGTGGCAGACGGAATGCCGAGAGCATTGGCTTATGAATTTGCAGCCCAGGCAGTACTTGGAAGTGCGAAAATGGTGTTGGAAACTGGAAAGCACCCAGCTGAATTGAAGGATATGGTTTGTTCGCCAGGTGGTACTACCATCGAGGCAGTTCGTGTACTTGAACAAAAAGGGATGCGCAGTGCAGTCATTGAAGCAATGAAAGCTTGTACAAAAAAGGCAAAGGGAATGTAAAACTATATATAATTTAGAGTAAGTGATATACGAATGAGAGGAGATATAATATGCAGTATGAAATCGTAGGTAAAACAGTACCAGCTGTGGAGATTACATTGAATCGTGGAGAGTCTGTATATACGCAGCGTGGTGGAATGATTTGGCAAACAGAGGGAGTTGAGATGAAGACCAACGCCAGAGGTGGCTTGATGAAGGGACTAGGAAGAATGTTGTCAGGTGAGTCATTGTTTATGGCAACGTACGAAGCTAGCACAGATGGAGCAAAGGTGGCATTTGGTTCAACAGTGCCAGGGGATGTGCTTCCGATTGATTTAACAGGAACTCCTGGTATGCTTGCACAAAAGAAAGCATTTCTCTGTGCGCAGGACGGCGTGGATGTATCTGTTGCATTGACAAAGAAAGTATCTTCTGGATTGTTTGGTGGAGAAGGATTCATTTTGCAAGAGATTAGTGGTGATGGTTATGTCTTTTTAGAAGTTGATGGTGATCCAGTTGTGAAAGAACTTGCACAGGGTGAAGTGGTCAAGGTAGACACAGGTAATGTGGTTGCTTTTGATAGGACGGTAAGATATGAAGTAGAAACTGTAAAAGGAATAGGCAATATCGTATTTGGTGGAGAAGGATTGTTCCTTACCAAGTTAGTTGGTCCGGGAAGAGTTATTTTACAGACACAGAATTTCAATGATTTTGCAGGTAGGATTATATCTATGATGCCAAATCGTGGATAATATATAATCATATAAGGAGAGGGAGATGATCATCTCCTTCTTTTTTGTGCTAACAATGAGCCAAGTGGATTCATGCTTGCATGAAAATCCATTTGGCGAATGTCCATCACTGAGCATGCTTTTCATGCGATGCGTGGTGTTGCCTAAAATAGACAATAGTAATTCACTTTAAAATTTGTTATACTTGACATGTATAAGAACTACAATTTGAATAGATGCAAACATAGTGGAGGAAAAGAATGGCAGACGATTTAGACTTTAGAGAAGAAGTGTTAGATGATGAAGAAGAATTGACATCGGATGACAAGTTGAAAAATAATATAGTGGATACAAAAGAAGAGAAGCAGGACAAGGAAGACGAATATGAAAAATATTGCTACCTGTGCAGACGTCCAGAGTCCAAGGTTGGCAAATTAATATATATGCCAAGTAATATCAATATTTGTCAGGACTGTATGCAGAAAACCTTTGACAGTTTTGCTGGAGGCGGAATGCAGTTTATGGATATGTCTAATATGCCGAATATGAGCATGAATCAGTTCATGCCGGTGGATGATATTCCAAGATCGCAGAAAATCAAGAAAAAGAAACCGAAAGAAAAGAAAAAGGAAGAACCGGAATTATCGTTGAGCACAATTCCTGCTCCGCATGAAATGAAGGCAAAGCTAGATGACTATGTCATTGGTCAGGAACACGCCAAGAAGGTGATTTCTGTTGCGGTTTACAATCATTATAAGCGTGTGTTGACGGATAGCATGGATGATATTGAAATTGAAAAATCCAATATGTTGATGGTAGGTCCAACAGGTTCTGGAAAGACTTATTTGGTGAAGACCATTGCAAGGATACTCAATGTTCCGCTTGCCATTACCGATGCCACAACTTTGACAGAAGCAGGGTATATAGGCGATGATGTGGAGAGTGTACTTTCTAAGTTGTTGTCAGCAGCGGATAATGATGTGGAAAAGGCGGAACGAGGCATTGTGTTTATTGATGAGATTGACAAGATTGCCAAGAAGCGTAATACCAATTCCAGAGATGTTAGTGGCGAAGCTGTGCAACAAGGATTGTTGAAACTACTGGAAGGTGCTGAAGTGGAGGTTCCGGTAGGTTCGGGAAGTAAGAATGCCATGACCCCACTTACCACCATTAATACAAGAAATATTTTGTTTATTTGTGGTGGAGCATTTCCTGATATTGAAGATATTATCAAGGCACGACTCAATAAGCAGTCGTCTATTGGTTTTAAAGCAGATTTGAAAGACAAATATGATGGAGATAAGAATCTATTGCAGAAGGTTACTGTGGAGGATTTGAGAGAGTTTGGTATGATACCAGAGTTTTTGGGTCGTTTACCAGTACTTTACACATTAGAGAGTTTAGATGAAGATATGATGGTGCAGATTCTCAAAGAGCCAAAGAATGCCATTTTGAAACAGTATCAGAAGTTGCTGGCTTTGGATGGCGTGGACTTAAGGTTTGATGATAGTGCATATCATGAGATTGCAAAACGGGCGATGGAGAAGAAGACCGGTGCAAGAGCTTTGCGAGCAATCATAGAGGAATTTATGTTAGATATCATGTATCAAATACCTCGAGATGATAATATCGGCCGTGTTACAATTACAGGTGCATATATTAATGGAACTGGCGGACCGATTTTGGAGATGCGAGGTGCATTGGCAATAGAGCAGGAGGATGAATAATTTCCTTGTGAAATGCGTGTGTGTTTCTGTGTAAACAGTGAATATTACTTGCAGTTTTCGACGAAAATAATATAATAGAATTAATTGGAAATGGAAGAACAACTATTGTTCTTCTTTTTCTTATACAGAGAAAAGAAAGGATGATACAATACTGCATTTAGTAGGTTGTACGGGTGTTGCTATGGAACGTAAAAATGTATGGAAAGATTATGATAAGAAAGAAATAAAAGAATTAGAAAAAATATGTAAGGAATATCGCAAGTTTTTGGATAACGGAAAGACAGAACGCGAATGCGTGAGATATATTGTGGAACAGGCAAAGGAAGCTGGCTACCTGGATTTTGAAGAAGTGAAAGCTTCTGGTAAGAAGTTGAAGACTGGTGACAAGGTTTATGCGGTGAATATGAAAAAGGCCATTGCTCTATTCCATATTGGGGAAGCTCCTTTAGAAGAGGGTATGAATATTTTGGGAGCTCATATAGATTCTCCGAGAATGGATGTAAAGCAGAATCCGTTGTATGAAGATACAGATTTTGCTTATTTGGATACCCATTATTATGGTGGAATCAAGAAGTATCAGTGGGTGACATTACCCCTTGCAATTCATGGTGTGGTTGCAAAGAAGAATGGTGAAGTGATTGATATTGTGATTGGTGAAGATGACAAAGATCCAATCTTCTGTGTAACGGATTTATTGATTCATTTGGCTGGTGAGCAAATGGAAAAGAAAGCAAACAAGGTGGTGGAAGGTGAACAGTTAGACATCCTGATTGGTAGCCGTCCCCTTGCAAAGGAGGAGAAAGAACCAGTGAAGAAAATGATTCTTTCAATTCTTAAGAAGAAATACGATGTGGAAGAGGAAGATTTTCTCTCTGCAGAATTGGAGATTGTTCCAGCTGGCAAGGCAAGAAATGCAGGCTTAGATGAATCGATGATTATGGGGTATGGTCAAGATGATCGAGTATGCGCGTATACCTCTGCAGTTGCAATGTTTGATATGCAGGAAGTGAAGCGTACAGCTTGCTGTTTGTTAGTAGATAAAGAAGAGATTGGTTCTGTTGGTGCGACAGGAATGCAATCTAAGTTTTTTGAGAATACAGTGGCTGAATTGCTAGATAATATGGGTGTTTACAACGAACTAAAGTTGAAGAGAACTTTGGCGAACTCATTTATGCTTTCTTCGGATGTGTCTGCGGCATACGATCCAAGTTATGCAAGTGCCTTCGAAAAGAAAAATGCCGCTTACTTTGGCCGTGGTGTTGTGTTCAATAAGTTTACTGGTTCTAGAGGTAAGTCTGGATCCAATGATGCCAATGCAGAGTATATTGGTAAGCTTCGCAAAATTATGGATGACAACAATGTGGCATTTCAGACAGCAGAGCTAGGTAAGGTTGATATTGGTGGTGGCGGAACCATTGCATATATATTATCGTTGTATGGAATGAATGTGATTGATAGTGGTGTTGCTGTTCTTAATATGCATGCACCATGGGAAATAACAAGTAAGGCTGATATCTATGAAGCTTATAAGTCATACAAGGCTTTTTTAAAGGATGCATAAAGAGTTATGAAACGAGAAAGCGAAAGATAAAGCCTCTGAATGAGAGGTTTATAAACTGATAATATAAGGGGTGGTCTGAATATGAAAAAACGCGTGTTATTCCTTGGTGTTAGTGCTATTGTAATCGGTTTGTTAGGGAGTGTATCTCATGCAACTACGTATCGCGGTGAAGAAATAATTCCGTATCATTCTTATCAACCGGAGGAACTTGATATTTCACCAGTGACACCATCGAAAGAAATTCGAACATTTGGGATTTCCAAAGCGATGACGGAGGCAGAATATTATTCTCCATATGTGACATCTGTAAAGAATCAAAATCCGTATGGAACCTGCTGGGCATTTTCATTCATTGCGGCTTCCGAGGCTAGTCTTGTGAAGGAAAGCAAGGCGACCTTGGAAGGAAGAGATGCGATTGATTTATCGGAATTACAATTGGCTTATTTTATGTCTAATTCTGTGATAGATCCACTTGGGGGCACTGCAGGGGATAAGTTCAGTATCAATGATTCCTCGGTTAATGCTTTTTTAGATGTGGGTGGTAACCAGCAATATGCAACATACCGTGTTGCCAACTGGTATGGTCTTGTGAAGGAATCTGAAGCACCATATGCTTCTATTGTGAAAGATAGACAAATAGTGTTGGCGGATAAGCTTGCTTATTCTAAAGATGCATTCCATCTCGAAAATGCATATTGGGTATCTATGCAAGACAGGGATGTCATTAAACAGATGATTAAGCAATATGGTGCATGTGCATCTTCTTACCACTCTGCTGATGAATATTATAGTACAGGGGAGGAAGCATCATTTAATCAGACAAAAGCAGTTGCGGTATATTGTCCACAAGGTTTGGATGCGAATCACGGAATCACCATTGTTGGTTGGGATGATGATTACAGTAAGGATAATTTTGGTACATATAAGCCGACGTCGGACGGAGCTTGGTATTGTAAGAATAGTTGGGGAGATACATGGAGTAAGGATGGTTACTTTTGGATATCGTATGAGGATGCTTCGCTACTAAAAGGTGAAGGTTTTTTCTATGATTTTGGCGACGCAGATAATTATGAAAACAACTATCAATATGATGGTGGAGCGTTAAATGTTAGATATCTATGTAACTATTCAGCAAACATTTATACTGCACAAGGAGACGAATATGTCAATGCAGTAGGTTTCTATACAAATGACTCGAACCAACGTTGTTCGATATATATATACAAAGGATGTAAGGAAGATGATCCTACGAGCGGAACGATAGTTGCGGGAAAAGTAATTCGGCAGCCGTATGCAGGATTTCATACAGTTGAAATGAATTCACAGGGTTGGATTAAAAAAGGGGAACGCTTCAGCGTCGTGATTTGCCATACAGATTTAAATGGTGGGGACACGTATGTTGTTGCGGATGATTCTGTAACAGGTGACTGGTGTAGTAATTATTCAAGAAGTGTTGCTGGACAAAGCTTTGTTAGTAAGAGTGGTGATGCTTGGCAGGATATATCAGCAGATGGTAAAAACTGTAGAATTAAGGCATATACAGATGCAAGGATTCCTGCGACCGGAGTGGCAATAAACGAGACGGAAAAGAAGTTGCATATATATGATACGCTACAATTAACGGCGAGCGTAAGTCCTGAAAATGCCAGCAATCATTCTGTAAAGTGGACTTCGAGTGATGAGGATGTTGCGATTGTGGATGCCCGTGGCTTTGTGACGGCGAAGAAAGCAGGAAAAGCAGTTATCACATGTACTTCATTTGATGATAAGAACGTAACGGCACATTGTACCATAGAGGTATTGCAATATGTAGAAGATGTTACATTAGCCTGGTCTGCCAAGCAGATGTTTAGTGATACAAAACTGAAACTGGAATCAACGATTATTCCGGAAAATGCAAGTGATAAGACACTCGTATGGACTTCTAGCGATGAAGGTGTTGCAACAGTATCGCAAGATGGAACGGTGACGGCGTTAGGTTATGGTACAGCAACGATAACTTGTACAGCAAGCGATCGGAATCTGTATAGTGCATCTTGTACCATATCGGTTATTGAAAAAATACAAAAGATTACACTGAATCATGAAACAGTTACAATGCAAACCGGAGAAAAGTGTTCCTTACAGGCAACTACAGTACCGGATGTGGAACGTACCATGGGAGTATTCTTCGTTTCATCTGATGAAGATGCAGTTACGGTAGATAATGAAGGCAATATTATTGCAAATCATCCTTGTGAAAATGTTGAGGTTCGATGTGTAGCGAAGGATGGAACAGGAGTTAAGGGGATTTGCATGGTTACGGTAAAAGCGCCAGAAGAAGAAAAGACGGAAGAAGAGCCGCAAGAAGAACCACAAGCTCCTGAGCCCGTGACAGCATTTACGGATCAGAAGTCTAAGGTGGAATATAGGATTTTAGATGCGAAGGCAAAGGTTCCGACAATTGCAGTGGACAATGCCAAGAAATGCAAGGGAACTGTAAAGATTCCAAAGCAGATTGTTGTAGAAGGTGTGAAATATCAGGTTGTAGCAATAGCGGATAATGCATTTAAAGGCAATAAAAAGATTACGAAGGTGATTGTACCGGATACCATTACAAGGATCGGTAAGGGTGCATTTTACGGCTGTACGAAGCTTTCGACTGTTACGATAGGTAAATCTGTGAAACAGATTGGTAATAAAGCATTTTACAAATGCAAGGCATTGAAGAATATCACAATTAAGACAACGAAATTGACAAAGAAAAAAATAGGATCAAAAGCCTTTGGGAAGATTCATAAAAAACCGGTTGTTAAGATACCGAAGAAAAAATGGAAAACATATCGTAACATTTTGAAAAAAGCAGGTATGAGCAAGAATACAAGATATAAGAAATTATAATGCCGAGGCGGAAGATGTCAAATCTTCCGCCTTTTTTCATATAATGAAGAAAAACATATTTGAGAGGGTTATATGACTTGTGAAGAAATGATATATAGTAATGAATATGTGGATTACACCATTAATTTTTTGGAAGGTTTTGAAGGTGCAGAGGAACTATATCGAATGGGATGCGTGAATCCTATTATGGATAAGATTGGTATTTTGCATATACCGAGACAGAGTGATTACTTAACCAATTTAGAGAGTGTACCCTATTCATTTATTCCTAAATTGTTTGGTTTGATGGATTCTTCTAATATGGAAGAAATCGGAGTGAAACAAGTGAAAAATCCCAATGTATTAGGTATTGATGGAAAAAATGTGATAGTTGGAGTGGTTGATACAGGGATTGACTATACAAATTCCCTCTTTCGCAATTTAGATGGAACAACCAGAATTGGTGTGATTTGGGACCAAAGCTTAAAAGGATTAGAAAAAAGTGATGGAAATGATGAGGAAAGACAGACACCTTTGGCACTATATGGCACTGTGTTTTCCGCAACTCAAATAAATGAAGCATTACAAAATGATAATCCCTATGAAATGGTGGCGTCTAGAGATGAAAATGGACACGGCACCTTTCTTGCAGGTATTGCCGCTGGAGGCGAGAATGCAGAAAACGATTTTGTGGGAATTGCCAGTGGAGCAGAATTGGCAATCGTAAAATTAAAGGAATGCAAACAATATTTGCGGGAATATTTTGGTGTTTCATCAGACGTACCAGCCTATGAAGAGACAGATATTATTTACGCGATCGAATATCTATTGAGATATGCAGATGAACGTAATATGCCTATATCCATTCTCATAGGTGTGGGTAGCAGTAATGGAGGACACCTTGGACTTACATTTCTCGAACGCTATCTAACCAGTGTATTGGAAAACCCTGGAGTTATGGTCAGTGTTCCTGCTGGAAATGAGGGGAGCGAAAGATTGCATTATGCGGGAAATATAGAAGAGGGAAACGCAAGTCAATCGGTAGAGTTTAATGTGGCAGAGGGGCAGCGTACGTTGGTATTAGAATTTTGGGGAACGGCTCCTACCACCTTTGCGGTGGGATTGGTTTCGCCGCAGGGAGATCGTGTTGAAAGAATTTCACCTAGATTTGGAGCAGAAGAAACGGTGCGTTTACCATTGGCAGATTCTACAATCTATGTGGCGTATCAGTTGGTGGAAACCTATTCTGGTGAAGAACTGATTTTTATCAGAATCAATAACCCTACGCCAGGATTATGGCGCTTGATGGTTTATGGAGACGAAGGAAGACAAAGAAGATTTCATATATGGATGCCTTTGCGACAATTTATACAGCGTGAAACCTATTTTTTACAGGCAAATCCGGAAAACACAATCACCATTCCAGGAAATGCACCATTGGTTACAACTATGACAGCATATAATCATACAAATGGAAGCATATATGCCAACGCTAGCCGCGGTTTTTTGCTGAGAGACATTTCTAAGCCTGATATGACAGCACCTGGTGTGACGATTACAGGTCCGGGACTTAGAAACAATTTTGTAACCCGTACGGGAACATCTGTGGCAGCAGCACATGCAACTGGAGTTTTTGCCTTGTTTATGCAATGGGAACTGGAACATCCGGAGGTTGGCCCCTATTATGCGGCGCAGGTACAGGGATTCTTTTTGAGGAGTGCGCAGCGTGACGTCGTATTAGAGTATCCCAATGTGATATGGGGATATGGTATTATTGATATAGCGGAGGTGTTTGAGCAATTCCGTATCATAGAAGTTTGAGAAATACATTAACAAAGTACAATTTTAAATGCCCCATATAGCAGGAAAGCCTGTCATATGGGGCATTGTGGTATGTTCTTATATAGATACTATTTGGTCATAAAGCTTAGGATTTGATTGCTTCTGGCAATGAATTTGGTCATGGCCTCAGCTTCTAATGGTGCATGTGCAAGCAGTGCCAGATCGTAAAGTTGTTCACAAACAGTTTTTGTATTTTCACCTTCCGGATTTTCTAAGATATATTGTACAAGCTGGTTGTTTGCATTGAGTACTAAGGTTTGTCCCTCTGTACCGAACATAGATGGATCCATGTTACCCATCATACTATACATTTTCATCATTTCTTGCATTCTTCTCGTTTCTTCAGGAAGTGTAATCATGGAAGAAATGTCAGTGTTCTTTAGCTTCTCCACCTTGACGCTTAGATTTTCATTGTCTAAAGCTTTGCGGAAGGTTTCTGTCAACTTATCTGTTGTCTCTTTCATTTCTTCTTCAGAGATTTCCTCTTTGAAGGTGTTTGTAATATCGGAATCGATTCTAGTAAATTTGACGCCTTCATGTTTTTGTTCCTGATGTGTAATAAATGGAGTATCAATATTGTGTGTCAATATAACTGCATCAATTTCCTGTTCTTTGAACATGTTGATGTATTGAGACTGCACTTTTTCATTGTCTGTATAGAATACAGTATTTTCGTATTTGTCTTTTCCTGTTTCTAAATACTCATCTAATGTCACATATTTGCAATCCAAATTCTTATAAAGGATATAATTCATCATTTTGTCGTTGAATTTATCATCCTTTAGACAGCCGAACTTAATAAATGGGCTTAAATCATCCCAATAGCTTTCATATGTCTCGCGTTCTGTTTTGAACATACCGGAAAGCTTATCAGCAACCTTCTTTGTGATATAGTCAGAAATTTTCTTGACGAATCCATCGTTCTGCAATGCACTTCGAGATACATTCAAAGGTAGGTCTGGGCAGTCTATGACGCCCTTTAACAATAATAAGAATTCAGGAATAACTTCTTTAATATTGTCTGCGATAAATACTTGATTGTTGTATAGCTTGATAGTTCCCTCTAAAGTATCATATTCTGAATTGAATTTTGGGAAGTATAGAATACCTTTCAAGTTGAATGGATAATCCATATTCAAATGAATCCAGAATAATGGTTCCTTAAAATCTAAGAATACTTTTCTGTAAAATTCCTTGTATTCTTCTTCTGTACAGTCATTTGGATGTTTGGTCCATAATGGCTTGGTATCATTGATTGGTTGTTCCTTTTCTTCGGCTTCAACTTCTGCATTTTCTACGATGTCTTCCGTTTCTTCCTTCGCAGTGTCTGCATTGGTAAAGTAGATTTCCTCTGGCATGAAAGAGCAATATTTGCCTAATACTTCTTTTACACGATATTCGTTGGCAAATTCATAGCTATCTTCATTTAAGTATAATGTGATTTCGGTTCCATGCACATCTCTGTCGCCTGTGGACATGGTAAACTCTGTGCCACCATCACATTCCCAAAATACTGGTTCGGCACCTTCTTGATAAGATAAGGTATTAATGGTAACCTTATCTGCCACCATAAAGGTAGAGTAGAATCCAAGACCGAAATGACCGATAATCTGGTCATCGGTAGCTTTATCCTTATACTTTTCAAGGAAATCAGAAGCACCTGAGAATGCAATCTGATTAATGTATTCATTCACTTCATTGGCGGTCATACCAATACCATTATCAATAAATGTAAGAGTCTTATCCTTAGGACTTGCAATGACATCAATGCGATATGTAGCATCGTCTGTCTCTTCATATTCTCCGATTAATGCGAGCTTACGCAATTTGGTCACAGCATCGCAGGCGTTTGATACAACCTCTCTGATAAAAATGTCATGGTCAGAATATAACCACTTTTTAATAATAGGAAAGATATTATCACTATTAATGGATAAACTTCCACGCTTCTTTCTCATAGAAACATCTCCTTTTTGCTGAAATAATATAGTAGATATGATAGTACAGTATTTTAAAAAAGTCAAGAAAAAATTAGCACTCATCAAAAGAGAGTGCTAATAATTATTGGTATCACATTTGTTGTTGTGTTGCATCACATTTTTGTTGAATTTTGTAAATGTAAGGAAAATCAATGGTTTTTATACCTTTGTCTCGTTTTGATAAAATGAATTATTCGCAAGCAATATTGTTGGATTTAAATAATGTGACGATACTAGAGGAAAATTCTTGTTCTATTTCTTTTTCTAAAGTGAAGATTTTATAAGAAATTCCACAAATCACATTTAATTTGTTTTCTTGGAATAGAATATTTAGGAAAAATCCGTCTATATCGTTCGAATTAAGTGATGAATGTGTAGATGAAAGAAAAGTATTCATATCATCTTGGTTGCATTTCAAAACAATTTTTAATTGAGTAGGAATCTTTTTTCCTTTGATGAGCTGAAAGACTTTTTCCTTTGCAATTGCCCATGGCATGTAAGGGATGTCATGCAGGTGTAATGCTTCTAATTCATCCTCTTGAAAAAATTGTCGATTGATATGCCCATCTAAGGAATAGGATATGTCTGTTTGAATTGTAGCAGAAACAAACTGGTAACGATCCAAAGCATTCCCTTGAAAAAGTAATTGCATAAATTGTTTGATGTCTAGTACATTGATTGCTTGCATATTGAAATCGCTCCCTGTTACTTTGTTTTTTACAAGTGTAACATTCCCTATGAAGAACTGCAAGGTGAAAAGTCTGTTCAAGACAGCTTAAAATATATTTATAAATATATATTAAAGTTGTATAATAGTATTAAAAAGTGCAAAGTAAGAGGGTATGAATATGAAACATTTGATGGAATTGTTGGAATGTGGAGTGACCGCATCTCATGTGATTGATTATATGAAGAGAGAATTGGTGGAAAATCATAGTTTTGTAGAATTGGAACTGGATGATATGTTTTCTTTGAAAACCAATAATGGGTATTATGTAAATTTGTATGGGACCAATGGGATTGCATTTCGAATCGGTGACAATATCAGTGAAAAACCAGTTTTTCGAATTGCTATGGCACATAGCGACTATCCTTGTTTTCAGGTTAAGCCCAATGCGCTGGTGAGAGGTGCCCATGTCTCCAAGCTAAATGTTGAACTATATGGAGGAATGAATCAAAAGGCGTGGATGGATCGTCCGCTGGGAATCGCAGGTAAAGTTGTTGTAAAGGGCGCAGATGCATTTACTCCACAGACATTATTATATAAAAGTGAGAATGCACTTTGCATTATACCAAGCATAGCAATTCATATGGACCGTGAATTGAACAAAAAGGGTGCGTTAGATGTTTCCAAGGAACTAGTACCGCTGGTGGCATTATCAGAGGATGTGGATTTATTAGATACCATTGCCAAGGAATTAGATATTGATATTGAGAATATATTAGATTATGATTTGTTCCTTTATAATATGGATCAGGCTAGAATCTGCGGTGTTGATGCCAGTATGATTTCAGCACCAAAGTTAGACAATTTGACGTCTGTTGCTGCTTTATTGGATAGTATAATAGAAGCAAAAGATATTCCAGATAATACCATTGATATGATGGTGGTATTTGATAATGAAGAGGTGGGTAGCTTGTCAAAGCAGGGCGCTGATAGTCAATTGCTATGTGCGGTATTAGAAAAGATTAGCCAGTCCTTGCAGCTTTCTTCCACATGGATGACAGATGTGGCAAAGAAAAGTGTTATGCTATCTGTAGATGTGGCACACGCAAATCATCCGAATTATGAGGAAAAGAGTGATGTTAGCAACAAGGCTTACATGGGGCAAGGCTTTTCGTTGAAGAGAAGCGTTGGACAAAAATATGGAACCACAGCAGAAAGTGCAGCGATTGTGAAAGCAATCTGTGAGGAAGAGAATATTCCTTATACCATTGCTATGAACAAGACAGGAATTCTAGGTGGTAGTACACTAGGGCCTATCGTGACATCACATATACCGTTTCCTTGTGCAGATATTGGAATGCCGATTCTTTCTATGCATTCTGCTACAGAACTTGGAGCGGTATCTGATTACGATGCATTAAAACGATTTGTTACAGCATTTTATAAGAAGTAAGTTTACAAGTTGCGCATATATATTTGAAATATGGAGAATACTATTCTCAAAATGAAACCGACACGCATATAGTGTGTCGGTTTTATCATGTTCAATCACAAATTATGATGGAGGTTATTATGAAAGCAAATGTAAATAAAGATGGTTGCATCAGTTGTGGCTTGTGTGTTAGTACCTGTCCTGAGGTCTTTTCTTTTGATGAAGATGGTTTAGCAGAAGCGACAGGGCAGATTACAGATAAAAACTATGCATCAGCAGAATCTGCCCGAACATCCTGCCCGGTTTCTGTAATTGATATTGTGGAAGGTTGACAGAAATAGGATTCTCCTGTCTAATTATGAATACTTAGAAGTATTCTGATAATTTTTTCTCCACACGTTGCAAAATTGTGTAAAGCAACATGGCGATGGCGCAAAGAATGAATATGGAGAGTAATACATTGCTCATTTTGAAGGTCTGGGAGCCATAGATAATTAGGTATCCTAGACCTTCTTTGGCTGCTAAAAATTCACCAATCACAACACCCACCAAGCATAGACCGATGTTGACCTTCATGATACTTAAAATGTTTGGTATGTTACTTGGGAGTACTACTAACCATAGTGCTTGGGACCGAGAGCCTTTTAACGTGGTAATGAGCTTTAGTTTGTCGCTGTCCACATTGATAAATCCGGTATAAATGTTCAAAATACTGCCGAAGATTGCAACGGAGCAGGCGCAGACAATAATTGTGGTTTGGTTTGCACCTAACCATACGATTAATACCGGAGCAAGTGCTGATTTTGGTAATGCGTTAAGCATAACAAGGTAGGGTTCTAATACTTTTGAGAGGGTTTCATTCCACCAAAATAGAACAGCCACCAAAAGACTTCCTATGATTACAATGGCGAATCCTATCAGTGTTTCATATAAAGTAATGCCAATATGGTGTAAAAGAGAACCATCTTGCATCATTATGAGAAAGGTGTCATATAATTTGGAAGGAGAACAGAATATGAATGCGTTAATCCAGTTATAATGTGCTGCAAACTCCCATAAAACTAAAAAAGCGATTAGTATGAATAGCTGTAAAGCCTGGATCTTCATTTTGTTACATTTTATGCGATAAACATACTCGTCATGCAAAGTCTTCGTTTTCATCATGCATAGCCTCCCAGATTTCATTATAGTATTTGGAAAATTCAGGCGCATTTCGTCTTGTTTTCGGTGTGAGCCCTGGTGTTGCAAAATGAAGTGGTATAATAGATTTGATGGTTCCAGGGCGTTTGGAAAGCACAATCACCCGGTCGGACATAGAAATGGCTTCTGCCAAGTCATGTGTCACTAGCAAGGTACTAATACCTTTCTCTTTTATGATGGAGCCAATGTCATTAGATACATTGAGTCGGGTTTGGTAATCCAAAGCACTGAATGGCTCATCTAAGAGAAGGATTTCTGGTGATAATGCTAACGTACGGATCAAGGCAGCACGTTGACGCATACCACCAGAAAGTTGTCTTGGATAGGAATTTCTGAAATCCCATAATCCATAAGTTTTTAATAATTCATCGATTGTAGAAAGATGTTCTTGGTCACATTTGTTCTGGATTTCCAACCCTAAAGTCAGATTCTTGTAAATTGTTCGCCATTCTAGTAAATGATCTTTTTGTAACATATAGCCGATGTTGATATCTGCATCCTGAGCGGGAATACCATTGAATTGAATGGTTCCAGTTGTGGCAGAAATCAAGCCTGCAACGATGTTTAATAGGGTTGTTTTGCCACAACCACTGGGTCCTACAAATGAAATAAATTCATTTTTATCTAGTTTGAATGAAATATCCTTAAGTGAGAGCGTTTCACTAGATATAGTATGATAAATGAAATTTACATAAAAAAATTCTAGTATTGGTGTTGCCAATTTTTATCACTTCCTTTTCTCTTATAATACAGTGTATTCAAAATGGTAAAAAATGCCCTAAGTATTGATAAATCCTTGCTTGACGAAATTTTTTTCTTTATTTATAATAAGCAGACCTAGAAAAATGATGGGATAATTGTGACTGTTTTTGAAGATTTTGTAATATGTATGATTCAAAACAAATAGCAAATACTATTAATATTATGTAAAGTGACAGGTGAAAAAATGGCAAAAATTACACGAGCTCAGTTGGCGCAAAGAAAGCGAGTTGAGTTTTATAAGAAGATAATTGTATATGGATTTTTGGTGATGACAATCTTGCCAATCTTCACAAGTGTTTTTCTTTTTTATAAAGTAGGACAGCTTGAGAAGAAGTTGGATTATGCGTTAAGTGAACAGGGAAAAGATTATCTTACCATGCAATCTAGTAGAAATGCATTGCTAGATAATCCGAATGCCAAAAGTGGTGTGTTTGTGGATTCTGTAAAGTCTGTTTTGGGAAATGCAGAAGTTGAGATTAATAGCACTACTAGCACAGAGGATGTGAATGTGGGAGAAGGAACAGAAACTGGCAATGTAGCCAATGCAGAAGGAACAGAAACTGCACCTTCTGAAGATGCAGCAACAATCAAGACCAATGGAAAGCGCGTTTATCTCACATTTGATGATGGTCCATCTATCTATACAGGACAGATTCTTGATGTGTTGAAGGCAAATAATGTCAAGGCAACATTTTTTGTAATAGGAAGAGATGAAGAGTTTTATACTTATTATCAGAGAATTGTAGATGAGGGACACACGATTGGATTGCATTCATATTCCCATGTATATCAAGATTTCTATGCATCCAAGGAATCATTTGCTGAAGAACTTACCAAGTTGAATGACTTGATATTTAACATAACTGGAACAAAGAGTACGATTTTCCGTTTTCCAGGTGGAAGCTCTAACAATGTGTCATCCTTGCCGGTAGAAGAATATATTTCTTATTTGAATGAGAATAATATTGATTACTATGACTGGAATTCCTTAAGTGGTGATGCTGTAACCAATGGTCTTTCACCACAACAGCTTGTGAACAACATTATGAATGATGTATCACAGAATGAAGATTCTATCGTGTTGATGCATGATTTGCAGACAACTCACACAACAGTGGAGTCTTTGCAGCTGTTGATTGACACTTTGAAAAGAGATGGATATGAGATTCTACCAATTGATGAGAATACACCACTGATTCAGCATGTAGCTGCAGAGGAAGTGGCGAAGTAAGAGACAATGATGTGCCGTATGCAAGAGTGAATTTGTGTACGGCATTTCTGATTTTATACAAATTTGACAGTGAGACTTCGAGGTGAGTCTTGAATATGTACCAAAGAGTGATGGGGGAGGATATAGTATGTTTGACTTTCAAGATAAAGTTGTTGTTGTAACTGGCGGTGCCCATGGTATTGGAAAGTGTATATGTGAAGAGTTTGAAAAATTAGGTGCAAAGGTCTGTATCATTGACTTGTTGGATAATCCATATTTTGTAGGTGATTTGTCCAAGAAAGAGATTTTAGAAGAATTTGTGGAGAAAGTAATACGCGATTATGGACATGTAGATTGTTTGATTAATAACGCCGCTCCCCTTAGTAAAGGAATTGATGTATGCTCTTATGAAGAATTTGTCTATGCAATCAATGTTGGTGTGACGGCTGCATTTTACCTTTCAAAGCTATTTAGCCCACATTTTTCTAAGGGCGCAAGTATTGTTAATATTTCCTCTAGCCGTGACCGTATGAGTCAGCCCCAGACAGAAAGTTATACGGCAGCGAAGGGAGGCATTCAAGCCCTCACACATGCTCTGGCTGTCAGCCTTGCAGGAAAGGTACGAGTGAATTCTATTTCGCCAGGTTGGATTGATACAGATTACACCATCTATGAGGGACCAGATGCTACACAGCAACCAGTTGGAAGAGTGGGAAATCCACTTGATATTGCCAATATGGTATTATACCTTTGTTCCGATAGGGCTGGATTTATCACTGGAGAGAATATATGTATTGATGGTGGTATGACAAAGCAAATGATCTATCATGATGATTATGGATGGGAATTGAGTGGTAAAGAATGAGTTTTGGAAGAGTAGAACAGAAGGTGGAAGAAAGTTCATAAACATCTAGAAACAGAATACGAAGAATATTTGAGGTGAATGCATGCAGGACAAACATATTTTAATTATTGATGATGACGAGGATTTATCTTTTATTATAAGTGAGATGTTAGAAGGGTATGGATATCAGGTGACTTGTGTTGGGGATACGGAACAAGCCTTTACCTTATTGGAAGAGCATACGTATCATCTAATATTATTGGATATCAATCTGCCGGATGGCACAGGCTTTGAATTGTGTAAAGAGTTGCGAAGAGTTTCAACCGTTCCGGTCATCTTTGCCAGTGCTAGAACCAGTGAAGATGACAGGGTGACAGGCTTTGATATTGGCGGAGATGACTATTTGCCTAAGCCTTATTCCATGAAGGAAATGCTCTCCAGAGTGAATGCACTAATGCGTCGCACCTACGGATTTTCAGAACAGGAAAAGGTAGTTACGTTTGGAAATGTATCGGTGAATATCACTTCCCGCAGTGTGACAAGGAATGGAGAACCAGTGGCACTTTCCCTTCGGGAATTTGACTTGCTAGCATACCTTTGTGAGCATGCGAATACAGCACTATCCAAGGATAAGTTGATAGCAGAGGTGTGGGGTGCATTTTCTATGGTAGAACCTTCTACGCTCACTGTACATATTCGTTGGTTGAGAGAGAAATTGGAGGAAGACCCTGCAAATCCAGAGTACATCAAGACGGTGTATAAGGTGGGATATATGTTAGAAATTGGGTAAGACGATAGAGAGGAAATTGAGACTTAGTATGAAGAAAAGAATCATCGGAATTACAACTACATTTTCGATACTGATACTGTTGGTTGCAGGTTTCTTTTATGTTACAAACCGCCAGACCAATGTGGAAGATAAGAATGCAGAACGAATTGTGGAATTAAATGAAATCGAACAGCTTGCCAAACAAGGTGAGATAGATAAGATGTCCGAAAAGGTAGTTGCTATGCAAAGCGAACTTCGGAAATCAGAAGTAGTGGAAGATACGGATAATCACTTGCTTGTGATGGCAGGTATCTGTGTGGCCTTTGTCATAGTGGTGTTTACCTATGTGTATATAGCAATCTTAAGACCCTTTGATAAAATGAAACACTTTGCGGAACGGATTGCACAGGGAAACTTCAATGTGCCTCTTGACTATGAGCGTTCTAACTATTTTGGTGCATTTACTTGGGCGTTTGACAGCATGCGAAGAGAAATTACAAAGGCGCGTTCCTGTGAGAAGGAAGCAATCGAGAATAACAAGACAGTTATAGCTACCTTGTCTCATGATATCAAAACCCCGATTGCATCCATTCGTGCTTATGCCGAAGGACTAGAAGCCAATATGGATACGTCAGCGGAAAAGCGTGCGAAGTATTTGAATGTCATGATGAAGAAATGTGATGAGGTGTCAAAGCTTACAAATGATTTGTTTCTACATTCTTTGTCTGATTTGGATAAACTGAAAATGAATCCAGAACAGATTGAATTAGTAAGTCTGATTGACAACGTGGTGGAGGAATTGACGGCAAAGCAGCGGGATATTCATTTTGAAAAGCCAGATGGATCCATGATGGTTATGGCAGATGCAAACCGTTTTACTCAGGTTTTAGAGAATCTCATTAACAATGCAAGAAAGTATGCGAAAACAGACATTGATATAACAATGATAGAAAAAGATGGTCAGGTGGAAGTGCATATGAGAGACCATGGTGCAGGAATTCCTGACGAGGATGTACCATTTATATTTGATAAATTCTATCGTGGTAAGAATTGTGGCGATGAACAGGGATCAGGCCTTGGACTTTATATTGTGAAATACATTATGGAGCAAATGCAGGGTAGTGTGTCGCTGTATAATCATAGTGATGGGTTGGAAGTGACGTTGATTTTGCCTATTCTTGTAAAAGAAGGATGAGACATTGTGAACTTGTCAATTTTTGGGATTACAAAATTGACATCATTTTGTAATCTGTTATAATATACTTAACAAGGTAGTCGGAAGGTGAATGCAGCTCACCCGACCCGGCGAAATTAGTTAGCTAAAGAATAGCTGTCCTAGACTTTACCGGAGTGCAGGACGGCTATTCTTTATTTTCTCTATTTAGAAGTTCGATAATTACCAATACCGCAGTAAGTATAATCATGAATTCTTCATAAGTACTCATAAGCATCATCCTCCCTGTAAGGCTCAGGTCGAATGAACAGCACGTCCCCCGGCTACCCGGTTAAGTATATTAAATTCGATTATATGAGATTGTACAGAATGTAGGGTGTCGAGTCAATTTGATTACTGTGAAAATATTGTGAATTATTTTCTAACTTCTTAAGGAGTTCTTAATAACTTTTTCTTTAAAATGACATCAAGATAGCAAGGAAGTGAATTTCATGCTACCAACTATTTAAAGAAAAGAGAAAGGATAAGCAGATATGAAAGATACGATTTTGTCCGCAAAGGGACTAAGTAAAAGTTTTGCACATAACGGTGGTCAGATTCATGTGTTAACTCATGTGGATTTGGATTTATACGAGGGAGACTTTACGGTCATCATGGGGGCTTCTGGTTCTGGTAAGTCAACCTTGTTGTATGCTTTAAGTGGTATGGACAGAGCCACGGCGGGATCGGTTTTATATAACGAGGAAGACTTGGTAACAATGAAGGAGAAAAGATTAGCAAAGCTTCGCTATACAGATTTTGGATTCATTTTTCAGCAAATGCATTTGGTAAGTAATTTGACAATGTTTGAAAATGTGGCAGTGTCAGGTTACCTCAATAAGAATAAAACAGCAGCAGAAGTGAAGGAACGCACGGAAGCACTTTTGGAACAGATGGGCATTTTCCATATTAAGACACATTTACCTTCCCAAGTGTCTGGTGGTGAACAGCAAAGATGTGCTATTGCAAGAGCAGTGATTAATAATCCAAAGCTTTTATTTGCGGATGAGCCAACCGGCGCTTTAAACCGTAAGAATACAAAGGAAGTGTTGAATCTGTTGACTGAACTGAATAAGTCAGGACAAAGTATCCTAATGGTAACTCATGATATGAAGGCTGCTCTTCGTGCCAGCAGATTACTATACATAGCAGATGGTAATATCATTGGGGAATTATCCTTGCCACCATATAACCCGGATAATGAGAAGAGTCGCGAAGCACAGGTAAATGCTTGGCTGAACTCGATGGAATGGTAGGTGTGGGCTATGGAGATTTTCACACTAGTTAAAGCAAATATTCGAAAGAAAAAGAGTTCCTTTATCAGTATTATCATTTTGATGACGATTGTTGTGGCATCTATCGTGACCATTCTTGGTGTAAAGCATAATTATCAAGAGGGAATGGAGCGTGCGTATGAAGCGTCGGATGTCGGCGAAATTATTGCCCCTATAAAGAGCACGAAAATGACAGAGGAACTGAAAAGGAAAGTGGAAAATAGTAGTTTGGTGGAACGTGTTGTCTATTATGATGCAATTCTTTATGAGGGGCTGACAGTCGGTGAGACGAAGGACCCAAATGTTGGATTCCTTTTGGAAATGCATGAGGGAATAGAATTGTATAATGAGAATTTTGATGGCTTTGTGGAGGAGATACCGAAGTTACAGCAAGGAGAAGTCTATCTTCCACTTGGATCTAGAGGAAAGTTATCTTGTGACATAGGAGATACGATTGAGATAGAGTTCATGAAAGGAATGGAAAAGGAGTTTGAAATCAAGGGTTTTGTGCAAGAACCGGTAACGGGCGCAGCAATGATTGGTTTTAAACAGATGTTTATCAGTAAAGAGGACTACGATGCAATATCTAAGGAGTGTCATGCGATACAGACAGAAGATATTAGTTTTGATATGACTATCATGAATATACATCAAAGTCCGGACAGTGAGTTATCTCCTGCACAATTTCAACGCGAGTTGAATTTGGAAACTAATATCATTGCAACGAGTCTTGCGGCTTTAACCCTTGATCAAAGTAAGAATTATAGCATGCTGGTGCCGGATATGATTTTGAATATTGTTCTAGTATTTGCAATCTTTTTGTTTGTGATTGTGCTAATTGTAATGGGACATAGCATTAGTACAGAAATCGAGATTGATTATGTGGCGTTAGGAGTATTAAAGTCACAAGGATTTACGAAGGAAAAACTAAGACAATTATTCTTATGGCAATATGGGTTGGCAGAGTTGATTGGTATTTTACTTGGTTGTGTGTTAGCAATGCCATTAAAGAAAATGGTAGGTACGGCTTGTCAGGCAATGGTGGGTACCCTTCCGGCTTCAGAGGTTATAAATGCTACTAGTGTGCTGCTAATACTTGGAATTGTTGTGGTATCATTTATACTGATTCATATTAGCACAGCAAAGGTGGTTAGCATTTCGCCGGTAAGAGCTATCTTAGGTGGAAAAGAACAAATCTACTTTGACCATTTGTTACAGCTTCCGATTGCAAAGAAAGCATTGGCGGTTAGCCTTGCATTTCGTCAGATAACTTCCGGAAAGAAGCGATATGCAGGCGTTGTGTTAATTGTAGCGATTCTCACATTCTTTATGATATCAGTGAATTTGATGGGAGATTTGTTGTGTTCGGATGATGTGTTTGCAACAATGGGACTCGTCATGCCGGATATAGAAGTACAGGCTAAAACAGAGGATATGGCTGAGAAGTGGGAACAGGTGGATGAACAGATTGAAGCATATTCAAAACTTACAGATGTGAATTCCGTGACAAATGGATATATGTCTTTAAATGGTGAAAATTTGGCGTGTGTAGTATATGAATACCCGGAATCCATACCAGGATTACTAGAGGGAAGACTGCCTTTGTACGACAATGAGATCTTGATAACGGAATTCGTGTCAGAGTCTTTGGAACTTGAAATGGGTGATGAGGTAACGGTGTCAGAATATGACAAGGAAGAGACATATATCATCTCTGGTATTAACCAGACGACATCGGATGTTGGTATGGCATTTGTCATGAACATGAAGGGAAAAGAACGTTTAAGAGATGAAGAGATTACAATTTATAGCAGATATTATGTGCTTGAAGATAAGACACAACTAGATGCAATTGAAAAAATGCTTCAAGAGGAATATGGGGATGAATTAGCGATTGAAGTATATACGGAAGAGAACAATCCGATTACAGGCATGTATAGCGGTATTATTACATTGTTACAGATGATTATTCATGTGTTCTCCTTAATTTTCGTAGCGGTGGCAGTTCGTATGGTATGTACAAAAGTCTTCTTACAGGAGCGCACAGATATTGGAATCTATAAGGCCATTGGATTTACTTCCGGAAAGCTTCGTATGCAGTTTGCGATGCGCTTTTTCCTAGTGGCTTTGGTGGGGGCTGTGTTTGGAATTTTGTTAAGCGTATTGGCGTCTGCGAAGGCGATTGGTGTGGTGATGCGTTTTGTAGGATTAACTAAGCTTGTGCTTACGTTTACCTTTGAATCCTTGGTAGTACCGGTTGCTATCATCAGTGTAAGCTGTATGGTATTTGCATTTATTGCAGCATCTAAGATTAAGAAGGTGGAAGTAAGAGAATTGGTTGTAGAGTAAAATAGTTGGGTTGCATATGATTGTTTAGGGAACTTTTGGGTCTAGGGTTGCACCATAAAGTTCCCTAAATTTTTGTTGATAGTTAGGGAACTTTTGAGTATAATAAAATGTATAAAAGTTCCCTAAAGGAAAGAGGTGCCATAAAATGAGTGCGAATTACACTGATATTCAAGAGCTATTACAACAAAGAGCAGATATACAAGCAAGACTTGGTTTGATGCCTTATGATGGTAATCCTGAAATTAAAGAAGTAAGTGGTATGAAATATTTATACGTTCGTAAAAGAGTAGCAGGCAAATTGACCTCTACTTATGTTGATGTATATTCGGATGAATTGTATCAGTTGCTATTGCGTAATGCTAAGGAGCGAAAAGACTTAAATAAAGTTGTTCGTAAAATCAATAAGGAGTTAATTCGCCTAGGTTACGAGGATAAAGAACTTCCTGCGAGGGTATTACAGAATCTAGATTTTGCGAGAGTCAATATGAAAGCAAACATTTATGACCAAGCTGTGTTAGAGGGTGTAGCAACATCATTTCCACAGACAGAGGATATTATTGAGAATGGGCAAGTGAATGGTGTATCTGCAACAGATGTGCAGAAGATTCTCAATCTGAAACATGCATGGGAGTTCATTTTAGATAGAGATGTAATCCAAAGTGAAAGTAATTATCATATGCTTTGTCATATTGCAAAGTTAGTAAATGAAGGATTCTTCTATGATGGTGGTCGTATCCGAGGAATCCCAGTGCAGATTGGTGGAACGAGTTATGTACCACCAATTCCGATTGAATCAGTAGTTATTGAGACTATTGATGAAATCAAAAGGCAGGATAAAGAGCCGATAGACATAGCGGTTGAATTATGTATGTATTGTATGAAAACACAAGTGTTCAAAGATGGAAACAAGAGAGCATCTGTAATTTTTGCAAATCATTATTTGATTGCTCATGGTAATGGGTTTTTAGTAATACCGGAAAAGGATGTTCCAGAATTTAAAAAATTATTAATACAGTATTATGAGGGAGCTCCATTAGAGATTATTGGAACATTCTTGCGTAAGAAGTGTTGGAGAAATTTCTGATATTGGTCGGTATTTATGTCGTTGGAGATTCCTTGGCAGGGAAATAACATTTAGACGTGGTTGGCTGTGGAGAATATGAAGATATGGAAGAATAGTAATATGTGTCAAAATCAGAAATCGCACTTGCGGATTGCAAGTGCGATTTTGTGCTTTCTTAATTAAAACTTTTAACCCAAGTCACCAAAGAGTTGTGATATACATTTTCTCTGACATCTTTTAACATCTGGTCAGTAACTGGACCATTTTTTCTCATGCGCTCTAGGATTGCCTCTTGAAGTTCTTCAATGGTCATTTCCTCATAAGATTTGTTTTGTGGTACAGTAACTGTTTTTTGTGGCTCTGCAGATGGTGTTGGTTTTGCTGTATCAACAGTGGTATTGTTTTGCTCATTTGTTTCTGGTTTACTATTTTCTGATGGTTTTGTTACCATAGTTTCCGCTTCTGCAGTTTCCATTACTGTCGACTCTGATTCTGCCGTCTTTAATTCTGCAATCGTTAATTCCACCGGTTCCACATTCATACCCTTCATATCTGCAGGAACCCAAATCTCGCCGTAGTTTCCTTTCACATTCACAGCAATTGTTCCGCCGTTTACAGCCACTTTCACACCAGATAAAGCACCTACATATTCGGTTGCATTTCCTGCCGGAAGATTCAAGGTCACATCATTGTCAGCGTTATTCACTGTGACAATGACAGACTGTCCGTTATAGTTTCTTGAAAATGCATACTGCTGGTTTGTTAAATGTAGTTGCTTGTAATCACCATAAGACAATGCCTTTGTAGCCTGTCGTATCTTGCCTAACGCAGCAATGAATTTGGTATAATTGTTGGTCGCGAGTGCATCCTGATAGTTCTCATAAGAAAGGGCAGGGCGCAAAGAGTCATCGGAACCACGTTCTTTTCTTCCCTCGATACCAAATTCCGAACCGTAATATATGGACGGAACACCCGGTAAGGTATACATCAAAACATGAGTAGGGAAGAAATGCTGCTTATTGTTAAGCTTTGTGTGAATTCTTTCCACATCATGATTGTCCACAAAGTTGTAAAGTTTCAATCCATCTGGACGATTTCCTCCCATCTCATAGAGACGCTTTACAGTATGCGCAATCTCAAAGTAGTTGTGGTCGTTGTGTCCAGAATATAGCGCCTTGTGTAAATGATAGTTGGTCACCGAATGAAGTGTACCCTCATTGACCCAGCGAATGTAGTCACCGTGGATAACCTCACCCATTAACCAAAAATCTGGTTTTACTTCATTTGCCACCTGGCGAAGTGCCTGCATGTAGCTAAAGTCCAAAACGTCTGCCGCATCTAAGCGGATTCCGTCAATGTCAAACTCGCTGACCCAGAAACGAATTGCATCACAGATGTGGTCTTTTACTGCCTGATTGTGCTGATTAAGCTTTGCAAGCAAATTGTAGCCACCCCAGTTATCATAGGTGAATCCGTCGTTGTATTCATTGTTTCCCCAGAAATTCACATTGCAATACCAGTCTCTGTATGGGGAATTCTCTCTATGTTTCTTGATATCTTGAAATGCGAAGAAATCACGACCGGTATGGTTAAATACACCATCCAAGATTACGCGGATTCCTTGCTTGTGGCACTCTGCCACAAAATTTGCTAAGTCCTCATTGGTTCCCAAACGACTATCTAACTTCTTATAATCGGTTGTCTCGTAACCATGTCCTACGGATTCAAAAAGAGGACCGATATAAAGTGCATTACAACCAATCTCTTTGATGTGAGAAATCCATGGAATTAAAGTATTCAATCGATGCTCTGGTTTGCCATAAGCATTCTGCTTTGGAGCCCCTGTCATTCCTAATGGATAAATGTGATAAAATACTGCCTCGTCATACCATGCCATATTGTGTAACCTCCTAGTTGTCTTATTGTAGAGTGCTAATGTGTGTACCTTGTGATTTGACACAGATTATTCAGAATATCATCACAAAATGTAAATCTGAATAATCAGCAGTGCGCCTTTGAAGTGCTAGACATTTACATTTTTACTAACTATAATATTATACCAATAAGAGAACATTTAAGAAAGTAGGAATTGATATGTTTACGGATGTTTTATATACCATTACTGGACTTTTATACACCTTGTGCTTAGAGCTTTTTGTCCTTTTTTTGATGATATGCTTTCAGGCAATCCCGGGGCGTTTCTTTGTTGTTCATCAAAGAATGCTTGTTAGAGTGTTGGTAGTGTGTTCGTTGCTGGCAGGTCTGGCTGGTGGTGTGGTTTGCACCATGGCAGAAGGTTATTTTTCATTTGGACAATATTTTATCGTAATATTTCCTGCAATTTTTATTCCTTTCCTAATTGGTGGATTGGTAACCGAGGCAAAGATGCCAAAAGAGGAGAAGGAAGAAGAGTTCATAGAATTATATATGGAAGAGGATACCTATACCATTGACTCTAGGGTAGATACATGGAATGGGCAATTGCGCGCCACCAATATTGCGTATTTTGGAGATAAGGTGGTAAGGTTTATGGCGGCAGTTCCAAGAAGACCTATTACCATCAAAGCATATTGTAAAATGGCAGAAAAAGAAAATCACTATCTGTGCATGAAATATGAAGAGTTAAAAGATGGTGCCGATGAGCAAGGTACACAGACGTCAAAAAAGAAACGCCCAAAGAGGACACGAACCAAAGAAGAGAAAAGAGAATTGGTTCATACGATTATACTGATGGTTGCAGCATTTGCTATACCTGTGCCAGCAACACCTATTTTTTTGTGGTATAAGACGTATGGACAGGGGGATAATCCTTATATTGGGGCAATGATTTTCAGTTTGATGGTTGTGGTATTTGGTGGTTGTAGAAAGCTATTTTTACATAGTCATGAATCTAGCAGTAAGATTCAGCGATTTATATTTTCTGTGTTTTACTATCTGATGCTGGCAATGTGGATGGTGTACAGTTTCACCATGTTCACATCGTTATTTTTGGGGAATTGGTAAGGATATTGAATGGTAAGTAATGAACAATAACATTGATAGAAATTTATGATGGATTGAAAGGAAAATAATATGGAATACACATTAGAAGAAAGAAGTAACAAAATAATAAATGCATGCTTACAGGAACAGGGTAACAATCCGATTGCGATATTCAAAAAGATTGCAAGTCAGGAATATATAAGAATACATGGACCAGAACACCACATATTGGATGGTGCGGTGATACTTACTGCATTTTATAATGCCGGTGGGAAGATTGAATTGGAATCAAGTCTGAAAGAACTGATGCGACGTGGTATGCAAATGCCAGGGGCAACCTGCGGATTTTGGGGGGTGTGTGGTGCTGTGAATTCGATTGGTGCTGCGCTATCGATTATAGATGGAACAGGACCGTTATCAGAGGATGATTCATGGGGAAACCATATGCAGTTTACATCAAAGGCGCTTAAAACATTGGCTAGTGTTGGTGGTCCAAGATGCTGCAAGAGAAATGGAATGTTATCTTTGCAAGAGGCAATTACATATATCAATGACAATTATGACGTAAAGCTTGAGCAAAGTGAAATTCACTGTACATATAGTGAGAACAACAATGAATGTATTAAGGCAAGATGTCCGTTTTACAAGAAAAAGATAGCATTTATCTGTGTTCATAATTCTTGTCGCAGTCAGATGGCAGAGGCACTTGGTAAGAAATATTTATCCGATGAGTTTGAGTGTTATTCTGCGGGAACAGAAACGAAACCACAAATCAATCAGGATGCGGTTCGCATTATGAAAGAGTTGCATGGTATTGATATGGAGCAGACACAGTATTCTAAGTTGCTTTCTGACATTCCGAATCCTGATATTGCCATTTCTATGGGCTGTAATGTAGGATGTCCTTTTATTGGAAGAGGATTTGATGATAATTGGGGACTTGATGACCCGACAGGTAAGTCGGATGAAGAATTTATCACGGTGATAAATGAGATTGAAAAGAAGATTCTGGAGTTAAAGAAATGATTTTACACACAGGAATGCGTACGGATATTCCGGCATTTTATTCAGAATGGCTAGCCAATCGAATAAAGGAAGGATATGTTTTGGTGCGCAATCCTTATAATCCGTTACAGGTAACTCGATATCAGATTACACCAGAGGTGGTGGATGTGATGGCATTTTGTACGAAGAATCCAGCACCATTTATGCCTTATATGGAGTTGTTAAATTGTTTCGGTCAATATTGGCATGTGACTATTACCCCGTACGGAAGGGATATTGAGCCGAAGGTTCCGGATAAAGAAGTTGTGATGCAGGATTTTATCTGCTTGTCAAAGCGTGTAGGCGTACAATCGATTGCGTGGAGATATGATCCAATTTTCTTATCTGATATCTATACAGTAGAACGTCACATCCGTGATTTTGAAGAGATGGCGAAGACATTAGAGGGATATACAACGGTGTGTATCATTAGCTTTATTGACTTGTACAAGAAGGTGGTTCGGAATTTCCCGGAAGTGAAAGCTGTTGAGAAAGAAGATAGATTCGTTATTGGAAAAGAGTTTGTGCGGATTGGGCAAAAGTATGGAATTACAATCAAAACCTGTGCGGAAGGTAATGAGTTGGAAGAATTTGGTGTGGATTGCAGTGGTTGTATGACTGTTTCAGTTTATGAAAAGGCAATCGGTTGTTCGTTAAATGTTCCTAAGATGAAAGGAGCAAGGTCGGAGTGTGGATGTTTGCTGAATGGCGATATTGGTGCTTATAATACTTGCGGTCATTTATGCCGATATTGCTATGCCAATTATGATGCGAAGACGGTGATGGATAATATGAAAAATCATAATCCGAACTCGCCGTTATTGATTGGAGAACTGTTACCAGATGATGTGGTAAGTGATGCAAAGCAGGCGAGCTGGAAGGATAGGCAGCTTAAGTTGGATTTGATGTGAAGTAAGGTGAACAAAGATTTTAAATGTTCCGAAATACTCTACGAGGCGTAGAATCCGCTAAAATTCACCATATTCTACGTTCCGTGGGTGTGAAAATATCATTTATTTTTCTACAATGCGTTCAGAAAGGAGAACAAATATGGACCAGAGCAAGACAGGAAAATTCATCGCTGAGGAAAGAAAGCGGAAGAATTATACCCAGAGACAACTGGCAGATATCCTCGGTATCAGCGATAAGACAATTTCAAAATGGGAACGTGGAAATGGATTCCCTGAGGTTTCATTGTTGTTACCACTTTGCGATGAATTGGAAATCACTGTGAATGAATTATTGACAGGTGAACGCTTGCAGGAAGTGGATTACAAGAAAAAAGCGGAGGAAAATATGGTGAATTTTGTGAAAGAAAAAGAAGAAAACAGAATTAAGATGAGCTTAAGTGCATTATTAGGAATAGTATCATTGGTTGCATATGTTACGTTGATATTTGTTGTTAATATGTATACTGAGGTGATAGGTGCACCTGTGAAGATTGTATTAATGACAATTGCATGTACCATTTTTACTATTGGTATTGTTGTTTTTATGCATGGACACCGGACAATTGGCTATTATAAATGTTC
>JAZSPZ010000015.1:0-11838 GCA_045537735.1 Lachnospiraceae bacterium
TGAAGTCCTTCAGCAGCGCCTGTATGTTTATTCGGTCCGATCCCACATACTCCTTCAGGCATGGCCCGTATGGAGGGGTCATCATCACCGACAAGTCTATAGGATATACAGTGCCACTCTGTGCCATCGCCATTATCGGCAACATGGCTATCATTAGAAGGGTGAACCAACGTCTCAACATCTTGTTTCTGCTTTTTTTTGAACCATTGCGTCCCCAAAAAGGGGAAGCGATGAATAAAATTTTCTTTTTATGTTTTTTTACTTTGAAAAATCTATCACTCCAGAATGAAGCAATGTGGTTGATTTCTGATCACGTCCAGTAGTCAAGAACACTATAACGTAATCCGGAATTTCACTTTGGAACAAACTTGAAGCGACAAACTCACGGCTATAAACAAGTTCGCCTTTTTCCTCTTTTATCTCTGCGGATGAAATATCAAAATGTTTTGACTCTTTACCATCTATAAAATAGAAATAGAGTTTGGCGTCAACTTTCTCCGAGAATGTAGCTCGGATCGTAATTGTCTCATCCTTACCGAACGGATTAGGAGAACCTGTCAGACTGATAATCTGATATCTCTGACCAATCTTATCAAGTTTGTCGTTTTTACCAGGTTTCATAACACCGATAACATCTGCTCCGTTTCTATCCACCTGATATTCACATCCATTGAAGTAAGCCTTCATCAAGACGCTATGTTTAGCCAATACGTCTTGCAGATCTTCAGTCTTCGTAACGGAGACTGAAGAATCCTCAAACTTGAAGAAATGAAGATGTTTGGCCTGATCTTCAGTCAATCCATCCCTTAGTCTGAAATTCTTCTTAAAGAATAGGTCAGGCACGACCTCCTTAGTTCTGTCGGCATAGTGAAGGAGAGTGTTTTGAGCTGTCCTATTGCTCTCCAGATCATATATGTACATACGTTCATCCAAAATCTTGATTCGAGAATCAACAGTGCCTGTCTCATCTTTGAAGACATAAGCGACACTATCCAGTATGTCATCAGGACCACAAACGTCAATCAATGCCACGACATCACCGAATTCATACCATGTAGTAGCCCAGAAGTTGTATTGGTCAATGTTGAGTTCTCCAGGTCGGAATGTGACGACGGAATCAAACGAACAGTGATTTGCATCTGTCACCTTCATGGCCACATTAAAGCCTTCTTTTGCGACAGGTATCTGAGTGACATATTCACAATCATTCAAATTAATTGTGCCATTATCCTCATAACTACAAGAAAGAGTGTAAGGAGCGACACCACCTGTCAAGTTCTGGAAGAAGACATTTCCACCCGTTGTCACACTCGGATCTTTACAAACAATAGAAGCTGCAAAGTCTACATGCAAAGCGTCTGGTTCTTTGACAAATATCTTCTCATCGTAATTAGCAGGATTACCCATTACGCTTCTACATCCTTTCGCGTCAACAACAGTGAAATAGAATGAATCAGCAGGCAAATCAGTGATCTGGACATAATTTGTGACGATAACAGTATCCCTGTTCTTAGTTGTATCATTAAGATCGATTATCTTCAAAGTGTCCTTATGCACTAACGTGTTAAGGCCAGCATCGTTAAGACCAGCATATAGAGCAAGCTCGTCACCACTGTTCCAAGATGAATTACGCTGCACCTTGTATGGAGCCTTACCACCATTCACAAACAACTCGATCATACCGTCTGCCAAACCATTACATGTGACATCCTTGATACTCTTTCTTGAAGCCTTGAAGATCGGAATAGTATCCACAACAGTTCCTTCAACATATGTACCACAATGGTTGTCGTCATTCTTATACACGAACAATCCATGAGTCTTTATACGTCTCTTTTCCGTGCTCAAGTTGAGAACAATAGCATTGCCATCAGGAGTGACATTTTGTTTCTTTGTATTCAGAGTAAATTCTCGGCACTCATCCATTGCATCTGTTCTGCATGGCGACTCATACTCCACGACATCGTATGTCATACCTGAAACAGGCGACTCTATGAATTTGACTGCGACTGCTGCCGAATCATCCTCCGCACATACCGTCTCCACAGTATCAATACTTAATGAGAATGTAGTCTTCACCGTATATTTGTTTGGAGATTCAACTATACATCCATTCTTATCAAACACAGCGACTTTATAAGTGCCAGGATCCAAGAATGAGCTTACACCCCAACCCTCCAGTTTATCATTGTCGGAATATGAAGCTTCACCTCCACGGTATCCGTCGCTCTTCTCGCCTGGAGAATCCGACGTTGTTTCTTCCTCACTGAATGAGTAGCCATAATCACCCCATCCTCCACTGACGTATGTCATAATCTGTCGGGCAGTAGGATCACACTCCGCAAGAGCCTCATCAAACACAACGTTGTCAATCTTCAATGGTTTTGCTGGATACTTGACCTCAATTGTGTCGCGGTATTTACAAGCTTTATTATCGACAACCAAAGCCTCATAGAAGCCATGTCTCAAATTAGCGATAGAGACCACGTTAGCCTCGAAATACTCGCCCATTCTGTCTTTCCAGAATTTCTCCAAATGAGAATTAGAATATACCGGAGAAGTGGTAGGATTTCCATTCTTGTAATATATCTCCTCATAGAAGTCAGTGCTATCTGGGAAGATAATATCAGACATTTGAACGAACTTACCATCCTTAGTTTGGCTGAACGACCAAGAGACACTTGTAAGATCGGTCTGATCATACAGTTGGTTAATCTGATAAGACTGAGTCTCATCGTTTAGCTTATATTCAACAATCGAGTCCTTACCATCAATCAAATCATGCTTGTAGAGACGGTTCTTCTCATAAGCATCAGTAGAGTCATGACCTACGAAATATGAAGAATAAGATTTTGATCCTCTTCTTGGAGCCAAAGAAATCTCACCATCCGACTTAGTGCTACATGTGATAGGCATCACAGCATAATTCAAATGGACATCATCTGGTTTTGTCACCTTTGTATCAAAATCATATTTATCGGTACATCCTTCAAGAGTACTCTTATACGTGAAACGATAAGTCGCCGCTCTCAAGTTAACAAACTTATATTTTCCGCTCTTGAATCCTTCTGGATCTGCGATGAATGCGTCGTATTCTATTGGCGACGTTGCCAAAGAATCCAACCAGCCATACTTTTCTACTGGAATTGAAACCTGAATAGAATCAATAGTCACAATAGTATCGTTCACCAAATTTCCTTCTTTATCGACCAGCTGTGGATAAGTAGTTCGCTGAGTGACGATAGTATCATAGTTGATGACAATAGAATCCTTGCCATTATGGTCAGGGACAGTGTCCATTGACGCTATATTAAATGTCGTGTCATTTTCAATAATAGGATTAAGAGTGTCGAAGATAGGGACTATTGTATAAATCTCCTTCTCTTCCCATACAAATGAATCCACGAAGATTCCCGTAGGACCCCAATAAGTCACTTTCCGTGTGGTATTTCCAGAAAGCAATGCATCCTTGCAGCCACCCGTCACATTCAATGAAATCACGCCATTTGTATCGTATGGACAAGTAAGTTCCAACTTAGACTCATTTGCAATCAACTCAACCTTATAAGGATCTATGCCGTCCACCTTAACCAGATTCTCAAACTGACAATTATCGCCACATTCATTTGTGACTCTGATACGCCACTCTCCGGCAGGAATTGTTTCAATACGGAAATGAGCAAATTTAGTTGAATCCACAACCTCTACAGGTTTCACATTACCAAAGTATCCAAATTCCGCATTATCCTTATTGATAAGCTCACAAGTATGATTTGAAGTCCAACCATGGACATCAAAATCAAGCACACCATTAGGTTCATTGATACAAGTAGCAGGCTTTGAAGTAACTTTATCAACGAATGTTGGCTTATGAAGTATCTCAAAGACGTCACTAGTATCAGACTGTCCACACTTGTCGATGACAACAACCTTGTATTTTCCATGACGCAATTTCAATCTGAAGTCAGCCACATAGTTTGTGACAAATGCTGGTTTAATTTCAGCAGTACGATTTTCATCAAGTGTGTAAAGGATAGCAGTATGAGTATTAACCCATCCCTCAACATTAAATTTAGCCGTACCATTTGCCTGCTCACATGTATGAGGAGTCAATTTGAAATCAGATTGGATATTCAACGGAGAAAGCGTATCCACATGCACAACTGTATCTGCCGGATCGACTCCCATATCACAATCAAATGATCCCAAACGAGTAGTCACACGGTAGTAGCCAGGCGACAAAGTCTCTGGAGTGTTGTATGTGCCGTCTGGATCCAACACACACTGGTATACGAAAGAGGTCTTTGGATCGTCTACCTTCTCACACTTAATAGTGGCAGAAATTGCGAAATCCAACGGCTTGGATATAGATGCTTTAACCTTGATATTTCCGTTGTTACCCTTATAACACTTCTCTGACGAAGGAGATACAACATGAGAAATAGACGGCAACTCTGAAGCAGATGGAATTGTGAAACTCTTTGTATACTCATCACATTTATGGTCATCAGACACAGTCAATGAATAAGTTCTGCCCTCCTCCATCTCAAATGGGAACTCTGCAGTGCCTTCTATATCATTTTCTCCGTCGCTCCACCAATAAGTATAAGGAGCAGACTCTCCTGTCACTTCTGGAATCAATGCCGAACCTGGACAATTTCCATTCAAAGTGAACTTGATTGCCAATGTGTCTGGACCAGCTATACGGATACGCTCACCAACGCTATCCTTACATCCTTCTACCACAGACTTGTAAGCGACATAGTGGTATCCCTTGCCATTATCACTTGAGACAATTGTGTCTTTATCAGTATACGACTTTTCATCCACGAATGCCAAATGGTTCAAACCGATACCTCCATTGACTGCAAACATAATCTCAGCATCAGTAGCACGAGCACAAGTGACAGAATCAGTGAATGAGATAATCTCCAAAGACAATGGTTCATACTTAGGCAACGCGACAGTGTCCGTATTAATTTTGCTACCACAAGCGTCCTCCACCACATAATAGAAAGAACCAGCAGACAAAGTGTCAACTTTTAGTTTTGTATCACCATTTTCCTCCACTGGAGACATCATATATTTACCTCCAGTTTTTGACACCATGTATGCCTTATAATCATTCTCCCAACCTGTAACCGTATTAGAAATAGTACCATTAGCAGGATTGAAACATGTTTGAGGCGAGGCGACTGCCAACGGGCTCATCTTAAACGGAACTGCCTTAGCAGAGACCGTAAACGTTCCCTTGAAACTGTTTGTATCCAATCGGCATGTTTCCGAACCATAATACACCTCGTATGAATAAGAGCCGACAGCCAACGTACGGATTGCCAACAAGCCATTCAAATTCTTGTATGTACCAGCCACACTCGTCACTTCACCAGTCGCATCATTAGTGACCGCACAAGCGACAGACTGCTGTTTGTTGTCAGTAGAGAATCTGACCTCAATTGTACCATTGTTTCCACTGATACAAGTGATGTCCTTTGTCACAACACTGTCGACACGAAGTTCGGACAATTCCTCCACATTAGGAAGGATAGAAAGAGATTCCGTATGCGACAAACAATGTGTCGCATCCTCTACCACACATTTATATGTGCCTGCACTTGCCTCGCTTAAGACAGGAGTTGTTGTGTCAAAAGACTTACCGCTTGGATCTGTCCAATGGAATGTGTAGCTTCCTCGTCCACCCTGAGCAACTGCGTTTACAACACCCTCGGCACAAGCCGCACCATTACTTGCCAAAGACAATGACAACGGTTCTGGAGAGAAGATTGAGAATTCAGATTCTGACGAATCACTACATTTCTCATCCTCCTTCTTCAGCAATGCCTTATAATTACCTCTTACCAAATCATTCAACACAAGAACCGTATCTTTACCCTGAAGACGAAGAGTGTAATCATACCCCTCATCTGATGTCAATGTGAACACCGACGTCGCACCAGAGATAATATTGAACTTAGCGAAGCCGCAAGCCAAGCCGCAAGCCAAGGAATCCTTTGTATAGTCGACGAGTTGCATCTCCACCAACTGGCTAGGAGATACGGACACATCAAACTCACTTAGCACATATGTGTTGTCACAAGCGTCGACTGCAGTGATAATATGTTTGCCGACTGGAATATTAGACAAGTTCAAACCTGCCAAAGATGTGACAGCAGCGTCGTCTTCATAAACCAATTCATCGTCCTTGGTCTCTTCCGTGACCTCCACATCATTATGATAGAACTTCATCGTAGGATGGAAGCCTTTCATAGAGATTGACAAGACAGAAGTCGGCTCATTCGCACAATCTGTAAGGATATTATCTATCTTATTCAATGGCTGCAATGAATCACGATCAACGACCTCAATGTGGATAGACGTATCCTTCACACATTGAGTTTGAGATATAATATTAATATCAAATTTGCCCAAAGGCAATTCCTTATTGTTGTAGACGGAATTAAAACGTTGAGTTACATATGGAATTGTATCTCCAGTCTCATCCTTAACATAAACATTTGCACTTCCTGGCACTACGCTATACGGAGTGAACATAACCTCACCATATCCGTCGCCATGACACAACGTAGGAGCCACAGCCAACTGATCTAACATGATCTTGCTAAATGGATTGACATGTAGAGTCAAAGTGTCGATTGTGTCCGTTGCTATCTTTCCTCTTAGGAATCTTCCGTAGACATACTCTCCTTCAGAAAGTGTATCCGACTGTAAATTCCATCCGCGACGCTGGTAATTCAATCCATAACATACTGTATCTACACTTGTTATATATACTGTGTCACGACCCTTGAAGAACTCGTATGCACCCATACATGTCAAGTCGAGACGTTCTGTAGCGATCTGGTCTGCCTTTACTTTCGCCTCTTCTATTGGCATTCTGATATATTTCTCATTCAACACATCAGATTCCAATGCCACTACCTTAGTGAAGTTCTCAGATTTCTCCATAGAGGAAACAGCCAAGAATCGTTTTTCTCCCATCGTTCCTGGCATCACTCCTGTCAGATCAGACGGAGCAACCAACATATCATTTTCACCCAATGTCCATGTGCCAAACGTTGTGTCAGGCTCTTCAACAAACAAGTTGTAGTCGGAGACAATTGGTGTCATTGCGTTAGTGCCAGAATAATCCGACGTCAACAAGAAGTTAGTGTTGAATATATTACCCTTTGCTATAGTCTTTATATATTGAGGAATCGAAATACCCTGATAACTCTTTGATGAGAATCCAAATGTATTGTGGTACATTTCAAGATTCAAATCGACTACATTATTATAAGAATTTGTGTTGACATTGACAAGACTCATCGCATTATTGAAAGTGGAGTTCTGTAACACAACATTTCCCTTTGAAGCAGACAACGAAACTGCACTGGACATATTTGTGAATGACGAATTTTCAACTACCAAGATACTTGGCACACTCTCATGTGGCGAATGAGACAATCCTAAATAATTAATCGTATCAAAACGACAATCACGAACAATCAGAGAATCAACATAAGAGTAGATACCCACATATGTCTTCTTAAACGAACAACTGTCAATTGTTAAAGCTACCGGTATTTCCGGAGCGACGGTAGAAACTGTCAAAGCCGCACTTAAGCCTCTGAACTGTGTGAAGTTTCCAGAGAATGTCAATCCCTTCAACTGTACATCTCCAGCCACTTTAGAATTAATTGTCATCACATACGATGAATTATCATTATGATTTGAGTAACTCATCACAGAATAATTGTCAGTAGACTCTGCAAATTCGTCATCGCCATTGAAATCGGCAGTAAACAATGTGACATATTTAGAAGGATCCGCCACAGCTCCAATTTTAGCCTGCGGGTGATAACCTCCAAACACATTCAATGGACGTGAAGTGTAATATAATCTGTTTTTATACGAGTTTGTACGATATCTTCTGTCCTCCAATGGACGGTATGTTCCTGCAGCGACATGGAAAGTAACTCCCGTCGGAACAATTGAGAAATAACGAGAGAATGTTGTATCTCCCATCGCATTATCCCAGTCTCTACCTGTACCATCACCCACCGGCAACTGTTTCACAAAGTAGTTTACATAAGTAGGGAACTCGAATGCACCGACACAGCTTGTGTCCTTACGAACCATTTCTCTCTGGTCCTCATTCACCCTACGTTGGTCTGCAGGAATAGAGATCACTGCACCACCGTCGAACATAGACTCAATAACAGCGACTGTTGGCGTAAGGCCACCGTTGTCTCCCACATTTGGAATAAAGACATCAGCGTTTTCTAACATCGGTGCTCCATCCATGACGGATTCGTAATCATTAGGACCCATAAACATATCCGTCTCTACACCCAAGCCTTGGAAATCAGTAGAGAAGATATTGTATCCCTCACTCTCAATAGATGTACCGTCGACTGGCTTAGCACCGTTTCCGACAATCATATTACCGAAAAGAGTAGCTTTAGATTTAGAATCAGAAGCAGAGACAAAAGAGCCATTAGATTCTTTCGATATGGATTGGTTTCCAACCAACGTATTATTATAAAGAGTAACCTGCGAATTAGAAAGAGCAAACACAGCCCCCTTATCCGCCCAGTTGTTAGCAATAGTATTATTCTTAAAGTTTGCCTGAGACGCTGTAAGATTAGCGACAGCACCCCTCGACGCAGAAGACTCGTCTGAAGAGACATTCTCATGGAATGACGAATTCTCGACATTCAAATCTGACTGAGACAATCTGAACACAGCACCATCCTTTGACACATTATGATATGCCAAAGAAGAAGTGACATTTATCTTCGCGCCAGAGGCGACAACAGCCGAAGTATTGTTGTTCTCAATCGTACATCTATCCAAATTCAAAGTTCCTCCCTGTCCCATTGTTACAGCTCCATAGTTATCACTACACTTCACACCAGAAAGAGTGATGCCGTAAAGAGAGACGGACGAAGTGCCATTCACACGGATGAGGATAGAATCATTACTTCCAAATCCAGACACAGAGAAATCACCTGTTCGTTCTTTATAGAAATTAATGTGACCCCTCTCATTCGCAGACAACGTTGTCGTGAAATTCTCTGGCATAGGAGGCACACCCACTGTTGTCACAGTATCTGGATAGCCACCTATCAAAGTCACGGAGCTGTTGATGTTATACATTCTGCCCAATTCAGGGTCGACGTAAGTGCTCTTGTATGTACCGGCTGCGATGTGGAAAGTCTCACCGTCGTAAACCAATGGCAAGAACTCAGCGAAATCCTTTGGCGACATGGCGTTGTTCCAGTCCGAACCGTCACCAGTACCGTCTTCCTTCACATAGTAGCCGTTCTCATTCTTCTGAGGACGCACAGCCAAAGAAAGCTTGACGATGCTGTCACAGCCACCTGATCCAGTCAAAGTATCAGAGAAATAGTAAGAACCCACATTCTGGCAAACATCATCCAGGTCAGAACCATTGAATGAATAAGAGTCTCCGACGAACACAGTATCCTTCAATTCAGTCACCACAGGGCTGCACTTGATTTCGTATGCACCCATACAAGTCGAATCAAGACGAGTCACACCACGCTGGTCTGTAAGCACATTCTCTAGACGTGGGAAACGGATGGAAGTACCATCAGAAAGTTTGTCTGATTTTAGAGCGACAGTTGGTGTGAAGCCACCGTTGTTAGCAAGAACTGGAGTGAAAAGACCTGTCTTATTATTGTAAGTTCCATCAAATAGAGAAGTCAAATCCTCCAGATGATTAGTCGGATTTCCCTTGACATCATTTGTAAATGATGGATCTTTAGTCATTTCATCATAATATTGATCCGACATTATATTTCCATCAAGGAATGTGATATGATGATCAGTAAGATCAAAATCACGAATAAATGCAGGCATCACATTTGATGATATATTCTCATCCGTAATCAAAATTCCATCAAATAGATTATCATAAGTGTTTCCAAAAACAAGATTTCCTATAAAAGCAGGATTATGGAAATATTTAAATAGGCATTCTGCACTTACATTACCAACGATAGTATTGTTCAAATAAGTCGAATTAGAATAATAGCCATCTATCAAATGCTTACATTTGTTGCGAACCATAGTGTTGTTCATGTATGTCGCGCCAGTTCCTTCTGAATAACTATTTCCATTATGAGAGCACTGCAATACAATATCACAATTATTATCCGCAAATGTAGAATTGTAAATATGTGACTGAGAGAATCGTGATTCAACAAACACCTTAACCTCATTTGAATCTATCTGACACTGGTCAAAATTTAAGAAAGTATAATAGTTGAATATGAAAGAGCAATCATTATACTTATTATTTCTAAACTTCGTTCTGATGATATTGACAGAGTCATTTCCCATTCCAGCTTGGTGGCTACATAAGAAATTGATTACTCTGACATCAGGCTCCATATTGGTCTTAGTGTTTCCTACAATCTCACTATTAAGCAAGTCATACTTTAGATTACCAATTTGAGTGCTTGGAGTAAAGCTCAACAAATAAGCATCATTGTTTTTGATCAAACAGCTGTCAACCTTACATCCTTCACTACAATATTTAACAATATCGTTAGCCGTACAGCCCTCAATAGTGTCTGAAATAAATGTTGATTTGTTATTACTATTAAACATCGCATATCCTACGATATTTCTCAAAGCTTTTGTTTTGATAACAGACATGTCATTTGCTCTGAGCATATCATTTCCACATTCATTATCAGCAAAAACACATTGGTCTACGGTAGTTAACGCTTTGGCATAGTTTTCAAGGATATCGTGACCCATCTTATTGCCTACAAACGTGTTGTTGATAAACTCTACCTTAAAGTCAGAAAATTCTGAATCATTCCATGTACTCATTAAATTACCATTTGTCTTATTAGAATCAAAAATGGAATTTTTAATAATCAATTCATTATAAGTCTGTATACCTCGTGTATTTCCGATGAATGAAGAAGAATCAATATGCAACACACAAACATTGTTGTCTACATCATGACTAGTCGATATATTAATCAGATAATCGTTTCCACACTTCTCAAAAGATGAATTTTTGACAAAGACATTTGAGTGGTAAGAGAAAACACATGAGTTATTATTTTCAAACTCAGAATGATTGATATTTATAGAGCCCTTATTTGAAGATGAACTTACTCCATGATCATTGTTCACAAACGACACATAATCCAAGTTCACATCAAATCCTGTTTTAGGATACTTAACGTCACTATAAGCGGCCACAGCATAATTTGAATTCGAAAGAGTCACACCGTCAAGGCTCAATTTTATATCCTTTACAACTGACGTATGGAATAAAGCATTTACATTTGCCTCATTTTCGCCTGACTTTATCAATCCATCAAAAACAGTTTTGTATTTCTCTGGATTACTATTGACATCGGTGCCTTTCGCAGTTGAAGGGAAACCTCCACGAATTGTCACATCACCAGCAATTGTAAACTGACGAGTTGACAAATAATCTGTTTCAGCAAGTCTACCATCATAAACAGGTCTGTATTCTCCTTCCGCAACATAGAAAACAGCACCGTCTGGAGCCAAAGGCAAATATGTGGCGAAATCAGTGCTATCCATAGCATTATCCCAATCACTACCGTCGCCCCTACCTTCTTTATCCATCTTCACATAATAGTTGAATGTATTTGGATCCGGTTTAACCACTACCTTATGCATCACAACACTGTCGCAGCCCATTGCGTTTTGAAGTGTCTCAAATATACTGTCGTGCACTCCCACTTTTGTGAATGTCTGTCCATATATTTTTGTTCCGACATTGATAGTATCAGTAGAGAACGTAGTGTCGCTGCCACAGCC
>JAZSPZ010000027.1:0-35251 GCA_045537735.1 Lachnospiraceae bacterium
TAATGGCTTCACATACGTGCAAACTGAATTTGATTTCTTTACTGGAAAAGTTAATGTAGTAAAAGAAATCGCATATTCAGATGGCGAAAGAAGTAAAGTAAGATGTTATGGAGCTAACGACGTTAGAGAAGGTGTAGCAATAATGCATCTTGAAGGTGTTGACGTATCAATCACAGGTAACTCAACAAACCCAACACGTTTCCAACATCCAGTAGCTGGTACATACAAGAAAGAATGTATCGAACAAGGTAAGAAATACTTCTCAGTAGCTTCTGGTGGTGGTACAGGACGTACACTTCATCCAGATAACATGGCTGCTGGTCCAGCTTCATACGGTATGACAGATACAATGGGACGTATGCACAGTGATGCACAATTCGCTGGTTCTTCATCAGTTCCTGCTCACGTAGAAATGATGGGACTTATCGGTGCTGGTAACAACCCAATGGTTGGTATGACAGTTGCAGTTGCAGTATCTATCGAGGAAGCTGCTACAGCTGGTAAGTTCTAATTAAAAAAGAACGTATATATGAAATACAAGGCTTTTCAGAGTCGTAAGACTTTGGAAAGCCTTTTTGCTAAGAAAACATTACTACATACCTTTATTATTTTAATATTTTTGTGTTTCCAGTATATTGGTTTATATTAATCTGTAAAGAATAAAAAATTTTTGAAACTTTTTGTTTTTTTGATGTGTTATTATTACAAGAACACGAGATACGGGGTTCATCTGATGAAGGAGGAAAAGAGAAAATGTTCAAAATGACAATGAAAAAAGCAATTTTAATGTTTGTATGTTTGTTGGGTGTGTGTGGTGTATCCCAAGTGGCATACGCAACCGACTATTCGTATATGACGAATCAGGCACCAGAGATTTATGAAACACCAAGTATGGATAAAGAAGGAAATGCAACCATCACTTGGTTTTCTGTTGCAAGTCAGCCAGAGGAGAGCAATGTTACACTTTCCTATGATGTAGAACTTGCAAAAAGTGCTGAGTTTGTAAGCCCAACTCAATATTCTGCTTCCATCAATACTTTGAAATTGAACAAATCAGTATTTGGAACCAATGGTGGAAAGTTCTATGTCAGAATTCGTACAGTAGTAAGTATTACAGGTGATAATCCATCTGTTACAACAAGTGCTTGGAGCGAGACAAAGGAAATGGTGTTTGTTAAGATTAACAAAACCAACTTCCCTGGTATGTATAAGGTTTTGAAAAATGGTGGTCAGTATAATGGAGAAAAAGGCGTAAAGAAGATAAAATTCGATAAAAACGGGGATAGCTGGTTGGATCCTTCAGAGGTTCAGAATATTACTACGTTAGGAACGATGGATACATACAAAAAGAAAAAGGGTAAATCAAAGCTAGTAAAAGCTACTAATATTTCAAGCTTTAAAGGAATTGAATATTTGACCAGTGTCAGCACTGTTTCTATAGATCGCTATAGTGGAAAAAAGGCAGATTTATCTAAGTGTAATGCATATTATGTTAATATCGAGGGTGTTAGTGCTAAGCAGCTTACTGTTAATGCACCAAATGCACAAATTATTTACATTCAACCAGACATCGATACGAAAGTTACAAAGATTGATGTGAGTAAATGCAAGAATGTAGTTGACCTTCTTGTGTATGGAAATAAGGGAACAAAGACTTTGAAATTGCCAAAGAACAAAGATAAGTTAAAAGTTTTGAGCTTGTCTGAGTATGGCTTTAAGAGCATCAATTTGAATGGTTACACCAACCTACAGCAGGTGTATTTTTATGAATGTAATGTGAAGAGTGTCAAAGTAAACAAATGTAAAGATTTAAGATATATTTATTTCTATTACTGTGATAACATCAAGAGCTTGAATTTGAAATCCAACAAGAAGTTAAGAGGTGCAGATTTCTATCATTCTCCTGGCTTAACAAAAACCACAGTAAAACGACCAAAAAATGGTAAGTATACATGGAATAAAGGTAAGTGGTGGTATGACACTGCAAAGTTTAAAAAGGATATGAATAAGATGTTTAACCAATAGTGTGTTATACAAAAGAACCCGTGGCAATTTTTGTCATGGGTTCTTTGCTTTCTCAAATGGACAAATGAGAGAAAGTGGCATATAATTTTAGAAATCGGAAAATGATTAAGAAGATAAAAAGATAAGAAATAGGAGTATATATGTATCAAACAGTGGTAAACCAATTAATTAAAAAGAATTATCATATTTCCTTTGCAGAGTCTTGTACAGGTGGCTTGGTCTGTGCTGCATTGGTGAGTGTGGCAGATGCATCAAAGGTGCTAGATGTCAGTTTTGTCACCTATGCGAATGAGGCGAAGATGCAATATCTGGGAGTAAAGGATACCACTATCGCAGAGTATGGGGTAGTGAGTGAAGCGGTAGCGTGTCAAATGGCAGAGGGGGTTGCCAAGGCGGCGGGCTCCGAAGTTGGAGTGGGAATTACCGGCGTGGCAGGTCCGGGAGGAGGAACCGATGAAAAACCTGTGGGTATGGTTTGTTTCGGGTTCTATATAGATGGAAAAGTAGAAACATTTACGAAACAATTTGGAGAGATTGGACGTAATGAAGTGCGTGCAAAAAGTGTAGAATTTGTATATGAGACATTAAAAAAACGTTTGTAGGTTATAGACCTACAAACGTTTTTCAATTTATTTCCTTGTCATATCATATTGGATGTTTGGCATTTGTACATCTAAAGTAGCAGCCGCCATCTGCATCCATTCAGGGTTAGAAATCCAACGGTCTCCTCGTTTTAACACATAGAACGGAACATCCTGTTTCTCGCTACGGGCAATTCTGATAATTGCCACAATATCACATACAAAGATAAACATCAAGAAAACAAGAACTAACCATCCGTTTTGCATAAATAAGCAAAAATCAAAGAAACCATGTTGAAGGGTTGGGAATAATAAGGAAAAGAATAACCAAAGCCAACTCTTTCCAATATTACCCTTTACCTCATGGAGTTTTGCATTTCCTAGGAAATAACCCATGAAGATTGCAAAAGTACAATGTCCTGGAACAGATATGATTGCTCTCATGATTCCAGTTCCAAATCCGTTCTGAAATACATATAAGATATTTTCTAACAGTGCAAAACCGAGGGATGATGCCACACAATACACAATGGCATCGAATCGGTAATTGAAAGCTTTGCGGTTCCATATGAAAATCCTTACCATAAACAATTTCCAAAATTCTTCGATCAAAGCAACACCGAAGAACGCGTGAAGGAAGTTATATATAACACCCCCTGGTTCGAAGAACAACTGTAGTCCTATGTCCGCCACCAACTCACATATAATCGTTGGTATACAGGAGACGATTCCTAATGCAGCAACTGCGAGAATTAAGCCAATAGGTTCTTTCTCAATTCTGTCACACTTATAAATCACAAACATCAAAACAATAGCTGGTAAAACAGCGATAATCAATAAATGCATATTCTCTCTCCTCATTTGTAAATGTTATTTGCGCGCGAATAGTCCGTGCTTGACAACACACACATTTTTATTATAAATAGATTTTTAGTATGGTGCAACTATGTTTTTTGATGTACATTTAAAATGATTGTGATATAATTACTTATTGTTTAAATATAATATTTTTAGGAAAGTAATGTTTTATATGCATGGGAGGATGCTATGAAGATTATTATTGTTGGTTGTGGTAAGGTTGGTTATGCATTGGCAGAGCAACTTGGTGACGAGGGACACGATATTACAGTTGTAGATTCAAATGAAGAAAAGATTGAAAAGGCAATTTCTACTTTAGACGTACAAGGTGTTGTTGGCAATGGTACGACATTTGCCACATTGTCAGATGCGGGAATTAAAAATAGCGATTTGCTCATTGCTGTGACAGCAAGAGATGAGGTTAATCTGTTATGTTGTCTTATGGCTAAAAAAACTGGTAACTGTGAGACAATAGCAAGAGTACGTAATCCTGAATATATGAACGAAATGAATTACCTTCGGGATGTTTTGGGGTTATCAATGGTTATTAATCCAGAACTTACGTGTGCAAGAAGCATTTGTAGTTTGGTAGAGGTTCCTAGTGCACTAGATTTTACTACCTTTGGAAAAGGTCGTGCCAATTTGATTAAGCTTTCTATTCCGGAAGGTTCGGATATAAACAATATGACGGTTGCAGACTTCTCGAAAAAAGTGCATTCAAAAACATTGATTTGTGCAATTGAAAGAGAGGGTGAAGTTATTATTCCGAATGGTGATTCGGTATTACAGAATAATGACAAGATTTATGTTGTTATTCCACCTTCGGAATTGCATTCATTGCTAGGGAAAATAGGTATTAAGGAAAAAAGAATTAAAAACGTGATGGTTATTGGAGGAAGTCGTATAGCGTACTATTTGACAAAGCGATTGCAGGAGGCACATATTCGCGTGAAAATAGTAGAGAAGGATTTTCAGATATGTGAACATATAAGTGAAATGTTGCCACATACATTGATTATTCATGGGGATGCTATGGATAGACAGATACTTCTTGAGGAAGGGATTGAAGAGGTTGATGCTTTTATTGCTCTTACCAATATGGATGAAGAGAATCTAGTGTTGTCTCTTTTTGCCGATAAGGTGAGTGATGCTAAGATTATCACAAAGGTGGATAAAGTAGCATTTAGTGAGGTTATAGGGGAACTTCCGATTGGAAATATTGCATGTCCCAAAAACATTACAGCCAAATCCATTATTCAGTATGTTCGTGGTTTGCAAAATTCGATTGGCAGTAATATTGAAACGCTATACCGAATTATTGATGACCAGGCAGAGTTGATTGAGTTTCGAGTAAATCAAAAATCGAAGGTTACTGGTGTGCCGTTGATGAAACTGAACATAAAGAAAAATTTGTTGGTTTGTGGTATTATACGTAATGGTAAAATTATCACGCCAAGTGGTAAGGATACAATCGAATTAGGAGATTCGGTTCTGATTGTAACTACGAATAGAGGATTGGCGAATATTAATGATATTTTAGTATAACTAGATTGGTGTTTATAGGATAAGGATGTAGTATGAACGTTAAAATGATTATATATATGCTCGGTTGGTTGTTGAATACAGTAGCGGCTTTGATGTTGTTGCCTTTTGCAGTATCTATTTATTATCATGAGGAAAGTGGAAAATATTTTCTGGCATGTGCTCTTGTATTGTTTATGATAGGACTAGCTTTGGTTGTAAAAAAACCGGAAAAGCGCTCCTTTTTTGCAAAAGAAGGTTATGTTGTGACGGCATTGAGTTGGTTACTTCTATCTATTTGTGGATGTATTCCTTTTTATCTGAGTGGAGAAATACCATCTTTTACCAACGCATTGTTTGAATGTATATCCGGATTCACTACCACGGGTGCTTCCATATTAAGTAGTGTGGAAGATATGTCTCGCTGTATGAATTTTTGGAGATGTTTTATTCAGTTGATTGGTGGAATGGGTGTTTTGGTATTTATGTTGGCATTAATTCCGTTGACTGGTGGACAGGATTTGCATTTGTTGAGAGCAGAAAGTCCCGGACCAAGTGTTGGAAAATTAGCTCCCAAGGTGCAAAAAACAGCATATTATCTTTATGCAATTTATTTTGCGTTGACAACTCTAGAGATTATATGCTTATGTGTTGCTGGCATGCCGTTATACGATGCCGTTTGTACGTCCTTTACCACTACTAGTACAGGTGGATTTGGTGTTAGAAATGCTTCGTTGGGAGCGTATACACCAACCATTCAATATGTGGTCTCGATCTTTTTGTTTTTGGCCGGCTTTAATTATAATTTCTTTTTCTTTTTGATAATTAGAAGGTTTAAAGATGCTTTTTCTTTGCAAGAGGTCAAATTATATGTTTGTATTTTTGTATTAGCGGTTGTCACAATAACAATGAATCTGGTGCAAAGTGGTTTGGTGTTGGAAGAAGGATTTCGGCATGCCCTGTTCCAGGTTGGCTCTATTATTACGACAGCAGGATTCTCGACAACTAATTTTGACTTGTGGCCGGCGTTATCCAAAACTATTTTGGTATTGTTGATGTTTATAGGCGGTTGTGCTGGCAGCACCTGCGGTGGTATCAAGATTTCAAGAGTGTTAATCTATTTGAAAACAATCAAAAAGGAAATGAATCAGCTTTGTCATCCAAGAAATGTTAAGGTAATTCAAGTGGATGACAAATCCTTAGCTCATACAGTGTTAAGATCTGCAAACGTATTTTTTATCATTTATATATTGTTGTTTGCGGTATCGTTGTTATTGGTTAGTGTGGATGGATTTGATTTTGAAACCAATTTTACTGCAGTGGCATCTGCGTTGGGAAATATAGGTCCTGGTCTTGCAGAAGTAGGTCCAACACAGAATTTTGATTTGTATTCAGGATGTTCGAAATATGTTTTGATGTTTGATATGTTGGCAGGCCGATTAGAAATTTTACCATTATTGGTCTTGTTTAATCCAATGACATGGCGAAGAAGGTGATGATGTATAACAAATACAGAAAGGACTGTTTGGTTTATGAAAAAAAATAATCAGTTTGACATGTCGACAACACAGATTATTATGTTTGGTTTTTTGATAACGATTATAATTGGAAGTATTTTGTTGACGTTACCAATTAGCGCGGCAAATGGGAGGTCTGTATCGTATCTGGACGCACTTTTTACGGCGACTTCAGCTACCTGCGTAACTGGATTGGTGACGTTGCCGGTTGTGACAACATGGAGTGTGTTTGGTCAAATCGTAATTCTTTTACTGATTCAAATTGGTGGAATGGGTGTAATTACAATTATGTCAGGTTTAATGATTTTACTTCATAAAAGAATTGGAATTCAGGATCGAATTCTGATTCAGGATGCATTTAACCTGAATTCATTATCTGGATTGGTCAGGTTTGTGAAGAAAGTAATAATGGGAACCTTTTTGGTCGAAGGAATTGGTGCAGTTTTATATATGACAGTTTTTGTGCCTGAATATGGTTTGAAAGGTGTCTGGATATCGGTCTTTACATCAATTTCTGCATTTTGTAACGCAGGTATTGATATCATTTCTGAAAACAGTTTGTGTGACTATACGTTTCAACCCATGGTGAATACTGTGACATGTATGCTTATCATTTTTGGAGGTATTGGATATATCGTATGGTGGGATGTGATTCGGGTGTTGAAAAACTGGAAGTATTGGAAAGGAAAGTGTTTTCGTCATTTGACACTCCATAGCAAGATTGCGATAGCAACAACAATTGTGTTGATAGTTGTAGGTGCCATAGCCTTTTTTGTGTTTGAATATAATAATCCTAAGACAATGCAAGGATATTCATTATGGCAAAGGATAGAGGTATCTCTATTCCAATCTGTAACAACAAGGACAGCAGGCTTTGCTACAATACCACAGCAAGATTTGACAAATACCTCTGCAATTGTTGCATTATTGTTGATGTTCATTGGCGGTTCGCCAGTTGGAACGGCGGGAGGAATTAAGACGGTTACCGCGGCGGTATTGTTGGCGACTATGATAGCTGCTGTTTGCAATAAGAATGAAGTGAGTTTTTTTGGAAGAGATATTACCAAAAGAACCATCGCTAAGGCAGTTGCTGTTATGAGTATGTCATTTATCATCCTATTCATTTCAACTATTCTTTTATCCGTTGTGACGGATGCAGATGCATTAGATGTGTTATATGAAACGGTTAGTGCGACGGCAACAGTTGGTTTGACAAGAAATTTAACAGCATTATTAGATGCATGGGGAAAGATTATTATTATCGTTACAATGTATTTGGGAAGAATTGGGCCGATTTCACTTGCAGTTGCATTTAATACTAAGAAAGAGAGTTTGAATATCGTTAAAAATCCAACGGAAGAAATCAGTATAGGATAATGTATATAGAAAAGGGAGATGTAAATATGAGTATTGAGAAAACATATGCCGTATTTGGCTTGGGTAGATATGGAATCGCGGTTGCAAAAGAGCTTGTAGCACATGGGGCTGAGGTGATTGCTGTGGACATCAATGAAATTATAGTAAATGATATGTCTTCGGATATTCCGATTTGCAAGTGTGCAGATGTAACAGATCCGGAGGCGGTAAAGCAATTGGGGATTGCGAATGTGGATGTTGTGGTTATATCCATGGCTAGTAATTTGGAAGCCAGTGTGATGGCGATTATGCTATGTAAGGAATTGGGTGTAAAAGAAATTATTGCAAAATGTGCGAATGAAATTCATCGAAAGATACTAAGCAGAGTTGGAGCCGATGTGGTTGTGTTACCTGAGAGCGACTCAGGTGTGAGACTAGCAAAGAATTTATTGAGTTCAGGCTTTGTGGACATTATTGAATTGTCCCAAAATGTTTCCATGGTGGAGTTGGACGTGAAAGAAGAATGGGAAGGAAAGTCGATTATAGAACTCGATCTTAGAAAGAAATATGACCTAAACATTATTGCTATTCGAAGTGCAAAGGAAGTGTGTACATCCATTAAGCCAGATATGATACTTCGTGCAGATATGAAGTTGATTGTGGTGGTGAACACCTCTCGGTTGAGTAAGTTATAGAAGATAGTAATACTAAACATACTTTCGGATATGCACGTAGATTTTCCCTTTGCGGGTGCTACCACCTGCATGGTCAAAGATGAACTTGCCATATCCGCGAACAGAGAATATATCTCCGTCTTTTAGAGTGATGCTATTACGACCAGTAACGCGGCCGTTTAGTGTCACTCTTTTTTCTTCAAAAAAGGTTAATGCTTCTTTGCGGGAACATTTCAGGAGACTTGCGATAATTCCGTCTAGACGTAAAGATGCAACAGGAAATTCTACATCTTCTAAAGTTGGCGTCAGTGCGGGAATATCCGTGCTTGTCTGCTCGCATTTTACATTGGTGTGTTTTACCTTGGTCAGTTCGTCACAAATATAATCTGCGATACGGTCTAAGCAGAAAATGTAGGCAGTATTATCCTTTATTAGAATATCACCTAACGTATCTCGCTCGATTCCGAGATGCATCAAAGCTCCTAGAAAGTCTCGATGATTCAGGTCGTCGCTAAACTTAGCGAGAAGAGGAGTGACCTTGATGACAGTAATTGGAAATTCACCTGGATATCCAAACTCCTCTTCGGAGCCGAAGCCAAGGAGCTGTCGTTCACAAAGTTCGTTTCCGCCAAACGCTTCACAATGGATGTATGAAACGTCATTTCGTATATCTTCAAATAGAGCCAATTCTGCCGGTGATAAAAAATTGCTATAGGTATATATATTCTGTGAGTAGGCACGCTTTGCCAAATCGGACAAACGTCCTTTTAAAATCTGTTCTTCTGTCATGTGGGTCTCCTTGTATTCTCTATCCTCAAAATCTTTTTTTGGTTTGGAACAAAAAGTAATTCTATTATATCATGAAATGCTGAACCATGGTATCTGTTCGTTAAGGACAAATTTTTCTGAATTTATTTGACATTGAAGAGTGAAAAGTCTATCATTCTGAGTAAATGCTTATAAAGGAAGAGCGCTTTGGTAATCAATGAAGCGATGAGGTGTATCATGAGATTTGTAATACAACGAGTGAAGCATGCAAGTGTCACCATTGATGGGGAAATATCAGGAAAGATTGACAAGGGATTTCTTGTATTAATCGGTGTGGCAGAAGATGACACGAAGGACATGGCAGACAAGATGGTAAAGAAAATGTTGGGGCTTCGCATTTTTGAAGACGAACAGGGAAAGACCAATTTGAGTCTGTCGGATGTGCGTGGAGAATTATTGCTGGTGTCACAGTTTACTCTGTATGCAGACTGCAAGAAGGGGAACAGACCTTCCTTTGTCAAGGCGGGAAAACCGGATATGGCCAATGCCATGTATGAATATATTATAGCAAAATGCAAAGAAACTATGCCAGATGTGCAGACGGGAGCCTTTGGAGCAGATATGAAGGTGGAACTGCTTAACGATGGACCATTTACAATTATTTTAGATAGTGATGAGATTTGTTGATGATTATAGATAGAAAGGAAAGAGAATACGTGACAAAAGAACAATTTAGAACATTAGTACAACAAAAGATTATTGTTTTGGATGGAGCAACCGGAACCAACCTGTTGAAGGCAGGAATGCCGATTGGTGTTTGTCCGGAACAATGGACATTGGAACATCCGGATGTGTTGCTGAATCTGCAGATGGATTATATCAATGCAGGGAGTAATATCATTTATGCTCCTACATTTTCAGGCAATCGTATGAAGCTGGAAGAGTATGGACTGGAGCATGAATTTGAGAAACTTAACAAGGAATTGGTGGCGCTGTCCAAAGAAGCAGTGGCTCGCACAGGGTACAGAGCTTATGTGGCTGGTGATGTGACCATGACAGGAAGACAACTTTATCCGATTGGAACCATGACCTTGGAAGAGTTGATTGATGTGTATAAGGAACAGATTCAGTGCTTGGTGGAGGCTGGTGTTGATTTGCTTGTGGTGGAAACCATGATGAGTCTTGCGGAGGCGAGAGCTGCGTTGATAGCCGCAAAAGAAGTTTGTGATTTACCGGTGATTGTCAGCATGACCTTCAATGAAGACGGAAGAACGCTGTATGGAACCAATCCAGAAACGGCGGTGGTGGTATTGCAAAGTCTCGGCGCAGATGCCATTGGTGTGAACTGTTCAACCGGTCCGGAGGAAATGATTCCGTTAGTGGAAACCATGGTTGCATATGCCAATGTTCCAATTCTTGCAAAACCAAATGCGGGTATGCCGGAGCTTGTTGATGGAGAAACGGTGTATGCCATGACACCGGAGGAATTTGCTGAGTATGGCAGAAGACTTGTGGCAGCGGGGGCAGGAATGATTGGTGGCTGTTGTGGAACCAACAAAGAACATATCACTGCACTGGCGCAAATGGTTCGTTTGCTGGAAGTGCCAGAGGTTTCGCAGCAGAAGAAACGTGTACTGGCGTCAGAGCGTCAGATGTTAGAAATAGATATAGATGGTAATTTCTTAATAGTAGGTGAGCGAATTAACCCGACAGGAAAGAAAGTGTTGCAACAGCAATTGAGAGAGGGAAACCTAGACCTTGTGGTGCAGATGGCGGAAGAACAGGAAGCTATGGGTGCATCTGTGTTAGATATCAATGTAGGTATGAATGGCATTGATGAGGATGCCATGATGCAAAAAGTCATTTATGAAGTGATGGGCACAGTCAACCTTCCGCTTTGTATTGATTCGTCCCATGTAGATGTCATTGAACATGCCCTGCGCATATATCCGGGCCGTGCATTGATTAATTCTATTTCGTTAGAGAAGGAAAAGTTTGAAAAATTATTGCCGATTGCAAAGAAATATGGTGCGATGTTTATTTTGCTTCCGTTATCGGATAAAGGGTTACCTGAGAATATCGAAGAGAAAAAACAGATTATTCAGACCATTTATGATAGAGCGTTGGAACTAGGCTTTGCCAAAGAGGATATGATTGTTGATGGTTTGGTTACTACGGTAGGGGCAAACAAAAAGGCTGCGTTGGAAACACTGGAAACCATATCCTATTGTAAAAATGAAATGGGACTGACTACCATTTGCGGATTGTCTAATATCTCCTTTGGTTTACCAGAAAGGGGATTTGTTAATACAGCATTTTTAACCATGGCCATAGCCAATGGTTTAACCATGGCGATTGCGAATCCTTCTCAGGAACTGCTGATGAATGCCGCGTACGCATCAGATTTACTGTTGAACAAAGAAAGTGCCGATGTGCGCTATATTGAAAATGTAAAGCCGATTGCCATGGGAACTGGTTCGGTGACAGGCAATACTGAAAAAAATGCGCCGACAGAAATTGCAAAGGGTGCGAAGAAAGATGTGCCTGGGAGTGCGAACCGTTCCAAGCTTTATGAGGATGTGTTAAAGGGCAACAAGAGAACCATGGTAGAGGATGTGAAAGCATTTCTTGCGGAGGGCAATGAACCACAGGCGGTAATTGAAGAGCATTTGATCCCGGCAATCAATGAAGTAGGTGAGTTGTTTGAGCAAAAAAAATACTTCCTTCCGCAGTTGATTTCTTCGGCTGAGGCCATGGAGCTTGCCATATCTCATGTGGAACCATTGTTACCAAAACGCAACGATGGAGTGGAAATGCCGACGATTGTTATGGCTACAGTCGAGGGTGATATTCATGACATTGGCAAGAATCTAGTGGTGTTAATGCTGAAAAATTATGGATATCGAGTGTTGGATCTTGGCAAAGATGTTTCGAAAGAATTGATTGTTGAGACTGCGATGAAGGAAAATGCAGCCGTGATAGGATTGTCAGCGTTAATGACCACAACCATGATGCGAATGAAGGATGTGGTGGAGTATGCGAAGGAGAAAAAGGTTTCTTCCAAGGTTATGATTGGAGGGGCTGTAATTACCCAAAGTTTTGCAGATGAAATTGGCGCAGACGGATATGCCAGGGATGCAGCGGGGGCTTGTCGTTTGGTAGAAAAACTACTGGGGAATCGTGCTTGACAGTGAATACAATAGTTGCTAAAATGTCAATAGTTGCGTGTACTCGCATTTTGACTTGAAAGGTGGAAGATAAAGTGAAGAAGATGGTTTTATCCCTGTTGGTTGATAACAACGCCGGTGTATTAAGCCGTGTATCAGGATTGTTTAGTAGAAGAGGTTATAACATTGATAGCTTGTCTGTTGGTGTAACAGAGAATCCAAAGTACTCTCGTATGACGGTTGCGGTGAGTGGTGATGATTTAATCCTTGCGCAGATTGCGAAACAGATTAACAAGCTAGAGGATGTTGTAGAGGTTACCGAACTAAAGGATGGCGAATCTGTATGTAGAGAATTGGTTCTTGTTAAGGTTAAGACAAACCGTGATGAGAAACAGCAGATTATCTCCATTACTGATGTGTTCCGCGCAAAGATTGTTGACGTATCTGTGAACTCATTGATGATTGAACTTACTGGTAATGCGAACAAGATTGAAGCGTTTATCGGTTTGTTGGATGGATTTGAGATTGAGTCCATTGTAAGAACAGGTCTTACAGGCTTAACAAGAGGTAGTGCTGATTTGAAGTAATCAGTATACATATATTTTAAATGATTCTAGGAGGATATAGAGAAATGGCAAAGATTTTTTACCAGGAAGATTGTAACTTATCATTATTGGATGGAAAGACTATCGCAGTGATCGGTTACGGTAGCCAGGGACATGCACATGCATTGAATGCAAAGGAGTCTGGCTGTAACGTTATTATCGGTTTATATGAGGGCAGTAAGTCTTGGGATAAGGCTGTAGCTCAGGGATTTGAGGTTTATACAGCAGCAGAAGCTGCTAAGAAGGCTGATATCATCATGATTTTAATTAATGATGAATTACAGGCTTCTATGTACAAGAAGGATATTGAACCAAACTTAGAGCCAGGTAACATGTTAATGTTCGCTCACGGTTTCAATATTCACTTCAATCAGATTGTACCACCAGCAGACGTAGACGTAACAATGGTAGCACCAAAGGGACCTGGACACACAGTACGTTCAGAATACCAGGTAGGCAAGGGTGTTCCTTGTTTGATCGCTGTACACCAGGATGCAACTGGTCAGGCTCAGGAGAAGGCTTTGGCTTACGCTTTGGCAATCGGTGGAGCAAGAGCTGGTGGTCTTGAGACAACATTTAGAACAGAGACAGAGACAGACTTGTTCGGGGGGCAGGGAGGACTTTGTGGTGGTGTTTGTGCATTGATGCAGGCTGGTTTCGAGACATTAGTAGAAGCTGGTTATGATGAGAGAAATGCATACTTTGAGTGTGTTCACGAGATGAAGTTAATTGTAGACTTGATTTACCAGTCAGGTTTCGCAGGAATGAGATATTGTATCTCTAACACAGCTGAGTATGGTGACTATATTACAGGTCCTAAGATTATTACAGAGGACACTAAGAAGGCTATGAAGAAAGTACTTGCTGATATTCAGGATGGTACATTTGCTAAGGACTTCTTGTTAGACATGTCAGCAGCAGGTGGTCAGGCTCACTTCAAGGCAATGAGAAAGATTGCTGCAGAGCATCCTGTTGAAGTTGTTGGTGAGGATATTCGTAAGCTTTACAGCTGGAATGGTGAAGATAAGTTAATTAACAACTAATCTATGTTTTTTAGGCCGGTTGCCTTTGCAACCGGCTTTTCTTTTCAAAAGGAAGGATGGTCGCAGGATAATGAAAAAGCATTTGAATAGAATTATATCTTTTGCCATGTGCTTTGTGATGTTGCTGGGTTTAAGTGCTTGTAAAAAAGGTGATGACTGGGTGTTTCATCTGAATGGTGAAACGGTAAGTGTTAAGGATGTGGCAGCCTTTGCCTGCATTTATACAACAGAATATAATGTGACCGGGCAAGAGCAATTGAATGAAATCTATGAGGGCTCCATAACCTACAGAGAATACTACAAACAGCAGCTGGAAGATGATATCATTTCCACTGTGTTGTTATACAAAGAGGCAAAAGAGAAGGGTGTCAAGCTATCAAATGAAAATAAGGACAAAATCCAGTCAAGCGCGGATTATGTTACGGAACGATTCGGTGATGCTGCATTGGAGGAAATAGGCGTCTCAAAAACAGATATTGAAAATGTGTATGAGATGAAATTATTGGGAGAAGCTTATCTAGACACCTTATCAGAAAATGAGAGTGAAAATGATTCCACAGAAGTGGAACGATATATAAAGGTGTATCAGGTTACATTTCCTACTGTTGCGCTGGATGAAAATGGCATGGTACAGTCTGATGCAGAAGGCAATTTGAAAAAGAAATCCTCTGCAGAGGTTGCGGGGATGGAACAGGCAGCGGTTGCTTTTGCGGAAGCGGCAAAGCAGGGAGAGGATATGGAAGTGTTGTTGAAGGAATGTCCGTCGCAAGTATCCGGAATTGAAAAACACCTCAAATACAATGATTTGGAATCAAACTATCAGGATGAGGTGGACAGGATGACTACAGGAGATGTCAGTGACATCATTGAATCAGAGTATGGATTTTATGTAATTCGTCTTCTGGAAAAAGATGATACAGCGCACGCACAAACCATGTTGTCTCATGAAGAGGAGTCTGAAAAAATCACTGCGAAAGAGCAGGAGTTGAATCGATTGTATTCGGAGTATGCACAGTCCAATAATGAATATAAGAATAAGGCGGCTTGGGACTTGGTGAATATGAAAGACTATATGAAAAATGAGTAATATATGTACAAAAAGGACATGATTTATAGTGAAGATACATTATAAGTCGTGTCCTTTTTTTGCGTTAAAACGCATCTGATGCACACATAATAAAATGAAATTACTTCAGATTTTTTGCGATTGGGTCATATAAATCCAATACACAGTGTTCATCTGCTGCAAAATGTTCACAGTTTAGACAACTTGTGCAATTGTCACCAACACAGTTTGACAATTCACTGGATGTTGTTTTTACATAAGAACTACATCTCTTTGCAACAGCCTCGTAATCTTTTTTTGAAGCTCTCATATTGGTCACTCCTTTGTCATAAAAATAGTAAATGAGTTACAAGAATAGTATGACTTGACAAGAGATATTTCATTCAGTAAAATTATCTACGATTGTGTAAAAACAAAGAATAGCTACATTTTTTATAATTTAGGAGGATGATTAAGTGGAGCCTGACTCGAGCATTCAGATTGTTGCAATTGTATTAATGATATTGTTGTCTGCATTTTTTTCATCTGCAGAAACGGCGTTGACTACTGTGAATAGACATCGTTTGAGAAGTCTTGCGGAAAAAGGAAACAAGTCAGCTAAGAAGGTGCTGGATTTGGTGGAAAACCCTGCCAAAATGCTTAGTGCAATTTTGATTGGAAACAATATTGTTAATATTGGTGTTTCATCTTTGACAACGATTGTTGTGACAGAAATGTTTGGAAATACGTATGTTGGTATTGCAACTGGTCTTTTGACTTTAATTGTATTGTTGTTTGGAGAGATTACACCAAAGACATTAGCTACATTATATAGTGAGAAGATTTCACTGTTATATATTCATATTGTTGCACCAATGACAACAATTCTTACACCTGTTATATGGATTGTGAATAAGCTGTCGTCATTTATCTTTTTTGTGATGAGAATTGATCAGAGCAAAGCCAAGGATCAAATGACAGAGGGAGAACTTCGCACCATTGTGGATGTCAGTGTGGAGGATGGTGTGATTGAGAAGGAAGAGAAATCCATGATTAATAACGTAGTGGATTTCGGTGATTCCAAGGCAAAGGATGTTATGATTCCTCGTGCGGATATGGCGTTGATTTCCGTGGATGCGACTTTTGAAGAAGTGTTTGATATATTCAATGAAGAACATTATTCCCGATTGCCGGTTTATGATGACAACAAGGATAGTGTAATAGGTATTCTTTATATGAAGGACTTGTTCCTTTATCAAAACAAGATGGAAAAAAAGAAACGAGATTTTTCTGTTCGAGATATTATGCGAGAACCATTTTTTGTGTATGAATACCAAAAGACCTCTTCCATTATGACGGAGATGCGGGAACGATTTGTGTCATTGGCTATTGTGCTAGATGAATATGCAACAGCAGTTGGCTTGATTACTATTGAGGATTTGATTGAGGAGATTGTTGGAGAGATTCGCGACGAGTTCGATATGGACGAGTTGGAGACTGTTACAAAGCTGGAAGAAAACCGCTACGAGATAGATGGCGCCATGAAACTCAGCGACCTCGAAGACAGCATTGGCATCAAGTTGGAATCTGAGAACTATGATTCTTTAGGTGGATATGTGATTGAATTACTGGATCATTTGCCGACTGAGGGAGAAACTGTTAAGAAGGATGGGATTACATTGAAGGTGGTTTCTATGGATAAAAATCGAATTGACAGAGTGGCGATTTTGATTGATCCGGAATTACAATGATAGATTGAGAATATAATTAAGAGAGGTAAGAACATGATTAGTGCAAATAATGTGACATTGAGATTTGGTAAAAAGGCATTGTTTGAAGATGTAAATATCAAATTTACAGAGGGAAATTGCTATGGTCTGATTGGTGCAAATGGTGCGGGCAAGTCTACATTTTTGAAGATTTTGTCCGGAGAAATCGAAACAACAAAGGGTGATGTTGTAATGAATGCAGGCGAAAGACTTTCGGTATTGCAGCAGGATCACTTTAAGTACAATGACTATACGGTTTTAGATACGGTTATCATGGGTAACAAACGTCTTTATGATGTAATGAAAGAAAAGGAAGAGATTTATGCAAAACCTGATTTTTCAGATGAAGATGGTGCGAAGGTTGCAGATTTGGAAGCAGAGTTTGCAGAAATGAATGGTTGGGAAGCAGAATCTGATGCAGCAACCCTTTTAAATGGTTTGGGAATTGAGACAGAACATCATTATAAAATGATGTCTGAATTGGAGGATACTTACAAGGTTAAGGTTTTGCTTGCGCAAGCGTTGTTTGGTAATCCGGATGTATTGCTTTTAGATGAGCCGACAAACCATTTGGACTTAGAGGCAATTGGATGGTTAGAAGAGTTCTTGATTAACTTCGACAACACTGTTATTGTAGTGTCCCATGACCGTTATTTCTTGAATAAGGTATGTACACATATTGCAGATATCGATTATGGAAAGATTCAGTTGTATGCTGGTAACTATGATTTCTGGTATGAGTCAAGCCAGTTAATGATCAAGCAGATGAAGGAAGCAAATAAAAAGAAAGAAGAAAAGATTAAAGAGTTGCAGGAATTTATTCAGCGCTTCTCTGCGAATGCTTCGAAGTCAAAGCAGGCAACTTCTAGAAAGCGTGCATTGGAGAAAATTGAGTTGGATGAGATGCGTCCATCTAGCCGTAAGTATCCTTACATCGATTTTCGTCCAAATCGTGAGATAGGTAATGAGGTGTTGACGGTTGAGAATATTTCTAAGACTGTTGACGGAGAGAAGATTTTAGATAATATTTCATTTACCATTGGTAGAGAGGATAAGGTGGCATTTGTCGGACCGAATACGCTTGCAACCACAATGCTATTTAAGATATTAGCAGGGGAAGAGGAGCCTGATGAGGGAACCTATAAGTGGGGTGTTACAACATCCCAGGGATATTTCCCTAAAGATAACACAAAAGAATTCGACAATGATTTAACAATTGTAGACTGGTTGACACAGTTCTCAGAGGAAAAGGATGCAACTTATGTAAGAGGTTTCTTGGGAAGAATGTTGTTTGCCGGTGATGATGGTGTAAAGAAGGTCCGCGTATTATCCGGTGGAGAGAAGGTAAGATGTTTGCTTTCCAAAATGATGATTATGGGTTCTAATGTATTGGTATTAGATGAACCTACAAACCATTTGGATATGGAATCTATCACTGCGTTGAACAATGGCTTGATTAAATTTTCGGGTGTTGTGCTATTTTCGTCTCAGGATCATCAGTTTATTCAGACTACTGCAAATCGTATTATGGAGATTACAGCAACTGGTTTGATTGATAAGATGACCACATATGATGAATATCTAGAAAGTGATGAGCTTGCTAGAAAGCGTCAGGTTATGAATATGACCACGTCGGACAGTGAATAGGTGTGTTGTTGGCTATATTGTATATTGTACTTTGTCGTATTTTTGCACAAAATGTAGAGTATTTGTTACAATCTGCATAATATAAACCACAAATATGACGCTTTGCATGGCAGATTTACCGAAAAAAATTGAAAAAAAGACTTGCAAAATTGTTCAATATGATATATATTATAGTAACAGCACGATAGTGTTGCGGCATTTATTTTATGTGCATTCATAATAAGTAACATAAATGCAAAACAATTTTTAATCTCAAAGGGAGGAAAAAGACGTATGAAGAAGAAAATCGTAAGCGGTTTGCTTGCAACAACAATGGTAGCTAGCTTATTATTTGGTTGTGGCGGCGCTGATACAACAGAAGCTCCAGCAGCAACAGAAGCAGCAACAGAAGCAGCAGCTGATGACTCAACAGAGGCTCCAGCTGAGGAAGTAGTAGTAGAGGATACTGGTAAAGTATTGAACATCTACTGCTGGAACGAGGAGTTCAAGACTCGTGTAACTGATCACTATCCAGGTTACGAAGAGGTTGATGCTACAAATGGTAAGATTGGTGATATCGAAGTTAAGTGGAACATTACTCCTAACCAGGATAATGCTTACCAGAACAACTTAGATGAGACTTTATTAAAGCAGGCAGACGCTGCAGCTGATGACAAGATCGATATGTTCTTAATCGAGGCTGACTACGCTTTGAAGTATGTTGATTCTGACTACACAATGGCAATTGCTGACCTTGGTATTACAGATGCTGATTTAGCTGAGCAGTACCAGTATACAAAGGATATCGTAACAGACGGTAACGGCGTATTGAAGGGTCTTTCTTGGCAGGGATGTCCTGGTGTTCTTTTCTACAACAGAGATGTAGCTAAAGAAGTATTAGGATCAGAAGAGCCAGCAGATGTTCAGGCTGCAGTTAAGGATTGGGCTACATTCAATGAGACAGCTTCAAAGATGAAAGACGCTGGTTACAGCATGATCTCATCAGTTAATGACTCTTACCGTGTATACTCTAACAACGTTACTTCTAAGTGGGTTGTAGATGGTAAGGTTAACATCGACGACAACATTATGGCTTGGGTAGATGACTCTAAGGCATTGGTTGACGCTGGTGCAACAAAGACACATGATTTATGGTCAGATGACTGGAGCAAGGGCTTCTTCCCAGAAGGAAAAGTATTTGCTTACTTCGGACCAGCTTGGTTAGTTAACTTCTCTATGTCAGCTGACGTAGAAGGCTCTATCGGTTACAACGGACGTTGGGGTGCTACAGAAGGTCCTCAGGGCTTCTTCTGGGGTGGTACATGGGTATGTGCTGCTACTGGTACAGATAACGCTGGTACTATCAAGGACATCATGTTAAAGTTAACAACAGATGCTGACATCATGACAGGTATCGTTGAGAAGGATGATGACTTCGTTAACCACAAGAGCGCTATGGAAGCTTTAGCTGCTTCTGACTACACAAGTAAGATCTTAGGTGGACAGAATCCACTTGGTATCTACAGCAACGGTGTTGCAACTCTTGACTTAAGCAACTTGTCTGCTTACGATCAGGGATGTAACGAAGAGTTCCAGAAGGCTATGAAGAACTACTTCGACGGTAATGCTACAAAGGATGAGGCTATTGCAGCATTCAAGAAGGCTATCGTTGAGAAGTATCCAGAGTTAACAGCAGAATAATATTTAGTATCTATTAGGTATTAGATTAATTATGAATGCAATGGCCGTGCCTGCCATCGCTTGGCGGGCATGGCTATATTAATGTCGATGAATTACAAAGCGAAGCAAAACGGTGACAATGTGTGCAGAGTTGACAGCAGGTTTGCACAATTTACGACGGGTTGATTTGCTGTGAGCTCTGTAATATAAGAAATATTATAAAGGGGGCAAATGCTATGAAGAAAAATGGTAACGTAGTCCGTTTTAATCGTTGGGGCTACATCTTTTTAATTCCATTTATTGTAGTATATTTGGTTTTTAGTATTGTTCCATTAGTGAGCACAATTTACTACAGTTTCTTTGAAAACTTTATGTCGGGTTTAACACAGATTGGACCTAACTTTGTTGGTTTAGAGAACTACAAGGCTCTATTATCTGGTGGTGATATGTTTACATATCTTGGAAACACATTGCTTCTTTGGATTATGTGTTTCATTCCTCAGATTGTATTGTCTTTATTGTTGGGTTATTGGTTCTCTGATACACGTATGAATTTGAAAGCTGCACCGTTTTTTAAGACGGTTATTTATATGCCTAACTTGATTATGGCATCTGCGTTCTCAATGTTATTCTTTACATTGTTTGCAGATTCAGGTCCTATTAACTCATTGTTAGTTAATATTGGAATTTTTGATGAACCATATAGTTTTATGTCTCATATTGCAAGTACACGTCTTTTGATTGCAGTAATGAATTTGATTATGTGGTTTGGTAACACAACCATCCTTTTGATGGCTGGTATGATGGGTATCGATGGTGAGTTGTTTGAAGCTGCTCAGGTAGACGGTGCTACTTCTACTCAGGTATTCTTCAAGATTACATTGCCATTACTTCGTCCAATCTTAATCTACGTTATGATTACATCATTAATCGGTGGTTTACAGTTGTTCGACGTACCTCAGATCTTGACAAATGGTTCTGGTGACCCAATGCGTACTTCTATGACATTGATTATGTTCTTGAACAAGCACTTGTATAGCAAGAACTATGGTATGTCTGGTGCATTGTCAGTTTACATGCTTATTGTTACGGCTATCTTAAGCTTTATCGTATTCCGTATCAATAACTATGGTGCAGATGATAGGAGGTAAGAACTATGCAAGGAAAAGATTTAGAAAAGGGTTTAGGAATCAAGACAAGACGTACGATTGCATATGTTGTACTTGGAATCGTTACATTCTTCTGTCTTTGCTGGTTCTACATTTTATTTATTAATGCTACACGTTCACATGGTGAGTTGGCAGAAGGTTTTACTGCTATCCCAAGTTCGCACTTGTTTGAGAACTTCAAGAACTTAGCAGCAGGTACATTACCTATCTGGAATGGTTTGATTAACAGTGTTATCATCGCTGGTTTGACAGCAGCATTGAGTGTATATTTCTCAGCTATGACAGCGTTTGCTATTCATGCATACGAGTTCAAGGCTAGAAAGTTCATCTTTACATTTATCTTAATGGTTATGATGATTCCTACACAGGTAACTGCATTAGGTTTCGTTCGTTTGATGGATAACATGCACTTAAAGGATACATTCATTCCATTGATTGTTCCTGGTATTGCAGCTCCAGCTGTATTCTTCTACATGAAGCAGTACATGGAGGGAAGTTTACCACTTTCATTGTTAGAGGCTGCTCGTATTGATGGTTCCGGAGAGTTCCGTACATTTAATACAATCGTAATGCCTTTGATGAAGCCAGCTATCGCTGTACAGGCAATCTTCTCATTTACAACAAGCTGGAATAACTACTTTACACCTGCTTTGATTTTAGAGACAGATACAAAGAAGACTCTTCCAATCTTGATCGCTCAGTTGCGTGCAGCTGACTGGTTAAAGTTTGATATGGGTCAGGTATACGTTATGATTGCATTCTCTATTTTCCCTGTAATCGTAGTATATATCATCTTGTCTAAGTACATCGTTGGTGGTGTAGCTCTTGGATCAGTTAAGGGTTGATTTAATTATAAGTATATAATTAGTATTAACATAAAAAGCGGTTGGTATTCATGCCAACCGCTTTTCTCTTGTGTTTTCATATCATTAATTCTATATTAATGCTCGATCCTCTGTACTTTTAAGAAGTTTTAGAGGATTATATTCGCGGGAAATAGAGATTGCCCAATTTTTCGGTCTTAAAGGTACATATCCGCCAACTTCTGGAATACAGGAATCGAGCGCTGTACCTTTTCCGTAGGAATACAATAACTAATACGGAAATGACCAGGTACACCGAAGGAGTTACTTGGAACTAATAACAAATCTAATTCCTTGGCCTTGTTGGAAAATGCAATGGCATCATCTTCTAATGCCTTAGGGAACATGTAGAAGGTTCCACCTGGTTCCACAATATCAAATCCCATCTTGGTTAATTCTGTATATAGAATGTTCTTATTTGTCTCGTATACAGTTAAATCAGCTGTATCGTATAAAGATTTAGCGACAGCTAACTGAATAATGCTTGGTGGGCAGTTGTGTCCGATGCCGCGGGAAATCTGTCCAAACATATCCACTAATAATGCAGAATCTTCACATGCCGGATTGACCGCAATGTAACCGATACGTTCTCCAGGAAGAGATAATGACTTGCTGAAAGAGTAACATGTAATGGTGTTATTATAATGTGCGGCAACAAATGGAGACTCAAAACCTTCAAAAACAATCTCGCGATATGGCTCATCAGAGATAATATAAATTGGATGTCCATATTCCTCCTCTTTCTCTGAAAGAATCATTGCAAGTTTTTTGATTGTTTCTGTTGAATATACAATTCCGGATGGATTGTTAGGTGTATTAATCAACACGGCCATGACTTTTTCGTTCAACATATCCACAAATGCATCAAAGTTAATCTGGAAGGTACTGATATCAGCTGGAACAACCTTTAGTACAGCACCTGTTGAGTTGATGTATGGTGTGTATTCTGGGAAAAACGGTGCAAATGTTAAGATCTCATCCCCTGGAACAGTAACAGCTCTTGCAGCATGAGCAATGGCACCGGCAGCACCGCTTACCATGAAAATATCTTTCTTTTCGTAGTTCATATCAAAGCGGTCATTTAATGAAGTGGCAACCGCTTCTCTGACAGAATCAATACCAAGACTTGGAGAATAGCCATGTAATGTAACAGGATTCTCGGTTTGAAGTAATCGAATCATCTCGTTGGTAAATGATTCTGGCGCAGGAACAGAAGGGTTTCCAAGACTGTAATCGAATACATTTTCATATCCGATTTCTTTGGCGCGCTCACTTCCGTATGCAAACAATTCGCGGATGACAGATTTCATTCCGCACATGTCGATATAATTTTGATTTAACATAGTTTAATCATAACCTCTCTTCTTTTTTACTGTAGTATATCTTAGCAAATCTTTAAATGGCTTGCAATCATTTTATATATAGGATAAAATGCTTTTTAGAAAAAGAAAAGGACAGGTGGATATGGAACAGGAAAGAGTTGTTTTATGTGCGTCTTCAAAATATGAAGAAAAATACTATTTGAATCCAGACTTTGAAGGCTTACCACAATCTATTAAAGATGAGCTACAGGCAATGTGCGTGTTGTTTGTGGAAGATATAGGTGGTATTTTGACGTTGGAATATGATGAGGATGCGAATCTGCAATTTGTCACTATGTGCGACAAAGGTGATTTGTTATATGATGAGATCGGTAGCGTGTTGAAAATCAAGCAATTGCAGCAGACAAAGCAAGAGCTTTTAGAGAGCTTGGAATTATATTATAGAGTGTTTTTCTTAGGGGAGTCCATAGAAGAATAGCTTGCGGTGAAATAAGCGGTTGCACTTGTAGGATATAGAGATAAAGAAAAGAGGAACGAGAATGTTATTAGCGATAGATATCGGAAATACGAACATTACAATTGGTCTTTTTGACGAAGATGAGATTGTGGGTACATTTAGAATGACCACAAAAATCCCTCGTACATCGGATGAATATGGAACATTTTTATATAATCTGTTAAGCAGCAAGGGTATGAGAAGAGAAGATGTGGATGCGGCTATTATGGCGTCTGTTGTTCCGGATGTGAATCACCATATTATCAACGGATTAATCAAATATTTCAATGTGAATCCAATTCTGGTTGGACCTGGTATTAAGACAGGAATTAAGATTGCGATTCCGAATCCGAAGGAGGTGGGTGCAGACCGTATTGTGGATGCGGTGGCTGCTTATGAAATTTATGGTGGACCTGTACTTGTGATTGATTACGGAACAGCTACAACCCATGATCTTGTGTTGGAGGATGCTACCTTAGTAGGCGGTGTTACATCTCCGGGTATTCGTATTGCTGCCCATGCATTGTGGCAGGATGCGGCAAAGCTTCCAAAGATTGAAATTATAAAACCAGATTTGATTTTGGGAAAGGATACCATTTCTTCAATGCAATCGGGTCTTGTGTATGGCCACATTGGTCAGACGGAGTACATCGTTCGCAAGATTCAGGAAGAAGCGCAGCTTAAGGAGATGAAGGTGGTAGCAACGGGAGGTTTAGGAAAAATTATTAGCGATGCTACAGATTGTATTGATGTGTATGATCCTAATTTGACCCTAAAGGGCCTAAAGATTTTATACAATAAGCAAATGTGATATATTGAAGGAAGCATAATATGTCGAAGAAAATGATCGATTTACACAATAAGTTAATATTAGCTCCTATGGCAGGTGTCACAGACCTGCCATTTCGCTTGTTATGCAAAGAACAGGGGTGTGACATTTTGTATACAGAGATGGTAAGTGCAAAAGCGATTCTATATAAGAATCGTAATACCGAACCGTTAATGCGTTATGAAGAAATGGAACATCCAATTGGTCTTCAGCTGTTTGGCTCGGATCCACAGATTATGGCGGATATGGCACGGCAAGTACAGGAACGAGGTTATGATTTTATTGATATCAATATGGGTTGCCCAGTGCCAAAGATTGTCAATAACAATGAAGGTTCTGCTTTGATGAAACAACCGAAATTAGTGGGAGAGATTGTATCGGCAATGGTCAAATCCACAGATGTGCCAATTACAGTGAAGATTCGCAAAGGATTTGATGAAGAACATATCAATGCGGTGGAAATCGCAAAAGTGGCTGAGAACAGTGGTGCATCAGCTGTTGCGGTGCACGGAAGACTGCGCAGTGAGTATTATTCTGGCCATGCGGATTGGGATATTATTCGTCAAGTGAAAGAGGCGGTTTCAATTCCGGTCATAGGAAATGGCGATTTAACCACACCTCAAGATATTTTGAAGATGCAGGAAGAGACAGGGTGTGATGCATTTATGATTGGAAGAGGTGCAAAGGGAAATCCGTTTATTTTCTCACAGATGAAAACTTATTTTGAGAAGGGATATATTCCGGAAAAACCAACCCTGACAGAAATGGTAGATGTCATGTTGCGTCATGCACAAATGATGATTGATTACAAGGGCGAATATACAGGAATCCATGAAATGCGGAAACATGTAGCGTGGTATACAACAGGTTATCCTAATTCGTCTAAGCTTCGGGATGAAGTGAATCATGTGGAAAGCTTTCAGGAACTCAATGATTTATTGCAGAGTTGGAAGGCAGATGTAACAGGAATTTAAATAGCTTGTGTTAGATTACATTTAACACAAGCTATTTTACGTTATATAAATTTGTTGATATGGTTCAATGTGTTAGGAATCGGAATAATCAACGCTTACAAGAAATAGACCTTGTGATGGTGCAGTGTGTCCGGCGCGCCCTCTATCACAACCATCTAACGCATGTAAGATGTCTTGGGGTTGTCGAACGCCTAATCCGATTTCGATTAGAGTGCCGGTCATAATGCGAACCATGTTGTATAAAAATCCATTTCCGGTATAAGAAAGGGATAATAATTCGTTGGTAGAATCTACGAAAATATCAATCTGTTGGATGGTTCGCACGCTGGATTTTTTCATGCGTTTGTTACTGCAAAAACTTTTGAAATCATGGGTTCCCAGTAGGTAGTCGGCTCCTTTTCTCATGGCATTTATGTCCAGGGGTTGTGGAATGTGGTGACTGGTATTCCGTAAAAAAAGATTGCCAAAGGGTGATATATCAATCTGATACCGATAAGTCTTTTTTACGGCATTCAATCTGGCATGAAAACGCAAGTCACAACGCTCTATCAAAAGAATACGAATATCCTTTGGTAAGAAGCTGTTGATAGTCAAAAGAAAATCGTGGGCGGAATATTCTTCTAAAATATCCACGTTACAATGAAAATGAAATACTTGGCCTAGGGCGTGTACGCCGGCATCGGTTCTGCCAGAGCCCATAATCTCAATGGTGTCATCCAACATTTTAGATAGAACTGTTTCGACTTTTTCCTGAATTGTATTGGATGTGTTTCCCTGTTTTTGCCATCCGTTATATCTAGTGCCTTCGTATGAAATGATACATTTGTATGCAAACATAATGTCCTCCCCGTAAGGTGAATTTATAAACTGATATCAATTGTATGTTAGTAGAGTATATCAAAAAAAGCATGATTTGTCATATGTCTCATAAAATGTAAAAGAAAGGGTGTGTTGACAGATGCATTGTTTGTATATTGAACGCGTGGACGGAGAGAAAAATGCAGAGAAAATCAGTTGTCTAACGGTAGGTGAGATGCAGCTGGGCATAATAAAACAACAGGTGCAGGAACGCTTTAGGAAAAGAGCGGATAAGCGTTTATTAAGGATAGTGAAAAAGCATTGCAATAGGGAAACGATTATCACCGGAAACGAGAAGGCTATGGGAGATTTTGAACTGCCCAACACATTATTTGACTTGAGGAAGCAGGAATTATTGAAAAATGTAGGAAGGATTGTTAAGCTCCTGCAATCTCATATTAGTAAAAAGAAGAGAAAAAAATTACTGGTTGTATTACATTCTGAAAAATGGAATAAATGCGAGATGTGTGATTTGTTGTTAGAAGTAAAAAAATACTATGAAGATATATATATAGTTTATCAAGGGAAAAAAGCCGAAATGGAGAGCATTGCAGACTATTTTTACAGAGAGTGCGGTGTGGAACTTCATTTGTACTATGAACAGGATGGTAGAAGCTTGGAAGTAGACACAGTATTGTTTTTGGTGAAAGAGTGGAGCACATTTTATCAGCAGTTTGGATATCGAAATGGCTACGTGATTGCAGAGCAGGAACAGGGGATTCGGAGAAGAAAAATGGGTTATGAAGGCGGTGGTATGAAGTGTTTGCTGTCTGATAGAATGCTTTATGCAGGGTTGGCGTACAAGTGTGAAAGAAAAGAAATCCCTTACGAACTAGCCCTGCCCATTGTATATCACGACGGATTGCGGCATGTGACTGCGTTGCAGAAAGAAGAAAAAGAGATTTCTATCGTTGCCATTTATGGCTTGGAATGATACAATAAATAAGATGATTATTGGATACGGATTGATTTTTGCGAAAAGCAATAGAGATAAAGAATATAGCATTGGGAGGTGTTGTTTTGATATACGTTAAGTCAGAAGATTTGAAGGTGGGTATGCGCCTGGCGCGTCCGATATACAACAAGAGAGGTATTCTTCTGTATGGAAGAAATGACAAGATTACAAAGCAGGGTATAGAAAGTGTGAAAAACTTCGGTTTGATTGGTTTATATGTTTTAGAGCCAGCGGAACCACTTCCACCAATGAGTGAGGAAGAAATTGAGTTCGAGCGCTTCCAGACTATGGCAGTATTTAGTATTCGTGAAGATTTGGATTTGATTATGAACAACAAAGCACCGGCGAATCTAATGAAACAGACAGATGAATTGGTGCGTATGTTTGGAAATTTATATCATCGAATCAATTTCAATCAGAATCTGAGAAGTCCAGAGGATTATGTGTACAAGCATGCATTGAATGTAGCGATTCTTGCAGCCATGATTTCCCATCGTGCAGGCTTTGGTGTGATGGAGCAGACGGAAGTGGTTGTGGCAGCATTGCTACATGATCTTGGCAAGCTTTCGTTGAAACCGGAGCTTAGGGGTAAGACGGCGAACTTGACTGAAGAAGAGCAGAATATGGTTGCCAAAGCGGTTATCACTGGAATTGACAAGATATCTAACGCCTTTAATTTACCGGCAGGGGTGAAAAGTATGTTGATGCAGCTTTGTCAATTGCAGTATTTGCCGAAAAATGCACCAACGAATATTTCCAGTGCGGTGAAGGTATTAATGGTTGCCAATGCATATGACGAATATACTGCGATGCGCCTAGATGAAGACCCTAACACAGAAGTGCAGGCGATTCGTATGCTACAGGATGCATCAGATATCTATGACCCGGAGATGGTGAAGCATTTATTGGACAGCATTAAGGTATTGTATCCTGGTGTGTGTGTAGAATTAACGAATTCAGAAAAGGGACTTGTGCTTAGAGAGAATGATAAGGATATCTTGAGACCGATGGTGTTGGGATTTGGTCAGAATCAGATTTATGATTTGGGTTCAGATGGGGTGTTCAAGTCTGTACAGATTAAAGATATTATGAAGACAATGGATAACCGAATTAAGGTGGATCCAGAAACATTAAAGGAATATATGTAACTGTTTAGAACGAAACAGTTTCATCAAAAACATACTCCGAAATGCTTGCATTTCGGAGTATGTTTTTGTGTGTAACTATTTTATGGTTGCGTATTGCTGCTACCTTCATAATAATATCGGATAACGTCTTGTCGTTTGATGATCCCAATAAATTTGTCGCAGTCATCAACCACTGGAACGAAATTCTGTCGCACTATTTTTGAATATAAATCTTCCATATTAGAACTTGCATTTACAGGTTCGTAATCTAGTCTCCTTGGTATGTCGGTTAGTTTTAGATTCTCAGACTGTTTTAATGAAGTGGAAATATCGTTCTTGTGAAAGTACCAAAGAATATCCCCCTCTGTTATAGTTCCTGCATATTCTCCCTCTGCGTCTAGAATTGGAATGGAGGAATATTTGTGATACTCCATTTTTTCTAATGTCTGACGAAGAGAATAATCGACTTCCAAATAAGAAACCTCGGCTTTTGGGGTTAAAAAGAATAATATATTCATTACATCACCTCCCATGTGTTCATACCTTCCAATTAAGGATAGTATATAATAAAAACAATTCAAAAACAATAGAGGTTGTATTTATGAAAATGGTTTGTTACAATAGGAAATAGATGTTGTGTTTTGAAAAATTTATAACACAATAGATGGTACGAAAGAGAGGCAGTATATGCAGAGTAACGTATTTTATGAAAATGTTGATTACTTGTATCAGGTTCAGACTGACCTAGAGGCAGTGGAACAGTTGAAGAAGGAATTGGCAGAATATAAAAACCAGGAAAAGAATTTGAAAAAGGCGATTGTTACAGAGGAAAAGTCCATTCAAGATGAGATTGCCCAAACCATTCGAAAGAGAAAGAATGAGATTGAGAAGGTCTATGACAATCAGATTGAGGAGAACAAAAGCAAAAGTCGCAAGATGAAAATGAAGCGAGATAAAGCAAAGTCTAAGAGAGTGGATGAACGTGTTTCAGAGGAGACTGCTGATTTGACAGAGGAGAATCGCCAATTACAGGTGGAACTGAGAACGTTGTTTAAAGCCAATCGTGTTCCGGCATTTTGCCGTAGCGGATTCTTTTATGCATTGTTTATGACGAAACGCTTGCATGAAATACTGTTGATGTTAGTAACTGCATTTGTTGCATACTGGGGGCTGCCTGCTCTGGTGTATGTATTGTCTACCTTGGTGTTCTTTAAAGGAAGTAAGGAGATCGTGCTGTTTACAGTTATAACAGTTTCCGTGACAGTGCTTGTGGTGAATTTGGTTTACATATTCATTTTGAATCATGTAAAGGTAAAGCACTTCCCAACCTTACTGGAAGGCCGCGTGATAAAGGATAAAATTGCAGCCAACAAACGCCAAATGCGTGCGATTCGTAACACCATTAACAAAGATAAAGACGATAGTCAATACGGATTAGACAAGTATGATGACAAATTGGCAGAGTTGGAAGAAGAATTGAAAGCTATCAGTAACGAAAAGCAGAATGCGATGACCGCCTTTGAAATTGAAACGAAGCAGTTACTGACAGACGAGGTTAATGACAGAAGACTGGCCAAGCTTGAGAGAATGAAGGATGATATTGAAACCTTAGAAGAGAATATGTCAGTGCTGGAAGAAGATATTAAGGCTTCTACCATCGCGGTTGCTAACAACTATGGAGCAATCCTTGGCAAGGACTTCTGCACACCAACGAAGGTGGCAGATTTGATATCCTTGATGGAGGACGGAACAGCAGATACAGTTTCGGAAGCTATTGCAGCATACAAAGGAGCTAGCAGATAGCTACATTGCTAGCACGTCGAAGGGCGTGGCGGTGACGGCGTCGGTGTATGACATGTAGATTGCATTACTGATGCAGTCTGCCAAGGTTACTACAGTGTGTAATCTTGTGCTTTGCAATAGAATAGAATTTGGAAAACCAGCTACATTTACAATGCCTGTGATAGAGAGATTTCCTATCGCAGGCAATTTTTTATTTACACCTTTCCCAGGTTTTAAGGGCGTGGGACTTAGTGTTGCAAATCCGATATGCTCCCGGACACCGAGTGATGCATCAATAGCAATGATGAAAGCATGTGGATGTTGTATCATGATTTGTTGAATTGTCTGCTCTAGGTTCAGTGCGTGTACAGGATGTTCCAAGGTTCCATATACAGGAAGAGATGGAACGGTTTTCTTGAGGTGTTCTCCTACCAAGGGACCTAGACAGTCGCCTGTAGCACGATCTGTTCCGATGCAGAGAATTACAATATCTTTATAAGTTATTTTATATTTCTTTAATGTATCATTTATTTTATTCTTTAATTCAATGGTCGCATTTTTCTCGAATGCATTACAATAGAAATGAAACATGTGACAAATACCCCCGTTCATAGTTAGTCTATGTTAATTATTGACGGGTTGAGCATGGTCTAGACAAAAAAGATTTGTCTAATTTTATATAGAAAAAAAGAAATTATCCGTAAATTGCGTACATTTACCCAAAATGAATACAGTTTTAGACATGATAAGTGATTTCTTCGTGGTAATGTAAGGACAGACTATGTTTGTTGTGAAATCGAAAATGGAAAAACATATTAAGAAAGGAATGACATTCATGATTGAGGTTGTGTATGACAGAGCGGAGCAGACAGAAGATAATACATTTGACGGAATTATGTTGCCAAAAAATATTCGACAGATTGGGGCACCAAACGGGAACAAAAGAATATACATAGAAGACTATGTTATGACGTATTTAAACCAGTTGGCAAATCCAAATTCAACCTATGCAAGGGGCGCCATCCTAGTGGGTGAAAGTGTAAAGGGTGAAAGAGGAGAAGTGCTCTTTATTAGTGGAGCTTTGCCGGCGCAGAATCTGGAGTTAGATTTGGAAGAGACCTCTTTTGATGGGGAGACGTGGAGTGTAATCTATCAAGAAGTAAAAACATATTTTCCAGACTTGGAGGTAGTGGGGTGGTTTTTGTCTCGCATGGGATTTTCCACATCGGTAAATGATATGATTGTGCAGTTACACATGGATAATTTTGCAGGTGACAACAAGGTGTTATATATCATGGATGCATTGGAAGGAGAAGAAGCCTTTTATATGATAGAAAATGATTATCTGCGAAGACAGAGTGGTTACTATATCTATTATGCACGAAATGAAGCAATGCAGAATTTTATGATTGAAACCAAAGGAGATGTGGCGACTGAACAATCCAGTGATGTGGAGAAAAAGGATGAAGCAGTGATTCGTAATTACAAGAAGATTATGGAGGAACGTACTAGACATGCAAAAATCGAGCGGATGAATAAAGTGTTGTATGGGATGTGCTCCTGCTTGTCTATTGCAGTGCTTGCCTTAGGGATTGCAGTGTTTAGCAATTATCAAATGTTGGAAAAAATGGAGACAAAGCTAATTGCAAGTGGCATTTTTGTTGCACAGCAAGAAACGGATTATGGAGATTATGAGGTGACGGTAAAAAAAGCAGACAATGCAGAAGCACAGACATCCATCCCAGAGGAAAAGGTTGCAACAGTCAATTCTAACAAAGCAACCGCGACTTCTGTAGAACTTCCCAATTATTATATTGTGCAAAATGGAGACACGCTATCTTCTATTAGTTTTAAAATGTACAACTCTGTAGGATATGTTGCAGAACTTATGGAAGCAAATGGATTTGGTGAGGCGGATGAAATTCATGAAGGGGACTGCATTGTGATTCCCACTGTAAATTAGGGTAGTAGCTTTTTGAAAAATATTGTATAATAGGAAAAAATACAGATTTGGAAAAGGTTATTGTAATGAAAAAGTTTACGACAGTGAAAAAAGAAGATACACAGGAGAATAAAAAAGCGAGTGCCTTTCTCCAGGGGCTGAAAGCTAAGAAGATGGTGGTTGCGAAAGGTGTTTTGGCCATTTTTTGTCTAGTTTTATTGGTGCTAGTGGTTCGAGCATTTATTGCTTATGGCTCATATAATGCATACGAAGTTGTGGAGGAGACTGGTGTGCAAAACGCATCCATGATAGATTATATCAATTACCAGGACTCTCTATTAAAATATAGTAAAGATGGTGCCACCTATGTAGATGAGAAGGGTGAAGCAGTTTGGAATGAAACCTTTGCAATGAAAATGCCAAAAGCAGATGCCAGCGGTGAATATGTCGCTATTGCAGATTTGAATGGCAATGATGTGTATGTGTTTGATACAGAGGGCAAGGTGAGCAGTACGACACTTCCTTATAAAGTTTGTGATATTGCGGTTGCTAGTCAGGGGGCATTTGCTGTTATTTTGGAAAGCGAGAAAGAAAATTTTATTAATCTATATGATAGAAACGGTGAGCAGATTTCAGAAATTCAGACAACCATTGATAAAAGTGGTTATCCGATGGATATTGATTTGTCGGCAGATGGAGAAAAATTGTTTTCTACCTATTTATTTTTAGATGGAGTAACTGTAAAGAATGGTTTGGCTGCATACAATTTTGGACCGGTGGGACAAAGCGAGAATGCTGACCGTATGATGGGCGGTTATCAGCTTGAAGGAACCATAGCGCCGAAGGTGGAATTTTTGGACAATAATACAATCTGTGCGTTTGGTGATAACCAGTTCATCATTTATGCTATGAGAGAAAAGCCAAGCGAAAAAGCCAAGATTGCTTTCGAAGATGAAGTGCGTAGTGTGATATATAATGAGGATTATATCGGTGTTGTTGTTCCAAACAAGGATGATAATAAGGATGAGACACCGTATGTTTTGGAGTTGTATAATACCAATGGACGCAAAGTGATGAGTAAGGATATTGACTTTGATTATAAGCGTGTGCGGTTGAGCAATGATGAGATTATTTTCACTGGCGGAGCGGAGAGTCGTATATATACGGTGAATGGTAATCTAAAATTTTCTTATACATTTACAAAAAATGTTGTGGACTTAGTTCCAACAGGATATAGCAGACGATATATAGCGTTATATGATAGTGGTTCGGAAGTGATTAAACTTACACATGATAATAAAAAGGATTAGTAATGAATTGGGTTTGTATTGTAATAGGAATTATTTTCTTAATATGTTTGATTGTAGGTTGGGCACGCGGTTTGTTTAAGGTTTTGTTGTCAGTTGCCGGAATGATTGCAAGTATGATTTTGGCAATTTATATTGCACCCAATATCAGTGGCTACTTAGAGGAACACACCACAGTTGATGATGAAATTGCGGTGTATATTTCAGAGGAGTTGCAGTTTTCAGATGATGAGGAGGAAACATCCCGCGGTATACAGGTAGAAGTGATTAACAATTTGCCGGTCTCCGAAACATTGAAGGCGAATATCTTGAACAATAATAATTCAGAAATGTATTCGGCACTAGATGCAACAGGCGTTTATGATTATATTGCAAAGTCTTTGGCGGTTGTGATCTTAAATACAACTGTTTTTTTGGTGCTCTTGTTTGTGGCACAAATCTTTTTTGGTACATTGGCGAAAGCGGCAAAAGGGTTGTCCAAGTTGCCTATCGTTCGTTCTATCGATAAGATAGGTGGCGGCGTGTTGGGTGCGATGCAGGGTGTAATGATTATATGGATCCTGTTTTTGTTACTTTCTGTTACAAGTACCTCTTCTATTAGTCAGGAAATAATCACATCAATTAATGGTTTTCCACTCTTCAAATTGTTATACAACAATAACCTAATACTAGATATTGTGGGGGATTTAACAAGGGTTTTATTCCTCTAAAAATGTGTCAAAATTTTTTGGAAAAAGGTGTTGACAATGAAAATACCATGTGATAATATTATCACTGTTGCGGCGCTAAAAACTAGTGAAACGCAAGCAAGAACAATGAAAACTGAATGATGATTAAACAACAAAACAACCCTGAAAATTCTAAAAACACTTTAAAAAGTGTAGAGAACAATTCAGAGAAAGAAACCTAAACAAAGTAAAACGGAAAAATTAGCTAGATGTTGATTTTGAACGGACAAATGATTTAAATTTTTTTAGAGAGTTTGATCCTGGCTCAGGATGAACGCTGGCGGCGTGCTTAACACATGCAAGTCGAACGGACTTTTAATGAAACCTAGTGATTTAAAAGTTAGTGGCGGACGGGTGAGTAACGCGTGGGTAACCTGCCGTATGCTGGGGGACAACAGTTAGAAATGACTGCTAATACCGCATAAGCGCACAGTATCGCATGATACAGTGTGAAAAACTCCGGTGGCATACGATGGACCCGCGTCTGATTAGCTAGTTGGTGAGGTAACGGCTCACCAAGGCGACGATCAGTAGCCGGCCTGAGAGGGTGAACGGCCACATTGGGACTGAGACACGGCCCAAACTCCTACGGGAGGCAGCAGTGGGGAATATTGCACAATGGGGGAAACCCTGATGCAGCGACGCCGCGTGAGTGAAGAAGTAT
>JAZSPZ010000030.1:0-2925 GCA_045537735.1 Lachnospiraceae bacterium
CACCGTTTTCTGTTTTACTTCCCCAAAGGGACAGTGCACTACAAGAAGTAGGACGCAGGGCATCCGGTATCATCTGTACAATCACTGCTTCTTCATAACTGATTTTACCATTCTCCGTAAAGCCTTTTTCTCCGCCGGAAATAATTGATGCAAAAGCCATAATCTCCGCCCTGTAATCCTCCGGTATAGATGACAGTAACACATTCATTCGCTCTTCCAAAACTGCATAATCGATTTTCTGTCCTGAAAATGCCAACCTGATATTCTCATAAATATACGGCTCCATACTCTCTTCATACGCAGGAAAAGCTTTCAGCACCGTATCAGCATATGCCTCGCCTACTTCTTCCGGAGTTCCCCACTCATAATCCAACGTCACGTCATAGTAATCCGGATAAACCAGAATAGTACACAAGCCATCCTCTGACGCAAAAGTCTTTTCAATATTCTGCTTCACACCTTCGTTGGTATACATACACTCTTCTTGAGTGAGATAATTTCCTACAGGTTGTAATCCATAATTTTCATTGTTTTTATCTTGATTTACGATCACCTCGCCCTGTGTGTTACAAGCAGTCAAAGTTATAAGCATTATGAAAAGCACACTAAGGCTACAGGCTTTTTTTATCCATTTATTCATCACGAATCCTCCAGATTTGTATTCTGTTCACTGCCTGTAATACGGTCAGCATACAAAGTGCAATCAGCAGAATGACACTAACCGGCACAATCACATAATTAGCCCAAAACAGGGTAATCATCTCAAATTCACATACGTGGATAATATGATTTACAATATTACCTATCACATAATTTCCGATTGTTTTACTAAAAATAATTGCCACAACATAAGATGCCGCCACCAACAAAAGCATTCTGAACAGATGCCAACATTTTATTACTCCATTTTGAAAGCCAATGCTTTTCAGTACTGCCACATCTCCTGTTTCTTCTTCCATAAAAATATTCTCATACAATATGGTAATGAGACTGAGCACCACAGCCACTACTACGGATACTACCAGAATCAACAGATTAAACATGGAACTAAAACCTGCAAAGAATTCATCATAAGCGTCTTTAGAGCCCTTAAACTTTATTTCGTCATCCGTAAACAATGCATCCATTCTGTCATAGTATTCCTGATATTCTGATTCCGGACAATCTAGTTTATATTGATACAGCGCATTCCCTGTAGATACAGCACCCTCAAATGCTTCGCTCATAATAATGGGAGCAACACCCCAGCTCTGTCCGTCAAAAAATGCGGTTACCACAAACTCTTCCTGCACCTTTTCATAGGATATATGGTCGTCAGTATACTTGTCGTATTCGATGGTAATAATATCTCCTAATTCAATTCCCGCCTGCTTGGCAGTATAATACGCTATTGCCACCTCATTCTGTAGCATAGGTGCCGTTCCGCCTTCCACATAGATAATGTCCATGGCATAAATGAAATCACCAAACTGCATGGTAGATAACAATTCCTGCTCCTTAAAGAAAAGCGTGACAGACTGAGTAGAAAAGAAATCGATTCTCGCAGGAATATCATTTGCCGCCAACTTTTCATTTAGTGACTCATATACTGCTTCAGCACTTCCTCCTTTGTTATAGAGTCTTGTATAATAAGACTCATCGATTTCCATATAAAAATCCAGTGCATTGACCTGCAAATATTTCTGATAATACTCCATACTGCAAATCGAATCTTTTATTTGGATAATAAGAAGCACTATAAAAATACCGCAGACATAAGCAAGAATCAGATAGCTGTATCTTTTTACTCTTCCCAAAATATCACTTAACGCAAGGAACAAAGGTATATTGCACTCTTTCTTTTTATGCAAAAACAAGCCCGGCATTTTTCGGAACCGTTCTCCTCTATTATCTCCGTGAATGGCATCCATTACACTGATTTTATTCATGGAGCGAAGGGAGAGAAATGTAAAAAGCACCATAACAAGAATCATGCAAACAACGGCGATAATTGCCATGACGATTCTCATAGTCTGTGTCGGTAAAATAATATGTATCATAAACTGATTCATCAAAAGTTTACCCAAAGGCATTGCAATGGGAATTCCAATGATAGCTCCCACAATGGCAAAAGCAATATATTTGACAGCAAACAAAGTCCGATAAGAAAAGGAATATACTCCAATGGCTTTCATAATACCAATTTCTTTTTCTTCTCTTTTAATAGCAGACTTCAGGCTAAAATGAATGGTCATAAAAATCATGCAAACCATAAAAATACCAACTACTGTTAATGCCAAAGCAACTACCAAACCAATCACACCATCATTGGTCGCAAATCGACTTTTATTATCCCAAAATTCTCCCCGGACATCATCCAGCTCAACAAGCATATCGTTTCCTATTGACGTTAGTGTACTTATATAATCACCTTCCACATCCGACAGAAAAATTTCATACACATCCCTTTTTACCGGAGATTCCTCAAATAAAACCGCATAATCTGCCTCCGAAAAAAGCATACGGTCGTATACGTACGCAGACGGATCTTTGTAGAAATCCAAAATGATAAACTCATATACATTTCCCATCTGGGTCGTTATGCGGACAGTATCTCCCGCTCTTGCCTCGGTATCATTCAGGAGATTTTGAGGAAGTGCCACATAACCATTCGGCACTTCCAGTTTCTCATTCTCTGAATTATAGGGAATGTTCTGTTCTGTTTGTACCGTCGCAAACATCAGCGAAGTTGGTGACAATGGTTCTTCTACTCCCTCGACTATTACATACTCTACCATTGTTCCGGGATAAATCACTCTTTCATTGAAATACATTTTGTCATATTCCGGAACCTTCTCCCAAAAGGCTTCTATTTCTTCACGCTGTCCTTTGCTGTCAGAAATACTGTTTTGAACAATCATGGTAATGTCAGAGGTATTACATATC
>JAZSPZ010000007.1:0-336105 GCA_045537735.1 Lachnospiraceae bacterium
AGCAAACATCACCATTACTCTGTAATTTCAATATTATTACCATCTGGGTCAGAAATTTTACTTTCAAAATAACCGTCACCTGTCGTTCTTGGTTGTGAAATTATCGTAAATCCATCTTCTTCCAGTTGTTTTGTAAGTGCAATTACATTTTCCTTCGTCCCTACAGAAAAAGCCAGATGGTTCATCCCTGACTCTAAATCATTAAACTGGTGATACTCCAAATTGACATTAGCCATAATCTCAACCCGTACATCACTATCAAATGTAAGAAAATAACTTGAAAAACCTTTACTATTTACATATTTTTCATTACATTCTGCTTCAAAATATTTTACATAAAAATCCTTTAATCTTTCTAAATCTGTAGTATATATTCCAATATGTGTTACCTTAGATTTCATAATAAGTACCTCTTTCTTTCATTTATTATACAGTGTCTAAAACGAAAAAGAAGTACTAATATGCGTTATGCGCGAAAAAGCATACATCTTCTCCTTTCTCAAAACCATTCTACAGGCAACTATACATTATTCTATCAGTACATTCAAGATTTTAATTTACACCGAAAAATTCTTATTAAAATATGCAACCACATCTTTGTGACGTTTAAAATCAACAGATTCTAATAGCAATCCCGTTTTGATGACAAGACTTTTTCATTCATTTCCCAACCAATCAAAATAGTTGTTTTGTATTTTTGCGGGAAAACTGTGGGAACTTTGTGAGAACTACCCCAAAATAGAAAAACGACGGAATGCAGTCGATGGGGCGCACGACGTCCGGTGGACGTCGGCTTTGCGCCGACCGTAGCGAAGCGAAGACCTTGAACCCTTGGGTTCAAGGCTGGCTTCGCTACATAATAAAAATAGCAGGCCTTTTGACCTGCTATTTTTATTATGCCTGCAGTCGAAGGGACTTGAACCCTCACGCCCTTGCGGGCACTAGAACCTGAATCTAGCGCGTCTGCCATTCCGCCACGACTGCATTTATCCACCAAACGGACTGTTATATAGTAAAACATTTTAGCAAAAAAATCAAGAAGTTCCCACGCAATCTGTTGCAAAACATTCTACAAATTGCAACATCTTACCTCGGCAAGAAATCCTGTAACATATCATATCCCCAGCCAATCAACAGATAGTTGCGTATAATTGTAAAAGCCAACAATATCGCTCCACACACAATCAACGGAATCCAATTGGTACAATAATATCGCTTCCCGTTTTTCTTTATCAAGGTGATTATTATCCCCAACTCGTAGTGGAGCCCCAAAGCCACACCCAACACAACAGCCGGGTTATAATATAGCGACTCCAGCACATGTCCTTGTAACAATGCAAACATTGCTCTTGTCCCACCACATCCCGGACAATAAATGTGCATCACATCGTGTATAATGCAAGGCATGCTTGGTATCACTGCAATCCGCTGTAGCAGCATAAACAAAAACGTCAACAACACTGCAACACCAACTAATATATTAACAAATATAAAATCTCTTTTTAGCACTCGATAGTCAAATGGTTTACTTACTTTCATTCCATCATTCTCTCTTTTCTTTGATTTTCCCATTTTAACATATCCATTGACAAAATACTACTAATCGTCATATTTCACGCATTATACAAAAAAATCGGAGATAATTCTTTACATTAACGCACTAAAAATGCTATATTACTATACAGATAATATAATTAAGAAAAAGGAGATTATAATATGGACGAAAACAATAACGTAATGTCAAACGGTGTTACTCCGGAAACAAGTACACCTTCCACTGCTAATGATTATGTAATTGGTGGACCTGCAACGCCTGTTGTTGAGCCTGTTGCTCCTGCTGTTGAGCCTGCTGCTCCTGCTACCGAGCCAACTCCTGTTGCTGCTCCAAGCACAGCTAACATTTACGAGAAGGCAAACGACGCTGCCATCAATCCTATAACAGAGAATAAAGTGGCAGATACACCTATCTATACTACAGAGTCAACGGTAGATCCAATGGCTAGCTATTCTGTACCAGTCACACCAACATATGCTAGTACAGATTCTTCAACAAGCAACACTACATATACAACAAACAGTACATATTCTAACACATACACCAACACAGCCACCGAGACAACAACCTCTACTGGCATGGCAACTGCATCATTAATCCTTGGTATTGTCAGTATCCTTACAGGATGTTGCTGCTGTGGTAATATTATTTTCAGTATTGCTGGTATTGTGTGTGGAGTTTTACAGAAGCCACTTGACGATGGCAAGAAGCCAGGAACCGCAATGGCAGGTATCATTACCTCAGCTGTAGGTATTGCTATGGCTTTGATTACATTAATTACTTATATATTATTTTTTGCTACAGAAGCATAATTCACCTATATTAAGACATCAAAAAAGCATGAATCAGAGTCTGATTCATGCTTTTTCATTATTATTCTCCATCCGTAAACGGAAACTTTCCAATCAATTCCTGGTTTACATCCTCCTCAAAACTAAATCGAGAATCATACTTTCTAGACCAGTCATCGTATACACCATTAAAATACTCTTTCTGCATCTGCTCGATAATGGACGCCTTGTTCTTCTTTGTTAGCTCCTCATCCTTGGACTGTAACATTTTAAAAATATGATATCCATATTCACTCTCAATCACCACACTGACCTCACCATCGGACAGCTCTAAAATTTTATCTGTAATAGACTCTCCATACTCCTCAATGAGCTCAGTACGGGACATGGTATAAGTTGCCGCATATTGCAAGTCATACTTGTTCACAATCATTTCGTATGTTATTTCTTCATCCTGTGCCAAGGTAGACAACGCTTCGTTTGCTTTTTCCAACTGAATTGCCTTCTTCTCATCTGTGTATGCCTCAACAGAACCGTCTTGTTTGACACGATAACATTCAAATACCATATCACAAAATGTCGTCATTCTAGCCTGTTCTTCTGAAATCTCAAATTCATGTTCAGAAATTGCTTGATTATAAACCTTCTCTGCCAGCATATTCTCTTCAATAACCTGCGTTGCCAATTCCTGTGTGATTTCCGTCTCTTTGACATCCGCCTCAGTTAGACCTGAATAAAATGTGGCAGCCACCCCTGCAGCTTCAGCTTTTTCACTATCACTTAAAGCAATCTCCATATCCTCAGCTTGTTCTACCAATACTTTGATGCGGTTAATATTATTCACCAAATCTCGCACCGTTACATCTTTGATACTACTTTTCCCTTCATCCGTTGCCAACTCTAAGCTCCAGATTCCGTTACCATAGGCTTTGCGATAATCTTCCTCCACCGTCTTTGCATAAATATAAAATTCCCCATAGGTGATAACCGAATTGCCATATTCATACACTACTTTGGCCGCATCCACTTCCTCTGTCTTATCGCAAGCTACTAAAAACAACATGCAGCATACCATCATCACAAATGCCAACAATCTCTTACTCAAACGCATTCTCTACTCCTCCATTACTGTACATAATCATATAGAGAAATCTTTTCCCAGATTTTACTGTTGAATTCAGGTGTTTTTCCAACTCCCAACTGTTCACGCCATTCTATTCTCTTTTCCTGCAACTTCTCTTTTGCAACATCCGCTCTATAACGCTTCATAACTTCACTGGCCAATGCTTCATTGTTCTCTTTAATCATCTTAATGATAGCATAACAACTCTCCGTTTCCAAAACAGGACTATACTCACCAGCCTTAAGACTTTCTGCGTACTGTGTAAATGGTTCTCCAAAGCTACTAGCCATATTACTTTCTGCAGAAGAATATTTTTCCACACCATACTGCTGAGCAATCGCTTCAACATCCGCTCCATCCTTCAACTCAGCCAACGCCTGTTCAGCATCTTCCTTGCGTTTTTTTATCTCATCATCTGAAAGCATAACTGGTGTGACACCATCTTCCTGTGCCACATAGTTTCCATCCTCTTGCATTTCAACCTTAGGGAACAACAGCATATAGATTGTACAATAGTTTTGGTCTTCCACCTCTACATCCTCTATAACGGTCTGTTCCAATTGACTAGCAAGATAACGCTGTCTGTATACTTCATAGACTACATCCTGGCCAATCCCCCATTGATTCAACAATCGTGCATCTATTTTACCCAGATATTCCACCACGTCACTCTGAACCTGTTTCTCTTCTTCCTCCGTCATGGTGATACCCTGCTCTTTTGCAACGAGATACTCCACCTTATAATCCATAATCAAATCCAAAATTTCCTGCTTGTAATATGTTGCAGCATCTGTTCCATCCTCTGCAGTAACTCCTTGCATGCTCTGTGCAGTAATACCCAAATTCAACACGTTTTGCAGAATACAGAAATTCACCTCGTCAAGATAGACTTCTTCCGAACCAATGGTAAAAACCAATGTATTAGAAGGCTTATCCTCTTCGCCAGACAATTTCCACAAACCAAACCCGGCCAAAACCAATGCAACAACAATACCAATGCTAAATAGAATGTTTTTTATTAATTTGTTATGATTCTTCTTTTCTTCTGTGTTCTTTTTCTTTTTTTCCATAACGCTTCCTTTTTATGTCAACAGATATAGAAAGTATACTATATTTTTATCTTTCAATCAACTCATTGATATCTGCAATGATACCTTCCAAATCTGCAACAAAACTTTTCAGGCTTTTCTTTTCCAAGTCAATCACAAATCCCGGATTTCCAGAGGCAACCACTCTTATATTGTTAAGATACTTGGTCAAAAATGATTCCAACAATTCCACCTTCACCTGTACATTTGGTGCCATCTCCACGTGAATCTGCTTGTTTTTGTAAGTAATACCCGCAATAAATGCATCATGAGCCTTTGCTTTGATTTTTGCAATCAACAGCAAATTCATCACTTCATAGGTTGGCTCTCCAAAGCGGTCCGTCAACTCATCCAACATATCCTCATAATCTTCATCTGTCCACACCCCGGATATTCGCTTATATAGTTCCAGCTTTACCATCTCATTTTTCACGTAGGTAGACGGTATATATGCATCTATCGGAAGCTCAATGGTGGTGCTAAATGTCTCCTGCGTCTTTTCGCCTTTTTGCTGCAAAATCGCATCATTTAACATTTTACAATACAGGTCATAACCCACAGCTTCCATATGACCCGACTGATCTGCACCAAGCAGGTTACCTGCACCACGAATCTCTAAATCTCGCATGGCGATCTTAAATCCAGAACCTAAATCTGTAAATTCACGGATTGCTTTCAGACGTTTTTCCGCCGTTTCCTTTAACATTTTATCTCTCTTATACATCAAAAATGCATACGCTGTCTTATCCGAACGTCCCACACGTCCACGCAATTGATACAACTGGGACAATCCAAAGTTCTCTGCATCATGAATAATCATGGTATTGGCGTTGGATATATCTAGTCCCGTCTCAATAATAGTAGTGGTTACCAACACATCAATTTCTTTGTTAATAAATGCGAACATCACATCTTCCAATTCCTTCTCTCGCATTTGCCCATGGGCATACGCGATACGGACATCCGGCATAAGCTTTGCCAAATCCGACGCCACATCCGCAATGGTATTGACGCGATTGTAAACGTAATACACCTGACCACCACGGGAAAGCTCACGGGAAATTGCTTCCTTCACCAACTCGGTATTGTATTCCAGTACATAGGTCTGAATCGCCTTACGATCCACGGGTGGTTCCTCCAACAGACTCATATCACGAATACCAATCAGACTCATATGCAAAGTTCTAGGAATTGGCGTAGCTGTAAGCGTCAACACGTCTACATCCTTCTTCATTTGCTTAATTTTTTCCTTATGTGTTACGCCAAAGCGCTGTTCCTCATCTATAATCAGTAGTCCCAAATTTCGATAGTCCAAGTCTTTAGACAGCAGTCGATGGGTACCAATAATAATATCTACCTGCCCCTTTTTCAGATCATTCAAGGTCTTTTTCTGTTCCTTGGCAGATAAAAATCTCGACAACATACAGACATTTACTGGGAAATCCTGCATTCTTTCCTTAAAGGTATTATAGTGTTGCTGCGCCAAAATGGTGGTTGGAACCAAATACGCAACCTGTTTTCCATCCTGCACTGCCTTGAAAGCCGCTCGGATAGCAACTTCTGTTTTTCCATAACCGACATCTCCACACACCAAACGGTCCATGATTTTGTGACTTTCCATATCCGCCTTGGTGTCTTCAATCGCCCGTATTTGATCCTCGGTTTCCTCGAACGGAAACATTTCCTCAAATTCCTTTTGCCACACTGAATCCTCAGAAAATGCATATCCTTCCTTGGACTGTCGAATCGCATAAAGCTCTACCAGCTCCTTTGCAATCTCGTGCACTCGCCCCCTAACCTTGGACTTCGTCTTTTCCCACTCTGTTCCCCCAAGCTTATTTAGCTTCGGTCTTTTGCCATCTTTTGACGCATATTTTTGAATCAAATCCAATTGGGATGCAAGGATAAAAAGCTTAGAACCACCACTATACTCAATGGAAATATAATCCTTCGCCACTTGGTCAACCTCAATTTTCTCAATGCCGAGATAAATGCCCAATCCATGCTTTTCATGAACCACATAATCCCCCACATTCAGGTCATCAAAACTCTTGATCCGTTCTCCAGAATACAGTGGTTTTCTCTTCATACGGGTTCTTGTTTTCTTCTGCCCAAACAAGTCTCCCTCTGTCAAAACCACTAACCTAATATCCGGTACAGAAAATCCTGCTTGTAACCTACCTTGGGTAATCATCATTTCAGATTCCGCCAAAACACGTTCTTTATCTGCAGAAAAGAAACAATTCACCTCTTGATTCTGCAAATCGTTTGCCAAACGCTCTCCTCTAGTAGTGGAAGGAGAGAATAACAAAATACGATATCCCTGCTTTTTCCAGTTTCGGATATCCTTCAACAACATCTCAAAATTGTGATGATAGGTCGGTACCATTTTGGTTTCAAAATCAATCCGAGTTTGAATACCAAACAAAGAATCGCTGTTGCTAAGTATACCAAATAAAATGGTGTCCCTTCCTGCAATTCTCGCCACAATTTCTCTATAATCAAACAAAATATCCATCTGGCTAGGAAGCATATAACCACCTTCCAGACGGCTAATCATACTCTCTCGAAATTCAAGCTGACAGACTTCTGCTCTTGCCAGCACCTTGTCCGGCTCATCCACCATCATCAAAGTTTCCTCTGGCATGTAGGACAAAAAACTACAAAGTTGTTCATAAAAGAATCCAATATATCCATCCACTCCCATAGCACTATGGAAATATTCCAGTTCCTCTTTCAAGGATGCCACCTCACGGTTAATTCTTGCATACTCCTCCGTCTTGAACTGTTCCTTCAAGTTCTTTGTATAAGCTTTATGCTCCTTCTCAATTTTCTTGATTCCCTTCTCAATTCGTGCCTCATCCAATATCATTTCTGCTGCCGGATATACGGAGAGTCTTTCTATATTTTCAATACTTCGTTGACTTTCCACATCAAAGCTACGGATACTGTCAATATCTTCACCCCAAAGTTCAACACGAAAAGGGCACTCACTACTCATAGGAAAGATATCAAGAATCCCTCCACGAATTGCAAACTGCCCTACTCCATCTACCCAATCATTACGCTCATACCCTAACGAAACCAAGGTCTTTTTCACCTTCTCCAGGTCCAAGGTCTCCCCCATAGTAAATGTCACAATATTCTTTTCAATTTCTTCTCGCGGCACAATTTTGTTCAACAATGCATCAATAGAAAGCACCACTGTTGTGACACTACCCTCTATGATCCCCTTCACAACCTCCATGCGCTGTCGCAGGATCGTATGACCGTGGATATCTGCACTATAAAACAATACATCCTTAGATGGATAATACATCACATTGCGGTCAAAGAAACGATACGCGTCCACAATCTCCTTTGCCCGGTCTTCATTGTATGTTACAATCAGTTTTACACGACGATTTTCCAAACAATCCATGACATAATATCGGCCATATCCATCTGTTCCACTAATCTCAATCGGCATTTTTCTCTTCTTTTTTGCCGCCTCGTATTGACTTTCCAACTCGCTCAATCGAAAGGGAGCCACCATAGTTTCCATATTACTTCCTTTTCTCAGTTTCTGCATATATCCAAATTCTTGCGAAACTTCTTTACTTTCCATTATAATCATTCATCGCCTTTGGAATATCATCCAAGACCATCAAAGATAAAGCTTTACAAGCCTTATCATATCCAAATTCCATCATTTCTTGTTCATCCTTGCTAAAATGTGATAACACATAATCCGCCAAGTCCATTTTAGGTGGTTTCATTCCAACCCCAACGCGAATTCGCGGGAAACCATCTGTACCAAGGTGAGAAATAATATTCTTAATTCCATTATGTCCTCCGGCACTTCCCTTTTCACGAATACGAAGTCTTCCCACATCCAGATTAATGTCATCATAAATGACAATCACATCTTCTGCTGCGATTTTGAAATAATTGGCCACCGCCACAACACTCTCTCCACTTAAATTCATATAGGTCATAGGTTTTAACAAAATGACTGTCTGTCCCTCTATCTTTCCTTTGCCATATAATCCTTTATGCTTTGCTGTGTCTACACTAATATTATATTCCTTCGAAAGCTGATCTATCACTTCAAATCCAACATTGTGTCGTGTCTTATCATACTTTGCAGTTGGATTTCCAAGCCCTACAATTAACTTCATAATCTTTTCCTCTTGTTGCTTTTTCCTTAACCAGTTAAACATACTATTTCCCTATCTATTATCTAGCCAAATCAGCCTTTTCATTCTATCTGCCAGATAAAATCTCTTCCGCTTCCTTTAGCTGTTCCGGTGAATTCACACCTCGAATTTCATCCACATCACCTACGATCATCGTCGCCACTTCTCCCCAACCTTCAGATTTTACGATCTCGATCGTATCTGTAAGATAATACTCTCCTTGTGCATTGTCATTGGTAATCTTAGAAAGTGCTTTACTCAAAATAGCGGAATCAAAGATATACATGCCAGAATTAATTTCATCTACACGCTGCTCTTCTAACGTAGCATCCTTTTGTTCTACAATCTTCACAAACTTACCCCAGCTATCCTTAATAATACGCCCGTAACCCGTTGGATCATCCACCTTTGCAGTCAACACCGTGATTGCATTTCCTTCTCCCACATGAGTATCAACTAGCGCCTTTAGCGTCTTTCCTGTTATCAATGGTGTATCGCCACAGAGAACCATCGTCAAGCCTTCTTTTCCAATAAAATCGCTTGCACATTTCACTGCATGACCTGTACCCAACTGCTCCTCTTGCAAGACATAGGTCACCTGGTCTCCTACCACTTCTTTTACCATATCGGCCTTATGCCCAACCACAAGACATACATCGGAAGGTTCTGCTCCCGCTTCCATCGCTGCTTCAATAGAATACTTCACCATTGCTTTTCCTAACGCTTCATGTATTACCTTGGGCAACTCAGATTTCATTCTCGTTCCCTTACCTGCCGCCAAAATCACTGCTTTCACTCTTGCCATCTTTGCATCCTCCTTACATTTCGCGTTCATTGTAACATTTTTTCAAAAGAATTCCAACGAGAAAATGCACACAGAACATAAAACAAGCCGAGGACCATGTCCCCGGCTTGTCACCCCCATTATTACGCTTCTTCTATCAAAGCTTTCTCATACTCAGCTAAAATCAAAGACTGAATACGTTCTCTTGCACCCTGATTTATTGGATGCGCAATATCTCTGTAATCCCCATCTGCCGCTTTTCGGCTTGGCATTGCAATGAAAAGACCCTTTTCTCCCTCAATTACTTTAATGTCATGCACTGCAAATTCATTATCTAATGTAATTGATGCAACTGCCTTCATCTTACCTTCTTTTGCCACTTTCTTAAGTCTGATATCTGTAATCTCCATCATAACACCCCTTCGTAACTACTTTGTACCTTAACCTTCTACCAAAAAGAACTATAGTGCATAGCGGAAATTCTTTTCCACTACAACTTTGATCTGTCCAGGCTCTGCTGTGTGAATTGTGTTAGCACGCAATGTATCACGGCTCTCAACAATACAATTCTCAATGACTGAATTATCCCCAATATGCACGTCATTTAGAATGATTGAATTACGAATCACACAATTGTTGCCTACATAAACCTTCTTAAATAATACAGAATTCTCAACTGTACCATTGACAATACAACCACTTGCAATCAAGCTGTTATTCACCACTGCATCCCCATTATACTTTGCTGGTGGTAAATCTTCTACCTTAGAATATACATCCGGATACTGTCTGAAGAAGTAATCTCTAATATCCTTCTTCAAGAAGTCCATATTGGTCTTGTAGTAAGATTCTATGGTTCCAATGTTTCTCCAATATGCATCCATCTTATATGCGTAAATCTTCTTTACATTCTTGTAACGGATTAAAATATCCTTTACGAAGTCTGTTCTGCCTTCCTTTGCACAAGATTCCAAAAGCTCAATCAACTGTCTTCTACGAATCACATACACACCAATGGATGCTGTTGAGGTCTGTGCCACCAATGGCTTCTCCTCAAAATCCGTAACCTGCATATCATCGTTGTACTTCACAACACCGAATCTGCTGACATCATCCTCCTCAGGATTAATATCCTTGCACACAATTGTGATATCTGCACCCTTCTTAATATGCTCTTCCAACACCTTGTTGTAATCCAACTTGTAAACACCATCACCGCTTGCAATTACCACATATGGTTCATGGCTATCTTTCAAGAAATTAATGTTCTGATAAAGTGCATCTGCAGTACCCTGATACCAATAACTATTGGTTGTTGTTATCGTTGGTGTAAATACGTACAAACCACCTTGCTTTCTGCCAAAATCCCACCACTTTGAAGAGTTTAAATGCTCATTCAAAGAACGTGAATTATACTGTGTAAATACAGCAACCTTCTGAATGTGAGAATTGGTCATGTTACTCAATGTAAAATCAATTGCACGATAACTACCTGTCACTGGCATCGCTGCAACTGCACGCTTAGCAGACAACTCACCCATTCTGCTGCTATTACCACCTGCTAAAATTATACCGATTGCTCTCATGCTAAGTCACCTACCTTTATCAAACTAGAACCACTCTTTAACAATCCATCCGGATACTCTGCAAGTTCAGTAGGACCATGAATCGCAGTATTCTTACCAACCTTAACATTGTCAGGAATTGTAGAACCCTCACCGATTGTCACAAGGCCAAAGGAATAAATCTGTGGTTTGTATTCGTTCTCAGCCTCTTCGCCAACACCTAATTCAGCATTGTTACCAATCACAACATTCTCAGCGATAATTGCCTTATCGATTACAGCACCTTCACCAATCACAGTATTATTCATGATGATAGAGTCCTTCACGACTGCTCCCTTTCCAATTGTTACACCAGAACCGATTACACAGTGACTTACTTCTCCGTATACTTCTGTTCCTTCACCTACAATACTCTCTGTCACAGTTCCTGTCTCATCAATGTACTGTGGTGGCAAAATATCACTCTTTGTATAGATTCTCCAGAACTCTTCATACAAATTAAACTCTGGAATAATATCTACCAATTCCATGTTTGCTTCCCAATAAGAACCAAGTGTTCCAACATCCTTCCAATAACCCTTGAAATCGTATGCAACAACCTTGGAACCATTCTCATGACAATGTGGAATAATATGTTTACCAAAGTCACACGAAGGAACATCCTTAAGTTCCTGTAGTGCTGCCTTCAATATACTCCAATTGAAGATATAAATACCCATAGATGCTTTGTTACTTCTTGGTTTTTCCGGTTTCTCTTCAAATTCCTGAATTACGCCATCACCATCTGTAATTACAACACCAAATCGGCTTGCTTCCTCCATTGGCACTTCATAAGTTGCAAGTGTAATGTCTGCTCCCATGGTTTTGTGATGATCAAGCATCACCTCATAATCCATCTTGTAAATATGATCTCCTGATAAAATGAGAACATATTCCGGATTATAGTAATCAATATACTCTAAATTCTGATAAATTGCATTTGCAGTACCTGTATACCACTGACTATTGGTACTCTTCTCATATGGCGGCAAAACAGTTACACCACCAATACTACGATCTAAATCCCAAGGAATACCAATTCCAATATGCTGGTTCAAACGCAATGGTCTATACTGTGTTAATACACCAACAGTATCAATTCCTGAGTTGATACAGTTACTAAGCGGGAAATCAATAATCTTATATTTTCCACCAAAGGCAACTGCCGGTTTCGCAAGATTCGATGTAAGTACGCCTAGTCTGCTTCCCTGTCCACCAGCCAATAGCATGGCTATCATTTCTTTTTTAATCATAGTGTCACCCCTTTACGCAAGATATGGTTCAATTATAACATTAATATGTCGAAAATAAAAGAATTTTTAGGCAATTTAACATATATTTCCTGATTTTTGGTAAAAATCTTAGTAAAAAGTGCATTTTGGAAGTTATTTTTACATTTTTTATTTGTATTCTCCTCTTTTTTTTATTCACATTGCACAATTGTAAAATATTTACAATCAAAAATTTTACTTCACTTTTTATATTTTTTCTTGCTTTTTTATGACATATTATCCAAATATTACACCCAATCCTCTGCTACTGACATCTCCATTACAGAAGATACATCCAAGCCATTACTGATTGCCAACCACATTTTACAATACTGTGCCACCTCCGAACTAGTATACAAGATTTGGACTCCCATTTTCTCATACACTTGTACTGTTTCATAGGCATCTGTCCCAGCTGCAAATCCCGTCAAGTATATTGGAATGTGATATTTCTGCGCATCTTTCACAAACTGCTGTAAAGCCCCTTCCACACATATCGTTCCCGAGTGATAGCTGGCGTGTAAAATTGCTTTTGTTTTATCATTTAATTCTGGATAACGCATGCCAACATAGGGATGCAGATAAAGAATTTCCCGCGCATCTTTGGTTAGCACTACATCCCTTTCATTTTCAAATAGCGCTACTTGTCCTTTCTTAACATGATATTCACAATTGGAAATATAATTCCCATTTTCAAATCTTCCATACCAGGCATTTTGTACACTGGCAACATAATCCGAATACGGCACACAAGGTTGCAATCTGGTCCCGCGATGAATCGTCGGATTCTCCCCTATATTGCAATAGCTCACAAAGACACCCTTTCCATACTGTCCTTTAATAAATTCCACAGCATAGTGAAAATTAGTCAAGCCATTCGCTCTCGGATCTTCTAGCACATAGTTGCTGGACACTAGCATAATCGGAATAGCAGCTCCACCAAACACATATCCCAACATCGCCGCACCGTACTGCAAGGTGTCTGTCCCATGGGTTACAATAATACCATCCACTCCCCCATCATCCAATACCTGTCGAATCACTCGAAACAATCTGGTTATATATTCCCCATTCAGGTTTTCGCTAAGAATGTGATATGCTTCCACTGTCTCAAATGTTACATCTGTATCATATCGTTCCCTATACATATGAAGAAGACGAAAAGCTGTGCCATCCTTGGGTCCGATATATCCATCCATTCCCAAAACACTTCCGATTGTTCCACCAGTAAATATTGTGCAAATCTTCATTGATTCACGCTCCTTCCCAACCACAACATCTTAAAACAAAATTCAAAAGACGAAAGAAAGCCTCCGCATTCTGCAGAGACTTTCCTCAACCTTTTATTATCAATTATTTTCTATTCCAAATGGAAATTGCTCATTGTTTCTGCAATATTATCTGCGAGGTTCTTTAAGGATTCCGCTGCCTGTGTCACTTCATTAAAGCTGTTAGTAACCTCTGTGGTTGCTGCAGAAGTTTCCTCTGTACTAGCGGCATTCTCCTCTGCCACCGCAGACAAGCTTTCCACAACCTCTATAATCTCATCCTTCGCTTCATTCAAACGAACACTTTGTTGTTCAATAGAAGCAATTGCAGTAATAGAATTCTCAATTGCCAAAATAACCTTCTCAACCACTGCCTGTGTATCAGCTACATTCTTACTCTGAGAAAGAACGATTTCTCTCACTCTTCCCATTGTTTCCACTGCCATATTAGAATCACTAATCAATTCATTCACCATAGCCGCAATAGAATCGGTGGATGCACCGGACTGCTCAGCCAAATGCTGAATTTCGTTGGCAACTACTGCGAAGCCTCGTCCCTGCTCACCCGCTCTAGCCGCTTCAATGGACGCATTCAAAGACAACAAATTGGTTTCGTCTGATATATTGCTAATGATATTCGTCGCTTCACGGATTTTCTGCGAAGACTCATTGGTGCGATAGGTCTGATTGTAAATCAACTCAATTGCTTCGATCACTTCTTTGTTGACACGCATCAGCTCATTCAAAGATTCTGTAGCCTGTACACTAGACGCCTGCATAATGCGAGCATTGTCATTTAATTCATCAATATCTCTGTTGGTAGCATCCAACATATCACCCATCAACGTAACATTCTCTGATGCACGAATTGCGTCCTTGGCCTGAGAGGTTGCACCATCCGCAATCTCATTCACTGCACGATCCACATTGTCAACCGTAGACAAAGTAGACTGTGCATTATCATCCAATGCCACCGCTGAATTTAACAACGCATTGGCATGTCCGTTGATATCTTCAATAATGAAACGAAGCTCATTCTTCATTCCATCCACAGCTTTACAAAGTTCTCCGATCTCGTCACCTCTGTGAATGTATCTGCTATCCAACTCTACAGTCAACTGACCTGCAGCAACAGCCTTTACTGCACGGCTTGCTTCTTGCAATGCGCTTGTAACGGAACTTGCCGACAAAATACCAATGATAATACCAATTCCCAGACAAACAATTGTTGCAAGTATCAATACATGTAGAATAGAATTATAGGTTATCAAACCCTGCTCATGTGGCACACCTGCAAACACCATACCAATTGGTTTCTCTGTTCCTTCTTGACATATTGGAACATAATAGCCAAAGAAATCTTGACCATTTACCAATACATGATCCAAAAACACATTCTCACCATTGTTAAGAACTCGGTCTGCAACTGTAGCATCCACATCCGTTCCCACAATTCGCTCACCATTCTCATCCGTAATAGATGTCATATATCTTGTTTTGCCATAGCAAAATGTAACATCGACACCGCCATCTCGCTTAATGGAATCCACAATCGCTTCAGAATGGGAAATGTCATATTCCCCCTTCCAAACAGAGCCATCTTCCTTCTGGACATACTCACCCGGATTCTGCTCCACTGCAGCTAAGTATGTAAATACTACACCCTGCAATGTTCTCTCTGTGTCTCTTTCAATATCTGTTCTTATCACAGTCAAAGTCAACACCGTGATTGCAATGGCCATTAACAATATTGGTGCCACTGCTACAGCTATCAATCGTTTCCTCATAAGTACCCCTCCTATTATATAAAATCCCTAGTTATTATTATATCAATCCTTGTCCTCTTCCGCAAGGGAATCTTCTCGCATATCAGTATCTTCTCCTTTACTTGCAAAACGTTCTGTATCCTCTTCCGGAAGCTGTTCTTTTGCCTCTTTCAGCGTTTCCCCAGTAATCTCTTTATATATTTGCATAAACTCTTTACCTGTTATATTTTCCTTCTCTATTAGATACTGTGCCAAGGCATCCAACACGCTCTCATTTTCCTTCAACAAATGATAAGCCTTGTCATATGCTGTCTTGATAATAGAACGAACCTCATCATCAATCTTAGTTGCAGTTTCCTCCGAACAATTCATGACATAGTTTCTATCAAGATAACGGCTCTGTACAGACTCCAATGCCACCATACCAAAGGTATCCGACATACCGTAAAGTGTAATCATGCTGCGCGCCATATTGGTTGCCTGCTCAATGTCATTGGATGCACCCGTGGTGACAGACGGAAACTTAATTGCCTCTGCAGCACGTCCCGCTAAACAAGTAACAATATCTGCTTCTATTTCATCCTTGCTACGCAAGTATTTTTCCTCCTCCGGCGTATGCATAACATATCCAAGAGAACCTTTTGTTCTTGGAATAATTGTAATCTTCTGTACCGGCTCCGTATGCTTTTGCAACGCGGAACAGAGTGCATGACCAGTTTCATGATAAGCCACAATCTCTTTTTCTTTTTTGCTTAAAATTCGGTCTTTCTTCTCTTTACCGGCAATAACCACTTCTATCGCTTCAAATAAATCTGATTGCTTTACAAATTCTCTTCCATCCTTAACTGCACCCAATGCCGCCTCATTCACAATATTGGCAAGATCCGCTCCCACTGCACCAGAGGTTGCCAACGCCAATTCCTTAAAGTCTACTGTTTCGTCCATCTTCACATTCTTAGAATGCACCTTCAAGGTCTCAATTCTGCCCTTCAAATCTGGTTTTTCTACGATTACACGTCTGTCGAAACGCCCCGGACGAAGTAATGCTTTATCCAGGATTTCCGGACGGTTTGTTGCAGCCAAAATTACAATACCCTTAGAAGTATCAAAACCATCCATCTCTGAAAGCAACTGATTCAACGTCTGCTCACGTTCTGAATCTCCACCACCATATCTGCTATCTCTGCTTCTACCAATAGCATCAATCTCGTCGATAAAAATGATACATGGTGCCATAGAACTTGCCTGCTTGAACAAATCTCTCACACGGGAAGCACCCACACCTACATATAACTCCACAAAGTCTGAACCTGACAGAGAGAAAAACGGTACATTGGCTTCTCCTGCCACAGCCTTAGCCAACAACGTCTTACCAGTTCCTGGAGGCCCTACCAACAAAGCCCCTTTTGGAAGCTTCGCACCAATTTCCAAATATTTTTTAGGGTTATGCAAGAAGTCCACCATCTCTTTCAGAGATTCCTTGGACTCTGCCTGTCCTGCTACATCTGCAAAAGTTACGCCTGTCTCTTTCTCCACATACATTTTAGCATTACTTTTACCAACGCCCATGACGCCGCCACCCTTGCTCATAGTCCTCATGAACAACCAAATCACCACGTAGAATACGACAATCATCAATACCCAAGAGATAATATTTCCAAGAATTGCACTGTTGCTTTCATCCACTGCAGTATAGTCCAGTTCACCATTTTTCTTTCCCTCTTCCAAACGGTCTACCAGATACAAATCCGAAATACGAGTGGCATAATATACCGTTCCTCTTTTGGAATCATCCTTTGTTTTCTCTGTCACCTCAATGCTAGAACCATATATTTTTACCATCTCTACATTACCCTCATCTAACATATCTAAAAATTGACTATAGGTAATTTCTTTTCTTTGGCTCTCTTGAATTTTGTTGTAGGTATAGAAAAATAGAAGTGTCAATCCAATAGAAACCACCAACATAAATATAAATGTTCTATTGGGACTCTTCTTTCCGTTTCCCTGATTTTCATTTTGATCATTCCGCTTCTTGTTGTTATCTTCCAAAATCTCATCCTCCTAAAAAGCTATCTATATTATAATCCATTCTTTTCTGTACAATACAAAATATTATAAAGGTATTCTTCAAAAATCGCAATTGTATTTTGATGTAGATTGTGAGAACCTTCTGTATATTTTCACACTACACATCCATACTACTCATATGCAAACTTTCGGTCTACAGCAAACCTCAATTGTAATGTAAAACAGGAGATTTATAAATGGAATATTTCACAATTATTTATCATGCTCTTTTTTCGATCATCGCACTCTTTTTGCTGACAAAGCTTATGGGCTGCCGTCAAGTGTCCACCATGAGCATGTTTGATTACATCAATAGCATCACCATCGGTTCCATCGCAGCAGAGATGGCCATCAATTCAACCGGAGAATACCTAAAACCGCTGACAGCTATGATTGTATATGGTATTTTCAGCATCCTGTTATCCAAGATAGCCCAAAAATATATATCTGTTCGTCGTATCGTCAACGGCAAATCCATTGTGTTATTTCTCCACGGGGAACTATTTCGTAAAAACTTAAAAAAGGCACGAATGGAAATAGATGAATTTCTTATGGAATGCCGAATCAACGGATACTTTGACTTATCTCAAATTGAGTCTGTTATTTTAGAGCCCAACGGAAGAATCAGCATACTTCCCATTACAGAAAACAAGCCCGTCACACCGAAAGATCTTGGCATCCTTCCTACACAAGAGGAAACCTTCGCCAATATCATCATGGACGGGCAAATACTCCATTATAATCTTAAATATCTTGGAAAGGACCAGGACTGGCTTTTCCAACAACTCGCCATACACAACATCAAGGATGTGAAAGACGTGTTTCTAGCAATCTGTGATAGACAAGGACATTTCCATGCATATCAAAAAAATGTCAGCATCATAGATCACGATATTCTCGGCTAATCTAACTCTTTTTCCGGAGTTTCTTCTTGAGAAACATCTTCTAACTGCTCGTTCTGCTCTGGTTCTATCTCTTCGCCCTCAGTCTGAGATGCGTTTTCTGCCGCCATCTCAGCAACCTCTCTTTTAGACTCTGCATAGCTGTGTTCTAAGTCTACTCCAGGAGACTCGTAATTCAATTCATCACCGTGGTAGTGTCTCTCACCTTCACCTAAATATGGTGCAAACACATTGCGGAATACGCGAGACTGGAAATAAAAAAGGACGCCTAACAAAAGGAAAAGTGCAAACGCTCTCACCAACATATTAATAGCAATAAAATACGCTGCAATCGCAAACATAAACCATATAATCAATGTACTTGGCAAATGTGACAGCGACAAAATCATCGCATTCTTCACAGTGGTTTGGGTATCATTTTCAAACTTTGCAATCAACGGCCACACGTATGTTACAACACACAGGTAAATCACACACATAATCACATAAATAATCACAAATATCATAAAAATGATTCCGTCATCCACCTTGCTTTGCTGATACACCATCCAGCCTGTAAATCCAAGAAACGCTCCAATTACTAGCATAATCAGCCATACCACAGTGGATTGCTTAAAATTCTGTTTGAAGCTCTTGAAGTACATTCCAAACAACCTCATATTCTGGGTATCCCAACCGGTAATCATCACATAGTGAATGGATGTCAAAGCTGTACCAATTGTGAAAATCGGAAGACAGGTAATCACAAATAAAATATTCAAAATACATAAATCCAACAAAGTGCTCAAAAACTTAAACACCGGATTCCCCAAGTCAAACAGAACAGATTTCATATACTAAACTCCTTATCTAATCAATGGTAAACCAAAATGACTGTGCAAAAAGCCTTCTATAAATACCAAACCACACAATCACAGATAATAATATCCTACCTTTCCCCTTTGTTCAAGTGAAATTTTGATGAATTTAAATTGGGCATTTTTCTTGACAAACGCACAAAAAATAATACACTATTGTATAGGTGTGTTTATGACTCTATGTATAGATATTGACATACAATCACAGAGGTTTTACCTCTTTATGAAAGGAATATAGATGATTATGAAAACTCCATTTGTAAACAAAGCACAATTAGACGCCATCTGCGCAGAATATGCCACTCCGTTTCACATATATGACGAAAAGGGCATTCGAGAAAATGCACGCAAATTACATCAGGCATTCTCGTGGAATCCCGGCTACAAAGAATACTTTGCAGTAAAAGCAACTCCAAACCCTACAATTCTTCGCATTTTGAAAGAGGAAGGTTGCGGAACCGACTGCTCGTCTTATACTGAACTATTAATGTCCGAAAAATGTGGATTTGAAGGAAGTGATATCATGTTCTCTTCCAATGAAACTCCAGCAGAGGATTTTCAATTGGCTGCAAAACTAGGCGCAACCATTAACTTAGACGACATTACACACATTGACTTCTTAAAGGAAACCATCGGCGAAATTCCAAAGCGTATTAGCTGTCGTTATAACCCTGGCGGAAAATTTGCGGTTGCCAACACCATTATGGACAACCCTGGAGATGCGAAATACGGTTTAACCCGCTCTCAAATGACAGAAGCATTCAAGAGACTGAAGGAGCTTGGCGCAGAAGAGTTTGGTATGCATGCATTTCTCGCCAGCAATACCGTAACCAACGACTACTATCCAACTTTGGCAAAGATTTTATTTGAAACTGCAGTGGAGTTAAAAAACGAAACCGGCGTTCATATTACATTTATTAATTTATCCGGAGGCATCGGTATCCCATATACTCCAGACAAAGAACCTAATGATATTCTTGCCATTGGTGAGGGCGTTCGAAAAGCCTACGAAGAAGTGCTTGTCCCAGCCGGCATGGGGGATGTGGCCATCTACACAGAGCTCGGAAGATTCATGTTGGCACCTTACGGACATTTGGTTACAAAGGCTGTGCATGAGAAGCACACCCACAAGGAATACATCGGAGTGGATGCCTGTGCTGTAAACCTTATGAGACCAGCTATGTACGGTGCTTACCATCACATTACTGTTATAGGCAAAGAGGATGCGCCTGCAACACAAACCTATGACATTGTTGGTTCTCTTTGTGAAAACAACGACAAATTTGCCATTGACCGTAAGCTTCCACAGATTGACAAGGGCGACCTGCTTGTAATCCACGATACAGGCGCACATGGTTTTGCAATGGGATATAACTATAACGGCAAGTTAAAATCTGCCGAGCTACTTCTTTGTGAAGACGGTAGCACAAAAATGATTCGTCGAGCAGAGACACCAGCAGATTATTTTGCAACATTAGAAGATTTTTGGAATATCGATTTATAGATGTTTATACAAATGATAAAGAACTGACAATCAGGAGGAGACAACATGGCAAAACGCCTTATTATGATGATGTTACGCAATTTCTTTTACTTACCATATGTGTTTGTTCAACTATTGCGCTATGCCAAAAACGACAAGATTAGTGAAGAAAAGAAATACAAATTAATCCGCTTAATCGGTAATCGCGGTTGTAAATGCGGTAACGTTAACGTTCACGGATATGGATTGGAAAATCTACCAAAAGAATCCGGATACATTATGTATCCCAACCACCAAGGATTATTCGATGTTATGGGATGGGTATATTTGAATGCTACTCCATTTGGCGTCGTCATCAAGAAAGAAGCATATAATGTATTTATGTTGCGCCAGATTGTCCAAACCATGGGAGGTCTATTCATGGACCGAGAAGACCCAAGAGAAGGTCTTAAAGTCATTAATGAAATGGCTGCACAGGTAAAAGAAGGAAGAAACTACTTAATCTTCCCTGAGGGAACCCGTTCCAAAAACGGAAACAAATTAGGCGAATTCAAGAGTGGTAGTTTTAAGGCGGCAACCAAGACAAAATGCCCTATTGTTCCAATGGCTATTATTGACTGCTATCTTCCATTTGACACCAATTCCATTCGTAAGGTGGATGTGCAAATTCACGTTTTGCCACCAATTCCTTACGAGGAATACAACGGTATGAAAACTGCTGAAATTGCGGATATGGTAAAGGGACGCATTGAAAAGGTGATCGCTGAAAATGAACACAATTTTGAAAACTAGTATTGAAAAGTTAATCAGCCACAAACTTCTTTCCAAGGAGGAGTTTGTGGCTTTGTTAAACGCCAACTCTCCTGAGTTGCGAGCAATGCTGGCTCAGGAAGCCAGAAAGGCAAAACAGGTATATTTTGGAAATAAGATATATATCCGCGGTTTAATCGAGTTTACAAACCATTGCAAAAACAATTGCTTTTACTGTGGTATTCGCTGCGATAACCGCGCATTAGATCGCTATCGCCTGACAAAAGCAGAAATCCTTTCCTGCTGCGAAAAAGGCTATACCCTTGGTTTTCGTACCTTTGTACTACAAGGTGGCGAGGACCCTTATTTCACAGATGAACATGTAGCCGAACTTGTCACTGCAATACATTCCACCTATCCAGATTGTGCAATCACACTTTCTTTGGGAGAGCGTAGCAGGGACAGTTACCAGACGCTTTTTGACGCCGGAGCCCATCGTTATCTGTTGCGCCACGAAACAGCAAATGCTGCTCACTATCAGCAGCTACACCCAGACAACATGTCATTTGACAATCGTATGACATGCCTGACACACTTAAAAGATATCGGATACCAGGTGGGATGTGGTTTCATGGTGGGGTCACCCTTCCAGAGCCCTGAAACCATTGCCGAGGATTTACTTTTCATTCAAGCATTCCAGCCTGCCATGGTAGGTATCGGACCATACATTAGCCATAAAGATACCCCATTCCACAATTGTGACAATGGAACTTTAGAAGAAACTCTACTACTCCTTAGCGTGTTGCGTCTAATGCAGCCAAATCTATTGCTCCCCGCCACTACAGCTTTAGGAACCATTGCAAAGGACGGACAAGAACAGGGAATCCTGGCGGGTGCCAACGTCATCATGCCAAATTTATCTCCGGATAAATTTCGCAAGCAATACAGTTTGTATGACAACAAAGCCTGCTTTGACAAAGAAGCCGCCGAATCCATTGAAGAAATCAAACAACGTATGAAAATGATACAACACGAAATCGTTATAGATCGGGGCGATGCTCCAAATCACACCAAAGAAAAGAGGAATTGATATGTACAATCCAGCATCTCTAAAAGCTGAAGAATTTATTGACCATCTAGAAATACTAGACACATTAGATTACAGCGAAGTACACAAGCACGACCGTGCACTCATTAGCCAAATCATCGAAAAAGCAAAGGAACGCAAAGGATTATCACATCGTGATGCCAGCGTACTTCTTGCCTGTGCAGAAGAAGATCTCAACCAAGAAATCTATGCTTTGGCTGAACAGATCAAAAAAGACTTCTACGGCAATCGAATTGTTATGTTTGCCCCTTTATACCTTTCTAATTATTGTGTGAACGGCTGTGTATATTGCCCTTACCACATTGTAAACAAGCACATTCCCAGAAAGAAACTGACACAGGAAGAGGTCCGAAAAGAAGTCATTGCATTGCAGGACATGGGACACAAACGCCTTGCCATCGAGGCAGGAGAAGACCCTGTCAACAATCCAATTGAATATATATTAGAATGTATTGAGACCATATACTCTGTCCATCACAAAAATGGTGATATTCGAAGAGTCAATGTCAACATTGCTGCCACTACTGTGGAGAATTACAGAAAACTGAAGGATGCCGGTATTGGAACTTATATTCTCTTCCAAGAGACCTATCACAAGGAAAGCTACGAACAATTGCATCCTACTGGGCCAAAACATGATTACACCTATCACACCGAAGCCATGGACCGTGCCATGGAAGGCGGAATCGACGACGTTGGTTTAGGTGTTCTATTCGGATTGGAGCTTTATCGCTATGAATTTGCCGGCCTTTTGATGCATGCGGAACACCTAGAGGCTGTTCATGGTGTAGGACCACATACCATCAGCGTCCCAAGAATCCGCCATGCTGACGATATTGATGCATCTTCCTTCGATAACGGCATTGATGACGACACCTTTGCTAAAATTGTGGCTTGTATTCGTATCGCCGTACCTTATACCGGTATGATTGTTTCCACTAGAGAAAGCCAATCCTGCCGCGAAAAAGTTCTTCACCTTGGTATTTCTCAGATTAGTGGTGGTTCTAAAACCTCGGTAGGCGGTTACTACGAAGCGGAACCGGAAGATTCCAAGTCTGAGCAATTTGATGTAAATGATAATCGTACGCTGGATGAAGTTGTAAAATGGTTGATGGAAATGGATTATATCCCTAGCTTTTGTACCGCTTGCTATCGCGAAGGGCGAACCGGAGACCGCTTTATGAGTCTTTGTAAAAGCGGACAAATCCAGAATTGCTGTCACCCAAATGCTTTGATGACTTTGAAAGAATATTTAGAAGATTACGCTGCCCCTGAAACACAAGAAATCGGCTTAGCGCTAATTCAAAAGGAATTGGCGAATATTCCAAATCCTAAAGTACGCAGCATTGTGGAAGAATATTTGCAGGAAATTCATTCCGGGAAACGAGATTTCCGATTCTAATATGTGATGATACAATCTAAAAAGCCGCTATATCAATCATTGATATAGCGGCTTTTATAATGCCATAGCTTATGATGCCTGCTTAATAATTTGCACAAATTCCTCTTCTGGAACAGCCTTAGAGTAATACCAACCCTGTAAATAGTCACAGCCAATATCCGACAGACGCAATTGTTGTTCCTGGGTTTCCACACCCTCAGCAACAATTCGAACCTTTAATTCCTTCAACATACCTACCGTATACTTCAAGGTAATACCTGCTCTCTCATTGGCAAAAGCATCCCAAACCATCAATCTATCTAATTTGATAATACGGAATGGCAACTGATGAATATAACCTAAGGTTGAATAACCCGAACCATAATCATCCAAAGAGAATGAAATGCCCTGTGCATGCAATCTCTCAATATTCTCCTGTAACACTGCCAAAGAATTGGCTGCAGCTGTTTCTGTCACTTCCAGATTAATCTGATCTGTGGATACGTTATACTTTTTCATAATCTCTAACAAATCATCCACAAAATCTCTCTGCATACACTGTACAACTGAAACATTCACCTCTATGTATTCAATACTAGTCTCACGCAAATTCTCCTTTGCAATAAACTTGCAGACCTTTTCAAATATCATCATGCCCAGCTTTACAATGGTACCATTTCTTTCCGCAATTGGAATAAACACATCCGGAGGGATATTTCCTAACAAATCATCCTTCAGTCTTACCAGCGCCTCAGCCGAGGTGTAACACTGTTTTTCTGTATTAAAAATCGGCTGGTAATGCACTTCAAAGGTATTATTTGAAATCGCATTTTCCACCGCTTTTTCGATTGCTTTTTCTTTACGCAATGCATATAAATCCAAATCCTTTGCGTAAACAACAGCACCCTTTCCTTTTGCTTTCGCCGAAAGCACGGAATAATCTATTACATCAATGATATTTGCCATGGTGGTTCCATCATCCGGATAAGACACACAGCTTATAGTGGTAGAAAGCATCACCGACACATCCTCTGTAATCCAAGGATGACGAAATCTTTCTCGAACCAAATTCAAAGCTTTATCTGTAGATATATCTCCCGGTTCTACCTCCAATGCAAACTGATCTGCACCATATCGATATACCTTGCCCTTCTTCGTTACAGTTGTTAAAAATTGTGCCACTTGCATCAGCATCATATCGCCGGCAGTAACACCGAAGGTCTTATTCACAAATTTGAAATCATCTATAGCTAACACCAATAAATCAAACTTCTTTTTATCTGTGATGTTATTACGCAACAACTCATCTAACATATTACGATTCAACACCTGCGTGCTACGGTCTACCATCTCCGATTGATTCTGTACAACAAGATACAAAACCAACAATCCTGTAGAAATCACAAAATCTATATGGGTCACCTTCGGGGTGCAATATTGCATTAGCATAACAATCAAAATTGCAATCTCGCACAATGCAATAATTGTCAACTTGCTAAATGCCAATTTGCGAATATACATAGCTGCATAAACAATTCCGTAAATCATAGAATACAAGGTGGTGGCAATCAAAACCCATCTCACATTGGTATCCACAACTCCATGCTGCGTATCCCACACATACAAGCCTTGCGTCACAAGATTCCAAAGTATCACACCGAAATAAGCCGCAACTGGTATCATGAATAAAACCTTAGCTTGAGAGTCTATTCTCAAACTGCGGCCAGACCATACCACCATATATTGCATAAATACAATGGGCACCAAATACTGTGTAATATAAAAAATGTCCACCAGTATAATCGACCATACTCCTGGTTCATACCCAAAATACAGCAACAAATATTTAGTTAATGCTTTCGCAAATAATGCTATGGTCTGCAAAACCACCATAGTCAAAAATATGCGACTTCGCTTGATTGTAATGTATCGTTTTGACAGCTGCAAACCACTAATCAAAAACAATATCATCATAGAGCAGATATCGACATCCATATCCCACTGCATAACAACCCCTCCTTTTCGCAAGCACATATGGCTTCTGCGAAAATCATGTATCTTTCGTAAAAACTTTTCCTCAAACCACTTATCCTTGTGGTATCATTTCAATGTTCATATCCACCGAACCAGATATTCCCGGCACCGCACCACTTTCACTGTACTGCCAGATAGAAAACTCATAAGGCCAAACAGGCTCATTGGCATACTGTGCAAACCAAATTGGATACTTATAAATCTGTTCCAAGTCCAAAAAAAACGCATAATACGTCTGGTTTGTATATATCATCGTACGATGTCCCGAAGCTTCAATGGTCTCCAAAAAACCAAGAGCTGCCTGGGTATGCTGCTCTTTGGTCAGATTGTTGGTTCTCGCATCCTCCTGCATTGGATCCTCTCGATCTAACACCACCGGATATGCCAATCCATAATCTCCTAGCAAGCTCAACACATAATTGGCTTCCTCTACACCTTCTTCATAGGTGGTTGCTTGCGAATAAAAATACACTCCCACAGGTACACCATTTTCAATAGCACCTTGCATATTGGTAGAATAATAACCATCTGTCACAATATTACCATTGGCGTATCCACGATAACCTAGACGAATAAATGCGAAATCGATATATTGAGAAGTAGTTTCCCAATCGATAACACCTTGATGTTCAGACACATCAATTCCCACTCGTTTCACTGAACCATCATCTTCCACATAATTCTTAAAAAGACCACTGTCATCCAGCTTACCAAAATCCCAACTATGCCGAGGAATACTCGAACTAATCTTAATCTTTTGCAACACACCAAACTTGTCCACAATACGGATGTAGCTGGCATTCATAAATCTTTCATAGTTATCTGCACTCATTGTTCCAATGGTGTCATTCCTATATCCGGGCAACTTGGAAGTGCTCATCTCAAACGGCAATCCCTTCCCATAATAATCCCTCTGACAGCCACACAGTGTCATCACAAGTATCATTATGACACCACATAACATAATATACTTTCTCATCGGTAATACCTCTTACTCTATTCCAAAAAAATTCTTCAGTTACATCTATCGTAAACTTTTCTATTCCCCTAATGAATGTGCAGCGCATAATAAACCCATTTTCACTCTACACATATAGTTAATATACTATAAAACCGAAGTTTCTTCAACGACTTTTTCCCTTTTTTCCATTGACTTCCATTTTTAATAGTGCTAAACTTTACTCTGTATTATTAAAGTGTTAAACGATACCAACACTCTCGCTATGTTTTGGTATTCACATTACCTCTATGATACACATTTTTTATAAGGAGGTACTTTTTCATGAACAAAGGTACAGTTAAATGGTTCAATTCAACAAAGGGATTTGGTTTTATCACCAACAGCGAAACTGGCGAGGATGTATTCGTACATTTTTCAGGTATTGTTGCAGAAGGTTACAAGACTCTTGAAGAAGGTCAGGCTGTAACATTTGATGTTGAACAGGGTGCAAAGGGTGCTCAGGCAGTAAATGTAACTGTTCAAGCTTAATCATTAACCAGAAAACCCAAAGGGGTTACCAACAATGGTAACCCCTTTTTCATTGCAAAATAATAGCAGGAAAGTAATATTTACCTTCCTGCCATGTAATCAATTATAAATTATAAATGTAACACTCTCTCCTGAATCTCTTGGGTACGACCCTGATTCCAGAACTGTGTTCCGATATATCCACATGTACGTCTCGCCACATTCATGGTATCTTCATCTGTGTTACCACAGTTTGGACATTTCCAGATAAGCTTGGAATCCGCTTTCTCAATCTGAATTTCTCCATCAAAACCACATTTTTGACAGTAGTCGCTCTTGGTGTTTAACTCTGCATACATAATATTGTCATAGATATGTTGCATCACCGCAAGAACAGCGTCTAGGTTGTTCTGCATATTCGGTACTTCTACATAGCTAACCGCACCACCCGGAGACAACTCCTGGAACTTAGACTCAAAGGATAACTTCTTAAAGGCATCAATCTCCTCTGTTACATGCACATGATAACTGTTGGTAATGTAATTCTTATCTGTTACACCTTCAATCATACCAAAACGCTTCTGCAAGCATTTTGCAAACTTGTACGTTGTAGACTCCAATGGTGTTCCATAAATACTGAAATCAATATTCGTAGCTGCTTTCCACTTAAAGCACGCTGCGTTCAATCTCTTCATAACCTCCATAGCAAACGGTGTTGCCTCAGGATTGGTGTGCGAAAGACCTGTCATGTAACGGGTACACTCACAAAGTCCTGCGTAACCAAGAGAAATGGTAGAGTATCCGTTGTACAACAGCTTATCAATCACTTCTCCCTTCTTCAAACGTGCCAACGCACCATATTGCCAAAGAATCGGTGCAACATCGGAAGGTGTTCCTTTCAAACGATTATGTCTACACATCAACGCTTCATAACAAAGCTGTAATCTCTCTTCAAGAATCTCCCAGAATTTCTCCATGTCACCCTCTGAGGAACAGGCCACATCCACAAGGTTCAAAGTTACAACACCCTGATTGAAACGACCATAGAACTTCGGCTGCTTATTCTCATCATGGTATACAGTTAAGAAAGAACGGCAACCCATACATGGATAGCAGAAATTCTGTTTCAAATTCTTCATAACCTTCTCTGAGATATAGTCAGGCACCATGCGCTTTGCAGTACATTTTGCAGCAAGCTTTGTCAATTCCCAATACTTGCTTCCCTCTCTGACATTATCCTCTTCTAATACATAAATAAGCTTAGGGAATGCAGGAGTAATATATACGCCCTTCTCATTCTTCACTCCTAAGATTCTCTGTGTCAACATCTCTTCAATTACCAAAGCTAGGTCATCTCTTGTGCGTCCCTCTGGCACTTCATTCAAATACATGAACACAGTTACAAATGGTGCCTGTCCATTGGTGGTCATCAAAGTGATCACCTGGTACTGAATCATCTGTACACCACGCTTAATCTCCTCTCGAACACGGAGCTCAGCAATCTTTGCAATCTGTTCATCATCTATCTCTACCCCAGCCGCTTCATATTCCTCACGGACCATTGTCAAATACTTCTTACGGCTTACGTCAACAAATGGCGCCAAATGGGAAAGGGTAATGCTTTGTCCACCATACTGGGAGCTGGCAATCTGCGCGATACTCTGGGTTGCAATATTACATGCTGTGGAGAAACTCTTCGGACGGTCAATCATAGTTTCACTGATTACTGTTCCGTTGTTCAACATATCTTCAAGATTCACCAAACAGCAGTTGTGCATATGCTGCGCAAAATAATCTGAATCATGAAAATGAATAATACCTGCTTCATGCGCCTTTACAACCTTATCCGGAAGAAGGAATCTCTTAGTAATATCCTTACTCACTTCTCCTGCCATATAATCACGCTGTACACTATTCACAACAGGGTTCTTATTAGAATTCTCCTGCTTCACCTCTTCATTATTACACTCAATCAAGCTAAGAATCTGCTCATCTGTGGAATTGGCCTTACGAACCAATGCACGCTTGTAACGATATGTAATATACTTTCTAGCAACCTCAAAGGACTGTGTTTCCATAATCTCATTCTCAACTAAGTCCTGTATTTCTTCCACGCTAAAGGTACGATTCATACTACTACAAGTCAGTGTAACCTTCTTTGCAACTTCCTTAATCTGTTCAGCCGTCAAACGATCCGTTTCCGGAACCTCTTTGTTTGCCTTCTCTACCGCCGCAACGATTTTCGTGATATCAAATTCAACTTCAGTACCACTTCGCTTAATAATTCTCATATTTCCCATCCTCTCATCCATAAATCGTGTGTCGGTTCCTTCCCCCCAACACAACATCTTGTGTCATTGTAATCCATACCTCGACAAAAAGCAAGGGTGGATTTTTGCCAAATCCACCCGAATATGTCGCATTTATGCACCCCTTGTACAAAGTGCACAATCTTTTTCAGCGATATCACAAATTTTATTATCTAACAATTTGCATGTTTATACTATATTTCCACACAATTCCAACAACTAACACAATATCTTGTGTTTTGAACACTACTCTTTCACGCGCTCTTCCACATAGTGTTCAATCAATTCTACCGTCTTTTCCACACCAAGTTTGCTGTCATTGATACACAAATCATATCCTCTTGAGTCGCCCCACTTCACATCAGAATGACGATTGTGATACGCCTTTCTTCTAATATCATGACGCTTCATCTTTCGCAACGCTTCTTTATCCGACAACCCAAACTTCTTTTTCACATTTTGTAATTTGTCTTCCTTGTCACCGAGGATGAATATCTTAATCAAACCTTCTCTATCTTGCAGCGCAGTTTCCGCGCACCTTCCTACCACAACAAAAGATTCACCTTCATCTGCCTTCTTCTGCAAAAACTCCGTTTGCATATGCACCAGTGCATCCTCTATGGAATTAGAATGGCCATTGACTCTTCGGGATATGATTGGTATCTTCGGCCTCTCATCATATTTTTCCAAATGGTGCGCATCGAGACCATTTTCTTCTGCAACATGATCCAATAATGCTCTATCATACAACTTAATCCCCAAATCTTCTGCTATCATGGCAGCAATATGGTGTCCTCCAGTTCCAAATTCACGACTGATGGAAATCATGATCTGCTTATCTGTCATATGTACTCCTCCAATCCATTGTATCAACCATCCAAAATATCATTATCTATTCCTATATTATATCATATTTCCATTTAGAAATATCTCACAAAAATAACCACCATGGAAATTAACACAACAATGATAGTTGCCGGAGCTGCCGTCTTACAGTACCTACCCCAGCCGATTGGATATCCATTTTTTGCCGCAACAGCGGTTCCCACTACGTTGGCCGAGGCACCAATTGGTGTTGCACTACCACCGATGTCCGTACCCATGGACAATCCCCACGCAAGCACAGACAGGTCCACACCTGTTGTAGCCGCAAGACTCTTGATAACTGGTATCATGGTTGCAGCAAATGGAATATTATCCACAAATGCACTGGCAACGGCAGATACCCATATAATAATCGCCATCATCACCTTGTAATTACCACCGCTGACATCTCCAATCCATTCTGCAATCACTTCCAACACGCCGGTCTGTTCCAATCCACCTACAACCATAAACAAGCCAATAAAGAACACCAATGTTTTGTAATCTACCTTCTTGAGAAGCTTTATTGTATCTTTTCCCGCTGCAACGATTGTCGCTATCGCAACCACTGTTCCAATAAATGCTACTGTCAAATGCGTTTGTGCATGGGTAACCAACAACACCACCGCGCAGGCAAATATCATGGTACTGATTACCAAATCCTTCTTATTCCTAATCGCTTTCTTTGGATCAGGCATGGTAGATGGATCTACTGCCTTGCCATCCTTTGGCACTAACTCCTTCCGATATACGAGATAAAAATACATCAGGATAATCACCAAACTTGCTCCTGCAATCACACCCGTATTGGTCACAAAATCTGCAAAAGAATATCCAAGAGAGGTTCCAATAATGATGTTAGGTGGGTCGCCACACATGGTAGCAGAACCACCAAGGTTTGCGCAGAATATCTCCGACAAAATCATCGGAACAGGATTTAATTTCAATAACTTGGCAAGCTCCACTGTCACCGCCGCCAAGAACAAAATAACGGTAATACTGTCGATAAACATAGATAATATTGCCGCCATAATCATGAATACAAAAAATAGCGGAATCGGCTTATAATTCACCATCTTCGCTAGCTTCATACAAAGCCACCGGAAGAATCCTGCCTTCGCCATTCCTTCAACCATAATCATCATGCCTGCAATAAAAATGATGGTTGACCAGTTAATTCCTGCCGTAGATTCTTCTGCTCCCACAGAATACCAGAAATCAAGTCGAAAGATGCTATACAGATTCAGTGTTTCCACAACTGCCTGCATGCTATGCATTCCTATGCCAAACACTAGCACCAATGTCATAATTCCACATGCAAAGGTAACGATATGCCTTTCAATCTTATCCATTACCACCAACAAGAACATTGCTACAAAAATAAGCACTGCCAATATTTGCGCTGTCAACATATAAATGTCCTCCTACCCTCGTACCGTCGCTTATGAAACACTAGTATGCTAATTCCCCTGTTTCAGGCGGTATGTAATTTCGTTACATATTATAGTACTCTCACCAGAGGAATAATAGATTAAAAATCTCCAAAAAACGAAATGTTTTTAGCGGATTTTTGGGCAGATTTAAATCTACACGGTGCCGGCGACGGTCATCGGGCGATTCCTTACTATGGGCATGAAAAAAGACACTGCACGACCTGCAATGTCTTCCGTTCGTACTAGGCTCGTTTCACTCGCCAAGAACTCACGGTGCCGGCGACGGTCATCGGGCAATTCCTTACTATGGGCATGAAAAAAGACACTGCACGACCTGCAATGTCTTTTTTCATGCCGGCGACCGGAATCGAACCGGTACGGGAGTATAAGTCCCGCAGGATTTTAAGTCCTGTGCGTCTGCCAGTTCCGCCACGCCGGCTGACTGGACGGAGGTGGATTCGAACCACCGAAGCAATATGCAGCAGATTTACAGTCTGTCCCCTTTGGCCACTCGGGAATCCGTCCATTTATTCAATTAGTCGTTTTACGACCGTTTGTCATTATATATCAAGGAACATAAAAATGCAAGTACTTTTGGAACCTTGTCTGGAACCCCAAAAGCACTTGCATATCATTTCTATTCCGCCTTCAAAACAATCGCTGAAATCTTCGGCATTGATACAAACAACTGGTTATTTTCAACTCTGTGAATCTTTGGCTCTAAAACATAATTCTCCTCTGTGGTAAGAATCAACTGCTTTAATGTATCTCCGTTCATCAAGCCCAGACGATCCACATCCAGACTCAGATTCACCTCTTCGTAGTTGTTATTCATCACAACCACAATCTTATCTTTACGATTGAATCTTCCATAAGCAATCACTTTGTGCCCACCATGCAAAAATAGAACAGAGCCACGCTTAAGTACTTCATTTTCTTTGTGGATTCGAATAATATCACGGTGGAACAATATCAAGTCTTTATCTTCATATCCCCATGGATAGGTTCTTCTGTTATCCGGATCCGTCCATCCGCACATACCAGCTTCGTCTCCGTAATAAATGGTAGGTGCACCAGGCCAGGTCATCTGGAATACCACTGCTTCACGCAAAACACCCTTATTGACATTCTCATTGGCTGCGTGCGGTCCCATTGTATGGGTACGTCCCACACGACGATTGGTACGGGTCAGGAATCTGGAATGGTCATGGTTGGAAAGCTCGTTCATAGATACTTCCAAAGACTGTCTGTGGAAACGACTCATGTGATGACGCAAAGACCCGATAAAGGCATCTGGATTACCAAGCAAGTCTCCACGAAATTCATCAGAATGCTTCTCTACACCGGTCAAAAACCATGTGATTGGCTCCATAAATGCATCGTAGTTCATAACGGTATCCCACTGGTCACCCTGTAACCAACTATATGGATCTCCGTAATGCTCTGCCAGAATAATCGCATCCGGATTCGCTTCCTTTACCGCCTTTCTAAAATCTCTCCAAAACTTATGGTTGAACTCCTGAGAGTGTCCTAGATCTGCCGCAACGTCCAATCTCCATCCATCCACATTATAAGGAGGAGAAACCCATTTACGGCCCACATCTAAAATATACTGATATAGCTCCTCTGAGCCTTCATAATTCAACTTCGGCAATGTATCATGCCCCCACCATCCATCATAGGTTGGGTTATACGGAAATCTATTCTCATCATGGAACTGAAAGAAATTATGATACGGGCTATCCTGCGCCGGATATGCACCCTTTTCATATCCTTCCTGATTCTCATAAATCAATTCTCTATCTAGCCATTTATTAAAGGAACCACAGTGGTTAAATACACCGTCCAGAATAATCTTCATGCCACGGCGATGTATCTCTTCCACAAGTTCTCGGAACAACTCATTACTGGCTTCTAAATTCTCTTTGTTGGTAACACGGGTAATGTATCTGGTAGAATTTTTGTTAAGGGTATCTCCATTTTGCAAACATTCACCCTCATCCTTCACAATACAACCAAAATGTGGGTCGATATAATCATAATCCTGAATATCATACTTATGATTAGAAGGAGAAACAAAAATCGGATTAAGATATAGTACCTCTACGCCCAAATCCTGCAAATAATCAAGCTTGTTCATAACACCTTGCAAGTCACCACCATAGAAGCAACGCACATCCATGGAATCCGGATATTTACCCCAATCTGTAATGCGCTTGGCACCTTCGCCTATGTAAAAATACTCATTATCTAACACGTCATTGCTCAGATCACCATTGCAAAAACGATCCACATAAATCTGATAGAAAACGGCACCCTTTGCCCAATCCGGTGTTGTGAATCCCGGGGTAATCGCAAAATTATAGGTCGGATTCACTCCCGTCTGTACTCCAAGCTTATTATAATAACATGTAGAATTACCCGCCACAATTTCAAAATAGTATTCAATTCTCTCTTCACCGACAGCAGGTAATGTATGGGCATAGTAATCAAAGGCTTTATCTGTTTCAGTCAGCTTCATGTCATAGCGTTCACCATCACAAATCAAGTAAATCTTATCTACATTACACTTTGCGGTACGAAACTTCAAAGTCACATCATCCCCTGGCATTGGTTCTGCAGGAATACAGTAATCTCCCGTTCCATCGCAAAACAGCGACTCGGGACGCAACGCTGGTTTGTTGTAAAATACATAATTCAGTATTTTCTGCGCTTTACTTAAATTCTTAAATGAGAAACCCATATCTATCCTCCATCATGACACACAATCTTTCATGAATATCCTCTCTTGTCAGTCATGCGATGCTCATTCAAACGAACACCCACACATTCGATATTTTACCTTATTGTTACAAATATGGCAATGAAATTCGGACCAAAACAAAACGAGAATCTTTACATTTTGAAAGATTCTCGTTTTCTTATCTATTGATTTTTCTTTTTGCTAAGTTTCACTGCTGTTACAATACCTGCAATTCCTAATGCTCCCACGATTTCCAACACTACAACTAGCACTACCAATTGCCATATATATCGATACATATTATGTAGTATATTTTGCTCGCAAAGTAGGATTGTCACCTCCCCACCCAACAAATCACTATGCTTCATTCTTTTGCGGTAATAATAATTAGAAAATCCAACTAAGTCTCTATCTCTCGATTCGTAAGTTTCATCCAAGCACTCCTGCAAAAGTGTTCTTCTCTCTTCTATCGAAAAGTATTTTCCATTCAGGGTGCAGTCCTTCAATACACGATACCCCTCAGCACCATTGCAGGTATAGTCATAGGATACATTTGCCACTGTGCTAGCATCTATTACCGTTGCCAGTTCATAACAAGCAAGTCCTTCTTTATCTGAAACCTCATATTCCAGGGTTTCCATCAATTCACAAGCAGTAATCTCCGGATATTCTTCACCATACATCGGCATACGCTCCACCTTATAAATGCTGACCTGCTCTGGCAATACCGTCATGCCATCCAAATAAAAGCAATCAAACACCAACTGATAATAACGATATCTTTCTACTGCTCCTTTTGCATTCTTGTCATAAGAATAAAAAGCATCCTTCCAATAGGAACGATATCGATCAAGAAGCTTAGGATCATCCAACGAAAACACACCATACCGAAGGGTGTCATCCTCTGTTTTCATAGCGAGATCTAGATAAATCATATCCTCTTCTAATAACCAAGTTCCATCTGGAAGCACAAAATCTTCTGCGCATCCAATATTGTTATACAGCAGCATACTTCTCTGTGCTGTAAACTTTCGTTGTTCCTGTTCTTCTTCCTGCGTCAGATTTCTCCCCAAAATCTCGGAATATTTCTCCACCTCCGCAGGATCTTTCTCTTTATCCATATCCTGTAGAATCCGTTCTCCTACATTCAACAAAAGGGTATCATTTTCTCCACGTTTATCGATGATGCGAACAACAAGGGCATTCATCAGCAACATCAATACGAACAAAACACCCGTGATAATCAGTAACTGCTTTATCGTACTTTTCATAACTATGTAACTCCTCTCCTATCTCTTGAACCATTTTAGGCATTTGAATATAATACATTTTTCTTTCAGAAAAAGTTTCAACATTACTGCAAAAATCTATCAACTACACAAACCCATCTATCATCACTTCCACAACCTTCCTCCACCACAAATGTAACAATGGCATCGGGTGTGGCGAAACGTTTGAAGGCAAATTCATCGTACGGATTCAACTTCAAACGTTAGGGAAACATAAAGTAAAAAGGACAGCCAACCGATCGACTGTCCTTTCTGGAGAAGGTATTTTTTTGTTACTTATGGGGTGTAGCAAAAAAACTATATAATGTATTGGGGGGGTTACAAATATTATTATATCCATTTTGTTTCGAAAGTGTTCACAAACAATCATTTATTTTCACAAAAGTTTTGTGCAAAACGTCAAGTCCCATCGGATATAGCCTTGTTTCCACCCTCTATTTTGTTGATATTGCCCAAACACGCCTTTTTCAGCGTACATTTTTAACAAATTGCACAATTTTTTTCGACATGATATCCATTGCATTCTTCTGTTTAGTCGACATTTATTGTGCTTTTTTCTCGAATTATGCCTGCACTTCTTCAAACAATGCCTCAAATTCTTCTCTGTCGATACGTTCTTTTTCAAGCAAACGTTCTGCACAAAGATGCAACACCGCAACATTGTCTTCCAAAATCTTTCTTGCATCAACATAGCACTCATCCACAATCCTCTTAACTTCTCTGTCAATTGTGGATGTAGTCTGTTCACCTAACATCTTGCGATGTCCAATGTCTCTACCAACAAATGTTTCCTCTTCATTCTCTGTCTCATAGTTGATTAATCCCAACTCTTCTGACATACCATACTTCACTACCATAGCTCTCGCCGCTGCAGTCGCCTGCTTAATATCCTGAGAAGCACCTGTTGTAATATCATCCATAATCATTTCTTCCGCAATACGACCACCAAGGGACACCTTAATATCCTGCAAAAGCTTACCCCTGGTACAATGCATATTATCATTTTCCGGCAACGGCATGGTATAACCAGCAGCGCCCTCACCTGTTGGAATAATAGACACTGTATGAACCGGTCCCACATCTTTTAACACATGGAACAAAATCGCATGACCGGCCTCATGATAAGCTGTGATACGACGGTCTTCTTCTGGCACAAGACGGGATCTACGTTCTGTACCGATACCAACCTTAATAAAGGCCTTTTCCACGTCCTCTTTTACAATAAACTTTCGATTATCCTTCGCCGCATTGATTGCGGATTCATTCATCAAGTTTTCCAAATCAGCACCAGAGAATCCCGAGGTAGTTCTTGCAATTTCGTGCAAGTCTACTTCTTCACTTAAAGGCTTCTTTTTCGTATGCACCTTAAGAATCTCTTCTCTGCCTCCCACATCAGGACGGCCAACACTAATCTTACGGTCAAAACGTCCAGGACGAAGAATCGCCGGGTCCAAAATATCCACACGGTTGGTTGCTGCCAACACAATAATACCCTCATTGACAGAAAAACCATCCATCTCAACCAACATTTGATTCAATGTCTGCTCACGCTCGTCATGACCACCTCCAAGGCCCGTACCTCTTCTTCTAGCCACCGCATCAATCTCGTCGATAAACACGATACAAGGTGCATTGCGTTTTGCTTCTGCAAACAAATCTCTCACACGGGACGCACCAACACCCACGAACATCTCCACAAAATCAGAACCCGAAATAGTAAAAAACGGAACATGCGCCTCACCGGCCACTGCCTTTGCTAGCAAAGTCTTACCAGTTCCCGGAGGACCCACCAATAGGATACCCTTTGGGATTCTTGCACCTAACTCTACGTATTTGCTAGGACTTTTCAAAAAGTCTACCACTTCCTCCAAATCCTCTTTCTCTTCTCTCAAGCCGGCCACATCATCAAAAGCTGTCTTATTATCATTCTCTGATATCATCTTAGCACGACTCTTTCCAAAATTGGCCATGGCACCGCCACCACCACTGGCACCTTGCATGCCCACCATCAGCATCACCACTACAACCAGTGCAATCAAGCCAACAATGTATGGCATCATTTTCTCCAATAAACTCGGACGTACTACGTCACTCATTTGGAATATAATCTTCGAATTGTTACCTACTTGTTCTTCATAAAGTGCCTGGAATTCATTCACATCCGTTACATAAAAGATCACCTTTGAATAGTCTTTCATGGTAACCTCTACCGTACCCGTTGGTACCTCCGCATTCTGTTGTACATAAACACTAGCCACTTTGCCACTTTTCACATCTGCCGTAAACTGTGTCTCTGTGTAGCTCATGTCTACATTGTGACCTCCATTGGATATCAGTGCAAGCACACCGAATATCAGTGCAAATAAAAGCACATAGGAAATCAAGCTTCTCTTTACATTCTTATTCATGTTCTACAAATCTCCTTTTACGTTCTAAGCCTTCACAACACCGATGTATGGAAGATTTCGATATTTCTGCGCATAGTCCAAACCATATCCTACAACAAATTTATCCGGTATCTCAAAGCCGCAATAATCCGTTTCTACATCTACCACTCTGCGCTCCGGCTTATCCAACAAGGTAATAACCTTAAGACTTGCTGGTCCTCTTCCTTCCAATAAATGCTTCAAATGGAACAAGGTATTACCAGAATCCACAATATCCTCCACGATTAAAACATCTTTCCCCTCTATCTCTTCATCCAATTCCTTCTTCACAGTGATATGTCCTGCAGACACCATTCCATCTCCATAAGAAGAAACCGACATAAAGTCCATAGTAACCGGCACTGTAATTCTCTTTGCCAATTCACAAGCAAAGAAGACACTACCCTTTAGGATAATAATCAAATGCAACTCCTTACCAGCATAATCCTTGCTAATCTGTTCTGCCAACTCACAAATTTTTGCGTTTACCTTTTCTTCGGAAATCATTACTTCGATTTGTTGTTCCATTTCTACTCTCCTTCGTAAATCAACTTTACAATCACTTCACTATCTTGGGATACTTTATACATCTCACTGCGTCTATCCCCCAAAATCCACAATACATTGGATTCAACGGCCAAGACGAGTTTTTTACTACGTTGCTCCACCGGTATTTTCTGATCAATAAAATATCTTGATAACTTTTTCCGTTCCCCTTTTTCATTCATCACAAAATAGTCTTCATTCCTTGTGTTTCTTATACACAACGTAAATTTTATTGTATCACATTCAAAGTATTTCGTATAGTTGTTTTTAGAATGAATTGCCTCATTTATTAAATTTTCCCACTGTGTCCTTGTACAGTGTTTTTTCTGATATAACTGTAGGTTTAAAACCCTTCCTCTCGGCAACAAAACCGACCTTACCTCTTCTTTGCAATCAACCAGTTCGCGCCAATCAATCTCCACTTCCTCTATTGTATCATTCTCTATCACCTGTAAGCTTTTCCGAATCTTTAACATTTCATACGACAATTCTGCAATCATTTCATATGGGAGTATAATTTTTTTCCCACTTTGATTGCGCAACAAATCATATACCAATTGCACATGGGTACTGCAAATGTCCTTTTTCTTCCCACATACCTGTGTCAGCATCTCATAAATGACTGCCTTTGCCAAAATTACATCCTGCTGCAACAAATGATTCCTATTCACCGTACAGCATTCCCCTTCAAAGCACACCGCTTGTTGAAAATATTCATCCACTGCCTGTTGCACAAATTGCCGGTACGCGCCCATCTCCTCTGCAAACTCCACAAGATGTCGCACCGCCTGTGTATTAACCCTTTCCAACGCCGGAATCACTTGATTTCGAATACAATTGCGGGCATACATATCATCTCCGTTGGTGCTATCCTCCATCCATGATACCTGCTGTTCCCGAAGCCATTGCATTAATTCTTCTTTTCTGCAGGCGAGCAACGGACGAATCACATTTCCATTTGTAGGATGCATTCCTTCCGCTCCTGTCAGTTTACTACCTCTGGCCAAATGAAACAACACCGTCTCTGCCTGGTCATCCATATGATGCGCCACCGCAATTTTATTGGCATCCACCTGCTGTGACACTTCACGAAAACACTGATATCGGTAAATGCGACCCATTTCCTCTTCTGACATTCCCTGCTCCTTTGCCATAGCAGGAATATCTGCCTCATACAAATAAAATGGTACATCCAAGGATTCACACAGAGCGCTCACGTACGCCGCATCCTCTGCCGCTTCCTTTCTAATTCCATGGTTCACATGAACCCCATACAGCTTTAAATGATACTTTTGCTGCATTGTTTGTAGCATAAGAAGAAGAGCCACCGAATCCGCACCACCGGACACCCCTAGTACAATTCGGTCACCCTCCTCAAGCATATTCCACAGGCTCATATATTGTTCCACTTTGTTAATCATATGTTCACCATTTATTTCCTTTTTCCCAGACGCCGACCACCAAAATTGTGCTGTCATCGCGAAGAGTTCCCCGCTGCATGCGTTCCACTTCCGTCATAACACACTCCGCCATCGCCTGAACATTACTAGTCTTTTGTTTTCCAATCACGTCTGCAAGGTACGCTTCCTTATCTTCAAAAACAATACCATCCAGCACACCATCACTAATCATTACGATTATGTCACCATGATATAGCTTTCTCGCGCACGTGTCAAACTCAACTTGCTCCATAACTCCCACTGGTAGCGTAGTGGAACGAATGCACTCCACCTTATCCCTTCGCTTAATAAATGTTGTAGACGCCCCCAACTTAATCAGGTCCAGATTTCCATTGTAAAAATCCAGCACAGCCAAATCCAAAGAAGTACTTGCTCGTCCATCTGCCAAAAAGCTCATAAAGGAATTCAACAATTCAATTGCAAGTTCTTTTCGGAATCCTGCAGACAACAACTGTTCCAACAGCTCTACAACCTGCTCACTTTTAGAATTGGCATTTTCACCTGTACCCATTCCGTCCGAAAGCATCAGTACTGCTTTTTGCACATCAATTTTAGTAACAGAGAAATTATCTCCGCACAGACTCTCTCCCTTTCGGTTTCTCCGGACCACTCCTGTGGTAACAAAAAATCTCCCTTCTTCCACAAAACAATAATTGGTTTCTCTCCTGCTCACCAGGTCTTGTCCATGCTCTACGCAAACCATGGTTTTGCCAAGAATCCCACTTACTTTCTCTGCTAATTGTTCCCCAGTCACAATCTTTTCCTGACACAGATAACAACTCACATATACTTTTATCATTTCCTCTTTGTCTTTTACAAAAAGCACTTTGGCAACACCAACACCGATACGCTCAAGAGATTCCACAAGCCGTCCCTCCAACAAATCTGTTTGCATCGTTCGATCCACCATCTCCGCAGGAAATGTGGTGATAATATCACCGATTTGTCCCAATTGTCGAATGAAGTTTCTTCGCAGCTCCGCAAGGCGATTGCTTTGCGATTCCACAACATTTAACAAGGAAATCCCATCGCCACTTAGGTACACATTACTCAGTCCATGGGGCTCAAACGCCTTCCTCTCACACTCATGCATTTGCAACATTTTTTCCATTGATAGAAACGCCCGCCCAAAATCTTCAATTTTGCTTTTCGTCGCTTCTTGAATCAACAGGTCCTGCGATGCATCTGTACCATATTCTTTGACGGAAACAACTGGCTTCATCCACTTTCGCGGTGTCAACCACAACACTACCGATGCAAAAACAGCCGCCAATAGCAGTTCTCTTTGCAGAAAACTTTTATCATACATATATCCAAGCGTGATATATCCACCTAAAAATGCCAGCAACATGCCACCTTTTCCAAGGTCTTTTAACAATGTAATCAAGCCAGACAACAGAATCATCATTGCCAAAAAACGCACATTTTCCGTCTGAAACGCCAGCACCAAACCCACTACTGCTCCCGTGGCCATTCCCACAGCACTATCAAATCGGTAATTGTGATAAAGCAAAAGAAAACTACAAAGACAAAGCAACACATGCACCGGCGTGGTGATAAGGGGACAGCCAAACAATGCCACTATCACAATGGCAAACAAACCAATAAATCGCTCATTATTCGCAAACATACGCCTGGTTCCAACACGCATAGCCACAAATCCTTGTTCAAAAATCAAAACAAAACAGGTTGCAATCACTCCTTCCAAAAGCACATACAACGCGCTAATATCCTGTCCTGTCACAAGATACTGGTAAGGCATACCAACTGCCCAAAGCACCACTCCTGTCGCCAAGGCCATCTGTTGTGCATCGGAGAAAAGCAGCCTTCGATCTGTTCGTTTGAGCATTACCATCAAAAACAAAAGCACAATAGAATATCGGACAGCAGTCTCTATTCCATATTTGCTTAACACACCAAGCATCAATGCCACATACATCCCCACCGAACTCTTTTGCTGTATATATGCAGCCATAAAAAAAGGCACAACAAAAGGATACATTCCAAGCATGTGGCAACGTGCCACCATAAACGCCAGAATATGTATCCCTATCTTTTCAATCGAATAACGCATAGGCTATCCCTCCCACACAATAAAGTGGGAACATTATAATCTACACTTGCATAAAATATTGTCGCTTATCGCCGACCCAGAACGCAAGATACGACACAAGCTTAATCGTTAGAAGGTTCAATCAATATCTCATCCGGATATACCAATCCGAGTTTCTCCTTAGCAACCTCTTCCATATACTTTTTGGTTTGCATATATTTCTCTAATTCTTGCAAATCCTTTGTTCTCTGTTCTTCTGCATCAATCTGCTTTTCAATGGAAGCTCGCTTTTCCGCCAGTTCATCCCTTTCCGCCTTCAAACTCTGCGTCCTAACAAACAAAACCAGGCAAAATACTACTACCACAAATACAATCATTGGAAGGCCCTTGCTATTCCGTTGTTTCTTTTTCCTTCTTCTCTTGCTCATTCTGTCACCTGATTTCATCTCATTCATACAAATCACACAAAGACTTTATCTGCCCTTCATTGCCATTGTAACTTCTGAAGCTATATTTTTCAATGCTTTTCTACACCAATTCTTTGCTTTTGCAAAAGGTCTTTTCACATAACACTTGATTCTTTCCCAATGGGGAACCACACAACCAACCCCTCGCAACAATATGCGACTCAATGTCAAAAGATAAGTCACCACACCTAAAAACATCCCAAGAAAGGCATATCCACGCAACATACCCTGATTGTAGTAGAACATTGTTCGAAACACCATCCATGCAGTCAGCATCCAATACAACAAATCCTCTACATCCACCAGCCAATCTTTATGGCAAAACAATAGACGCAAAATGCGAATTCCATCATAAGTTAAAGCCAGCACTGCGCCCAAAATAAAGCACACAAAAAACAAATGCGCTTCATCATATATCAAATCTGCCATGGAACCACCTACTTAAACAGACGGTCAAAAAAACCATTCTCACTCTTTAATCCCGGTTTCATATCTGAATACGTAAAGGAATCCACGCGTCCGTCAATTTCCACTTCTCCCTTATCTAGTGTTAATTTGGTGACATTCAATTCCTTCCCTTTAATCAGTAACATGCCCTGCTCTGTCTCTAGTAATATTTCGTTAGGATCAAATGATATCACGGCATGAACGCCAGTTATTACACCATTTCCGCGATTATTCAACGTAATTCTTTGTCCCTTTATATTACGAACTTCTTCCATAATTGCTCCCGCCTTTCCATGCACCGGTACAACCAGCCTTCTAACCCTATCCTATGACGGCAGCCCCAAATATATGATTACAAGTATTTAAACATTTCTTTTGCGTCTTCCTTCTTTGTAGACTCCACAATCTGTGTTACTTCTACTGCAACATTCTTGTTACCAAAGGAGATGTCTATACGATCTCCCACCTTTACATCCACCGATGCTTTTGCCACGCGGCCATTGACCATCACTCTTCCCGCATCGCAAGCCTCATTAGCCACAGTACGACGTTTAATAATTCTTGATACCTTCAAATATTTGTCTAATCTCATGTTATTCCTTTCTCAAGCTCCGCTTGCTGTGATCACCCATCCCTCTTTTCGTTATAATGTTGGCTACTCCGTGCTTCGCACTCTCGTATCCAACCAACGTAAAGAGGGCCGTTACATTCGTAACAGCCCTCTCACATACTTAACAAAATATATTATTTGTTAACAACGTCCTTCAATGCCTTACCAGCTTTGAACTTAGGTGCCTTAGAAGCAGCGATCTTCATAGACTCGCCAGTCTTAGGATTACGTCCCTCACGAGCTGGTCTCTCAACTACTTCGAATGTACCGAAACCAACTAACTGGATCTTCTCACCCTTTGTTAACTCCTCAGCTACTACATCTGTGAAAGCCTTTAAAGCCTTCTCTGCATCCTTCTTAGATAATTCAGTCTTCTCAGCCATTGCTGCAACTAATTCTGTTTTGTTCATAGGAATAGTTCCTCCTCTTAAATATTATATAGTATTTCTTATATCCCTGCCTCTGTTAGGCAAGTCCTAACAGTAGTTATACTCGTTTGCCCCCTATTTGTCAAGCAAATACCTATATTCTTCGTTTTTTTGTACAAAATAGTAGAAATTTCCAAGGCTTTTTTCGACAAAAACTATTCATTTTGCCAAACTTTCTTGTGCTTTTTCAACATATTTTTTCATTTTATTTTGTACATTATTACATCTTGCAATTTACAGAATCTTCCTACTCATAAAAGCTTGAAAGCTTTGATTTTCCTAGTTTTTCCAAATTTTAACCTTCCATTTGTTTGCCAAGGAAATTTGCAGCAATCACAGCTGCTTTTCGCTCTGTCTCTGTTAAAGGTGTTCGACTATCTTTATTCAATATGATTACCGCGCCTATTGCGTCTCCTTCACAGATAATCGTCTGCACAATCTGTCCTTCATAAACATCCTCATCACCTGTGATTTGAATATATTTCTTTTCACCTTTTTTTGCCATAATCGCTTCTCTATCGTTAATCGCCTCTTCCAGTTCTTTATGCAACGGCTTACCCAACAAATCCTTCTTTGCAACTCCTGATACTGCAATAATCTGATCTCTGTCTGTCACACAGACAGGACAGCCCAAAATCTGTGCTGTGGCATCCACATATTCTTGAGCAAAAATGCTAAGCTCCCCAATAGGCGAATACTTCTTTAACACAATCTCACCATCTTTGTCGGTAAAGATTTCCAACGGGTCACCCTCACGAATTCTCAACGTTCTTCTAATTTCCTTCGGAACCACAATTCTCCCCAACTCGTCGATTCTTCTAACAATACCTGTTGCTTTCATATGTCATATTCTCCTTTTACAAAAATTACTGTGGAACTAGTATCTGTAAAAAAAGTGATAATATACCATATTTTTAACTAATCAGCTAACGCCAATAACGCATCGCTAATTCTTTTACATGATTTTTTTGCATTTTCCAACGAATTACTCTTAGCGCCAATATAAAACTTAATCTTAGGCTCTGTACCAGATGGCCGAACGGCACACCAAGCACCATTTTGTAATTCATAATACAACACATTCGACACCGGAAGACCTGTTTCTCCTGTTTTTCCAGTTTCAAAATTCATTGTAATCCCTGTTTTGTAATCTCGAACTGCCTCTACAACGAAATCTCCAAACTGTTTTGGTGCATTCACGCGAAGCATATTCATAATCTGATTGATTCTTTCTAGGCCTTCTTTTCCCTGAAGCACAATATAGGAAAGCTCCTCGGCATAAGCACCATACTCTCCGTACAATTCGTTAATACCATCCCAAAGCGTCATATTTCTACTCTTATAATAAGCAGCAACCTCACATAGCATTACAACTGCACTGCAAGCATCTTTATCTCTAGCATACGTTCCAGCTAAACATCCATAGCTTTCTTCCAAGCCAAACATATATACATAGGAAGCATCTCGTTCAAAGAACTTAATCTGCTCTCCAATATATTTGAAACCTGTCAAAGTCTCAATAAACTTCACGCCATACCGTCTGCAAATAGGCTTAATCATGTCTGTTGTCACAATCGTGGAAACCAAGGCTGCATTCTTCGGCAACTGGTCTCGTTCACGTTTTTCACGCAAAATGTATTCTGCAATTAACGTTCCAATCATATTACCATTGAAACTTACATATTCACCTGAATTCACCTTCACAAACAAGCCCAATCGATCTGCATCCGGATCTGTAGCCATTACAATATCTGCATCCTTTTCTTTCGCCAACTGAAGTGCTAATTCAAAAGCACTCTTTTCTTCCGGATTCGGATATTCCACCGTAGGAAAGCGTCCATCCGGCTTTGCCTGTTCTTCCACCACATACACATTTTCAAATCCTAGTTGATTCAAAACGGTAGTAACAGGAACCAATCCCGTTCCATGTAAAGGTGTATATACAATCTTCAAATCCTTAACATTGTCAATCACCTCATGATTAATAATCTGACTTTTCACTTGTTCAAAATATAACGTATCCACTTCGTCACCGATGATATGGAACAAGCCGGCTTTCTTTGCTTCTATTTCCGACATCATCTTAACCATCTCATATCCCGTCACCTTGGCAACCTGATCCATAATATTCGTATCGTGAGGTGGGGTGATCTGTCCACCATCCTCCCAATATACCTTATAGCCATTATACTGCGCTGGATTATGGCTAGCTGTAATTACAACACCAGCAATACAACCCAAATGTCTCACTGCAAAAGACAACTCTGGTGTAGGTCTTAACTCTGGAAACAAGTATGTCTTGATCCCATTCGCATTGAGACAAAGTGCAGTCTCTCTTGCAAATTCCGGCGACATCATTCTAGAATCATAAGCAATCGCCACACCTTTTTCTTGGCCCTTTGCCTCAATGATGTAATTTGCCAAACCCTGTGTCGCCTTTCTTACTGTGTAAATATTCATGCGATTCTCGCCTGCACCAATCACACCGCGCAATCCACCTGTTCCAAACTGTAATCCTTTGTAAAAACGATCCTCTATTTCTTTTCCATCACCCTGAATCGCTCTTAACTCATTTTTCGTGTCTTCATCAAAATAATCTGATTCTAACCACATATGATAAGTCTCCATATATGACATCATTCTATCTCCTTTTCACTCACTACTCTCTCACCAAAGGGCACAAGTGGTATATGTGCTCTATTAAAAATTCTCACAATTCCGTAATTCGTCCATGCATAACGCACACATTCCACATCCTCTATATGCTTTGTCTGCAACACAAGCTTGTCTTGTTCTACCGTAAACCCACAAGGATGATACGCCCCATCCTTGCCGGCAACTTCAAATACTGCCATGAAATCCAACAAGCCCGGCATATGAACAGAAGCATCGAGACGTTCCACCATAATCTCTCCATATGTGTGTTGACAAGTGATGATTACATTTCCATCTTTCTTGTATACCTCTGATGGAATCATTGACTTGCCCTGACAGCTACACTGATAACACTCTTCCAACACAAGATTACCCAAACGCTCACCAGGCGTCCTTTTATCCGTCGGATGAATATTGCCATATTCACCGCAATCTGCAATGCCAAGTAATCCCACATTATGTAATTGACGCGACAACCTGAACTGGCCCTCACGTGTAATCGCCCACGCACAATTATCTTCTGCGTCTTTTTCTTTATACATTGGAAGCTGTGTGATAACAAAATACAACTTATCATCTTCAAACAATTCTCTCCAATGCACAATTAACGCCTGCATCAACTCGTGATACAGTGACGCAGTCTCTACGTAATCTGAATCTGACTCTCCTTGATAATAGAAAATTCCAGCCAACGTATATGGTGCAATGGTACAAATCATGGAGTCATATGCACCTGTCGGACGAAAAATGGACTTATTTCCTGCTGGTTGTGGCCACGGAGAATCGCCAGCCTCTGCCACAATTTCATCCCATGTGATATTCGGTTTTTCAGCCTTCATTGCCTGTACTTTATCATCCCAGGCATGCCACGTGTTCCAATACTCCTCCATTTCCTGTTCATATTCTTCGTCCGTTTTATTACCCACTAACGCTTTGTAATCTGCAATATATTTTTCACCTAAAGAATACTGTTTCAATACATTTTCTGGCAACCAGCTACTAATGGAGGTCCCACCTTGATAACAATCCACAACACCCACAGGAACCTGCAATTCTTCCTGTATCCTTCTTGCTGCATAATAAGCAATGGCAGACATATCGCCACTGGCCTCTCCCACACAGCTTTCCCACTGCACAGAACGTATTTCCTGTTCTATCTGCTCATCTATATAACCAGTTTTCAAAACATTGTAATATCGAATCAAAGGATAATCCGAGGTTTTTGCTACATCTATTCCACCTTTACTATCCTTTAAAGCCATTTCCATATTCGATTGTCCCGCGGCAAGAAACACCTCGCCATAATACACATCCTCAAACTCCAAACACTCAGCGCCACATTTTACCTGCATTAGGTAAGGTCCACCTGCAGCATGCGCTGGCAGATAGACCTTCCATGTATTGTCCAAAATCGTAGCCTGGGCCTGAATGTTATCGATGCACACCTCAACGTTATCTTGTCCATCACAGACGCCCCATATGCACACTTTTTTCTCGCGCATAAGAACCATATGATCAGTGAAGATTGCTGCACATTTTAACATACTATCACCTATTCTCTTTCAACAACTCCATATTCTTTTTTATCAGGTTACATCTCTGTTGTACGCAGAGCACAGAACGCAACGGATCTTCCGGTGTTTGGAACACATAATCCACAAGCTTATCCACCGTGGTAGTTGCCACATGCAGTCTTGTATCAGAAGACGCATAATAAATGAATACTTCATTTTTCTCATTCACAACTGCACCGTTGGTAAATACAACATTGGATACATCACCTATCCGTTCCTCATCAAGAGGGGAAATAAGAAAACCAGAAGGCTCTGCAATCACTTTTGCCGGGTCATTCAAATCTGTAGCAAATGCATAGATTACATAACGTAATCCTGCTGCAGTATTTCTAACACCATGCGCGATATGTATAAATCCTTTTTCCGTCTTAATTGGCACCGCTCCAGCACCATTTTTTGCCTCTGTAATTGTATGATACTTTCTTTTACTCGTAATGATTTCTTCATCTATCACTGCATGTTCAATATCGTCACAAAGACCAAAACCAATTCCACCACCAGAGCCCGTATCAATAAAGTCATCCATTGGTCTAGTGTAAAATGCATACTTTCCATCAATGAATTCCGGATGCAACACTACATTTCTCTGCTGTGGCGAACGAAGTGTCTTCAAATTATCCAATCGTTCCCAATGTACCAAATCCTTAGTTCTCACAATGCCTGCTGCCGCTACAGCTGCAGACAAATCTGTAGTAGATGTATCCTTACTCTCTGAGCAGAATACTCCATAAATATAACCATCTTCATGGGCTGTCAGTCTCATGTCATATACATTGGTCTCTTCCTTGCAAGTGTCCGGAAGTAACACTGGGTACTCGTGAAAGCGAAAACCATCCACACCATTATCGCTCTCCGCCACACCAAAGAAACTCTTTCTGTCATTCCCTTCAATTCTAGCAACCAGATAATATTTTCCATCTTTGTATAATGTGCCAGCATTAAAGACTGCATTCACGCCCAATCGCTCCATAAAATAGGGATTCGTCTCCTGATTCAAATCATATTTCCACTCTACCGGAATATGATCTCTCGTAAGCACCGGATTCTCATATCGGTCAAAAATGCCATTATAAAAATCACTCTTACGATTTTTTCTATTCACTACTTTTTCATATTTTTCTTTTTCAATATAGTAATGCGGATTAAGCATCTATATTCCTCCTTATAACCTCAAGACACATTCTGCCATTGTGGTATGGACACTTCCACGGTCCTGCCATATCCTCTTCCACAACAGGTTGATTCTCCACATCCAATGTACCAAACCACTCACTTCCAGAGCGCTTGTCAATCTGGTATTCTTTACAGAATTCCCAAACAGAACGCGCCGCTTCCAAATACTCTGTCTTATTATTATCCCTTTGGAATCCATTGATAAATCCGACTACAGATTCATTCTGAACCCACCAGATTTTTCTCTTATCAACGACCCCACATTCTTCTTCATTCCATACGCCTTGATCTGTCAACGCTTTTTTGTAAATACATTCTGTAAGCGCTTTCGTTATAATCGAAATTCTCGCAGTAAGCACCTCGTCGCCAATCACATCCAAGCCACGGTCAATCAACCATGCTGCTTCAATATCATGTCCATAGGAATGCAAATCAATTATACTATTCCACTCTTTGTCAAAGAATACTTCCTGTCTCGGAACTGCAGGGTTATATAGTTTGTTTTCGATGATATCTAACATCTCCAACAAACGCTCCTTCACCTCTGGATTACCATCCACGCGATACAATTCTGTATAGGCTTCATACATATGTAGCAATGTATTCATTGTTCTTGCAGCTTCTACACCGTTTTCAGAAAGTTTCTCATTGCTCTCCGGTTCAAAATTTCTCTTAAAAGCTTCCAAATATCCCAATTCATCCCTGCATTTGCTTTCGACTAATTCATATAAATCGTAAGCCAATTGAAGGGCTTCCTCATCCTTAGAAGCATCATAGAATGATGACAGTGCGTAAATTGCAAAAGCCTGGCAGTATGTATGCTTTGTGGTATCTAGTGGCTTTCCATCACTTGTCAGCGACCAATAGATGCCGCCATACTCTTTATCAAGAAAGCTATTTTTCAAATAATCGTATGCATGTTTTGCGTAACATAAATCATCACTATCTCGAAGGGTTAAAAAGGAATTTGAAAAAAACCATAAAATACGACTATTGAGAATACCACCCTTTTCAGCATCCTTATATACATTCAAATCATAATCTACCTTGCCATAAAATCCACCATTTTCTCCGTCTTTCAACGCTTTCCAAAATGGTAAAACCTGCTCAGTTAAATGTTGTCTTATTTCTTCTATCATCACTCTATGCCCTTTCTATTAACAAATATTTTGTAACAGCCAAAGTGTATTTGTATTATAACACACTTCTTGCTATTACGTCCTATCTGATACCAATTTCTTTGTCTGTTTCTGACAACGAACTGTTATCCTTAATATACTGGACAACCTCATCTAATTTTGTATAGGCCACTCCTACATAGCTATCGGCAGCACCATAATAAATCGCAATTCTTCCTGTTGCATCATCGCAAAGCGTTGCACATGGGAAGCATACATTTGGCACAAATCCTCTTTCTTCATACCACGCTTCCGGTGTGATCAGATAATTCTTGCAGCGATATTTTACTATAGATGGATTATCAATATCCAAAATAGCACCACCAATACTGTACACAAAACCATTGCATGTTCCTGACACACCGTGGTAGAACAACAACCAACCTTCCGATGTCTCGATAGGAGCAGCTCCACCACCAATCTTAACAGACTCCCACCAGTTTGAACCCTGGCTCATGACATGTCTGTGCTTTCCCCAATATGTCATATCTGGACTTTCACTTAAGAAAATGTCACCAAAGGGGGTATGACCACTATCGCTTGGTCTTGATAACATCATGAAGTTTCCATTCACTTTTCTAGGGAAAAGCACAGCGTTTCTATTATACGGTATAAACGGATTTTCAATTCTCACAAACTTCTTAAAATCCTTTGTCTTTGCCATACCAATAGATGCACCATAAAAATCTGTACACCACATAATATAGTAAGTGTCCTCCACTTTCACAAGACGTGGATCATAAGCATACTTTGGCATAAACGGATTGCCATTTTCATCCTCAAAAGGAATCTTCTCCTTATCAAAGGTCCAGTGAATTGCATCCTCACTATGCCCGAGATAAATGTAAGGTATTCCATCGGTCTGTTCACCGCGAAACACACCAATGAACTTTCCCTCATATGGAATAACTGCACTATTAAAAATTCTCGCAACGCCTTCCACCGGATTTCTGTCTATAATCGGATTCTCCGTATGTCTCCAGACCGGTGCTCCAGACAAACCTTCCGGTTTTTCCTGCCACGGAATATTTGGCAATTTATAACCATTTACAAAACTAACATTTGCCATAACTTCAATCTCCTTTTCACGTCGTTTTTATTCTTTTACTGAGCCCGCTGTCATACCTTCATAAATCTGATTCTGTAGTAACAAGAAAATAATCAACGTCGGTATCATTGTAATAATCGTTCCGGCACAGATTACTTCCCACTGCGAACCAAATGGACCCTTAAATGCAAACAGTGCAGTCGAAATTGTCTTCAACTCTGACTTCGGCATATAAAGATATGGTGTGTAGAAGTCATTATAATAACCTACTCCCTTGATAATAATTACTGTTACAATTGCCGGTTTTAAAAGTGGCAAAATAATATGCGTGTAAATCTTGAAATATGACGCACCATCCATAATCGCCGACTCATCTAACGAAATGGAGATATTTTCCAAAAACTGAATAAAAATATAAATGGAAATGATATCTGTACCCGCATATAAAAGAATCGTTGATAGTCTCGTATTAAATAAACCTAAGTTACTGATAATCTGGAACACCGTCATCTGCATTGTAATACTTGGAATTAACGATGCCACCAAAAACAAGTTGTTAATCAGATTTCTGCCTGGAAAACGGAAGCGATTCAAAATATATGCTGTCATTGTTCCAGTTAAAATCGTTGCAACCAATGAGAAGAACAAGATGATAATCGTATTTGCAAAACCTAATACCATTTGTCCTTTCTCAAAAGCGGTAATGTAATTCTCAAAGTTCAAAAAGCTGTCCGGTAAAGCCAAGGGATTGGACTCTGCGAACTCAGCCTTTGTCTTAAAAGAACCGAAGAAAGCAGTTAACAATGGCAAAACAATACAGATAGATGCGAAAACCAAAGATATGTATCTAATGACATCCCATGCCTTTGTTCCTAAGCTCTTCTTTTGTACGCCTTCTTTAGACACCTTTACTTGCTGCTTTTCTTGCTTTCCTGTAAGCTTTCTCTTCTTTTCGAAGTTTCTTTGCATTGTTGCCATATTCATCTACCTCCCTTCCTTCAATAAAATATTTCTGAATAAATGTTACAATCATAATAAAGATAAGTAACACAACACCTAATGCTGATGCCAAACCATATTTTCTACTTACAAACGCAGTATCCAATGTCTTCATAACAAAGGTTGATGAACCATTTTGACCATCTGTCATAATATACGGAATCTCAAATACACTAATCGCACCTTTTACTGCAAGAATCATATTCAAGCTGACAATCGTTTTGATATTCGGAAGTATAATGAATTTGAATTGCTGCCATCTATTTGCTCCATCCAAGCTTGCAGCTTCAATCAATTCCGTTCCAACGGACTGAATTGCACCGTTAAACATTACCATGTTCTGACCCATATATCTCCAAAGAGAAACCAACACCAGCGAGTAGTTAACAATCGCTGCATTTCCTAACCAAAGTGGCAAGGTTTCCGGATCTGCTCCTAAAAAAGTGAGTACGGTGTCTAATGTTCCTCCACCTTTGTAAAAATAAAGGAACAAAAGACCAACCGCAACACCATTTAAAAGAGAGGGGAAGAAAATAATACCTTTGAAGAAGTTACTTCCTTTTAATTTATAATTCAAAATGGTTGCAAAATATAATGCAATCACAATTTGAACAATCGAACCCACAAAATAGTACAAGCTATTCTTTAGTATGCTTAAGTATTCCGGGCGACTAAAAATTTCTATATAATTATCGAATCCTATAAACTGATGAACCTTACTCGTTCCATTCCACTTCTCAAAACTGATTTTTACCATATCCACCAACGGAACATAGGTAAATAAAAGAAGTAATACGACTGGTACAAACAAAAAAGCAGTAATGATAATCACTTTTTGTGCTTTTCTGGTACTTAACTTATCTAAAATAGATGGCTTATGCGCTCCTGGTCTCATTTCTTGTTGCGCCATTTCATTTCCCTCCTTTATGCAAATTTCACCTACTCACGTCTGTCAAATAGCTATATCTTTTCTAACCCAAAAAACATAGCTACTTGACAGAACTCTTTGGATAATAGAGCCCCAAACATATTATAAATGTATACATTTGAGGCCCTTATGTCATATCTTTAGGTAGTACTTATCTTATTTCTGCCAATCTGCGTTAACAGCCTCTAATGCTGCTGACCACATATCGTTCCACTCAGCCATAATGTCATCGAAGCTCATATCTACATTACCAAATGCAGCTTCTACAATTTTCACCTGGTACTCCGAACCACTCCAGAGACCTAATTCCGACTGATTGTGTACTGCATCCCACTTACCTTCATTTTCAGGCTGTGCAGGCTCATCAACCTGGAACGCACATCCTTCAAAATCAGCAAGAGATGCAGGGAATTCACTATCCTTCACAATTGACATCTCACCAGCATCCAATGCATAGCCAGACTCCTCAACCATGAATTTAACAAATGCCTTTGCAGCATCCTTGTTTTCACTGTTTACATTTACACCATAGCAGTAATCCGGAGAAGCACCTACTACTACTTCACCATCTGCATTGCTAATTGGGAATGGCATATAGCTAACATCATCCGGATTCAAACCGTTCTGCTCGCCTACTTCCTTCATCTGGCTTACAGCCCATGAACCAAGTACCATACAAGCAACTTCGCCCTTAGCCATCATAAGCTTTGAACCTTCCCACTCTGTTGTGAATGGATCTTCCTCTGTTACATCATTCTTAACTGAATCGTAAAGAACCTTGTATACGTTGTATGCAGGATCTCCAGCATCAAACGGAGTTGCCTCATTACTCATCTTGTCATTAATATATGTAGCATCAGCTGAAGCTGCTGACACACACGATTGCCACTGAGCGATACACCATGCATCATGTGTATTTGTATAAAGCGGAATTGCATCTGTTTTTTCCTTGATTGTTGCTAGAACCGTCTGAAACTCTTCAGGTGTCTTAGGCATCTCTGTAATTCCAGCCTGATCAAAAACTGCCTTGTTATATACGATACCACTTGATACGTTAACACCTGATGGTAAACCATATACAGTGCCACCGCTCTGCTTTGTATACAAATACTTCTCTTCGTATATCTCAGATAGCTCTTCTAATGTTCCAAGTGGCTCTAAAAAATCAGCAAACTCTGCAACCGGAATTGTGTTTGGAATCATGAATACGTCACCGTAATCACCAGTTGCAAGTCTGTTAGAAACATCACCTTCATAATCTTCCATGGCCTCAAAAGCTACTGTTACATTCGGATAAGTTTCGTTGAACTTTGCTGCATATTCAACCATTTTTGTATCCTTAATGTCTGTTCTGTGTGTAAGAACCGTAATCTCTCCCTCAATTGATTCAGGAGCAGCTGCCTCTGTAGTTACAGCAGCCTCTGTTGCATCTGCAGCACCCGCTTCTGTGCTGTCAGCTGTGCCACCGCAGCCCACCATGCATGACATAAGCATTGTAGCTGCTAACGTTAAGCTTAAAATTTTCTTTCTCATAATAATCCTCCTTAAATTAAGTTTTTTAAGTTATCGTTAAGCTATAATCGAATTATAATTACTTAAAACATCTCTGTCAACAAAATTTTATTCAAATTTGTCTATTTTGTCATAATAACCAACTTTAAACCCATTTTACTTATGCAGAACGCCTAGTAGATGTGCATTTTCACGAAAATTCTCTCTCTGTTTTTACTTGTAACTCATTATTTTTCGCCCGTGCATTGTTAAATGTTTTTACCTAAAAAAAATTAAAAGCGTGATTTATTTAAGTTAAACCACGCTTTTCAATCCATATTCACTTCACAAATAGGTTATTCATAAGAAGCAAATACAATATTATATAATTTTCCGAATATAAGACCTAGCAATCCAACACCTGTCACCGCACCAAGTGCTTGCATGACACTAAAATTCACCACTAGGTATAGAAAAAAAAGCAAACATACAATCATCAATACCGTAATATGCAAATGCCTAATAGACATTAAAAATGCATTCTTTACTGTTGCTTTGATTGTATTATAAAACTTTGCCTGTACTGCAAACAGATAGAGCATTGTCATTCCCAGCAAGATAGCTAGAACTACCGAAATGCACCCAAGCACCATTCCAATCATCCCACCTATAGTCGCCCAATATTGGTAAGAAAACCAGATTGCCATATTGGCCACCACACAAACGAGCCAATACAGTGTACTTCTCTTAAAATTTTCCCGAAAAGCTTTCCAAAAATTACTGAGAACAAATCCATCCATCCCCGCTGCCATCTTCATACCAACATAGCTAACTGCCGATAACGAAGCGCCCACGGTCACCAACGGCAACGAACATATCAGAAACGAAAAGTGCAAAATCAATATATCTCCTAGTTTACTGAGAAACATTGTAGGTATCGAGTCGGAAGAGAACCTCCTTCTTGGCACAGATTCCTCTTCCTCTATATCCTGAAACAACTCTTCACCCTGCTCGCTTTCTTCCATTTCCGCTTTCACAGCATCCTTCTCCATTCTACTCACCTCTATCAAGCTTTTATAACAGAATCTCTAAAGACTAACTCACCGCCAATCACCTTGCGGCCAATCCGATAATTTTCATCATGCACCTTTTTAATAATGGCAGAAACTGCCACCTCACTCATTAATTCCAAGTCAATTCTAAAAGTAGTTAACATCGGAGAGCACAAACGCGCAAAAATGAAATCATCAAAACCAACTACTGAAATATCTTCCGGCACACGGTAACCCTCTTCTTTCAACTCTGTAACAAAATGATACGCCGCTTCATCACAGTTACATACAAAAGCAGTCGGCATCGTAATTCCATTACACATGCTAATATAATCGCCTTCTTCATCTCTATCACTAATCACCCATTCAGCACGAACCTCCAGTTGATTTTGAACCATTGCCTTGTAATAACCAACATATCGATCCAAAATCGAACTTGTGGCGTGTATGTCTCCCACAAATCCAATCTTTGTATGTCCCATTTTGATTAAGTGATTCGTCAACAGATAGGAGCCATGCACACTGTCGCTTACCACCGAATCCACCATATTATGCTCATCATAGAAGTCCATAAAAATATAAGGCATGCCCACATCCAACAACTTTTCAATATACTTACTTTTCATCTGTCCTAATATAATCAATCCATCCACTTTGCTAAATGTCACCATATTAGGCAGCTTGCCCTGTTTCTCGTCTTCACGAGATATGATTTCCAAAATACTAGAATACCCCTGTTTATTCGACTCTTTCACCACTTTTTGATACAAATCAGAGTAAAAAGAATTATCAGAAAAGAATCTCTCTGCCACAAGAACACCAATGTTATAGCTCACACCTTCTTTCATGTTCTGTGCAATAGAATTATAGCGATAGCCCATCTCCGCAGCTTTCTCTATAATCTGTTCTCTAACCTCCTGGCTCACCCCATCTTTTCCCGATAAAGCCTTCGATACAGAAACGGTGCTAATTCCCATTTCCTTTGCAATATCACTCATTGTTACCTTCTTCATAATTTCACCTCACATCTAGTATCTCTCTAATAAAGTCCGCAACTCGTACGCCATCTTTGCGATGTGTAATCGGAGATGGATGCATACATGCCATTCCATCTTCTTCTACGTTGTGATACGGTAAACGCCTCATATAGACGTCCGTTCCACCCTCACTCTCATATATCGCAATCGCTTTCTCTATCCACTCAAACATAATATCGCACAATGTCCCGATGGTACAAAGAATTTTCGCATCAGGATATGCAGTCTTGATTGTATGTAAAAATTTCACATAAGCATCCACAAACTTTTCTTGAATTTCTGTATTCTCCATGTGACCAGAATCATTTGTCCCCAAGTTAACGATTACAACATCCGGAATGTATTCGTTATAATCATACGTAACCTTCGGATCAATATACCAATTCACACAAGGAAATAACTTCGGAACATTCCCTTCCGGATCTCCTGTATATTCCACACACACGCCATGTCCAGAAGCTGCAAGGAAACGCGCTCGTGCATTTAATTCCTTCGCCGCAAGATAGCCATAAGCCATCATACCATCCTCATCACGTAGTGTATATTCTGCATCCGGTGCACCTAGCACACCATATCCACAGGTAATGGAGTCACCAATAAACTCCAACTTCAAAGAAGGACGTTTCGGAAATTCACCACGTACCACTTCACCTTCCACAACATCTACCTTTACAAATCCAACATGACTCATTGCCGCCTCTGTGATTTTAACAATGGTAACCAAATGTACCCCATCGTCCGGCAATTCACAGATGTCATACCAAGCTTTATCTTTATCTACAACAATCTGATTGGCAGCCATCTCACTATCATCTACAAAAACAGACAGACCAGCCATATTCACATCTTCCGTAATATTACTTAACAAATAAGCGCGAATCCTCTTTCCCTTAGCATAAAATCTTACATAGCTATTGGTATAACCCAAAAAAGCCACACCATCTTTCTCTAAAATTCTACCCTCGTACTGATAAAGCGTCTTATCACATACATTACAGTATTCCATAGTCCACCTTCCTTATCTTACAAATCCTGTGTATAAAAGCGATGTATTACCTGACAAGCAGGTTTTCCATATACGCTATAGTCATCATCTTTTTCAGGTTCCTCTGGCAAAACAGCATACCAAGCCCATCCAACCTGTCCTTTCACAAAGGGATATTGCGCAAGCTTTTCAAACATGACTTGATAATAGTTTTCCTGTTCTCCTTGATCCAACTCTCCCTGAAACGCCCAATCATTGGGAACATATCTACTACCTTTTCTACATGGTATTCCACACTCAGCAAAAAAGAAAGGTTTCTTATGTTTTGCAACAATCTTTTCTATTCTTTCCAAATTCTCATCCCATGTGTCAATTGGATAATATCCGCTAGAAGATATGAAATCTAATGCATCCCACCATTTCACATGGCTTTCCTGGTATTTGTCCGTATTATAAGAAAGCTTTCCCTTATAAATCTCTCTTACTTTTTTGATTAGTCTTCTCCAATAAAACTCTTTTCGTTCCGATTGAACCAATTCACAACCAACCAACAACATCTCGCAGTTCTCTTCTTCTGCAATCATTGCATAGTGTGTTATATAATCATCATAATAAGAAAACCATCCTCGCCATGTTGTCTCACACGGCTCTTCAATATCAAAAAAATCAATTCTGGCACGCCATGTGCCATCCTTACAATCAACCATCGGTTTCAAAATTACCCACATTCCTAATTCATGGGCATATCGAATCATTTCCCTGATTTCATCATCCGTCGGCATATGACTACCCGTATAGTCAATTTCCTCCGAATAGGCTGTTTCCTGATATGCAATAAACGCCAAAACTACAGTGTTAGAGCCTGTACATTCCTTCAATAATCTCATAGAATTCTTTGCATTCTCATCTGCAAATCCTTGTTTCTCATTCTGCCCCATCAAAAATGTAAAACCGTTCATTCGTTCCACTATTCAATTCTCCTTGTTGATAAATTCAACTTGTACGATAACTTATTTCACATTATATCTGTTGTACAGCAAACAATCAATATGTAACTTAAAAAAAGTGGTTTTTTTCTTAATTTTAGTCTATTTTACCTAATTCATGTGTTTGTAACAAAAAAGAAAGCCCAGATTCTTCATTTTGATTAACAAATCCAGACTTTCATTTACATCTAACTTTCTCTACGCACCTTTTTTTTGACTTTCATTGTGTATAGCAGATCATCTGCTTTATCAATTGCCTCTTTCAAATCATAAGAATCACGACACTCACATTCATATAAACCCATAGTCATATCTATATAATATGGTTTCGCAGACATTGCATTCAGCCGCTCTATTCGTTGTTCCTTGCGACGCAATATTGCATCTACGCTCTCCACTTCATCCTTACACACCACTACAACAAATTCATCGCCACCAACACGTCCTACCACAGCTTTCTCCCCAAACAAATCATCGAAACATTCTGCCAGGGACTTCAATGCGAAATCTCCCTCCACATGACCATACGTATCATTCACTACCTTCAATCGGTCCATATCCGCATAGCACACAACAAACTCTTTCCTTACACTTTCATTTGTGGAAACCAGCTTGTTGGCAGCTTCATAAAATCCTCTGCGATTATAAAGCCCTGTCAGTTCATCCATCTTGGATTCCTCTTCTAGAGACATGTTTTTCTTGTGTAACTCCTCTAACATACGGTTTTGCACATCCAAAAGTCCAACCATCTTAACTGCAGCACTCATCTGGTACACCAGGAATTCCCAATTCTCCAAAAACTCCTCCGAATGTATTTCACACAATAAGACACCATATTGGTATTCTCTAGAATACAAATCCACAAGAATATACGTATGTCTCTCCCCGTCTTCAACAAAAGAATTGTCAAATATAGCAGCTGCTTCTACAGTCTGATTCTCCAAAGGAACAGCAAAGGCATGCACACCCTCCTGATATGCTTTAAATTGCCATGAGACATCCATCGGGAAAAATTCACCATTATAATAAGGCATTGGACGCTCCAGCAAATAGAGATAACTCGTTTTCAGTTCCAATGCATATAATTTAGATAATACATTTGCATATCCCTGTTTCAAATTCTCCCCGAACATCAAAGATTCCCGAATCACCAAATTGGTATTATGGGCATAATCTAACACGTGCTTATTCTCTGCAGTTGTCAGCGCTATCATTCCCGTCATAAGCTTTCTACAAACTTTTTTTCGTATGCGCTCCATCGCCACTGTTTTTTGTCTATTGGCATATTGTTTCTCAATCCATTTTACGGCATATTCAAACACCTCAACAACTTTTAAAATCGTGTCATCATGATAAATGGTACCTTCAAAGTAACTTTCCAGCATTCGACAAATATAGGTGACATCTTCATCTGTACAGCGCCCCTCTACAATCCGTTCCATAATCATAGACACCGCATACACACAAAAGCTCTTGACTTTCACATACCCGTCCATTAGTTCTTGATTCTCACATATATACGACAATATATTCGTTGCAACCGTTTCGCAATCTCCTTTGAACAAATCTGCTTTTCCACTCATCAAATTACGCTCATACATACTTGATGCACGAAGCACAAATGCGGACTGTAAAAAGTTATCTCCAACCTCTTTACCACGCAATATATCAGAAACACGCTGCACAGCATAGAATCCCAATTTCTGTGCGTCAGCACGTACAGATGCCAACGGTGGATCATATTTTGCCGCAAAAGGCAAATCATCAAAACCGACCACAGCAATATCCTCACCAATCTTCTTGTTTCTCTTTTTGATTGTATTGCACACAGTTTCCGCAATCATATCTGTCGCACAGATTACGGCATCCACTTCCGGATTTTCATCTAGCAACCTATCAATCTGCCCATCACGACGTCCTGCCAAATCACAACGTCTAATGAATCGCTCTTCAAACGACATATGGTTTCTTTCAAGGGCATTGCGATAAGCCAAATATCGTTCCTGACAATCCACATTACCAGAATCTCCCACCATCATGCAAATATGCTTTCTACCATTCTCCACCAGATAATCCACTGCTGCATTGATTCCAGCAGAGTTTTCATACCTAACAAAATCATACCCCGGAATCTCATCACAAACACATAACACCGGCGTATCACCAAACAACTTTAGCAATTCTATCTTTTTTTCCAAGGTACAAGCATAGCCAATAGCACCAATGGATACAATGATATAGTCGAATCCTCCGGTAGCTACAAGAGACAAAAGTGCATTGTACTGATATTCAAACAACGCATCCACATCTCTTCCACTATCATGGTTCACATATTTTACCGGAAAGATGGACATATTCACATCACATTTTTCCGCCGCTGCCATGGCACCTTTCACAATCTCATTGCTATATCTATCCATTACATTTGCCTCTACCAAAGCAATATGAAACTTTTTTCTTTCCATAGACATTTCTCCATATCACACAAGTAATTTATTCTCATTGTATTCTTATTTTTAGTTTTTCGCAATCAATTTTTTGGCCACACATTGCATACGAAACATGCTTATTGTTTACGCAAAAAGAGACGGTCAACTGACCGTCTCTATCCGAAATCTTACATACTATATTCCGTAACAATCAACCATTATTTGTCGTCATTCTCAAGCTGCTTCTCAAGCTTCTCAAGATTATTTGCTGCAAAATTGCGTCCACCTACACCAAATGCAATTGCAAACGCCACACATACAGCTGCAATGATTAAGATAAATGTTGTCTCTACAATCGTCTTAGCAACACCCAACTGGCTTAGGCAGATAAATGCTGTAATCACATATATAACAACCTTAGCCGCAAGACCCATTGCCTTCGCATCATCATTCTTCTTCACGATAGCTGACTCTGCTGTGTTCGCTGCAAACATGCCAATTGCGAGGATAATCACTGCACTTAATGCTGCTGGCATATAAGCAATAATTGCAGAACCGATATTGGTTAAGATTGGAAGATTCAATACATTGATACCCTGTACAATAAATACAATCACTAAAACATACTTAACAACAGAACTGATTACCTTAGAAAGAGAAACCTTCTTTTCATCACCTGTTACCTTGGTAAGTAAGCTGTCTGCACCAACACCAGCTAATAAACTCTCCAACAATGAAGCAACCAGCTTCGCAATAAACACACCAACAGCAATAATTACAATTGCACCTAATACGTTAGGAATCATTGCAAACACTGTAGCAACTACTGCATTAGCCGGAGCCGAGATTGCAGCAATACCTAACTGGTCAAGCGCTGCTGTAATTACTACAAGTACGATTATGCCATATACAACGCTGGCAATAATGTTAGAGAATAATGTCTTCTCATCAGCTTCAATACCAGCCTTCTCCTGAAGCGCATCTACCTTGATTGCCTTCAATACAGGAACAAGTAATTCCTTCACAATCTTAGCCACAAACAATCCAACTGCAACAATGATACCTGCTGCAACTAACTTTGGAATAAATGCTAAGAATGAATTCACCATATTGGTGATTGGTGTTGAAACACTCTGCATTCCAAGCTTGTCCAACACACCCGGCAAGAACAATAAGAATGTTACAAAGTAAGCAAGCTTAGCCACAAAATCAATTGAGCTGTTGGTTGCTGCATCCTTTACACCAATCTTATTCAGCCAGTTCTCAGCCTTAATTGCCTTCAATAGCTTTGTCACCAATGACTTTACAATATTTGCTGCAATAAATGCAACCACTAACAATACAATTGCAAAAATAATACTAGGCAATTGTGAAAATAATGAAGTAAAAAAACCTAAAATTGCGTCCATCTTAAAATAAATCCTCCTTGAATTAAAAATAGTATGTAAGATAAATTACGCTAAAATATATATCGACATTTCTTAAGAAAAAATTAATATTTATTCTCAAATTTATCGAGAATTTATATTGCTGATTTATATTCATTACACAAAGAAACCCGCAGGAAATATCCTACGGGTTATATCATTCAAATGATATCATTCTATATCTTATCAATTGTCTCTCCATTGGTGTAGATTGGCTCACTGGTCAAATCCACATGCAACCTCTTAAAGGTCTTAATATCTGCATCCGAGAGCATATCCGACGTATGCACCTGACAACCAGATAATCTCGGAAGCTGCTCCATAGCAATTCTAGCATCATTGTCATTCAAAGCAGATAATGCCAACGCAATCAACACCTCATCAGAATGAAGGCGAGGGTTTTTCGAACCAAGATAACTGGTCTTCAACTCCTGAATTGGCTCAAAGGCATTCGGTGCAATCAAATGGGCATCATCGTGAATACCGCCCAAGAACTTTAATGCATTCAAAATCAGTGCTGCAGAAGCTCCCAACAACTCACTGGTTTTGGAGGTAATAATCGTTCCATCCTCCAACTCAATCGCAGCAGTCGGTACACCAAGCTTCGCTGCTCGTTCCTTCGCCGCCACAGTCACCTTGCGGTTATCTGTTGTGATTTTGGCTTGCTTCATCAACAGCTCTAACTTGTAGATTTCATTCTCGACATCTTCGCCTTCTGCCATGGTCTTCAACGACTTGTAGTATCTACGGATAATCTCCATTCTGGATGCTTCTGAAACTACCTCGTCATCAAAAATACAATTACCCACCATATTCACGCCCATGTCAGTTGGAGATTTGTATGGATTTTCTCCGTAAATCTCCTCAAACACTGCATTGAGCACAGGGAAAATTTCAATATCTCGATTGTAGTTAACCGTAGTCTCCCCGTACGCCTCTAAGTGGAATGGATCAATCATGTTCACATCATTCAAGTCAGCAGTAGCCGCCTCGTAGGCAAGGTTTACCGGATGCTTCAACGGAATATTCCAGATTGGGAAGGTCTCAAACTTCGCATATCCTGCCTTCACTCCACGCTTATTCTCATGATACAGCTGCGAAAGACAAGTTGCCATCTTGCCACTACCAGGCCCTGGCGCTGTCACCACCACCAACGGACGCTGGGTCTCAATATAATCATTCTTTCCAAATCCATTATCACTTACGATATGAGATACATTGGTTGGATATCCCTCAATCTTGTAATGACGGTATACCCGAATACCTTTTTTCTCTAATTTGTCCTTAAATGCATCCGCCGCCGGCTGTCCTGCATACATGGTAACAACCACACTTCCCACATACAAACCACAGCTTCTATATTCTTCTATCAACCTGAGAACGTCCTTATCATAGGTAATTCCCAAATCTTCACGCTTCTTATTCAGTTCGATTGCATCTGCACCAATCACAATGATAACCTCTGCATGATCCGACAATTGTAACAACATCTTAAGCTTACTGTCAGGCGCAAATCCAGGCAACACGCGGGAAGCATGCAAATCATCGAAGAGCTTACCACCAAATTCTAGGTATAGCTTGTCCCCGAACTTGTCAATTCTCTTCATAATATGCTCCGACTGAATTTTAAGATATTTTTCATTATCAAATCCGATCTTCATAATTGTGATTTCTCCTTTCAAAAACATCTTTTAGTTTACCACAATTTTAACAGAACCTCAACGGACATTTTTGTCGAAAAATATTCTGTTACACAACCATTTCCACCCTGCTTCCCTCATGGGACGCCTTTTTCACTACAATCTGTTTGTCTATCCAGTTCTTCAAGTCGGCCACATGAGAAATAATGCCAACCAAACGATTACCTTCTGTCAATTTATGCAATTCTGCCATAGCACGTTTCAAGGTGTCATCATCCAAGGAACCAAATCCCTCATCCACAAACAGGGTATCCATATGAATACCTCCCGCTGCAGACTGAATCTCATCTGCTAGACCTAGCGCCAATGCCAGGGATGCCATAAATGTTTCCCCACCAGACAAACTTTTAACCGAACGCTCCGAGGCTGTATAATGGTCGTATACATTAATATCCAATCCACTCTGACTCTTCTGGTTATCCGCCTGCAGACTTCGAACCAACTCATATTGCCCCGCAGTCATACCAAGGAGTCGCAGGTTGGCTTTTTGCAATACTCTTTCAAAATATGCCATAAGAATATAAGTTTCTAACTTTACCTTATCCTGGCCTGACAGCTCACCATTTACTGTATCCGAAATACGTTTCACTGCAATATAACGCTCCTCAAAGGCCTGAAACGCATCCCACTGTTCAAACACGTTATTGGCAATGCCACTATTCTTTTGATATCTTGCATAGACACAGCTTTTGTGCTTTTCCTTTTGCTGTTTCTCCTGCATCAAATGCGCACGCTGTTCTAATAACGCATCCAAGTTCTCATCCGACTGTTCCTTTAATAGTTTCTCAAGACTCTTTCGTTGTCCCTCTTTGGCACTTATCTCTTGTTTCAGTTCTTGCAATACCCGAGTCGCTTCTTTTTGCTCCTGAAGGATGGTATTTGCCTGGGAACGCAACTTCTCTACCGATTTCTTTGCATCCTCCACACTATCAAAGCCCAATCCGGCACGCATTTGTTCCAACTGCTCAAAAAGCTTTTCTACCTCTGTCTGTCGCGCCACCTTTTCCTGTTCCGCCAAATGCATTTCTTCATTCAAGTGTTTGCCGGTGCTTTGAACCTGCGGCAATTGCTCCAACGCCTGTTGTCTCTGTGCATTTGCATCTCGCCATTTTTTGAGAGACTTCTCCATATCCTGCAGCTGTATTTCTATTTCTTCTCTTTTCTCGTCTAATTGTGTAGCATCCATAGAGTCCACACCAAATAATTTCTTCAACTGGCTTACACACTGATTATGATGCTGTATCAATTGCTCCTTCATCCTTGTCAAATTGGTGACAAGCTGCTGACATTGTGCTCTGGCCTGTTCCACACATGCCCTTTCTTCATCCAGTGCTTCACGCGTCACAACCTCTGCCACTGCTTCTGCAGGCTGCGGATGTTCCAAAGAACCACAGACGGGACATGGTTTCCCTTTTTCCAAGCTGCGCGCCAAGACACCTGCCTGGGCATCCAAAAACAGCTTTTCATGGTCCACTAGATTTTTTGCCAATTGTTCAAACATTTCACTGTGCTTTTTGTACGCTTGTTCCTCGCCTTCACAGGATCTGCGAAGTTCCCCTTCTATCTCGTAATCTTTGACTAACAAAGCAACCGCCGCTTTGCGTTCCTGTAGTGCTGTCAGGTTTTGCTGACACTCTAACACCTTCACCTCAGCATCCTTGTATTGTTCTACGATTTCCGTTAAGCGCTTTTCTTCTTGCTCCAACTGGTGCATGGTTTCTTTTCGTTTTTCCTGCTGTTTCCCAATGGAATCTACTTCCTGCTGTTTTTTCTCAACCTCATTTTTCAAAACAGTATACTGTGTATATTCCTCTAGCTTTGCCTCTATACGTACAACCTCAGCATTGAGTGTTTCCACCTTCTCCATATTCTGCTCTGCAATCTGTACTCGATTCTCTCGTTGCGCCAAGCCACTCTTTAATTCCAGCAATTCTTTTTCAATCTGTTGCAGTTGTAAAACAGCCTTTTGTCTTTCACTGGCAACACCAACCTTAGTGTTCAACTGCTGCAATGATGTTTCCATTGTACTCAGTTCTTCTTCAAATGCTTTCAAGCAGTCCTGATCAATCTGAAGTAATTCTGCCACCAAATCTTCTAATTGTTTCTTTCCCACCAATTGATTGTGTTCGTTAAATTGCTCTAGTTCCTCTTTGCCGGAAAAATCCTCTGCATATTCCAAGGACGCCACATCCCGAAGAATATGATCTTTCTTTCTGTCATATTCTTTCTTCATTTCCAGATACATATCCTTCAATCTAACCTGAAGCACACGATATTCTTCCGTGGCAAAAATATCACGGAAAATCTTTTGTTTTTCATCTGTAGTGGACAACAAAAGCTTGCGAAATTCTCCTTGGGCTAACATGGTAATCTGGGAAAACTGCTTTTGATTCAATCCCACAATCTGTTTGATGGCATCATCCACCTCTTGAATCTTTGTCAAGGGTTGTCTGCCATCAGGAAAAGTAAGCACCGCTTCTGCTTTTTGCTGTGCCTCACCTTCTCCTCTCATTTTGGCCCTTCTTTGCTCCGGAATACGTTTCACCACATATTCCTTGCCATGGGTTTCAAAGGTCAATTCCACAAAGGTAATAGTTTCCAGCTTTGCGTATTTGCTGCGAAACATTTTTCCCTCGCGGTATTCCCCACTCGGAGCACCATACAAGCCATAGGAAATGGCATCAAAAATTGTGGTCTTTCCCGCACCTGTATCTCCTGTCACCAGGTATAAGCCTGAGGGACCCATCTTCGTAAAATCTATTGTCACAAGCTCCCCAAAGGGACCAAATGCAGACATCACCAATTTCAACGGTCTCACAGACTCACCCCCAAACTTCTCTCATCACATCGGCAACAATCTTTTCTTGATACGCTGTCATTTCTACGCCATTTTTTCCTTCATAAAACTCTTTAAAATATTCCATAGGCCGTTTCTTTTCCACAACATCTGCACCATCCATAAGCAGATTTCCACGCCCTTTTCGATTCTCATACTCTAATGCCATAATCCTTGGATACACCGTACTAAGCTTTCCCATCGCTTCCGGAACATCCTCAGCATCTGTCAGTATCACCTTAATATAATCCTCCTGGTTATTCTCCTTGTAAAATGCAGGAGACATCAAGGTGTTGTATTCTCCCTTTATCACACGCAAATCCCGCAGAGCCTTCACCGGAATGGTTTCAATCACCACATTTCCCTTTTCGTTCATTTCCACAATGGTAATGGATTTCTTATGATCACACTCTGAAAATGAATATTTCAACAAGGTTCCCGCATAGCGTATGGTATCCCGGGTCATGCTCTGTGGTCCATGAATATGTCCCAGCGCTACATAATCGAAATCCTCGAACAATTCCGCACTGACATTATCCACTCCTCCAACAGAAACATCCTCCGAATCACAGCGGGCGGCTCCTGTAACCAGCTGGTGCGCCACTAACAAGTTTCTCGCATTTTTATCAATCTTTGCCTCCTGCAAAACCAGCGCCACTGCATCATCATAAGTCTGAATTTCATGGTCTAGCATTTCGCTATCCACTTTGTTTTCCAAGGCCTTTCTCACATAAACCGGCTTCACAAAAGGTAGCAGATATAGGTACAGCGGACCATAGGAATCCTCCAACACAATGGGCTCTAATGTGCCATCATACATGCTTGCCACATGCACTCCACTCTTTTCCATCAGCTTCGCACCAAAGGACAAACGTTCTCCACTGTCATGGTTTCCACTGACCATGTACACCGGCAACTTCAGTTGGGACAATGCTGTCAAAAACCAGTCAAGCACCTGCACCGCCTCTCCTGCCGGCACTGTTTTATCATAGATATCCCCCGCAAGAATCACCCCATCCAAACGTTGTTCCGATGCCACCTGTAACACCTGCTGTAATACATATTTCTGTTCCTCTAGCATAGGGTATCCATTTACTCTTTTTCCAATATGCAAATCTGCCAAATGCATAAAACGCATAGCAAAGCACCTCCACTCATCCAGCATTTCCAAACAACCGTATCTATTGATTCTCCAACACCCGCATTGCCTTTTGCAACGGTCTAACCGCAATACATGCAACCACGCATTTCACCACATCCAAAGGAATAAATGCTACAAACCCGGCAATGAATGCGGTCTCCCAGGTAAAACCTGTTACCAGCTTTAACCATACACATCCCAGGCCATCCACCACAATCAGCCCAACCAAAACTGTCACTACAATGTATCTGCCGAGATGATATTTGCCTCCTCGAAGATTGCCAATCAACAATACTGCCAACATAAATGCCATGAAATATCCGCCACCAGGCCCAAACATTTTTCCCGGGCCTGCCATTCCGCCAAACACCGGCACACCCACCAATCCCAGAGACCAATAACAAAACATGGTAACGAATGCCTCCTTCGGCGTCAATATCAATGCAATAATATTCATTGCAAGGGTCTGTCCTGTCAATGCTGCCTCCGAAAAAGGGAGGGGGATTCTCACAAAGGACATAGCACTGATAAAGGCTATCATCATTGCAATTCTTGCCATTTGTCTTACGGATATATGCATGGAGGGTGTCTGCTTCTCCATCTGCGATTTCAACAACTTCTCGTCTTTTTTGCTCATTTATCTCTCCTCACACTTGCAATAAACATTGAAAGTGCTATAATAAAATCGTTGTGACGGGGCGTGGCTCAGCTTGGTAGAGCGCTTGGTTCGGGACCAAGAGGTCGCGTGTTCGAATCACGTCGCCCCGACTATATTCGTATACGACGCGCCTGCGCGTCAGCTTCTGTTCACTATATCGAATATACCACAGAATCACAAAAAGAGAAATGACAGATTGTCATTTCTCTTTTTGTTTTCTCTATGCAATTGCTGAAAAAATGAAGGTTGCATCTCCTTCCACCTGTACACTCTCCATTCCTGCTGGAAGAATAAAATGTGCACCTTTTTTCAATGTACAGCCATCTATAACAGCCTCACCTTCTATGACAGAGCCGAGCATAAATGGCTGATCCTGTACCAATGTTGCACTTCCCTTTACACTAGCTTTCCACACTGTGTAATACTGACAGGTTATCAACTGTGAAAACCATTCATTTGCAGTCTTCTTTTTTGCAGTTTCCACAAAACCTTCTTCAAAAGGAACCGTAATCACATCCATGCTTTGCTGGATATGAAGTTCTCTTGGCTTTCCATTCTGCAACCTATCATAATCATACAAACGATAGGTAATATCACTATTCTGCTGTGTCTCCAAAATCAGTGTTCCACCCTTGATGGCATGCACACAGCCTGGATTAATCTGGAAAAAGTCTCCCTTCCTAACAGGAATCTCGCGAATTAACTCTTTCCATCTGGCACCCTGTATCATATCTTCTAATTCCTGCCTAGTCTTGGCGTGATGTCCAATGATAATGGTCGCATCCTCTTTACAGTCCAAGATGTACCAGCATTCCATCTTCCCAAGAGAACCATTCTCATGCTCCTTGGCGTAAGCATCATCTGGATGCACTTGAATACTCAAATCATGTTGCGCATCAATAATCTTGGTAAGCAAAGGAAATCTATCTCCCTCTACATTGCCAAATAGTTCCCTGTGGTTCTCCCATAGTTCACTCAAATGTGTTCCTGCATACGCACCGGAAGCAATCACACAATCCCCCTGGGGATGTGCACTAATCGCCCAACACTCTCCAGTGTTGTCACCTGGAATGTCATAACCATACTCTTTGCGCATGCGGTCGCCACCCCATATCATCTGCTTAAATACAGGATTTAATAATATCATTTTCATTCTTAATCTCCTAACATAATTTCATCTATAGCTTAACGAAATTACTTACTCTTGTTCGCTAGAACGAATGGATTCCAAAAACTCCTGATATTCCGGGGTAATCTCCACCACAGGTGCAGACTGTTTCGCAGCGTCATCAGAATTCTCTGCATCTGATTCTGTCTCTATCACCGTGGCATACCGTATCCCCTGTAATGCTGCTTTCCATCGCAAGTTCCAATCATTCATAATATCTTCAAAGGTCTCCTCTGACGATTCCAACGCAGACAGAATCAGACGATTCTTCTCCACGTCACTGTCAAGATAAATGCCAGACAAGTCATTCAATTCCTCGTATTTTCCTGCATTTGCATCTGTTGCTGCAAGATTCAACACAAGCTCGACATCCTTAAAGTTAGATAATACGTCCGGGAGGGCTGCATCCTTCTTGATGGAAATGGCGCCCTCACTCTTGGCAAATCCAGACTTCTTTAACATATAGTCAATCCATGCTCTTGCAGTTTCTTTATTCGCACTATTCTTGTTGATGGCATAACAATAATCTACCTCCGCAGTGGCATACTGTTTCCCCTCAATATTATATGGAAATGGCATAAAGCTAATATCATCCGGATTCACATCCGCAATTTGTAACTCATGAAGATAATCGGAGCTTAGCATCATGCACCCTATCTTCCCTTGATTGAGCTGGCGATACACAGGACGATAATTCTCACCCTCCACATAGATTTCACACAACCCATTCTTCACAATATCATACAATAATTCATGCACAATATAATTCGGTGTTTCAGCAGCAAATGGTTCCTGTTCCGCAATCATTTTGTTATTGCGATATTCCCCGTCTGCAGCCACGGCACCCCACACATTGTTCTGCCACTGCCACAACCATTCACCATTTTCATAACCGGTATAGTAAGGAATGATGCCTTCGCGAGTATTCTGAATCTTCTTCAAGTCAGACAAAAATTCTCCCGGTGTAACCGGCAATTCCACGACGCCCGCTTTGGCAAACACCACTTCGTTGTAAGCCACACCATGTACATTGACAAAACGTGGCAATCCATATACAACACCATCTACCACTTTGGCCTGGAGATATTTCTCATCATAATCCTCGCTTAATTCTTCCACTGTACCCAAAGGTTCAAAATACTGTATCAACTGATCATTGGTTACTGTCTCAGGAATCAAAAGTACGTCTCCATAATTTCCCGAGCGAAGACGTTTCTCCACTTCTTTGTCATAGTCCTTCACTGCTTCAAACTGTACTTCTACATTCTCATTGCTACTTTCAAATGTTGCTTTATATTCTGCAAACTTGGTGTCTACCAAATGCTCTTTATCTGTCAACACAGTGATCACAATGGTTTCCACCTCGGTGGTTGCCTCCTCTGTTGTTACCTCCTGTGTCGTGACATTTTCTACATTGGCATCTTCCTTTGCAACATTGTTTTTATCTGAATTGTCTTTATTGTCATTTCCACCGCCACATGCAACTAACGTCATTAACATCGTTGCAATCATGGTCATACAAGCTATCTTCTTCCAAATTCTAATCATTATCCCATATCCAATGCCTGTTCTTGTAAAATGCATTGGTACTCCTTTATCCAAAAATCCTACTTATTATAGCAAAGTTTTCTTTAAATAAAAAGGGATACTATATGATTTCCATAAAGTACCCCTCTCCTATCTCCATTATCCTACGAAAGACTTATTCTCACGCCTTACCTACAGAACCGAATAACTCCATCTTTTCCTTAACAGTAGCCTTGATAGCCTCTACACCTGGAGCTAACAACTTACGTGGGTCAAATCCCTTACCCTCTAAGTCCTTACCAGCCTCAATGTACTTACGTGTAGCTTCCTGGAATGCCAACTGACACTCTGTGTTAACGTTAATCTTAGCAACACCTAAAGAGATTGCCTTCTTAATCATATCCTCAGGAATACCTGTACCACCATGTAATACTAATGGCATATCACCAGTCTTAGCCTGGATTGCATCCAATGTCTCAAAGCTTAAGCCTTCCCAGTTCTCTGGGTACTTACCATGGATGTTACCGATACCAGCAGCAAGCATTGTTACACCTAAATCTGCAACCATCTTACACTCATCTGGATCAGCACACTCACCCTTACCAACAACACCGTCTTCTTCACCACCGATAGAACCAACTTCTGCCTCGATAGAAATACCCTTCTCCTCGCAGATTGCTACTAACTCTTTTGTCTTAGCAATGTTCTCGTCGATTGGATAGTGAGAACCATCGAACATGATTGAAGAGAAACCAGCCTCGATACAAGCCTTTGCTCCTTCATATGAACCATGGTCTAAGTGAAGTGCTACAGGAACTGTAATTCCTAACTCCTCTACCATAGCAGATACCATAGCAGATACAGTCTTGTAACCTGTCATATACTTACCAGCACCCTCAGATACACCTAAGATTACTGGGCTCTTTAACTCCTCAGCTGTCAAAAGAATAGACTTTGTCCACTCAAGATTGTTGATGTTGAACTGTCCAACAGCATACTTACCAGCTTTTGCCTTTGTTAACATTTCTTTTGCTGAAACTAACATGAATAAATCCTCCATATTCTTTAATTATATTTGACAGATGTGAAAGCTTCCATCTGCACACTTGCCACCATTATACTCTATCATTTAGAAAAAATAAAGTATTATATTTGACGAAAAAGTAGATTGAACCTTATGGTTCTATATCTATTTTGCTATATTCTTCTCCCACTCCCATGCATCCTTACACATGGAATCCAAGTCCTGTTCTGCCTTCCAGCCAAGGAGTTTTTCTGCCTTGGTTGGGTCTGCATAACACTCAGCGATATCACCGGCACGTCTTGGTGCAATCTCGTAAGGAATCTGAATGCCATTGACTCTCTCGAAGGCCTTCACGATATCTAACACACTGTATCCATTACCTGTTCCTAGGTTCACAACCTCTGCGCCCTTGTGATTCATGGCATACTCCACCGCCGCAATATGTCCCTTTGCAATATCCACCACATGGATGTAATCTCTCACGCCTGTTCCATCCGGTGTTTCATAGTCATCTCCAAACACGTTCAAATGTGTACGAATGCCGGAAGCAACCTGTGTGATATATGGCATTAAGTTGTTCGGTACACCATTCGGTCTCTCTCCGATTAACGCTGTCTTATGGGCTCCAATTGGATTGAAATATCTAAGGATGACTGCAGACATATCCTTTTCCGCATGACACACATCCTGAATAATCTGCTCTGACATGTACTTAGTCCAACCATAAGGATTGGTACAGCCTGTTGGCATTCCCTCCACTAAAGGTACCGTCTCCGGCACACCATACACTGTTGCAGAAGAACTGAAAATGAGATTGTGTACCCCATGCTTCTTCATCGCTTCCATTACGGTAATCAATGTGTCTAAGTCGTTACGATAATACATCAATGGCTTTTCTACCGACTCGCCTACTGCCTTATAGCTAGCAAAATGCATCACTGCTTCAATGTCATATTTGTCAAACATCGCATCTACTTTGTCCACGTCACAGACATCAATCTCTTCCAACGCAGGTCTCTTTCCAGTAATCTTTTCAATGGCATCAATCACTTCTGGTCTACTGTTATAGAAGTTATCTGCGATTAACACATCATATCCTGCTTCCATCAATTCTACTGCTGTGTGGGAACCGATATATCCCGCACCACCTGTTAATAAAATCATTCTTTCCTTCCTCCTGTTACCTATTATCTCTTCAACCACAAGCCTGCCAATAGCATCAGCACTACTGCCAACACAATGACCATGGCTGCTGTTTGATATTCTTCCATCTTCTCTGGCTGGTACAGGGTGCTTTCTTCATCTTCCTTAGCATCCATACCATCCTCGTCCGCTTCTTCCTGGGATTCTTCTTCACTGGACTCTACTGCGGATTGCTCCTGGTTCTGCCCATCCTCTGGGTCATCACCTTCTGCTACCTCTGTGGTCTTTTCCTTGGTTCCTGCGCTTCCTCCCGCGCCGGATTCCTGTTCATCCACTTCTGTAGTGCTGCCCTCATCTTCCACATCTGCATCCACATATTCCTCTGTGTCTTCTTCAGTAGTATTCTCGGTGGTCGTTTGCGTTGTGGCAGGAATCCCATCTCCGTTGACATCCACACCAATCTCCTCATCAAACTTACCGTTCAGATAATCCTGATACGCCTGATTGGCACCAGCTCTATCTGGGGAATAACCATGGGCTGATAACCATGCCTTAGCCTGGGCTTTCTCTTCTTCTGTGTAAGCATGAGAGGTAAAAGAAAAACTCATTATGAGTACCATTACCAATATGCCTACTCTTATGATACGTTTCATATGTATTCTACCTCAATCTTGTGTTACAAATACTCCAGAAAAGAGTATATCATATATTGTTCCTTTATTCCATATTGCATTTTGTTTAAACTTCATCTATAATTCGTCTTACAGTGAAATCAATTCGGTGTATCGTTCGATACTAGTGCAGACTGAATTCCAAGGCATTCGCCACTTATTTCACATTACCGAGTGGCAAGATTGAATACACGCTCACGAACGATTACATGTTTCGAGCTGTATTTCAAAAGAATCAGAATGCATTAAAAGGACTCTTATCTGCTCTACTGGGTATCGCTAAGAAGGATATCAAGGAAGTCACTATCTTAAATCCCATTACCTATCTTGGACGAGCATTTGATCAAACAAAATCCGGTGGTGACTATTCTGACATTACTACCACCATACATATTGGGATATTAGATTTTAATCTCAAACACTTAACCCCTGAATTCTATTCAGAATTCAGGCTTATGAATGTTAAAAATCACGAAATCTATAGTGACAAATTGGTGCTACGCGTGTTAAACTGTGATTATTCAGAGCCAAGCAGAATGATTAGGAAACGTGCAATGAATGCTTGCATTCAAGAGCACGTTTTTTAATCATTCTATTTGGCGAGAAGCCAACATGAGATAAATGCGAAGCATTTTCGAATTGGCTCTGAATAATCAATCGTAATCAAAAAAGAACCCGCCGATTTGTACTATTGGGCTAAGCTTTTTAAAGCCACTACGTGGGAGGAGATTAAAATGTTAGCATCAAAAAATCCGGATATGCAAGATACAGTTGTAACAATGAAAGAGTTATCTGCTGATGAAAAAATCCGGCTCCAATGCCAAGCCAGAGAACGCTATGAATGGGATTTGGCTTCCGCAATTGCGAAAGGGAAAGCTGAAGGGATAGCCGAAGGGATAGCTGAAGGCGAACAGCATCTCGCACAACTCATTCAAAAACTAACAGACGACGGCTTAACCGACCTTATCACCAAGGCTTGCGCCGATCCGACTCTTCGTCAGGAATTGTATCAAAAATATAATATCTAATATAAAATAAATGCGACTAGCATGATATACCCCCATCTCTCGACAAGGATATATCAATCTAGTCGCATTTATTATTATCTAAAGCTCACACTTCACTCTCTATTCTTCCTTAGCACATTCCCTATCTTACCAAGCACCACATAGACTAACAGACCACCTATTGCACCTGCAACATTCAACCACATTTCCCCCAAGTCAAAATGTCGTCCTGGAATGTTCCATTTGCCCACTTCTGTAACGACAGAAAGTACAATGGCAAACAAACCTGTTAGCACCACACAAATCCATCTTTTCTTGATAAACTCCGTTGTCACTCCCATGGCTAACACACTGAACAAACAAAAAATGACAGGGTGTGCCAAAAGACGAAATGTCATATGCCAGTACTCTAAGGTTTCGTAAGGGATATCCCCTTCTATAAATAGTCCTAATATATACTTTGTAAACCTCATGCTGGTCTCTGCCGTATCTCCTCCTGGTTGAAATGATAGGAAGAGAATGAGGGCTGTCCAGATGAGAAATGCTATCACTAAGGTAATCTTTTTCATAATTCTATTAATCTCTCGCAAACAAATCTCTTGTATAGACCTTATCTCGCACATCACTTAATTCATCATGCATTCGATTGGCAATAATACAATGTGATTGCGCCTTAAATGCAGCCAAATCATTCACCACTTCACTGCCAAAGAATTCCGAACCCTTTTCCAATGTTGGTTCGTATATTACGATCTTCACGCCTTTGGCGCGAATACGTTTCATAACACCTTGAATGGAGCTCTGACGGAAATTGTCACTGCCGGCCTTCATGGTTAAACGATAGACTCCGATGGTTACTGGTTTTCCACTGATACCACCACGACCTACTGTGTCGTTATCATAGTAACCTGCTTTGGTCAGCACTTGCTCTGCAATAAAAGTAAGAAATTAAAAAAGCGAACTATAGTTGTTGCAATATCTCCATCACATCCTTTATTTCATCTCCTATCTCTTCTATTCGCATTTCTTCTAATATTCTTACATTTGATATACGAACATTATATTCCTTTTGTGACCACCTATTAAATCTAGAGATAAACTCTTTTCCAGAAATTAACGACAATTTAGAATTCATATCTTTCCACTTCAAATTAATAACCGCTCTTGCATATTCATTACATTTGGCCAATCCTTTGTCTCTATTCTGCAACCAATATTTTTCTGCAATTTGATCTGTCACGACATCTTTAAATTCATTTGCCAACTCATCTAACACTTCTAAGAAACCATCATACGATAAATCAGCTAAATCTAGCATTCTATACCATACTTCAGGAATAATCAAATAATTCTCTATCTCTTTTTTCTTCCATATATGCAAAAGCAGGTGATGTTCTTTTGCCTGTTCTTTTATTGCATGTAAATAATCTTCATGATAGTAATCCGAATCTAAAATACATACACATTTCACATCACCTTTAGATTCAGCATAGAATAAATCCGCTGTTCCGAATGTTTCGTTCACATTAGAAAATCCATGCAACTCGACCACAGGTAATGTATCAAACAAGTTATTCTGTAACGGATATAACTTTTCATATAGTTGTGATAATATTTTTTTATCTTTTCCCTCTACAAAAAGACATTTTTTATGCATACCTATACGTATAACTGCTAAGTTCTGTATGCCACCCATATTATCTATAATGCTTTGGACCGCTTTCGTACCATTTGCATATTGTGCTTTGCGACCTTGACTATCCTTATCAACAAGCAAAATATGTTTCGACGACACCTCCGAAATAATCTCCACAGAATGTGTTGCTATAATAATCTGTTTATGCATATTTTCAACCATACGTAGCAATTTAATTTGCAAATCCGGATGCATATACACATCAGGTTCATCTAAAATAATGGTTTCCGAATCTCTACTTCTACATATAAACCATATTATCTGTAGCCACATTTGCAAGCCATTTCCCATTAGTCCTACCTCCGCCGGAAATTGCTTGTCTCTTAATATCAGTTGTATATATTCTTCTTCTAGAGAAAAAGGATCATATTCTAGCGCTGTAATCTCCAATCCATCCCAACTACTTTCTGCCAACATCTTAAATTCATCCCAATATTGTTCTTTGTATAATAATAATTCATTGCGAAAATGTCTAGATGATAAATATGTTTCTTGATCTCTTACAACAGTATCCTCTAATAATTTCTTTTCATTTTCTTTTATCAAACCAATTTGTGGTAATATCGCCATCTTATTGAACGAACACTCTTTTGCTTTATTTTTAGTTTTAACATATCGACCATCTTCGTCAAACAAAACAGCATATGCCACTTCCGTATTCGCTTTAATAATTATTTTACACTGATTATCAAATCGGACTTCGACCATCGCAATCTTATCCTCGTAGTATGATACAATTCCTTTAAGACCAATTTTTAGCCGTTCTACATCTATTCTGATTCCTTTTATACCTTTTCCCATTTCTAACTCTAATGGAACATCTCTGTAACTTGTATTTTCAGCCTTATGTGTTGCAAAAGAAACCATCCTCAACGCTTCTATCATAGTTGACTTGCCCACGTTATTCCTTCCCACTACAATCACTAACTCCTTAAAGCTGACGGTCATTTTTTCAAAACATCGATAATTCTCAAATTTAATTTGCTTTATCATTAGTATTTTACACCCTTTTCATCCACAACTATTTTTGCATCTACTTAATTACTTCTGTAGCAAGATTTATAATTTGACAACAACCATATACAACACACATATTTATTTCTAGTTGAAACAAAAGACGCAGAACGAGAAGAATTAGAACCATACTAATTCTTTACATAAAAATCATTCCGCGATCACAATAACAATCAACCTTCTCTTCTAATTCTTTCCAGTAATAATTTAACTTGTTGCGTCCGAAAATACACAACACCAAACACTAACGTCGACACCATTACGCAAAAGGCACTTTTACCAATCAGCGTCAACCAATTTGTTACAATCATCTCTCTGGAAAGGTAAATCAAAAGTCCAGACACCAGCACAACTAAAACAGAATTCAAAATTATGTCTTTAAAATAGCCGAAAGACGATTTTGCAAAATATTCCCTAAACAACAAACGTGGTTCATACCAAACATATGTCACCATTCTTGCAATTCCCGAAGCAAGAATAACACCGACAATTCCTATTAAACGTCCTAATACAATCGACAAAACACAATTAGCCATTGCTGCTATTAGCATAATCCATTTTGTTTTTCTATACAAACCCGTCGCTTCACGATACGACCACAGCGGTTGCAGAACACACGATAAATACAAGTTCACAGATGCAGCAAACGCCATGCCAATCCCCAAAGAAAAATCTTCTCCCAACCATACTTTTATCAAATCATTAATCAATACAAAGAAACACGGTACTGCTACTCCACAAATCACGAAACTGGCGGTTTGTTCGATTGAAAAAACCTCATATCTCTTTTTTTCTTTTTCTGTCACAATAACATGACCAACACTTGCCGTCACTGATGTAAAAACCAATGCAATAATCTGTGTTAATTTTGTACTAATCATTTGGTAATTTGAGTAATATCCAACCATAATTGTTCCAAATAACACCGAAATAATAATATTATCTGTCGCATTTAACAACACCGATGATAATTTATAAATAAATATGGATTTTATATTTGTAAAGATATCTTTTATTTCCGATTTTTCTAATAATTCTTTTTCTTTTATGTACGGATACATTTTCACAGCCTTATTTGACGCCAGCAAATTACTAAAAACGTTAAACACTAACCCCAACACCAAGTAAAGTATGTAATTTTCAAATAGTACTAAAATAACAATCTGACAAAGTGTGCGTGTTATAGATACAAACATCGTTATTTTGGTAATTATATAATTCTTCTGATCAGCTGTAATAATCGAAGTCCTATAAACAAACAAATACGAAACAACAACCCCAGCCAACGCAAATATGTAGTAAACCTTTATCAAGGGAATATCATTTTCAGTGTTTACAATATAAGGGACAAAGGGAGTCAAACACAAACCAATCACGAGAACTATCATTGCGATAGTATTATACGCCTTTTTGTAAAAAGAAAGTAATGCTGCAATCTTCTTATTGTCCTTCTCTGCTATTGGCTTATATAGACTATATACCATAGCCGTGCTAAATCCCAAATCTGCCATTGAAAGCATATAAAGAATATCATTAAACAAACCGTTAAGCCCTAAGAATTCAACACCTAATGTATGTATAAAGACTGTTCTCGAAACAAAATTCAATAATAATGTAATTATTTGGTTAAAAAAATTTGCAACTATATTAGAAAGCGCCTTCTTCGTTCTTGAATCTGACATTTTTATACCTCTATCATATTACTAAATAACTACTATCGATTATAAGGCTCATATGCACTATACATACAAAAAATTAATTCTTACTCTGTTTCTTAAATTGCCTTTTCCATTTTTCAATATTATCCTTGGGAATTGTGATTCTGGTCTCAAAGCCTAAACAAATCATATCCTCTAAGCTAGATTTAATTGCGCTACGTTCACATATAGGTAATCTTGTATCCTTCGCTATCTCAACAGCCCTATTATCAATTGCTATTATTATACTCCTATGTTTGCTATTTATTGCTCTTATTCCTCCATGCAACCGTGTTCCCACATAATCCAAATCACTGTTTTCACGCAACAAATCATCATACGCTTGTAGTGTGGGCGCCAACAACTCAAACTCTGATATATCAACAATCGAATTCAAATACTTTAAATCATATTCTCCTTGCGGCCAAATGTAAACTGTATTATACAATTTTTTTAGAAGTTGTAACATATACCGATCTTTCTCAATATCCCTATCATAATCCGTTATTGTTGTAACAACAGAACCAGCTTTTTTCTTAGGGATTTGTGAACAAAGCTGTTCATCCACATTCCACAATGTTACACATGAAGTATTAATCACATTTTTTATGCCCATCTTTTTTAACTTGCTTTCTGTATATGAATCTCTAACAGAGTGAATGTATTCATCAGTAAAAATCGTATTATAAAATTTAATAGACATCGCATTAATGCTTTTGTTTTCATATGCAGCCCATCCAACCGCCATCAAGCAACTATTTTGGTATTTATTTAATCCCTTCTTCGGAAATTCAAACAGTATATTTGACAATATATTATTTGACAATATATTAGTACCAACTATAAATTTTAAATCCGTTTTTTCTATCTTATTTACCAATGCTTGCATCGGAACAGTATGTGTAGGAATATCAACTCTCTCGTGCGAAGAATAAATATCATTCAAAACTTCATTGGCGTAATCCATAATAATCTGATCACCTAAATTATCACTATTGAGCGATGTATTAAAGACCACTAATTTGTGACTCTGCAGATTACACTTGCAATCTTTTTTTAAACATAGAATATTAATTCCTCTTGTACCTCTTCTCATTACACTTTTAACTTTTGTATACAAATATCTCATCATTTTCTCCTCTGGTACTTTCCAACATACAATTTGATTACACACATCCAGAAATTTCGAGCAAAAAGATTCTCTTATGCTTTATAAAACTCTCTCCACATTAACTTTTTTGTAGAAGGTTGCATTACTTGTCAATGCAAACAAGTACATACTTTGCCAAAATGTAATGTTATCCAAATCAGGAATTGCAATAAACATCGCAACCACTACGCCTAACAAAAACCACATCATTGCTGACAAACTTTTACTTTTTTTATTCATCCACCATTCACGAACAGCTGGTAACCATACAACAAACCACATAAGACATCCCACAATACCAACTTGACCAACCAAGGAAAACAAAAACTGCGAACCTCGAACGTTTTTATACCCACCACCAAACAATGGCGACTCAACAAAAGCATTTATTGCATCTCTGTCCCAATTCCCTCTAGTAGAGGCCGAACCCGAACTCCCTTTACTGAAAATGACATCATTTAAAACATCTTTTAAAACACCCGTCACACCTAACATACACAAAACAACTATTGCAATTGGCACAAGATACTTCAATGCTTTTTTCTTTTTACTTAGTATTACATATACCACTCCACAAACAGCAAACGAACCATATGCTGTCGACGAAAAAGTAAGCATAATTTCTGCAACGAGAATTAACGCCAACGAAATGTGAAACGTATTCATTTTTTCCAACGATACAACATAGTAAAATGCTCCAACCAAAAACGGTCCGCAATAACTCGGTTCCATAAATGTTGCAAACAATCTAGGATTATATGTACCCCAATAGTATGCTGAATTTGTATCTGGCGTATAAACTAATGTTTCCAACAAAATATTCCTTGGTAAGACACCTGTTGTTACCATAAATTGAACAAGCCCTATCGCTACCACTAAACATATAATTCCTATAAATATATTTTGCAAAACCGTTTCTTTTATTTTTCCTTTTATACTCCACATGCTTATGTAACACATAGCATAAATCAACAACTGGATTACTAGCAATGTAAAGCGCATGCCTTCCATCTGATAGTAACGCAAATTAACCTCTCGAGAAATATGAATAGCCACAACAAGACCCACGATTCCAATCAAACTATATTTACAATTTTTATTACTTTTAGTTAATCTCAGTTTTCCATCTTTCCATACAGAAGAATGCATAATACACCAAGCTATCATAACTATTGATGTAGGAATCTGTGGACCCACACCCGTTTCGCCAAGCAGTGCTACTGAAGCCGATTGAAACACCATAGAAAGTAATGTAATGCCAACCATATACTTCACATCATTTCTAAAGAAACACATTATCAAAATCAAAAACCAAATTAAACCAAAAATTGTTATACTCATATCTTTCTCTCTCTATGGATATTTATTTCGAAACATACTCTCGTTTATTATGAGTGTTGTACCAATTCTACCATTGTTGTATACTCAAATTCAAAAGATTCTCTTTTGTATTTTCACTCATTTTTTGTAAATATGTATCAATTTTATCCCAATCAATTTCCTCTTCGATTTGAAAATCATTATTTTCAACATGTCGTTTTTCCAATTGTAAAGCTTCTAATAATTCCACAATTCTAACTTTAATTTTTTTATTACCATTCCTATATTTGGCATACGCAAATTTTTTGTGAAATATTAAAGAAAAGACAGTTGCATGAAAAGAATTTGTAACGACATACTCTGCATTTACTATCCAGTTAATAAAATCACTAGGTGAAATCTTTTTCCAAAAATCAATACTATTCTTACTATTGATTATTTTTAACCCTCTTTTCTCAGCCAACATTTCAACATACTGATTTAATCTATCAGACTGTTCGATTACAAACAGAAAAATATATGGCTTTTTCACAACAAATGTACTCTTAACTTGCATCCATTCTTCTTGGGACAACAACATTACCGGATCACAAAAATGATATATTTGCTGTCCTAACTTCTTTTGTAATTCTTCCATGTTCCTTTTTTCTCTAAGCGATACAAGTTGAAAACGTTTTAACAATTCAACTTGCACTTCGTCAATGATTAAATCGTCATCACCAAACGATGCCGCATATGCTATCTTTTCAACATCATCTTGTACAAAGTCTAAGAAATATGACAAATCACCACCCATTATCCTAACATTCCACACTTGATCACTTCCCACGATCAAAACATCGTAATCTTTTACAAATTCTTTCAAATATAATTTATCTACCTGTTTTGTAATAATATTCTTATCCTTCAAAAACCAATCAAATGCTAGCTTCTTTTTCAAACGAAAGAAAAAGGAAAAAAAGGTCCTGATTGTATTTTTTATATTTGACCATTCCCATAGCCTTACAACATTCTCTATTTTTTCATTTCGATAATCTATTATTTTCACCTGACTACAATATCGCAACAAATATCGTTGCAAAGCATACGCCTGTAAAACAGCACCATAATTTCTAGAATTATGAAATGTTAAGATTCCCACTTTTTTGTCAACCATTTATGAAACGTCTCCTTATTTTTTTCAGTACATATTTCATATTTAAAAGAATATTATTTTTTCCGTACTTTTTAATAATATAATTAAAACTCTTCTTCTTGTAATCATTCCAAAACTCTTCGATATCTCGATTTGGTTTCGATGGCATCAATAAGTTTTCTTGCATATAATCATTAATATTAACTTCTTTTAACATTAATTTGTTTTTCAAGTTTATTAAATATTTTTCAGATTCACATGAGTTCAACAGCAGCAAACTTGTACCACGTGTATCATAAAACTCCGGATTATTTTGTTTCAACCCCCATGCGTCTCCAATTGTAAAATCACCAACCCTATTTAAATGTGTATATTGGCACTTGTAGCAAGACTCTCTCAACATCAAAACAGAACCATACAGTTTTCCATAAATTGAATCTGTTATTATTTTCCCATTTATATTAAGTGTAGTTGGCGCATACTCCCAATTACCATATTTCTTATCTCTGAACACTGCACCATTAATTCTTGTATTGTATTTCTTTTCGTAATATCGAAGTAAATCTCGCCACACTAAAACAGAGGGTACGCCATGACATATAATATCTATTGTAAGCAAATTCTCTAAATTAGCATTTTTTAATTTCAAATATTTTATCATTCCAGCTACTTGACATGGTGTACCAGAAAACAGAACTTTTTTATTCTTTAAATCACGCATTATTTCTGCATGTATATTTCCTAATCGGCTTTGAATGTATTTAGAGCCTCGCATTGTATCTCTTTCTTCTTTCGTGCACACCCTAACATACTTAGCTTCAAGTTTCTCATCTAAAACAACGCCATACACCACACCATCTTGTTCTAACACCAAATCAGATATTGCAGTAAACGCCCCTCCTGATTGAGAGTTTTTCACAACATCTTCATCTTTATTTTTGACTATATATGCTTTTTTTATATAATTCTTTTCTATTTCTAAATTACAGACATTTTTACATAAGTTACATTCCACGCATTTGTCCTTATCAACATTTGGATACAAAAATCCTTTTTGATCTTCTTGCATTTCAATTGCGAAACGTGGACATATAGCATAACATGCCGTGCAACCACAACAGTTATCCTTTGTTATATCTAGTATTTTCATAAGATTCTCCTGCCATCAATCACCATATATTTCTTCCAACAAAGCTATGTTATTTGCAATATTGTAATCTGATCTTTTTACCATCTCATATCCTATAGTCCTATCTACATTCTTGTTATACTTACTCTCTATAGTTTTTATCCACTCTTTTGATGATAATTCTAAAGACATATACTCTACATTATTTGTAATATTTACCAACTTCGGCACTCTGTCACTCGCAACACATATTAATCCTGATGTTTGAGCCTCGATCAATGCAATTCCTAATCCTTCCCATTTAGAGGGGAACACAAAAACATCCATTGCTTGTAGCAGTTCATTAACATCATTACGTTTAAATAATACCGTAATATCGTCCTCAATACCCATATTATTTATAACCATCTGTAAATCATCAGGTATGCTTTCGCTCCCCGTAACACATAATAAATGTACGTCTCTTCTCCTTTTTTTCAACTCTGTTAAGACAGAAAAAATTTTTTTGTGGTTTTTGGTTTCATTCATATATCCAACATGACCAAGAACAAACTTATTTTCAAGTTTCAATTCTTTTCGAATTCTATCTCTAACATTTTCCGAAAACTTATATTTATCTATTTCTATTCCATTATAAAGTACTTTATATTTTTTTTCCCCAAATATCCAATCCCCAGCCATTTGGGAACATGCCAATGCACACGTGTATAAGTGCTTAAACAATGGACTCAAAAGGAAATGTAATATTTTGTGTTCACATGCAGATGTATGTGAATGAGCTATTCGAGTAGAGCATCCCCCCAACTTAGCTGCTAACAGTTCTATGGTCATAGTTGCACTATTTCCGTGGACATGCACAACATCATACCTCTCTTTTTTTACAATATTGTATACCTGTCCAAAATATTTAATCGGATTTCTTTTTCTATTTGTTCGATATATATGTGAACCATTTATTTTAAAAACCTTTTCGAAATTTTGCTCTATTATACCATTAGCAACAATATCGATTTGAAAGCGCTCCTTATTAATGAATTTATAATAATTCATTATCAATGATGAGATTCCACCATACGAAAAATCTACTGTATTAATTACCAAAACTCTTTTCTTCATCGTTCACCATGTTTTCATATAATAATATTTGTCAGATCAAGCACTTGTCAATTCATCAAGTAATTCAATCCAATGTTTAACAACTGTATCTATAGAAAATCTTGACATGTCCTTTTGTGAATTATCACTAAACTTATGCAAGAGATCCGGATTTTTCATTAATTTCTTTAAACCTTCAGCAAATAAATTAATATCAAATGGTTCAATCAAAAAACCATTCACTCCATCATCGATAATTTCTTTAGGACCTTCTTTAATATTAAAACTGACAATAGGTAATCCGAAAGCTTGCGCTTCTATCAAAACAAGAACAAATCCTTCCATACGTGAACTCAAAGCATAAATAGATGCCCCTTTATAAAATTTCTCGATATTGCGCGTATATGAATACCATTCTACATGTTCTAACCCTAACTCATCAGCTTTCAAATGTAATTCTTCTTTTTTTACCCCGTCTCCTACGATTTGCAATTTCCAATCACACAACTCATCATCTTTCTCAATTATTTTCCAAGCATCCAATAAATAATCAAATCCTTTTTGATCCTCTAACCTTCCAACAGCCAAAACATTCTTATTATCAAGTGATGCTTTGTTCATATCAAACCCTACATAATTGTATATTTGCCGGATATTTTTCACCTTGCCTATATTAGATTTCCAACTTGAACAATCTTCTTTTCCTAATACAACAACTGCATCACATCTATATGCTGCTATTACTCTCGCCCACCATCTTAAAGAATACTTTTTATTGGCATGATAGTTGAAATGCTCCCATGCCACAAATTTCACATTATTTCTTTTCATCAATCCAAAAAAAGGGACAAAACATAATGTCTTATATGTGTCTGTAGCAATAATAACATCGTATTTTTTTTCCATTATGTATTTTTTCAAATTACTATAGGTACTATATCGACGCTTCAATTTATTATCTATTTTCTCATTATTAAAAACCACGATTTCTACCATAGGGGAAATGGGATATTTAATCTCTTTATTAGCTGCATTTATAGACAAAACTGAAACTTTGCATTGCGAAGAAAATGTTGAAAGAGCACTTGCTATGCCTGTAACGCACCTTTCTGTCCCCCCTAAGCCAGTAATATCATCAATGAAGAAACAAACACTGATTTCTTTTTTCATTAACTCAATACCTCCTCCGCAAGTAATTCTATCTGTTTTACAAATTCTAAATTGTTGCTATTCATATTTGTACATTTACGCCCAACCAACTTTGGATAGTCTTTGATTTTTTCCCCTAATTCCATTATATTTTCCACCAAAATAATATTACCATATCGCTTCTCGACCTCCTGGCAAAACTCCAACTGATGATCATTGACATGTTCATCAAATTCCTTCTGTCTTGGCACGACAATTGGAATTTTGCCAATCTGCAAAGGAGCAATAAAACTAGCCGGTCCACCATGAGTAACAACCACCCTGGCATCTTGTATATTTCTATTCATTTCATCATAAGAAAACAATTTGCTCCATTTACAATTTTTCGGTTTATATGTACTAAATCCAAGCTGTATAATAACTTCATCTTCTATTTTGCCATTACTTTTCAACAAATCAATTTCTCTAATCAATCGATTAAATTGTTGTTCATGTGTTCCTACTGTCACAAATATCATTCTATTCGAAACACCTCCAAAATCTTTAAAATATCAAAGTGAACTATTATTAATTATCGCTTCATAGATCACCTGTATTATTTGACCATCTATGCATTCATCAAACTTTCTTGCGAACAAACAATCACTCATCCTTAACTCCTCTAAATCTGTTATTCTCCATACATAAGGATTACCATTCTTTCCACGAACAAAATCAAGATATCGTAAGTTTGCTTGTTCTGTGCAATCATCATTTCCACAATATAAATGCTCTCTAAAAGACGAATTATATATGAGCGATTGTACAAACAATTCATCTCCACTGTTCGTCCATTTAAATATTTTTCTTATTTTTTTCTTATTATCTAAGATATAGGCAACCATATCATCCGTTATACTTACCCAATTCGAACCATATTTAATAGTAAAATCTCTATATTTCCTTGTCCTATCAATCTTTAAGACAATTTGAGCAAGCAACAGTGATCTTTCCAAAAATGTGAACAATTCATTCAAAAACCAAACCGAATATCTCCGTCTATAATTATGAAGAAAATGATAAAGACGTGTTCGTCTTTCTATCTCTTTACTTTGATTTCTCTCGCTTCCAAAATGAACAAATTCTTTTCCTTTATGCTCATTAAAGAAATAATGAATTTCAAATTGCGATTTCAAAGGTAAATCCATTCCACTAATAACATGATAATACGTGTATCTGCCCTTATGCGCCTTTTCAAACAAAAGCAATTCTGTCTCCACCTGGCAAAAACCGCCCCAATATACTTTATACTCACTGTATATATGTATCGATGATTTTCTAACCACCGACATCAATTCGGCAGTTGGACAATCGGTTACCTTTTTATCGATATGAATAAAGATGTCATTATACTCATAATCTAACAATTGAATTAGTATTTTCAATTGATTCCAATTCGTATGAGCCATTATTAAATATGCATGTTTTTGCGTCTTTGAATTCATTTTTTCCTCACATATAATAATATTAACTTTAAACAAAGCATACCAATCCTATTAGCCTACAAATTAATAATTCTAAAAAATACTTCCCAAATTAATAGCTTTCGGATATACTTCTTTCATTTCTTCCCACTGCACAATAAATTTATCTACAATCGGATACACCATTTTACCTGTCATAGTAGGTTTGTCAATACGATCAAATACTTCTATGTAGATTAGTTTCTTACCCATTAGCTTTGCTATATAGAAAAACGGAACCGCAACTGCTGCACCCGAAGATATTAACAAATCTGGTTTCTCTTTTCGTAATACTTTGATTGCTACAAATGTATTGCGAATCAGATTCCATATGTTTCGATTAGTCGGATAATAACACGGATATACTTTTTCACCCTCTAGCAAACTTCTAGCATCTTCTTTATCAAAAGTGACCCAAAACCTGTCTTTATCTTTCCAAAACGGTTTTAACATATATAGATGAGTCAAATGTCCTCCACTAGAACCAACCAAACAAACCTTCATCACTTCTCTCCAATCTTCCTACACCGACCCTTTTCTCCCAAGCACTACCTTAAATGTCTTTAACATAATCTCCAAATCCAATCTCAGAGAGAAATTATCGATATACTCTTTATCCAATCTAACTACTTCTTCAAAATCTGTAATATCACTTCGGCCGCTTACCTGCCACATACCGGTAAGACCTGGTTTTGCAGCAAGACGTCCTTTGTGATGCTTTTCATACTCTTTATACTCATTCACTGTTGGCGGTCTTGTGCCCACCACACTCATACTGCCAGCCAAGATGTTAAAGGACTGTGGTAATTCATCAATAGAAGATTCTCGAAGGAACTTTCCTAGAGAGAATTTCTTTCCCGCTCCAATAATTCTCGGATCATCATCCATCTTGAACATAAGACCACTCATCTTATTCTGTGCCATAAGCTCTGCTTTCCGTTCTTCCGCATCCATATACATGCTTCGGAACTTCCAGATTTTAAATGTTCGACCATTCTTACCTACACGCTCTTGGCGAAAGAATATCGGGCCTGGGTCTGCAATCCAGATCATTGGTGCAATAATAAGGGTAAGTAACAATGTCACCACAGAACCCACAAAGCCAAAGAAGATATCCACCAATCTCTTAATCACTAACTGTCGCAATGTCACGGTATTCACACTGGCGGTAATGACTGACATACCATTCACCTTGTTAAGACTAGCCTTTGGCAACTGCACCAGATCCTGAATACTGATATGTACTGTGATACCCATTTCAATATATCCTTCTGCAAGCTCTTCAGCCAAATCGCTTTCCAAGCAGATAAGCACTTCATCCACTACATTGGCACGGGCGTGCTCATAAGGATTCATCAGTGTTCCCACCACAGGAATTCCTCTGATGGATGTTTCTGTCATTCCATTCTTGTAATCTTCTAAGGAAACCACATTGCCCTCTTCATCCTCATAAGTGGCTGCAGCCTCTAGCTGTGCCATATCATCCGTCAACACAATACCCACAATACGGACTGTGTTAATGGGATTCTTTTCAAATCTATGTAGAATACCATTGACATGACCAATGGGTGCTACCAATAGCATTTTTTCCTGATTTTCTAACTTGTTAATATGTTTTTGTAGATATTTCTTATAGCAGTGACGGTATACGAACATCAACACACAGTTAATCACCGGTGTGATGAACAATACAATACGGGAATAGATATCCGAAGATTGCTCTGCAAACAGGATAAATATAACGCCCACTAGCATCTGGATATTATAGATGAGTACTCTCTTTACTTCCTCAGCTGCGTTACGCTTTAGAATACCCGAATATGGTTCCGAAAAAAACACTTGTATTGCATGCAATGCCAGAACAAACACCATAATTCTATAATATGGTGCAGACCATGTGGCATCTTGTATCAACCTCTGAAAAACATGCATACCAAATCTCACACATAGCGCCAACACGAAGCTTAGCTCTACGCACACAAGATCCAAAAACATAAAGTCAAAGTGCTTATACCACGCTTTTCTATTCTTACGGTACATTCTCTCACCGTCCCTCTATACAACCTGTTTTTAACAGGGGACACATTATCATTAGTTTCCAACATCTTACAGTTACGACACACGAAGATTTTCGTTCCAATAAGATTATAACAGAATCACTTCCGATTCTGTCATTTTCTATGTATCATGAGCACAGTCTTTGTAAAACTATCATATAGTTGCATATCGTTATGAACCTGTGACATTGACAATAGACAGGTGCGTTTGCAACCCGTCGTTACTTAGGTTGCGTACTTTGCAACCTTATGTACCGCTACGCGGTGCAAGCAGCGAAAGCGTACCTGCTATGTCATGTTACAGGGCCATGATGCAGAGCAGTGCAATGTATAGTTTTACAAAGACATCTGTCTCTAGTCTTCTTTGTCTCCATAGTTACCATAGTCGCCATAATAGCGTCCATAGTAATTACCGTAATATCCTTTTCCATAGTAGCCATATCCCTTACCACCCATCTCAACCTTATTGAGTACGGCACCAAGAATCTTACAACCACTCTGTTCCAACTGTTTCTTCACGCGCTGGGTAATCTTATAGCTTACATTATCTGTCTCAATCACAATAATGGCACCATCACATTCCTTTGCAACGATTGCCGCATCGATAACGCTACCAAGTGGTGGACAGTCGATAATCACATAGTCAAAGTTCTCTCTTGCATGAGCAATCAACTTCTTAAAACGGCTGTTACCAAGTAATTCCGATGGGTTCGGTGCAACCTGACCAGTAAAGATAATGTTGAAATTCTTAATGTTTGTTTCATAGATCACATCCGCAAGTTCACTCTGCTTTGTAAGATAATGAGACAATCCCTTTGTTTCAATATCTACACCGTAACGGGCAATGGTTACAGACTTACGAATATCTGCGTCAATATACAATACCTTTTTGTTATCCTCAGCCAAAGCGTGTGCAAGGTTGAAGGATACTGCAGACTTACCTTCATTTGGTACAGAACTGGTAAATGCAATGACCTGTATATCTTCACCAGAGAAGCTGATGTTGGTACGTAAGGTCTTATATGCTTCATTGGTTTTGAAATCTAATTCTTTCATTTTTTCAAAATTAACCTTCATTCCGTCATCCTCCTTCCCTAGTCGTTATCCTTTTTCTTATTCTTTGCAGCCTGCTTACGAGCTTTCTTTCGCTCTTTGCGAACTCTCGCTGCATCCTTATCACGTCCACGGGTACCTCTCTTAGATACACCTTCCTCTAATGGAATGATACCAAGCGTGTTCATACCCAAGTATCTCTCTACATCCTCTGTTGTGTTAATTGCATCATTCATCAAGTGAAGCACTAAAATTACACCTGCTGAAAGTACAAATCCTAGCACCGCACCAATCAAGGAATTCTTGGTTACATTCGGACTCGTCTGATACTCTGGTATATGTCCGTAATCTGCCACATTTGGCTTTTCTGTCTCCATGATAGTTCCCATACGCTCTGCAGACACATCTGTAAGCTTGTCTACAATGGTCTTTGCCATATAGGCATCATTATGATTCACTGTTATGTAGATAAAACGTGTATTTGCCGGATTCTCCACAGCTACATTCGATACAAACTGTTCATAACTCATATCCAATTCCAAGTCTTCGATAACCTTATCCACAACAGGGCGACTCTCAATAAATACCTGATAGTCCTTTGTAAGGGATGCACCCACCTGCAAGTCTGTAAGGGATGTAATGCTAGTAGACTTTGTCATGACATATAACATAGAGGTTGAGCTATATACCGGCTGTACAAACGCCAATGTATAACCTGCTGCAATACCAAATCCCAAAGCGGTCACAAGAATAATAATCCATATCTTACTGAGCAACACATAAAACAGCTCTTTTAAGTCAATTTCTATTTCATCATTTCTTTCTTCAATCATGTCTGTTCTCCTTTTTTCTTTTCTGTATGTATTCATATAATTGCAAAACACTTCTTAACATATATTAGTTGTACAGGTTTAACAAGCACCATAAGCAGGTGCTTCACAATCCGTCGGTACTTCACATTGAACACTTAGCAAGTGCTTTGCACGAGCTTAGTGTGAAAGCGTACCTTGTGTAAGTGAGACTTTGTCGAACTTAGTACCGCTACGCATTGTGGCAAGTGCGAACGTCCTGCGTTGGTTTGTTAAATCTGTGCAACTATTATAACTTAGATTATTGTTTCGCAACACGTTATAATAGGTATTGGTTCTTAACCATCTTAGCAGGATTCTTCACAAATAGTTCTTCCAACAAATCCTCGCCACACTTCTTCTCAATCCAACCCACATAGTCATTGATATACGGTGAACGGTCATCCAGATCATGGGCATCTGTTCCAAAAAAGCTAATATAGTCTTCCTTCACCAGCTTCTTGCACCATCTAGCATTTTCATCCAACAATCCGCCATATACGCTGGAGATATTCATCTGTAGGTAAGCTTCCATGCCCACAAGCTCTTCCATTCTGTCAGGATGCTTGAAAAGACAGTGATATCTCTCCACATGGGCGATAATGGGACGGAATCTGGCATTGGTAATCTTGCGAATCGCCTGATATAACTCGTTGTAACTGATACGGATATTGAATTCCACCAACACATACTTGGTGTCGTTCATAGTCTGAATCAAACCATTCTTCAAATCATCCACAATACCATCTGTATAGAGAACCTCGCTTCCAAGATACAGTTTCATATCTGGATGAACCTTGGCAACCTCTTCACACAGTTCCTGGAATCTATTATGCAATTCTTCCTTTGTATAGCTATTCTTTCCTCTTTCGTAATGAGGTGTGCAGAAAATGCTTCTCGTACCTTCCTGGTACGCCACCTCAATCATGGATAATGCTTCCTCCATTGTTTGCGCACCATCATCCACCCCCGGAAGAATATGGCTATGAATATCGAAATATTCCATTTCTTCTCCTTTTATGCTTTGCTGCACATTGTCTTATAAACTCCAATAATCAGCATGCCAAGTACCACGCAAAATGCGGTAATACTGGTAAGTGCTGTTACACATCTCTTAATGCATTCCATCAGGAATAGATAGAGATAATCCGGTTCTATGTATAATAGTGTATATGGCTTATACACTAGCATAATCAAAGTTAATACTGCCATGGTTCCGCTGGCAATCAAGAAGGATACCGCAGTGTGCTTCACGCCACGCTCTCTTCTCTGATCCATAAATACCATTAGCAGAATACCAAATATCGCACTGGCAATCAAGGAAATCCCCGCTTTTACAAATATTTCCACGAAACACATCTTCAAATTATAGATATATGGTGCCACGTTACTATCCGGAATAATAATGTCCATATCACCACCTAATACCTTCAATGAATTCTGTTTGATGGTAAATAGGTACTCATCATAGGTCTGCAGCTCGGTTGTTTCCTCTAGGGTCTCGTTACCCTGTGCGCGCTCTAACACCGCATTTGCTTGCTCTGCAATATACTGTGAATATGCATAGCGGAAATATCCACTACTCTGCATATTCTGCATAATCGCATCATTGTTAAACAGGCTGACATACAATCCCAATAACAACGCAATTCCCGTCATGGAAATAGCAGTGGTAATCGTCAACACACCTCTTGTATAACGACGAATCTTACGTCTCTTGCTATGTCCTGGTCTCGCTTTACGACCCTTTGTCTTCTTAAAGCTCATACACTTCTTCACAAACAGGATAACGCCACAAATCACGGTAATGGCCAAAATCACACCGGACACAATCGCAAGAATCAGAATCACCGTATCCGAAATAATCGGCTTGTCCTTGGAAATGCTAATCTCTTCATGGTCCTTGGTGGTTACCACAATTCCTTCTGATTCCAATTGCACAGATGCTGATGCATCTTCCTTCTCCGGACGTTCTTCTAACTTCTTCTTATTCTCAGTAGGGTTTGACATTGCATCCCATACATTCAATTCTTTCTCTGTCTGCTGCTTTGCTGACTCTGTAGCCTGCTCTTCGGAATCCTTCTTTTTGCCGTCGGTTTCCTCGTCATCCTCTACCTCAGCATCCGCCCAGTCATCCTCGGTGGTCGCCTCTTCCGTTGTTGCATCTTCTCCTGTGCCAATCTCGTAGATGTATCCTTCTGCCACACCCTGTGCTACATTGGCGTACATCATACTAATGGCTTCATCTGCCTGCTCTGCAGTCAAATCCACATCATCGCCAGACAGATAACTCACAAGAGAATTCAAATAAGAAGAACCCGCTCTGTATTGCTTTCCTTCATAGGTAAAGGTGCCACTTGCAGCAGATATTACCCTTGCCTCATGGGCATTGATATTACCTGCATGTACAATTGCCTTTGGACCGATAATGGCCATGCACATCACCAAAAACATCACTATGTACTTTCCACTACGAATTCTTCCGTTACACATATCTCTTACCTACCATTTATCTTCTGTCTAATCTACCTTCATTACACACAACGCATCAAATGTCCACCTACGCCAACCAATGTCCACCTGATTATCATAGATTATTTTGAAATCATATTCTGTACTATGTGTTATGTGCGCTTGTGTGAATAACCAATTTGAGTGAGGGAGCTTCACTATGCGTCGGTACTTGGGTTGCGTACTTTGCAACCCTATGTACCGCTACGCATAGTGTGCAGCGAAAGCGTTCCCACACCAAATGGTTATTTATACAAGCGACCGTATAACCACAATATAATTTCAAAATAATCCATCCAACTTCATACAAAGATTAAGCTGTTAAACATTCCGTCTAACAGCTTAATCTGATGAATCATAATCTATTGATGTCTTATTTACTTACGAACAACAGAAACCTCAGCATACTTCTTAACGTTCTCCATTGCCTTGTCAGCTGTTACATCGCCGTCAACGTAGATTACGCCAGCCTCAACAGAACCAGCATATGTCTTACCATCAACTGTAAGCTCAATACCCTCTGTTGTTACAACCAACTTAGTAGCCTTCATACCATCGATTGTGATGTCATATGCATACTCACCAACTGCAGCAAACTTAGCTAACTCGATAGCTGCTACTGCCTTAGCTGCATTCGCACCATATGTTACAGTAACCTTATCATCCTTAGCTACCTTCTTAGCAAGGTAATCAGCAAGAGCCATCTCTGTCTCACCAACTACAACCTTACCATCCTTCATAGCAACCTTATCTGTGTTACCATTCACAGTAACCATCTTAGCGTCGCCATCCTTCATAACAGTCTTAAGCAACTTCTCAACGTCAGCTGCTACTGCCTTAGCATCGCCATCGAATGAAACAGTAACTGTAGCTGTTGCATTTGCATTAGGCTTAACCTGTGTATATACCTTACCAACCTGAACTTCTACAGTATCCTTCTTGCCAGAACCATCCATAGCCTTAACAGTAATTGTAGCCTTACCTGGAGCAACTGCTGTTACCTTACCTGTTGTAGCATCAACCTTAGCTACCTTTGTATTAGATGACTTATATGCATACTTCTTAACAGCTGCACTCTTATTAACAGTAACCTTGATAGTAGCTTTCTCACCTGCTATCAAAATATCGTTATCTGCTACAAGCTCAGCCTTAAGAGATGTAACCTTTGTCTTCTTTGTAGGCTTCTTAGCAATTACATATACGTTAATAACCTTCTTTGTCTTGCTTCCGTCTTTTGCTGTAACAGTAATCTTAGCCTTACCTGTCTTCTTTGCTGTAATAACACCCTTAGAATTCACAGCAGCTACAGACTTCTTGCTTGACTTGAATGAAACCTTCTTATTAGAAGCTTTCTTTGGTGCAACAGATGCCTTAAGCGTATACTTCTTACCCTTAACAAGTGTATATACATCATTGTATGATGCAACTGGCTTTGTCTTACCTGTGAAGCTTGTCTTAATGCTTGTTACATTCTGCTTAACAGTAATCTTAATTGTATCTTTCTTCTTAGCATTCTGCTTAGACTTAACAGTAATTGTAGCTGTACCAGCCTTCTTTACTGTCAACATACCTGTGCTAGAAACAGAAATAACTTTCTTGTTGCTTGACTTGTATGTAACTTTCTTGCTAGCGCCCTTCTTTGTCTTAACGTTAACACTTAACTGTAACTTTAAGTTCTTGTCGTTACGCTTAACTGTGAGCTTAGATTTCTTCTTAACATTTGTCTTACCAACAGATGTAATCTGAACCTTCTCAACAGTTCCCTTTGCTTCTGCTACATTACCCACACCAACTGTCATCATCATAGCAAGTGCAAGAACAAGCAGCATCTTAGTAAATCTCTTCATGTCGACTTCTCCTTTTTTTAAATAAATTGTCACACCGTGTTTCTCTTCCTATAACTACAGAGAATCCCACGATTAACTTTTACATCGTATATATTAACCTTTGATAGTGGGAAAGTCAATGCAGTTTTTATGGGTTTTTGCATGTTTTTCGATACAATTTTCATCATTTTCAACAGAAAATAACACCCTTCGTCATCTCCACCCTATATCTTGTGTTACTGTCTTTTTCAGACACAAGAGCACATATCTCCTCGCGCTGCATCCCGCATACCGAAACACAATAATTTTCTTTCAAGAAAAAGGTTCCACAATATAATTGTTCCCCCTCCATCTCTGATATGCCATCCGCGCTTTCGGAAAATTGAAATGTGTTCAAAGGAATCCGCATTCCCTCACCCACAAACTTAATATAAGCCTCCTTCATGGTCCAGCATTCCAAAAATCGTCTGCGCTGTGCATCCTCATCCTGTAGCGACAGAATCTCCTCATATTCCGACTCACAAAAGCAACGTTTCGCCAAAGAAAGATAATTCTTGCTTTTGTGCTCCACATCCACTCCCACCGGACTGTCACTTACCACAAGTACAACATAATCCCCAGAATGGGATAGATTGAAATGGATGTTTTCTGCATTTTCCAGCCTTGGCTTTCCCCACTGGTTATATCCATAATGTAATTGTTCCACCAAAAGCCCTGATTCCTTGGATAGTACATGTTGCAAAAACGCTCCGGTGTATAAGCGTTTTTTTGCAATCTCCGCATTCCTTGCCCTATCCACAGACTCTTTGCGCTCTTGTGGTAAAATACGATATAAAGCAAGTGACTGCTCTTTCGAGCAGTCACCATCTAGCTTCATATAATATAAACGAATCATATTAAAGTGCTTCTACAACCTTACTAAGAACTGCAACTTCTGTTTCTTTTGCACTGTCTAAGTAAGAAGCAATACGCACACCGTCTTCAATCTCACCGGTTACAGAAATACGAACCAACAGGTTACGTGCTGTAAGCATATCATCCACAACCTCAGCATAACTGTCTAACATACCCTGGTCAAATGGGATCACCTCATTCGCCATTAGGTATTTCAATCGATCGTACATCAATACCTTATGATCATATGCGATATGTAAAGCACGGATATCATAATCTGGCTCTTCTGCATGTAACTGCTTATCTACTCTAGCCTTCAAAGCTTCGTATACATCCACACCGAATACAGTATCATCAAAACGATTACGCATCATACGGAAATGACTCTTTGTATCCTTAGCTGTCAAATACTCTTCCATTGTTCTCTTAATCAAGTGTTCATCGATATCATAATATCTGCTGTCCACATTCTTCTGGATTACATAAAGACCACGTGTTCCCTTATAGTCATCCTTAAATACATGATCTTCACCAGCAGAAAGAACATCAAATCCTCTCTTAACATCCTCGAACTTAACAGTTGTATATGCATACTTATCCTTGAATGTAAAGTCTCCAACATAGAATACTTCCTCTTCCATATTGTATCCATAGATAAATAACTCATGAGAAAACTTAAAGTCTACACTTGCATCACAAATCATTCTCGCCTCATCAAAAGCGCCATATACATAACCGCCAATATCAATTGTCTTAACGATAAATGCAATAACATCTCCACAATACGCCTCAATCTGTGGTTTTGTAATCAAAGAAAAGATAAGATATGGGCACTCCTTTAATGCACTACTACCCGGCATCATGTCACATAACAAAATCTCATCTCCACTGGTGTACTCAGGGATTTCATAACAACGTAACTGAATATAGTTACTGTAGATCCATCTCTTCGCATTCTCATCATCACCTAAGACTGAAAATAATGTTGCATGCCACTGCCATGATGTAATAGCAGGATACTGAACTGGTAAAACCATCTTGTTAGCCATAATATTACTCCTCCTTAATTACTGTAACTTCTTCTCGATTGTATCAATCACATCATCAAAGCTATCATATTTGTTAAGTGCTAATTCTCTGTCATCGAATTTGACATTAAATGTCTCTTCCGCATCTACAATCATTTTAATAAGGGATACAGAATCCACTCCATAATCATCTGTCAAAGATGCTGTTGTATCTATAGTGCTTGCATCTACATCCGGTAATTCTTCGCCGACAATTTCTAATAACTTGTCTTTAATTTCTGTCTTTTCCATTTTTGTAACCTCCATAAATATCCTAGTACTTCCCATTTTAATACGAACATTCTCAATGTTCAACCAAAATGTTCATAAAAAATGTTGAAATTTATATAATTTTTTCTTAACTTTGTCTTCTTTGAAGACGGATTATTCTTTCACCTCATTGCGTTCCTTCAATTCTTTATTTTTCTTATTGCGAATTGCCCGAAGCAATACACCGTGCACCAAATTGACATACAACAAAATCGCCAAAACGGCAGCCACTACGAAAGTTACCACGCAAACCACATCGTAGTATACAATATTCTCTAGTGCATTTGCATTATAGAAGAAAAGGTCTATATCATCCGCCACTTTATCTAAAATGTAAGATGGTGCAACACCTATTACCACCTGCACAACACCAAATACAAGCAGCAATATCTCACCAAAGCTGTACGGATCTTTTGCTTTCTGTTCTTTCGTTGTGTCTTCCGTGTCAGGCTCTTGTTCACCCTTCTTGCTAATCTCCTCTGCAGTAGACAAAATCAATACCGTTTCATCCTTTTTGCTAACAAAGAATTTCATAAACACTCGGCTCACCGCTGTCATGAAAAACGCCCACAATACGGCAAACAAACCAATAAGCCACTTCCATCCCAGTGTATAGAACACATTGTGATACACCATAGAAAACCCTATATAACCCATGGTTCCCGGCAATCCCAAAAGGCTTGCACATGCCAAAAAGCAACCAGCCATCAACAACTTCTTTCCTTTTCCAGAAGCAATTAACCCTTTGATTTCAAAGGTCTGACACTTGCGAACCAATTCCAAGGTAACCATATAAAGAACTGTAATAGACAACCCAGAGGAAATTAACATATACGCACTACCTCGTGTTGTATATTGATTCATTTCTCCTGCGAGAGGAATCAACGCCGCACCTAACACATTAAAACCATTCACAGCCACATCTAATCCCATTAAAACCCTTCGAATATCCGTAGATAAAAATGTATAAAACAATCCCCAAACAGTCGAAATCACTGCAACACTTAACAGGATGTGTCCCAATATGGTATTCTCATAAAATATTGTGCTAATCATAAGCACAATTCCATATACACCCAGTTTTGAAACAATGCCAGACAACAAGACACTGCCCTCCATCAGTCCGTTAGACGCCCCACGGGTAATCAAGGATTGTACCGGAAATATGCCTGCGTATATGGCAAATACAACGATCAATAAAATGCCACCAAAGACACCTGTTTTGGTCAATCCGTTAATCAATGCTGCTGCATACATCACCTCAAAATCCACAGCACCAATATGACCTAAAACAATCACAAGACTTACCATGAATAGCACCATAGTTGCCACCGCGTATGTCAAATATATACCAGCATTGCGCACCGCCACACGGTTCTGTCTATGTATAATCATTGGATATAGTAGCAACAATGCCGCAGACACAAACATTACGAGATTAAACACACTCGAAGTCATCACCGCACCCATCAACATGCTATAAACACTCATATACAATAGATAGAAACGGTTGCTACCCTTTTCCTCTTTCATAGATTCCTTCATAAATTGAGAAACCACAGTAAAAATAGCGGTAACCACCACACACAAAACCAATCTCACAATGTTCATTTCGAACACAAGACCCATTCCAAAGAAGCTGGATAACGTCATTTCTAACGTACTCCATTGTTGCGCAATCTGATATCCCATGACGCCAAGCATAATCCACTCAACAAACATCACAATATCCACCCAGTCATTACGGGTTATTCTATTCTTCTTTCCAAGATAAAATCCAATCACTCCGGCAACCAGAGGAAATAACCAGATTAATAACATACTATAATTATTCTCCATGTTCATTTTCCTCCTACATCATATTTTCCACAATCTTGGTTACAATTGCTGTCAATGCACCTTGCCACACACTGAGCACGGTCATCCCCACCGCAATTACTGCGGCTATCACCTGCAATACCACAGATGGTTTTTCTAACCGTTTCCTAGCCTTCACATTGGTATCTTCCTTTTCCTGTGCTTGTTTATCCTTCTTCTCAAAGAGAAATGCTTCTCTCAATATCGGAAATACCAGCAGTGCACTGATTATCATCGCCAATGTATTGCCCAACATTCCCAAATAGGCAAACACTCCTGAAGACCCATACATATATCCCAGCTGTGCATATACGATACCTGTAAATGTTCCTGTTCCAGGCACACCGATTAGCATCACCGCCATGAAAGCCATCAATGTATATGTATAAGGAGCAAATCTGCGAACACCATTCAAATCCTCCAGCATTACAATCTGATTCTTTTTGCAAAGGCTATTCATCAACAACCACAGAAACAAAAGCCCCAAAACCTTAAAAGGCAATTGTTGTAAACCACTCAACAAGCCATATAACTCCGTTTGAGAAAACGCAATACCCAAACCACCAATGGTAACAAGCGCCAACGCCACCATTCTTTTCTTGATGGTACATTCCTTAACTCCTAAAATTCCTAACAATATGACCACCAACGAAACTAAAACCAAAACATTTGCAATCATGTGCTATGTATATGGTGTAAAAGAAACACCATATCTCCTTTCCTTGATTCTATAATAATTTGTGCTTTTTAAATCCTACAATTAATGCCACAACCACCGCTATGGAAAACAGAATCACGCCCAGATAACCATAACGCCAATTCAACTCCGGCATATACCGAAAGTTCATTCCGTACCATCCTACAATCAACGTCAACGGCAAAAATATGGTTGTAATCACGGTAAAAAACTTCATGATGTTATTCAGGTTATAATCCAACATTGCATCATGGGTTTCTCGTAATTGCACTGTATACTCCTTTAGATGCCTTACATTTTCATTCAAACGATGAATGCGATCGGTGAAAATAGCAAACTTCTTGGTATGCTCCTCCGGAAAGATATCATTTTCGTTATCTCTAAGAACCTCTCCCAAATCAATCAGTTGCTCGTAGTAATTCCAAATATACATCAGTTCTCTTTTCCATCCTAAAATCTCATTGACAAAACCTGGATGAATCCGTTCCTGCAACATTTGCGTTTCCAATTCACTCATATGGAATTCCATATTTTCAAGAATAGTGCGGTCATCTACAATCAACTTGTCAAGGAAATAATACAAAAACCGTTCTGGTACCGCTTCTCCCAAACCATGTTGTTCTGTATCATACCGCTCCATCACCTCACGAAAATATCCGCCAATTCGATTCTTCTCATCCTTCACAGCTACAATCAAGCAAATGTCAGGCTTCACAAACAATGCAATACGATCTTTGTCTCCGAACACATCTCTTAACTGTATCAAGTCCAATACAACAAACACCAAGTCATTGGACACGTGAATGTCACTGCGGAAATTATAGAGATTTCCAGTACACTCCTCTACTCTCTCTTCCGAAATCCCGTACATCACATGGTCATTCTGCAATTCTTCCAAGGTAATATATCCTACGCGGCCTCTTTTCATTTCATAAAACATAGCAATCTCCAATCCAAATATCTACTATGTAGTATGAACCATTCGCCACAAATCATTCCTTCTATAACAAACAATAACCATGGTATATACATACCATGGTTATTGTATCACGCTTACCAAATTTTACAATAGATTTCACAATTAATTCATTACTTAACTTGCACAATTTTATGCAACCCTTTGTTATTCAAATAACGAATTAAAGAACTCTGTAATAGCATCAATAATTTTCTGGAAGAAATTCTTTGCCTGCTCCTTGTCAACGCCCATTTCCTCAAGCTTATCAAACAACTCGCCTGCCTGTTCCTTCATGCTTTCAATATCCAAATCCAATTCGCTAATCTTCTTCATCAAGGAGATAATGGTATCGATTTCTTCCTCTGACAAGGTAATGCCTAACTGTGAAGAACCTTCTTCAATTACCTCGCGGATAGACTCTTCATCATCCAAGCCCTCTTCTACAACCTTCGCTTTAACAAAAGCGATTAATTCCTCAATATCCTGGGAACCTTCACCTTCAGCCATCTGACTTGTAACAACCAACTCATTGACCGCAGTATCCATGCTCTCTTCAGAAATCTCCTCACCAGTCAGCTCCGCATAAGCCTTCATGGCACCAACCAATGCTGCTGTACCTGTAATTTCAAATGGTCCCGCAACAATCACATCTGCATTCTCAATACCCGCTGTAATCAAAGCATTGGTATACATACCAGCTGTACAGTAAGAAATATTGTTCGTCTCCACATCAATTCCATCACCATCTTCACCAATCACTACGATAACAGAAGAAAGTGCACGTGTTCCAATTACACTTGCATCAAGATAATCACCAAGATACTCATGCTCTTCGTCATTGGTAATCTCACCCACAGTGTAATCTTCCAAATCTTCTTCATCAATTCCCATCAACTCCATGACAGTTGCTTTTTCATTATCATTTAAATCTGCACCAAATGATACATACACATCACTTGGTTCTGCATCCGTCACTGCATCTGCCTTAGCTGTAATGCCTGCCATTGGCAATGTGAACACCATTGCTGCCGCAAGGGCTACTGCCGTAAATTTCTTATATAACTTTCTCATGTTCTTTTCCTCCTTATAGCGTGCCGTTGTTGCACCGTTCAACATCTACTAGCTTCTATAAAAACCTTCTATCTCCCAAATATGTAAGTTAAACGGCAAATTACCGCTCAACTTCTAGCTATCATACCATTGTAGCTTTCGATAGTCAAATTAAATAAGTGTTAAGCTGTGTGCCAAATTTGTAACAAAGTGTTACCCAAACACGTTTTCAAGCGGCTACCTCTTAATCTCTCCTGGTTCCACCAAGAAACCGCGTCACATAATATAGAATCTGCATAACCGACGTGATTAACGCCGCTACGTAGGTAAGAGCTGCCGCTCTTAACACTTTCTTAGCACCTTTGTAATCTTCGTTGACAAACATTCCACTGTCGCGAATCACAGCCAACGCCCTATTGGATGCGTTAAACTCCACAGGTAAGGTCACTAGCTGAAATACTGCCATCAAAGAAAACAGTAAGATACCAAGCACAATTAGCTTTCTTCCAAAATCTCCTGCAAATAGACATCCCACAAAAATCATAAGCGGACCAATACTGGACCCAAAATTGCTCACCCTCACGATAGCACTCCTAATCTTCATAGGAGAATAATCTTCCGCATGTTGCACGGCGTGTCCCGCCTCATGCATAGCCACACCAACTGCCCCGATAGAAGCAGACTTATATACTGTGTCAGACAAACGAATCACCTGCGCTCTTGGATCATAATGATCTGTCAGATTACCAGATATATGTTCAATGCGAACATGGGATAGGTTATTTCGATCCAACACCATTCTAGCAGCCTGTGCACCGGTTATATTTCTCGAATTGCCAATTCTGTTGTACTTTTTAAAAGTACTTTGCACCTTAAACTGCGCCCATAGACCAAGCAGCAACGCCGGCAGCATATAAAGCAAATAGGAGAAGTACCCATATCCGTAGCCATATCCATAGCCGCCATAGTAGCCACCGTAATACAATCCCATCACTGTCTCACATAAATTATCTGTCAAGGCAGACATACTCTGCATCCATATATCCATCATCCGAAAGCCTCCATTCCTTGCTGTCAAATTATCACATGCTATAGTAATTGCCATTCTAGTACATAATTATGTGCATTTTATGAACGAATTCTTCCTACGCAATCCTTCCAACCATCATAAAGTGTCTGTCGCTTTTCTTCAGAAATCTCAGGTTGAAACTCTTGGTCCTTCATCCAATTGCAACGCACTTCTTCCATATCTGTATAATATCCTGTGGCAAGTCCTGCAAGGTATGCCGCGCCCAGCGCTGTGGTCTCTGCCACCTTCGGACGAATAATTTCACCATTTAAAATATCCGCTTGAAACTGCAACAAGAAGTCATTGGCACTGGCACCGCCATCCACTCTTAGTGATGAAACCGGTATGCCAGAATCCTCTTCCATAGCACGAATCACATCCAATGACTGGTATGCCAAAGATTCTAAGGTTGCTCTCACAAAATGTGCACGACTACTTCCACGAGACAACCCAAACACAGCTCCCCTCGCGTAGGCATCCCAATACGGAGCACCCAAGCCAGTGAACGCTGGCACCACATATACGCCATTACTATCTTCCACCGATTTTGCCAACGCTTCCGTCTCGCTGGCATGTTCAATCAGCTTCAACTCATCACGAAGCCATTTGATGGCCGCACCTGCCACAAACACACTTCCCTCTAATGCATACTGAACCTTGCCATCCCTTCCAATTGCAATGGTGGTAAGCAATCCATTCTTCGAATCCACAGCTGTTTCTCCTGTATTCATCAACAGAAAACAACCTGTGCCATATGTATTCTTGCTCTCGCCTGCTTCGAAGCAACATTGTCCAAACAAGGCAGCCTGCTGGTCACCTGCCACACCTGCAATAGGAACCTCTTCTCCTAATATATTGCGGTGGGTCACGCCGTATACCTCGGAAGATGATTTCACTTCCGGGAGCATCGATTCCGGAATGTCAAACTTTGCAAGCAGTTCCTTATCCCAACAAAGGTCATGAATATTGTAAATCATGGTACGGGATGCATTGGTAACATCCGTCGCAAACACCGCTCCTTTGGTAAGTTTATAGATTAACCATGTATCTACAGTTCCAAACAATAGCTTTCCTGCATTTGCTTTTTCTCTGGCGCCTTCCACATTGTCCAAAATCCACTTAATCTTTGTAGCCGAAAAATATGGATCCACAATCAACCCCGTTTTCTCTTTGATTACCTTATCATACCCTTCCGCCTTCAGAGACTCCACATAATCCGCTGTTCTTCTACACTGCCACACGATTGCATGATAAATCGGCTCTCCCGTTTCCTTATCCCACACAATCGTAGTCTCACGCTGATTGGTAATTCCAATGGCTGCAATCTCACTGGCTTCAATCGAATTCTGCGCCATTGCTTCCGTCATGACACTGACCTGAGAAGACCATATTTCATTCGCGTCATGCTCCACCCATCCAGACTGTGGGAAATACTGTGTAAACTCCTTTTGTGCCATAGAAATAATATTGCCGCACTTATCAAATATAATGCAGCGGGAACTGGTCGTCCCCTGATCCAAAGCCATCAAATACATACCTTTTCTCCTCTCGTACATTTATTTTTCTATGAGTAAATGATTCAGCAAATCCTTATATTCATCCATTACCCACTGCGGTCCATCAATCCAAACTTTTCCACCCAAGCCAACAATCCATCCATAGAATTGATTACTAACCACAATCTCTATTACTGCAGCACAATGCTGTCCATCCGAATGCAACCAGATATCTTTTCCGAATCGGTCAATCAACACGCCTGCCATATCAGTATTTGCACGAAGCGTCACAGTTTCTCTCTTCCCATGGAACATGCCAAAATTCTCGATTCCATAGGATTCTATGTGCAAAGATTTGTACACTTCCCCACCAAGCCGCGATGTGCATTCCACTTGTATGTGCTGCATTTTGTCCACTCGAAAATGCTTCATTTGCCGAGCCATACCATCGTATCCCACCAAGTAGTATCTTTCATTTTCCCACATGAGAACCCAAGGAGAAATCACATATCGTTCCCCTGCCCGTTTTGATACCATCTGTTTGTGTACATTCCAGCTCCAATAATCAAAAGAAATCATTCGATTATTCTGCATTCCTCGGTTGATGGCATCCACATTATAATAAATGCTCTCATTCATGGTTTTCACCCGATGTTTCACCAGCACCTGATGCTTTAGTTGCTTCCGTTCATGTTCACTTAACAATCCACTAAGTTTCCCAATCAACTCATCAGATTTCTTTTCCGTTATAAATTGTGATGCCTGCACCGCATCCACCAACAATTTTAATTCTGGGAGCTCAAAACTACGCCTCCCAATATAAGCACCTTGCTTTGTCCGGATTACATCAATCCCAAACTCCACCAAGGCTTCCAAATCTGCATAAATGGTCTTTCGGTTACAGACAATACCTCTTACCCGTAATCCTTGTAGCATCCGCCTAGCTGTCATGGGATGCTTCTCGTCCGACCCTTCCCATAGCAGTTGCAACACATGCAATACTCTTTCCCTATGCCCTTCCTGCTTTGTCACAGAACCTCCTGTCCTATGCAATCGTGTATCTCTTGTGGCAAAAAAATCTATTTCCTTGCATCTTTCATCTATTACAAAAATAGCATCAGAGATAGCTTTGGTCGATATGTACCACTGCGAAGTAATTTCCTTCTAAGCTCTCCACCAGCTCTTCAATGCTCTTTTTCACATCCTTGGTCGGTATCTTTGTACCAAATGGTACCACAGCATCAAAAATCAGATTTGTATGGGTATCTCCTGTTACCATTCTAAAATCATGTATGGTAATATTCTCATCAATTTTTTTAATTTCTCTTGCCACAATTTCCTTCATCCTGGCAACTTCTTCGTTGTCTGTCTCAATAGGGTCCATATGAATCACTGACTCACATTGTAATGTTTCATTTAGTTCTTTTTCAACACAGTCAATTAAATCATGTATTTCAAAAATATTGCGGTCCCCTGGAACCTCTGCATGGAGTGAAATCATTCTTCTCCCCGGACCATAGTCATGCACCACCACATCATGAATGCCCACAATCATGTCATGGGCCATTACAATTTCCTCAATGCGGTCCAAAAATTCCTTCTCTGGCGGCAAACCCAACAACGGATCCAATGTCTCCTTCGCTGCCGTAATTCCTGCATAGAAAATAAACAGCGACACCAATACACCACATATACCATCAATGTGAATGTGTGCATACTTCATCACCAACATGGCAATCAATACAACGGAAGTCGCCACAGAATCCGAAAGGGAATCCTTTGCCGTTGCAAGCATCGCCGCTGATTGAATCTTCTTGCCCACATTGCGGTTATAAATTGCCATATACACTTTTACCAAAATCGAAACAATCAGAATCATCATCGCGACTGCACTGGTATCCACTGGCTCCGGATGAATCATTTTGATAATAGAGCTTTTCATCAATTCAAATCCCATAAACAGAATTGCCATCGAAACCACAAAGCCGGATATGTACTCAAACCTCCCATGACCAAATGGATGATCCAAATCTGGTTCCTTCCCTGCAAATACAAACCCTACCAAAGTAATAAATGAGGACCCTGCATCAGACAAATTGTTAAATGCATCCGCGGTAATTGCCACAGAACCACTAATCACTCCGGCAAAATACTTGCTCGCAAATAAAAACACATTTAGCAAAATACCCACAATACTACAAAGCGTTCCATATGCCTTGCGTCCTGTTTCACTCTCTGGGTTTTTTATAAAAATCTTGGATAATATTGTAATCATGAAAGCCTCTCCTTTTAAACAAGCTCCCTGTGATTGTTTATCACAGGAAGCTTTATAAACCATTCATTCAACCGAATTCATTATTTTTTCAATTCTTCCAATTGCTTCTTAAGCGTTTGTATTTCCTCATCCTTCTTAGCTAGTTGTTCATCTTTCTCTATTATTTCAGCATCTTGCTTCGCAATCTTTTCCTCGTGCTCAGCAACCCTTGCCTCTAGCTTTTCCACACATTGCTCATGAATTTTGCACATTATATCAATATCTGTCATAAATGATTCGTCGGTCATATCAGGAATCCCCTCCAGTTCTTTGTGATGCTTTGATAGATAATCACATAGCTTATGAAGATTTCGTTTCAATTTGAGTGCATCTTCAACAGTTATGTTTCCTGCCTGTACATTCTCATTAATATGTCCGATTATATCATCCAAAATGTGTCTTTGCAACTCTTCGACACTATCAAAACCACCCTTTTTCAGGGCATATCTCAATTTCAAAACATGAAAAGGAATAAGAATAACCATCTTTCTCTCACACAATTCCTTTGCTGATATCTCTGGTAATTTCAACACCGGAACCTTGTATTCATACACTTCACGTCCTTCACCAAATTCCAAGATAAGGCTGTATTCATCTGGAACGTTACCTTCATAATATAAATAAATCACCATAGATCTCGGGAATCTTAACACATATTTTCCATCCTTTTCCATGCGATTTCTGTTTGCATGACCCAAACCATACTCAAACACGCGGAATACAATACAATTGTCTTTTTCCATTTGCGCTTCCAAATGATAACTATATTTCCCATCAATTGTAATAATCGTATCTGCCAATATTCGTTTCAAATTATCGTCTACGAACTCTGTCCAGTTGTAAGTTATACTACTGTCCAAGGGGAAATCCATCCCAAACAACCCATTAATCAGATTAATAACCGCCCTAGATGACAAAGTTAATATTTTCTTAAACACCTTATCAAATATGTGGTAAACCTCATCCGTTAATATATCTTCTTTTTGTTCACTATTTTCTTCTAATATTTCATTTATTTTCTCTACCATCTTTTTTCCTCCATCTTCTTCCGCCGCAGGTTGATATTATGAATTCATTGAAAAAATGATAGCAGAAATTATTTTGAAATCCAATTAACATTCTATTGAAAATTTCTTATATTTCTATGACACTTTATGAAATCCTTGTTCCATATTATAAACATTTATTCAAACGTATGAACTTACTTTCACAGTTTTCCAAATAACCACAATTTCTTGCGTCAGCTTTTCAACTATGTTATGATGGTTTCGAAAGTGAATAAAACATGATAGGTGTCAGACAAGCTGTTAGCTTTTCTGGTGAAAAGGGAAGCAGGTGTAAGTCCTGCACGAACTCGTCGCTGTAAGGAGGGAGTTTTATTTCCACAATGGTTCCGCTGCTATATAACAAAGAATACCATTGTGCCAATCACTGGCTCGTGATAACCATATCCGGCTGGGAAGATGAAATAAAACGTTGATTTCCAAGTCAGAAGACCTGCCTATGATGATATTGTGGGACCACGAGTAATTGGTTGACGCATACGAAATATATTGTACCTTGTGTAGCATTATGCCTCTTGGCCTAATCTATACATTATTGAGATGTTTTGTGCCAATCCAGTCCCTGGTTTGGCTTTTTTCTTGTACATTACGATTTCCATTCCACAATCTTTATCACTTCCTTTTGACTTGGATGGTGTCAAAGTATTGGTTGTAACTTCACAATCACACGACAAATTAAAAAAGAAAAGGAGATTTTTCATGAACAAGAAAAAAGTAATTGGTATTGTAGCATTTATTCTATTGGTTGTTGCTCTCGTGGCAGCATACTTTATTTTCCGCCCTGGTACTTCGGCTGGTGATAAATCCATCACTATAGAAGTGGTGAACAGCAAACAGGAAACCACTTCCTATGACGTAGACACAGATGCAGAATTCCTAAGACAGGCGATGGAAGAAGCCGATGGTTTGGAATTCTCAGGTGAAGAGGGTGAATATGGCATAATGCTTTCCACTGTCAACGGAGAAACCGCTGATTTTGAAAAGGATGGTGCTTATTGGAGCGTCATGGTGAATGGTGAATACGGCAACTATGGCATTGACCAACAGCCTATTGTTGACGGAGATGTTTATCAGATTGTATATACAAAATAATCTATTGGTAAAGGTGCGTGAATGAATTTGACGAACATCAAAACAGACACAAAGCAATCAAATAATTCTTTCAAGTTGGCAACAAAAGATATTACTACCATTGCTATGATGATTGCAATTATCGAAGCCTGCAAAATTGTACTGGCAGGAATTCCCAATGTAGAACTGACTACATTTTGGATTATTCTGTTTACCTTATACTTCCGAAAACGAATCATCTTTGTAATCCCTACCTTCATACTCATCGAAGGTGCAATGTATGGGTTCGGACTTTGGTGGATTATGTATCTATACAGCTGGCCTCTATTGGCACTAATTGCATGGAAGCTTCGCAAAATGGACTCCGCAATTTCTTGGAGCATCCTGTCTGGTATATTCGGATTGTTATATGGAGCTCTTTGCTCCATACCGTATTTTGTGATTGGTACCCTAGGCGAAGGCATGCAAAGCGGACTAGCTTCAGCTTTCACATGGTGGATTGCAGGAATTCCATTCGATCTGATACATGGTGTATCTAACTTTGTTATTATGCTTGTTCTATACCATCCTGTGAGCAAGGTTTTGGCAAAGTATTCTAACATAAAATAAACAACAAGAGGAACCCGAAAGGGTTCCTCTTTCATTGTCTGCCAAATTCTCTGATCATCTTTTCTAATTCTTTAATCTTCGCATCTTTCTCCGTAATTAATTTATCCTTTTCTGCCATGGCTTCTTCATGTTCTTTGCACATAATATCAATATCTGTCATAAATGATTCATCTGTCATATCACACATTCCCTCATCAACTCTCGTACTTCTTCAACGGTACAAACTCGGCGAGCTTGTCCCTCAACTCCAACATACAAGTATAGGATAGGATCAAATAAGATTGCTGTCCCGACTGCTGCAGTTTCGTGATTAAAGTCTTATAATCTTTTTCTACGACAAATTTCTCTTTATCAAAACCTGCTTGTTCCAAACGGCTTTGCATGTCATCCACACACTTACCGGTGAAATAACAGCACTTTATTTCCTTTGCGTGGTCAGCAAATTTTTCAAAGTCTACATCACTAATCCATGAAAGATCTGTACCATCTGCATAGTTATCATTCATACCAAACACAAGATTTCCAGTCAAATCCTGACGAATCAAATATTGGATTACCTCGTTATATCCTGTCGGGTTCTTAACCAAGGCCAACGTTATATTGGCATCTCCAAGCTGAATCTGTTCCATACGGCCAAAATGTGTCGTCACCTTACCAAGCACAGAAACAATCTTGTCCATTGGTAGGTCGATTAATTTTGCAACCGTAATTGCAGCTAATGCATTGTATAGGTTATACGCACCCGGTAAGCAAACCTCTGCCTCTACTGTATCTCCAAATATATCCATCTCCACAACAGAAGATGCACTCTTCCACTCAATTATTTTAGAAAGCCCCACCTGTGCTGGCTCGCGCTTATATCCACACTTTTCACAATAGAACCCACCCAAGTGTCCAAAGGTGTGATAGTCATATTGATATTCCTCTTCACAATGAATACAATTTGGTGCATCCTCCACATTAAATGTAGTGTCATCATAGATAGGCGCATTCATACCAAAATAATAAATTTCACTATGTGGTACGTCACGCAAAGAAGACGTCAAAGAACAATCTGCATTTAATACCAATTTTACATTCGGAAGCTGTTCCAAACCCGCACGAATCTTAGCCAGTGTATTACGCACATCTCCATATCGGTCTAACTGGTCACGGAACAAGTTGGTTACCACCGCTGTTACATCCTTGTCTCCAAAATGCTGTACAATAGATTTCAACGCCGCTTCATCACATTCAACCACTGCGTAATCCTTTTCGATTTTACCGCCCCAGGATGACGCATTGACAAAAGCAGATACCACGCCATTCAGCAAATTTGCACCAGCATCATTGCAAAATACGGTATTTCCCTTTGCTTCAATCATATCCCGAATCACATGACAGGTGGTTGTCTTACCATTGGTACCTGTTACGCAAATAATCTTCATGTCGCCTGCCAAATACTTCAATATATCCGGACAAATTCTGCGAGCCACCTTGCCAGGAAGTGCCGTTGCGCCCTTTCCTGCCAATTTCAAAATTTTTGTTGTTAACTTGCCCGCCCACACAGCGGTCGTTGATTTCATACTCATATCATGTCCTCATACTTTCTATAATATAGTCAGCCAAATAATGATAGTGCCATTGTTATAATGCTACAACGATTTATTATACACTTTTCATTTCCATCCTACAATCAAAAATATTACCAAAAAATCATTCCTATCAATCCTATAATTGTGACATTTATTGCGACAAATATCGACATCATATAATCTCTCTCAAATGATAATAAAAATCGAGCAGGCTAGCTCCTACTCGATTATATACTCTGTACAACATCACGCTGATCAGTTCGATAATGTACACTCGTAAACGTTATGAAAATCAATTCACCTCTATAGTATAACACACCTCGAACTGTTCAGCTGGCTCTAGCTGCTGACCATATTCTCGTTCTTCTAAAGTGCCCGTAAAAGATTCATCATCGCATCTTCCATACCAAGGTTCAATACAGATAAACGGTGCATTCTTCTTTGCTGGTGACCACAATCCAAATAATGGTGCATCAAAACAAACCGTGAGGTAAGCTTCTCCATTTGGCTTACAAAGAGAAACCTTCTGAGCCTGACCGTCTTCTATCACCAAAGCATCCTCATCAAACAAATGCTCCGTCACTTGCATCTTGCCACCACCTGTTGCAAGTACATTATCTTTCTTGTATACCAACCCATTCTCGCTAAGTTTTGAATAAGTGAAATCCTGATCTGTGTCAAATTCAATAAAGTAATCCGTCTGTGCGCCTTCACCATTCAAAGGACACATAAACGCCGGATGTCCACCAATTGAGAAAAACATTTTCTTCTCATCCTCATTGACCACCTTCCAGATTACCTTAAGCGTATTCCCAGAAAGTATATATCCAATCTCCAATGTAAATGCAAATGGATATTTTTCGTAGGTACTGTCATCCGAAGTCAAGGAAAACCATGCTTCCACACCATCATTTGACACCAAGGAAAACTCCATATCTCTGGCAAAACCATGTTGTCCCATAGGATACGCATTGCCATCATATAAAAACTCTTTATTCTTCAGACTTCCCACAATTGGAAATAATACCGGCGCACTTCGTTTCCAAAACTTTTCATCGGCATTCCACATGTATTCTACACCAGTATCCTTCTTAATCATACTGGACAATTCCGCGCCAAAATAATTGATTGTCACCTTCAAAATATCATTTTCTAAAATCGCCTGCACGAACGTCACCTCCAAATTTCAACCACAGTTAACCAAACATGACACAATTGCATACACCATCTCACATGATTCATCAGCCCGCTTGGATAATATGTGTAAACACATCTCGCGAATCCACTTCATTCCCATTCATATCAATCATATAGTGATTCACCACATGAATATAATAAATGTTGCCATCCTCATATTGAATCTGAACCCACTCAGCATTATCCGTTGCCAAGGCAATAATCTCGGTCTCTTTGTCTAGTTTCACCACTTCACTCTCTATAGACATTTCTGTAAAGACATATAGATCTTGCAATAATCCTTTTTCTCTCGTTCCATCTGTATAAGCAATTTCATATAGCTCATCCATACAGCGAACCAATTGGTTATTCTCCACTTCATAAGTGGTTTTCATATTAATGGTTTCAAAAATGTGCATACGTTCTCTTGCGTGTAGGTTTCCTTTTCCGTCATTTACAATATATAGGTCTGACACGCGGTCACTCACATAACCCATATAGATGACATCGTTTCCGTCATAGCGAAGAAATGTAGTCATCGGATCATCACTCATACCGTAATCCTGCACTGCAATTTCCAAATAGTCATCTGTCTCATCAATATCCATAATAATATATTCCTCATACGGATATGCAAAATAGCACTGGTTGTCTTCGAATACTCCTGAATAATCTACACCATTGATGGTCAAAGCTGGAACATATACATAATCACTAGACTCTTCCGCATGGAATGTAATCTCGTCCTCTGTTCCATCACCATTCAAATCTATGTGAACTGTTTCTCCAAGATCAACACTTTTCTGAAAACCACCATCATAAGAGTATTCGTCCTTTAATCCATTTAATTCATTATAAGGAATGGTAAAGTGCAAAACACCTTCCGCATAAGATGACAATTCATATGGATTAGAGATAAAGGTAAGCCCCGCGTGATCGAAATACCACAAATCATCCTGTAGTACAAAATCAATGTTCTCTTTGTATTCAGGAAACAATCGATCCTTAAAAGCATCTGACTCACAAAGCATTAATACATACTCTTTGACATCCGCCCTAAATGCATCCTCATCCTCAGCAATATCTGCCAAGGTCAAGCGCTTTCCTGTTTCCACATCAAAGTTCCATCCAAATTCGTAATTTGTGCCATGTGCACCACCCAAATAGGAATATTGACTCTTCACAAAACTCGCCACTTTATTATCCACACGTTTCTCGGCAAATCGCACCTCGCTAGCAAAGAATGACATATCTTCTGTCAAACCATCTTCAAAAGCAAGGGTGGCTTCCTGTTCTAGAGATTCACAATTAATGTCAAACATCTCTTCATCACTCTCAAATTCTGCATTGATAGAGCCACTTGCATTTTCATTACCAGCAACAGAAACCACTGGATGCGTGTAATAAATGTGCAAAATCATATCACCATTGTCATTATAATAATCATTACTTTTCCCATCAAAGATAACAGACACTTTTTTCTCTGCAACCACTTCCTCTTCCTGTGCCTCTGTGGTTTCAGTTTTATCTGCTTCTGTTATTTCCTCTGTGTCGTTAATGACAACCGACTCTTCTGTTACAACGCTCACTGGTGCCTCGGTTTTTTTCTCTGTACCTTCCTTTTGACATCCTACAACGCCTAACATCAAGGCTAATGTCAATAAAACTGCTAATTTATTTCTCAAAGTAATCCCTCCTATGCAACTAAATGAAATCAAATGTAGCCTGACTATACTCAAGATTTTCGTATTCCATCTCATCCTGTGCCACTTGGCTTCTGTAATCCACAACCACCGTCTGTTGTCTTCCGCCAATCAACTGCTGTCCCAAAATGTAGTTCACATCAAAGCGATTGGTAATCGCCGGTGTGGCACCACGGGCAGGAACAATCAGCTGTACATTATTGGTCTTTAGCAATGCAAAAATAGGCTCCCAAATATAGATATCCTTTGCGGCACCAAATGGGTTATCAATAAAGATGACCTTCTTAAGCTCACTGGCTTCCGCCTCTGGTGCATACATACCGGAAATATAGTTGATAATGGATACGAGGAACTGAATGTAGATACCCTGGGACTGTCCTGTACTACCCACCGCCTCTTCATAGCGAAGATAACGGCTCTGTTCCTTCATACGTTCACGTTTGTATAGTTTCAATCGAATGGCATTCATATCCGTCACCATAACGCTAAACAATTTCTTTAACAGCAATCGGTTCTTCATATATTTGATTCGGTCATTGTTGTCCTTAAACTGGTCGGCACCATTTACCACCTCATCAATATAATCTGACATTCTCTGTTTGATAAATTCATCCTTCACATATGGAATTGTGAGATTTACCATCTGAATCATCTCGCCGTCTAACTGAATGCGAGACAGTTTTGGAAGCTTATCAAGCTCCGTGCGAACATCCTTACAACGTTCAATACACTGGCTTTCAAAGTTATTCTTAATGGCCTCCATATCTTCAATCCCCTGTTCCACACGTTCTTTTTCCAACGCAATATAGGAAATCATTTCTCTGATATTTGCAAGCAACGCCTTTGCATCGCCATAGGTTTCCGGTATCTCCACATCATCCTTGATGGAATTGGAAAGTTCAAATGCACCCATAGCAAAGAAGGTATTGGCCGTTTGTGTCTTGTAGTTTAACAACTCCTGTTTTGCCTTTGACATAGCCTTGTTAATCTTATCATAGAACATTAGGCTCTCTTCGAAGATTTCTCGAATTTCTCCTTGTTCTTTCATCAACACATTGGCTCCAGTCACATCCAAGCCTTCACTTTCCACGATACGTTTAACGTCCTTGTACAGGTCGATGATAACATTGTTGTTCTTCACATACTGCTGATATTCTTTCTGGAAATTCTTCATCTCGTCCTGAAGATTCTTCAGAATTCTGTCACCCTCTGCAATTGCTTGAAGTGCTTCTTCCTTGGTAATATCTGTTTCTAGGGAAGTCACTGCATCCTCGCCAAACCGCTCCTTCAAAGCTTGCACAGCCTGTTCAATACGCCCCTCAATTCTTGTAGCTTCATGCTCTTTTTTCTTATAGTCACCCTTTAGCTGGTCACAGCGTACTGACAGCTGGGATAAATGCATACTTAAACGGTTGATTAATTCCTCGTCCACAGGATGCAACTCCCCATCCTTTCGTAGCTGTTCTAAAGTATCCACAGACACTTTGCGACGCTCAATAATACGCATTCCACGTTGCATACTTTCCAGCAATGTAGCAATCAATTTCTTTTTATCCTCTAACACAATGGTTGCTTGTTCCACAATTGCTTTTGCAGCAAGAAATTCTGCTTTTAACTGTTCTTCCGAAATGTTAACCGCGGTAAATTTTCCTTCCACATAATAATCCTTGTAAATCGCATCCCAATCGGATAACACCTCGCTAATCTGATGCTCCATGGAGGAAATCTGTCCTTCCAAATCACTGCACTTCAATGCCACTGCATTCTTATCAGACTCCACCTTTGCCACATCCTCTGTCAAACGTCTCACTTCTGCATCATAAATATCCAGCTGACGTTTTGCCTCATCTGCCAAATCACTTTTTGCTTCGATTCCCGCAAGCTTAATCTGTTCTTTTTGATTTGTGGTTAAGGTTTCTTGGAATTTCTCCGCATCTTCTTTCATTTTCTCGCTGTGCGCCAAAATGCGTTCCATATCCTTTTTGATACTATCCACTTTTCTCTCATGTTCCAATAACGCTTCTTTACCGGTCTGCATCTCATTTTCTGCATTCATAAATGCTGCATCCGTAAGTTTTGCAGTGTAGTCCAAATCTTCATCATAAACAGATTCTAACTCTGTTGCTCTATCTAATTCTTCCTGCATCTCAGAAAGTTTTTTCTGTAGACGAGTTGCTTCCATGGCAAGTGCATCTTCTTCTAAGAAAACACTTTTATCCTTTGCAATTAATAAGACTCCCTCTTCTTCTGTCGGCACATAAGGCGATTCCAAAACCATCTGGTCATAGATTGGAACTGCCTGATTTTTTAGGTCGATGGTTCCAATCCTCTCATCTTCCTTTACCAAATCAAACTGCTTTGTTACTACACCATATGGAAGAAGTGGAAAACGAGAAAGCAGCTCCTCCCGATTCACTTTTGGCAAAGCAGAAAGATAATCCACGCCAGACAAAGCAAAATCTCCGTGGCGACTTTCCAGATAATCCTTTACCTTTGCCACTGCCTCAGACTCTTCTAGAATTCTACCTTCTTTCACCTGCTCTAGATGGCGTTCCACCTCTGCGATACGTTTCTTCATTCCATCTACAAGCACCTTCTGCTGAAAAGCACGGATTTTAATGGTTCCGTACAAATCAGACAATTCTTTCACACCATATACCTGCGTCATTTTCTTAAGACGCTCTTTGTTTACCATATATTCTTCATGCTTTTTAGAAACCTCTTCCAAGGCACGCTGTGCATTCTTTAATTCTTCACTCTCCACAAACAATTCTTTTTCCTTCTGCTTCAAGGATTCCAAATCATTCATATATGCACGTTGCGCATTTTCCTGTTTTTCTCGGAGTTCTATCTCCTCTGCCTGCAAAGTTTCCATTAATTCCTTCAAGTCACTTAACACCAGAATTGAAATCTCCTTGCGCACAGCACCAATTTCCTCCATACGCTTGTGGTACTCCTCTGCAAAATGCTCTCTATGACTCTTTGCAACTGCAAGGGAAATATTCCCCTCTTCATAAATGTGGGTAAGGCTCTCCAAGTCACTCTTAACCTTTGTTAATTCCTGCTGTCGCTCAGCCAAGCGATTTCGAACATCCGTAAGCTTTGCATCATCCATCTGCTTTTTCGTGTAGGCATACTGCTGTAATTTGCCTAACTGATCAGAATTGGACTCCTTAGAGGCATCAATCATCGCCTGGTTCTCATCCATCTGCGCTTTATCGCTCAAATAGCGCAAATAGTCATTGATACTCTCTTTCAAATCGAGCTCTGCTTTCGCTTCTTCCAGTTCCTTGTCAGCACGTTCTACATGATTATTCAGAACATCCAAATCATTTTTTATGTCCTGTAAATCATACTGATCCTTCACAATTTTCAAGCTCTCAATACGTTTTCTCTCAGCGTGAAGACGTTGTTCAAACTCCTCTTTTTTCTCTGACCTGCGGGCGATTTCCTCTTCGCCTTGACGGCTCAAAGCTTCACCAGTCACATAAATATCCGCAAGGGTACCCGTCACTTGATCCTTCTCTTCATAAAGAGTGAGGAAATTAGACACTCTTCCCTCCAATAAATGCATGAGCTCCGTCTCTTTATCATAATTAGCAATCTCGCTCTTTTTCTTGGAAAGCTCCACAAGCTTGTCCTTGATATCCAACAAGGTTTTTGCCATATCCTCATTGACATCATTCTGCTCCGTCTTCACCAAAAATGCCTTTTCAATAATCTCTTCGATTAATAAATCTTCCACCACCTTACGGGTCGTCTTGTAGTGAGTCTCAAAATAGGTACGAACATGTCCCTCTGTCTTGTTGATACCTCGAATAATTTCCCATTGACTTTCAAACAATCCGTACTGACTGATAAATCTCTGGTATTCACCCTTACGTTCAAACACAAACACCTTAAGGTTGTAATTCTTTCTTGCCAAATCCTTCAAATAATTTTTCAGTCCAGCATAAGTAATCCTCTCTTTGCTGTTTTGCAAAGGAAGATTCACGATGTCATTCTCGTTATAGTCTCTATAAAAAATACAATAGTTAAAATACTCAATCGACGCACTGTCTTTTCCAAGACCCTTGGATGGACTTGCAGCGCTGTCTGCACCATTATCAGCTGACATACCACCTAGTGTACCATTTGCAGCGGCTGCACCACCTGCTCCCGCAAGGGAAATCTGCCCATCTTCTCCAGCGTCAGCATCCTTTGCTTTTCTAGCACAAAAGCCTGTGGTCATATAGCGGAAACCCTCTTTGATGTCCTTGTCATCCAACTTCCATTCCACAAGAGAATGAATGGTTGTATTACCTCCACCATTACGAAACAGCTTCTCAATTGGTTGTTTCTCGTCCAAAGTACAATTTGGAATCAGGTTCTGCAACAAGAGTAACATCAACACACTCTTACCACCACCATTTGCCAAGTCATACAATGTATTCTTTCCATACATACGCATAGAAAAATCATCATAGCCTTGGGTTCCAAAATTATATTTTACATTGTTTACTCGAATTCGATTAATATTTGGCATTTTTACAACCTCTACTTACCACTTACGCAAATTACTTGCCAAGTGTTTCTTCTGTCTCAAATTTCATATTCGTAAGGGAATCATATATCTGTCCACGATACTCTTCAAAATAGTGTTCCACAATTGCTTGGAATCGTTCTGTTGGATAATATCGCTTGCTCACTTCCAAAAACAAGTTCTCATTCACGAGGAAATTAAATGTCAACTTTACAAAACTAGCCTTGGACGCGCGAGATGCTTTAATATCTTCTTGATTCTCACCAGTGCTTGCAGGAAGCTCGTCCCACAAAAGCGCAACCGCCTGGAAGCTTTCTTGATTTTCCTCATTCAAATCATAGATTGCAATCTCTTTGGTAAACACAGAAAGTGCCTTTGTCACCTCGGCCATCACATCCTCAATCTTAATATATTCCTTAAACTGGTAGGATGCAGAATCAGAATAAAAAGATAACAAAATCTCATACATAATGAAATAACATAGATACAGTTCACGATTATAGCGAAGTCCCATAGCCTTTTTCAGTTCTTCATTGGTATAACCGAAAATGCGATTCCCCTCGCCGGCAGACAGGAACAAGCTTTCCTTGTACTCGTATATATTCAGATTCAATTTCTTTAACATCAATCCCACAATCTCATATACTTCCGCGTTTCCATAGTAATCATCATACAGACTACCATTGGCACCACCGCGCTTGATATCCTCTCCTGTCACCAGCTTTGCATATATATCCATTGCTTTTACTAAGTTTTTCATTTCCATTATGTGTTCCTCTTTTATCGTTACTACAATCTATTTCTTAATGGTAATCTTTAACGTCTTCGTATTGCCTGCAGCGTCCTTTACAACAATCTTGTTGCTTCCCTTTTTCTTAGCTGTATACTTATAATAACCTTTATATTTGCCCTTCTTTACAAGCTGTTTCTTTGTTATTTTCTGTTTCTTTCCATTAATCGTCACCTTCGACAATTTCTTATTGTCTTTTACATAAATGACCGCTTTGTTCTTATATGTCTTCTTATTCTTAACGCCCTTTACAACCGGTGCTTTTTTATCAATATAAATGGTATACGTCGCAGTATTACCATTCAAATCTGTGACCTTGAACACATTCTTACCAACCTTGGATGCATCTTTTCCTTGACTATTTTTCCAAGTTGTGTATGTTATCGTCTTTCCATTCGACGTAGTCTTAGATGAAGAACTAGTCACAGACTGCCCATTCAACACAACATCTTTTACTGCAATGTTATCTGTAAACTGAACATTGGTCGGCATTTTTTTATAATACTTTCCATTCTTGGCACCCTTCATCTTAGGCATTTCTGCATCTGCAGCAATCAATTCTTTTCCTTTTTGTGTATACGCATACCAATAAGATAGCTTTCCGTCTGTGCTAAACACCGCCGTTTCATTGGTGGTGGATACATCCGCATTGGTATCTACGATATCCGAACGTAAATGCACCGTCATCTGCATATACATAACACCATTCATATCTAAGTTTTCGTCCTCTGCACCGATTCGATAAAAGAACACATCCTCCGATAAAGCAATGCCTCTTTCATTGGTTTGTGTCAATGTCTCCGTCTCAGTTGCTTCCTCCACATAATACTTATTACCATCCTCTAAGATTTGCACTTTCATACCTGTGGTGTCCATAACATCCTTCATAGATTCTGGGTAGGCAATCTTCGAAGTAATTGTCACCGTCTGGTCCTCATTGACCTTGTAATCCGCGTACATACGACATCCCGTCAACACAAATAACATCGTTGTTAACAATAACAACCCACACATTTTCCTTTTCATACACTTTTCCTCCTTTTTCTTCCTTATTCCTTCATACTTAGATCATTGCATCACTACAAAGCTCATATCCGTAATGGTAAACGCTTCATCCTTGCGCTCCCCAAACTTCAACACATTCTCTACATCAAAAGTGATGTTGAATACCATGTTGGCAAACTGATCCTTCTTCTCCAAGCTCATATTATCCATAACTAGACCTTCCAAGAAGGTATCCTGCTTGTCCTGCATTTTCTTCAGATCATACTTGTCCTTCTGGGCTAAATGAACCAAGAAGGAATACACATCTCCGTTGCGATATATCTCCTTGCCAAACTTAATCTCGTATATCGCCATAAGCTCTGGTAGGGTAGTCTTTCCATGCTTCCACAACTGTTCTAACAATTCCCCAAACAATCTTCCGTAGTTGCCAGAAATTCTTGTATCCTCTATTTCATCCTCAAATACATAATCCACATCTACCTGTTTCTTTTCAACTTTCTCGCCAAAATCTGCATTATCTAGCTTGCTCTCCAGCATGCGGTCAATGGATTCCGGTGAAAATGATTTCGTAAGCTTTGGCATAAATAATGGTGCCATCAGCATTCCAAGCTGGTCTGCCCGATTATTGTCCATCGCTTTCTTCAAAGAATCACGGAAATTAAATACCGGACGAAGTTTTCTTAACTTAGCACTCGCTATCATCTCATCCGCAATGTTCTGTAATTCGATGGTTTCCTTAATTAGCTCACCATGCTTGATAATGGTTTTCTTAAGTTCCGTATCTAACTTGTGGATTTCACTAAGAATCGCAGCACTTGCAGACATACCTTTGACCGTATTGTTACCTGCATTGCCAGCGTCCATTCCATCCCACTCACCATTGCCAGAACTACTTTGTAACATCTCTTTATTCGCATGATTGGCTTTCGCGAATGCCTTATCAATCAAGGCACGGTTCTTCTCGAACAGCTTTGACTCCTCATCAAACCATCTGGCAACTGTTTCCATATATTCCTCGCTTGCCTTAGCCCCAGAAAACACATCATAGCTTAACAAATCTAAGACTTCTTTCTTCTGTAACGCAAGCTTGTTCACTTCATTATTGATTCTCTTAATTACTTCGATACCACCAGCAAAATTCTCGGACTGGATCATTTTCTCCAACAGAAGCTGTTGCACGGAAATGTTACTTTCATCCTTAATCTCCTTTGTATCCAAGTAAAACTCAATTCCATCTGTGGTGACATGATATAACACCACACCATCCACAATACGGCTGTCAATCAGCTTCACACGAGCGGTCTTTTTCTTCTTCTCCTCTGGGTCAAAATACGGAAAAGTAAATGCTCGACCGTCATTTTTGATTTTATCAAAAATGTATCCGATAAGCTCCTTCTCTTCCTCCTCCGGAAGTTCTAATCGAAACTCACGTCTCAGAATTTCCGAGAGGAACTTCTCATACTGGTCATATGTAATCTCACTTTCATGAAAGTTGTTCTCATTAATAAAATAACGGAGACTCGCCATGGTGATATATCCCATATCCAAATCCATGAACTTACCCTCTTTGTACTGCGAAAATGTAGTCTCGCAGAGTACAAAAAACGGATAATACTTTTTTAAATTCAACATACGGTCCTTATGTTCACTCATAATGTCGTGAATCATAATATACTTCTCTGCCATGGTTCAACTCCTAAATCAAAATGTGGGATGATACCCAAATATCTGCATCTATCTCATACTTTTTTGTGCACATACGCACTGCGTGTTATAATATTCTTGTTGTCGCACCCGATTTGTACAACAGAGAGGGGGTGTTCGCTTTGTTCGTTTCCTTTATTCTTTCCGTAGTGGCAAGTGTAATCGCCTGTTACATATGCAAATGGTTAGACGGCAAAGATGACAACAACTAGCCTCGGAAGCTCAACCGCATAATAGAGAAGAAACCCTATGAGAGCCTACCTCATAGGGTTTCGTTTTGTGTTCACTTCTTATGCTCGTTTCCTTTTGCCTGAACAAATTATAGCACATAAGAATTCGTCCTGCAACACTCATTTTTTTACATTCCATTCTTAATCCTCTTCCCAAAACAGCTCATCCAAGGTCTTACCTAAAAGCTTACAAATCGAACGACAAAGATTAATCGTCGGATTGTAATCTCCCTTTTCGATAGCATTAATGGTCTGTCTGGAAACTCCCACCTTATCTGCCAGTTCCTGCTGCGACATATCGAGAGCAGCTCTGGCTGATTTCATTTTCAAATTCTTCATAGGCTACTCCTCATCTTCCTCTAATTGCTTGTTGTTGTATATCACTCGACCGATAAATACTGGCAAAATATAAACAAACAATAATCCCACAATTAAGTTCGCGCAACGAACGGATAATACTCCATTTTCAATTAATGGCGTGCCGTCAACAATATTTCCAATTCCAATTGCGATATTTAGGATTCCTATAGCCGAGAACATAATCACCACACCCTTAGCATTTTCATAAAGAGACATGTAGGCATCTTTCAATATACAGATAGTTGCAAAAACAGCAAGGCTGATACATACCATCACCCACACACCTGCCATAGACATAAACCATCTGATTCCAGCAATCTCTTCCATCAGTGCAATGATTACCATACCGATCATCAAGGTAAAGAACGCATATTTATAGGCTACACCTCTTGCTAATAACTGACGCTCATCATAAGCACCTTTCTTGCATGCCAAATCAATCTTACCCCCCATCTTACGGGTCAAGTATACTAATAATGCTACAAATGCAAGTCCAACTACTACACCACAAATCACACCAATCAAGTAGTAGATACTCATTGCGCCTTCTTCTTTGATGTTATATTCCACCGTCACGTTAAAGATACCATTTTCAGCAAAGGTATATTCCTCCTCGGAATAATATTCCCCTTTACCTTCCTTAACCAGCTGTGACAGTTCCTCTTCGTTGGTAATAAAGCGAAATTCTGTCTTGTAATTGCTAGCCTTAAGTTTCAGATCAATGGATTCCACCACCAAGTCTTCACCGGTACTAAAAAATACGACATCACCTGCTTCGTCATACACAACAAATGCAGTAATCAAGCCTTCCGAATCATTCTCAATCTTTACATAGACAGCATATTCACCATCTTCCTCGAGCGTAAAAGAGCTTCCCTCCATCGTTGCCGGAGAAGCGACTCCGTCTTTCACCTCAACCGTAGTAGTTTGGGTGACATCTCCCATAATCTCACCAGAAGTCATAAAGGCAATGCCCACCAATGCCAATATTACGACTATCACAGAAAGTATTCTAATTAAAATTTTTCTCATGTTCTTTCTCCTCCTTGTATTTTCTAACGGTTGCAAATCAAAAACTCTTCATTTCACACCTCACATACTTTCTACATATGTCTTGACATAATCATCAATACTGCTATCATAACAGCAACTCTGAAAAATTTTGTTATTAACGCCTTAATTGTTTCGTCCTTCATAACGATTCCTCCTGTCTCTCTATCCTATTACTCTGCCTTCTTCAAATCCTTAATCGCCTTTGAAAGTGATATCGGATTACCATATCGCAATGTACCCATGCGATAAATCTTGGCTGCAATCCATCCTGCTACGAACACAGACACGAATAGGATCACTGCTGATACTGCAATCTCCCAGGTTGCCACAGAGCCCATCCCGATTCGTACGAACATAGCCGAATAAGAAGACACAGGCAAGAAGGAACAAACCTTCATTGGCAAACCATCCGGATTCTGTAATTGGAACAATACCACAAAGTACACAATCATAATAATCATCTGAATACCACCAGCAACCTTGTTGATATCCTCTGTCTTGGAAACCAAAGCTCCCACTGCTCCATAAAGGAATGCATAGAACAGAAAACCTCCAATACCAAAGATGGCAAATGCTACAAGCACATTGCTTGGGATATCCAAAATGATATCCAACTTATCACCCCAATAAGTGTGGTTCATGCCATAACCGATTAATACAGCTCCTAATATTAAGGAAACCTGTACAACGGCAGCAACTGCTCCCGCAAACACCTTGCCAAACAAGAGATAAGTGGAATCTATGCTTGTTACCAACACTTCGATTGAACGGTTACTCTTCTCTGTGGTAACCGCAGTTGCAATCATCACACCATACATGATAATCATCATAAAGATTACAATTACCAACACATAACAATACCAATAGCTATCCTCAGCATCCTTGCCAAGAATCTGCTCTTCACATTCTACAGCTGCCTCATATCCTTCTACAAATGTAGCAAAATCAATTCCGTTCTCCGCACAATAGATTTGCTTATGAATCATAGAAAGTACTTCGTTGAAAATAAGCTGATTTTCATCCGTAATATCACGGTTTAGCACATAGTACTCGTAATGCAAATCATCTTTTATGAAAAATCCCGCTTCAACTTCTTCATCCTCTACTGCTTTCTTCAACTCGTCAACATCCTTCATGTATGTGAATTCTGCATCCGGAAATGCCTGTTCAAGAATCGCTTTCTCTACAAAGAAGCCTTGCTCATCCACAATACCTAACTTTGCAAGTTCTTCTTCTTTCTCTTTGCTTGTATCCTCCTTTTCTTCAACCGTCTGCTCAATTCCTAAAATCTCAGACATATCGATAAATCTCGGAAGAAACATTGCCGCTCCCAAAAGTACAGCAAGCAAAATAGTTGTAATCATAAACGACTTATTCTTAATATAGCTTAACAACTCAAATTCAAATACTGTCCAAAAACGTCTCATGCTTCCTCACCTACCTTTGCCACAAAAATATCATTCAATGATGGCTTATATGTCTCAAAATGTTCTATCAAAAATCCATCTGTGTCCATCAGTCTCTGTAGTAACTGATTTCTCGTCACACCATCTAAAAGTCTTACAATCACATCCTCCTTGACTGTTCCTGTCAGCTCCACAAGATCTGTAAGCTTTCCTTCTACTATCTTTCTCGTATCTTCTGCGCTCATTCCAACACCGCTTATCACCAACTGATTCTCACCAAATTCTCTCTTAATATCCATCAAATTGCCACTCAGTACTACCTCTCCATGATTGATGATTACCACATCCTCACAGAACTCTTCTACATAGCTCATCTGGTGACTTGAGAAAATGACAATCTTACCTTCACCGATTAATTCCCTTACCACATCCTGCAGAATCTGAGAGTTTACAGGATCCAGGCCACTGAATGGCTCATCCAAAATTACAATATCCGGATCACATACCAACGTAGATGCCAACTGTACCTTTTGCTGATTACCTTTGGATAAGGTTTCTAACAACTTATCCTGATACTGTTCTACCTGTAACTTTGTAAGCCATTTCTTCGCATTGGCAACTGCTTCTTTCTTACTGACTCCACGTAGTCTTGCAAGATATACCATCTGTTCCATAATCTGGCGTTTTGGATAGAGACCTCTTTCTTCGGGAAGATATCCGATCTGAACCTTACGCGGTTCGAAGTTCTTTCCATCCAAAAACATCTCGCCACTGTTGGCATGGAACACATCCATTAAGATTCGAATCGTCGTTGTCTTACCTGCACCATTCCTCCCAAGAAGTCCCAGTGCCTTACCACTCTCAACTGAAAAACTGATTCCTTTTAATATCTCTTTGTCCCCAAAGGACTTTCTTATGTCTTTTACCTCAAGTTTCATACCGAAATCTCCTTCCTTCTTAGCCGAATTAATACGACCTTGCTGTGATCACCGGCTTACCCTCTGCATCTAACAGCGGTGTCAAACCGCCTGCATAACCACTTGCATGAAATACATAATTCACGCTCAACATGTGATTGTAAGCACAATATACTCCTCATATTACACTTTGTCAAGTATATTTTACATAAAGTTTTATATTCTTGCTAATTTGTCGCGACAGCATAGTGTTATGTAAACCTCTTTGTGTGAATTGTAACCGTAATGTGTATTTCAAAATGCCAGTTTTTCTCCTACTTTTCGTCATACGACCCGCAAAATCACTTTTGTGCAAAAAAATAGAAGTTGAAGCAACCATACACACTTCAACTTCTATTTTTCTCATTGCAAATCAACAAAAATACATCTACATCAACCCACCATCAGTTCCACGCTTCAACCGCCTTATTATAATACTCCATCAAAACCGGCTTTGTGAGATGATTAATTTCAACAGCTTCCGCGACCTCATCCTTACCAAACAAAAAAAGTGCCGAAACATTTTCCTCCGATAAGTATCTTGTCTCCACATCAAATTGAATATCCGTGGATAAATCTTCCTTACTTGCCATATTAAAACCCCAATCCCCAAATGCAGGAACTTGCAAATGATAGGGTTTTACATGAAACCCTTCACTCTCTATCGTCTTATTAATACACCAAAAGGCATCCGTCGCATAGTATGGACTTGTAGACTGCACCACCATCACACCGAAATCTTTCAAACGATTCTTACACATTCTATAAAAAATGTTGGAGTACAATTTATTTAACGATTCACTGTTTGGGTCTGGAAGATCTACAATAATTACATCATATGCTTGCTCACAATCTTCTAGATACTCAAATGCATCCACATTGTGTACTGATAACTTTTCCGACTGCAAGCTATCCTGATTAATCGCTGTAATATTGGGATTCGTAGAACACACACGAATCATACCGGCATCTAGGTCAACTAGGTCGATTTTCTCAACATCATCATATTTCAATATTTCTCTTACAGCCATACCATCCCCACCACCGAGAATAAGCACGTTAGAATGTGTATCTGCCACACTCATGGGAACATGGACCAAGGCTTCATGATACCGATACTCGTCTGCAGTAGAAAACTGGCAATTACCGTCAATATATAGACGTACATCGTCTCTGTGTTTTGTAACCACAATCTTTTGATACTCCGTCTGCTCCATGTAGATGACATGATCTCTATACAAGCCATCCTCTATGTTCTCTGAAATATTGTCTGCAAAAACCATTCCCACAACCATGAGGGAAGCAATCAAAATCGAAATTACACGATATAGTTGTATTCGAATAATTCTATCTCCGAAACGCCACAAAATCAGAATAGCGCACAAAATATTCAAAAAACCACAAAGAAAAGACGTTGCAAAATATCCAAGCTTCGGCAACATAAGAAGTGGAAATGCAACTGCACCAATCAAGCCACCAATATAGTCAAAGCTGAATATAGAGGACAGGGTTACCGAAAGATCCTTTTCATCTTCCTCGATAATTCTAGTCATAATCGGTATCTCCGCGCCAGCCAATGTACCAATCACAATAATCTCCAAATACATTACCACAGCATAATTGGAAATATAAATATTGGACAGAAAAAGTAGAAGGGAGCTCACACCCCCAACTACGCCGATACTTAATTCAATTGTAGCAAAAACATTAAAAAGATTCTTTTTAAAATACTTTGATATGTAAGAACCCAGTCCCAACGCTGCCATATATAAACCAATGGTAATAGAATACTGCAATGTGCTATTACCCAATAAATAAGAGCTTACCGCACTGATAATCAGCTCATAACACATGGAGCACCCCGATATAATCAAAGTAGTCAGCATCAGGAGTCTATATTTTCTGCTCATATCCATCTCCGTTCTGTCACTTTCTTACAGTCTCTGCAGCAAGCACTTCGACTTATACTGAAAGTCACCTTCTTTCAAACTACTGAATCACACCACTGACAATAAATGCAACACCGATAAAAATGCCAAATATCATAATGCCGGCAGCTTCATTCTTTGCCTTCAACGCTTCATTAAAATTAAATTTGCGATTAATGATATCTACAAGGAAATATCCCAATGCCATTGCCACAATTCCAATCACCGCAAAAATTACAGTTTCAATTGCACCTTCTAAAAGCGCAGACTCCTCTGCAATCGTATTAGAAATAATCGCAGAACGAATCACAAAACCAAGAGCTGCATAGATACCAGCAGACACCCAGCCCACTGCTTTATTGCCGTCATTAATCTCCTGTGGAAAATCAACTGGGATTAACAAATCAATAATAAAGTATCCCAACATCATCATTACTAAACCTACACCAAGATATACGAAAGTTTCAATTGCCATAGTTAACATATCTTTTCTCCTTTTCTATCAATACTTTATTTACCACTACTTAATCCACCACCGGACGAGCTACGATTATTGATACTGGACTGTCTAACCGAGTTGGAATAACTGTCAAAATATCCATTACCAATATTATGAATCGTATTTCCATCATACATGGAATAGGCCGACGGTGTACTTGAGTAAGATGACGCATCACTACTATAACCAGAACTATAGTAATGACTCCGATACCAGGATGTCGTCGAACTTGATGACCGATACGGCGACTGATCCGAAGTATAATTATACTTTCTATCTGACACCTGGACATATACTACATCTGACTCATCCTCCGGATGATATATCAGACAATATTCATTCGTTGTCAAAATTCCAATCTCTGCATCTGATACATCATTATTTTGGGTAACAGATTCCGTTTCACCATCAATACCCTGTATGATATCCATTGCCACATCGTCTGTTGTGGATGAGATGTTATATTTGTATACCATCGCTTGTTGTTGCTCATTACCTGTTATACTTGTTTCATATGTGTATAAACTGGAATTTGTCAAATGCTCACTAATCTGCGTCTTATTGCTATTACTAATTCCTGCAAAAAGACCACCTAACAAAAGCGGTGCCATATTGCAAAAAATCATAAGAGCTGCAAACAAGCTAACTATTTTGGACAAGGTTTTTCCAGAACCGACACTTTTCGGTTCCTCATATCCCATCACTGTAATATCACTTTTGTCTATGTACTCGCCTTTTGAATACTCTGTACCGTCTTCCCACATTTCAACAGAAAGTGTGTGATCCTCGCTAGCATCCTCATATTCTACAAAAGAAGCCCGTTCTCCGTGGTCCACATCCACATCTCCTCCGGCACCTCTCACCACCTGTATTCCAAAGTCTACCTTATGCCATTCCGGACCAATCTGCCCTCTGACATCATTTGCCGGCCATGAGATAGAATACTCATTATAACTATCATCACAGGAAAGCCAACACTCCCCACGGCTTGTTTTCAATCGGTACTCGGTCCAAGATTTGTTACCATCATTCGGATTTTCATACTGAATATATCCAATGACCTTTCCTTCCATGCCGTTGATACTAAGTAGCGTACCTACTCGATAAAACATATAGTACCCCCTTTCATTATTATAAAATTAATTTTTATTCTGGAATTTATCTTGTGTTTACACACTATCTGAATTTTCTATATCACGTTCTATCTGACGCAAAACTATCTTTTCCGCCTCAAACAGTTCTTTCAACATTTGCGATATGCCATCTGCAACTGTATCACTACACGAAAAAACATCTACTGCAGCATAGCCATATTCCGGCCATGTATGTATTGAAAAATGGGAAGTTGAAATCACCGCAAAGTATGTAATTCCTATCGGCTCAAATTTGTGTACACATTCCTCTACAATTTGTGCTCCCACGTAATCAATCGCTTTATGCGCAGCTTCCGTTATCGCAGTCATATCATCTAAAATATCCTTGCAGCCATATAAATCTGCAACTATCTGTACTGCCATGTATCCCCACTCCAATTATCTCTTCTTTCCAAACAACTTTCCTGTGAGCTTGTGTAACATTCCATAATTGTACTTTGACTCTGTTCTGTCTCCTGCACATTTTTCACAGCAAGTGGCAGTTGATTTATTATAAGCACCACAGTATTCACATAACCAATCCGGTTCATTGGTTGTATGCGCCTTCTCTTCCTCTGTCAAAGTGGCTGCTTCAATATCATCAGGAAGATAGAATATCGTTTCCATCCCTCTTGGTCTTTCACAAGAAGTACACGCATCAAAACGTGCCTTAATTCCTATCTGACCACAATATGCACAGTCCCAAAGTCCTTCAATGCGCTTTTCTTCCATCTAAACTTTCCATAATTCACAAAATTGTAAATTATGCCCCTCCTATCGTTTTCAATATCAATCCTAATTTTAACATATATGTATTGAAAAGAAAATATTCTTCATTTTCTATTATTAAAACACCATACAACAAATGATGCCTGCCGCCAAAAATACTACTCCAATCACAAAAACTCCTATATGTGTCAACAATGTAGGACGATAAAACTCATTTGGATTCTGTGGATTAATACGCAATGTATACCATGCTCCCGGTTCTGGTCGATCCATGTTACTATTGGTATCATCCTGCACCTCATAAGTCTGTCCTCTGTATTCAAAGCGATATACACCACTGACTTTCTTTCTTCTACCGTAATATCCTTGTGTTTCACGGACATTCACTTCATCACGCCAAAAATGCTTATCACGAAGCTTCAAACACTCAGCGGAAACCTCCATGGTGCAAACCAGCCTACTATGAACGATACGATAAACTTCAACACCTATCAATAACGCACCAAGTATAATACAGAAAATAAACACTAGGTATATTGACATTCTAAAGCCAAATTCTCCTTGGAATGCCGGTACATGCATCTGCAAAATTGGAACAAAGGTAAGTCCAATCCCTAAATAGACAAACACAAAGGCAATAATCACGTTTCTCATATCGTCGATTCCATCTTTGATGAATCCTACCACACTCACCACTGCAATCAATAACCAAAATGCACCAAAGGTACTAATACAAAGCTTTGGCTCTGCTTTGCTAAAATACACTAATGCACAAATCCATGCCACAAACCCAATCAATACCATTGCGGATAAAATCGGATTATCCTTCTTTTCTTCCTTCTGTGGTGCTACATTTACTGGTTGTTCCTTTGCGATATCCTTTGTTGCCAAAACGTCTTCTACAACTGGTTGAGACACATACTGCTCATTCCATCCCATCGACTGCACATCTTTCATTTCTTCTTCACCAAATGATGCCGATGGTCTTACTGTATTTCCAGTTGCTCCATCATCCTTTAATTTCAGCATGTTCCTTCTCCCTTTTACAAAAGACACATTTCAGCCATCTGTCGAAATGTGTCTTTTGTATTGTAAATATTTTATAATCAAATTTACAAGTATTCTACATCATGTCACAAAAATTACTCACCTTTTACGTAAGACTTATACTCATTGTCATTTTCATAATAACTTGCGTAGAATAAATAATCAGAGAAATCTTTCACCATTGCAAATACTGCCTTACCCTCTGTGAATGTATCACCTGCAAAAAAGTCTTCCGGATCTTCTGAAATATCCCATACACTAGATAAGCCAATATAATTTTCAATCGCACCAGCATCCTCCATGTTACATGCAGATAAATTTACATCTGCACTGTAAAGTCCGTATTCACCCTGTGGAAAATCAGATGGGTAATGTGTTTCATATGTAACAACACAATATTCCAAATCGTCATGCTCTAATGGATCAAAACGTACAAAATGATCACCATTATTATAATCATCAACAATCTTCTGTGCTTCTTCACCACGGATAACACCTGTAATTCTATAATAAATTGTATGGTAGGAATCATCTTCTGCAGCGTAAGCCTTTGTTGCTACCCACTCACCAATTTTAGCAGGATTCTCTAAAGTTCCCTCTACTACTTCAAAGTCAACATCTCCAGAACCTGTTGATGCTGTTGCTTCTGTTGTATCCTCTTCAGGTGCTTCTGTTGCGTCTTCTTCTGTATCCTCATCCACAACCTCTTCTGTGTCATCGTAAGCAAATTCCTCTGTGGTCATGTCATCATAGTCATATTCATAAGACTCTGTATTCTCATTTGCTTCATTCTGCATTACGCGATACATTACCTGGGCACAACCTGTCAACATAGACATACCCATTACAACAACAAGTAATAATGCTAATAATTTCTTCTTCATCGTAAAATCCTCCTACATAAAATGATTGGAAACTTATCATTTATCTTAATTATTTAAATATTGAATAATCTGGCGCTATATATGGAGATGTGGATATGTTTTTCATATTATCATCCAACCTACATCCCAAGGAAAGGAATTTTTCGCCGTTCTGATAGTCAACCAAACGATCTCCGATTGCTTTTGATGTTATCTTTCCATTCTTAAGTGTCACAAGGCTTAGACCTTCCCCGCCCATGTGTCCCCACATCAACACAATACCTTTGTGGTTTGGATACGCATAAGGATAAGCATGAGAGCCTCCTATCGTTCCAATCTTCTTTGCCTTACCTTTTTTATATTGATACAGCACCATTCTGGCGTCTGCCTCACAAGTACCAACTCTTACAAGCATATCTGCTTTTTTATCATTATCAATGTCTGTCAAATAGAATGCTAACACACGAGCATGCTCATCCATCTTACCTGCATGCCATTTCTTTACAACCTTCTTGTATGCTGCTTTCATTTTCTTAGGCATTTTCTTTACACAAGACTCTGTAATGGTTTTATCCATCTTCTTACTGTACTGTATTGCCTTCTTATACTGGCCTTTTTTGTAGGCTGTAATTACCTTTTTCATGTACTTTCCATTGGTCTTGTCTGACTTTGCCTCAGCTGTAATTGACACCCCCAAAAGCATTCCCACGCAAAGTAACAACATTAATAATTGATACATTCTTTTCTTCATGTTCATTCTTCTCCTCTCTTTTGTGGCATTAATAACACAAATCAACATTTATGATGGTTGCAGGCAACTTCATGTCGCCTGCAAAAATTTTAATTAATCATTCTTTGTGACGCCAAGATCAACCTTCTCGCCGTTGATGCTCCAGTTCTTTGTATAACCAGAAACCGCACCATATTCAATTGCAGTCGCAAGCACATCACCAAAGATGGTCTCCTCATTGCGCTTCATAATATCGGCAACCTTGTCATTGTTAGCGACAGAAATGGTAATCTGATCCATTACCTCAAAGCCTGCTTCCTTACGCATAGTCTGAACCTTAGAAATGATTTCACGAACGAAGCCTTCCTCTAACAACTCTTCTGTCAAGTTGATGTCAAGTACTACCGTCACAACTGCATCCGCTTCTGTTACGTAATCATCAGACTTCGCAAGCTCAATCAACAAGTCTTCCTCAGCAAGTGCGATTTCCACGCCATCTACATCAAACTTCAATGCTCCCTCTGCTTTCAAGGTCTTCATTGCCTCATTTCCATTGACATTAGAAAGATATTCGCGAATACCATTTAACTGCTTACCATACTTAGGTCCTACAGTCTTTAACTGTGGCTTAAAGCTGTATGAACTGAATTCAGATACATCATCCTTAAAGGTTACTGCCTTTACATTCAACTCGTCAGCAATGATTTCCTTATAGAAATCAGAAAGCTCCTTCTCAGCCTTCACATACATATTGCCGATTGGCTGACGGTTCTTGATGTTAGCACTGTTACGTGCAGCACGGCCAAGTACAACAATCTTAAGTACCTCATCCATGTCTGCTTCAAGCTCCTTATCCACCATCTTCGCATCATACTCTGGGAAATCACAAAGGTGGATACTCTTAGGTGCATTCTGATCTACATTCATTACCAGGTTCTGGTAAATATCTTCTGTCATAAATGGAATCATTGGTGCTGCAACCTTACAAATGGTTACCAACGCTGTGTAAAGCGTCATATAAGCATTGATCTTATCCTGCTCCATTCCCTTAGCCCAGAAACGCTCACGAGAACGACGTACATACCAGTTACTCATGTCGTCTACAAACTCACTCATAGCTCTTGCAGCCTCTGGAATTCTGTAGTTTCCAAGGTTGTCATCCACAGCCTTCACAACTGTGTTCAACTTAGAAAGTAACCATTTGTCCATAACTGGCAATTTATCGTAATCCAAGGTGTAGTCTGCTGGATTGAAGTTGTCAATATTTGCATAAAGTACATAGAACGCATAAGTATTCCAAAGTGTGCCCATGAATTTACGCTGTCCCTCTACAACTGCATCCTCATGGAAACGGTTTGGCAACCATGGAGCAGAATTGGTGTAGAAGTACCATCTGATTGCATCCGCACCATACTTATTCAACGCATCCATTGGGTCAACTGCGTTACCCTTAGACTTACTCATCTTCTGTCCGTCCTTATCCTGAACGTGACCAAGCACGATAACATTCTTATATGGAGCCTCGTTGAAGATTAAGGTTGAAATTGCCATCAAGGAATAGAACCAACCTCTTGTCTGGTCAACTGCCTCTGAAATGAAGTCCGCTGGGAAGTTCTCTTTGAAGATATCCTCATTTTCAAACGGATAGTGCCACTGCGCAAATGGCATCGCACCCGAATCGAACCAGCAGTCGATAACCTCTGGTACTCTATGCATCTCCTTGCTACAATCCGGACACTTTATTGTCACTGCATCAATATACGGACGGTGTAACTCGATATCCTCCGGACAGTTGTCGCTCATTTCCTTTAACTCTGCGATAGAACCGATAGCGTGACGCTTACCACATTCACACTCCCAGATGTTAAGCGGTGTACCCCAGTAACGATTACGGGAAATACCCCAATCCTGAACGTTCTTCAACCAGTCTCCGAAACGTCCCTTACCGATAGACTCTGGAATCCAGTTAACCTTGTTGTTATTTGCAATCAAATCTTCGCGAACCGCAGTCATTTTTACAAACCATGTATCACGAGCGTAATAAATCAATGGAGTATCACATCTCCAGCAGAATGGATAATCATGCTCAAACTTAGGAGCGTCGAACAACAATCCTCTGCTATCCAAATCAACCAACACCTTAGGGTCAGCATCCTTTACAAACAATCCAGCAAATGGAGTCTCTGCTGTCATCTCACCCTTACCATCTACGAACTGTACAAATGGAAGGTCATACTTTCTACCAACATTGGCATCATCCTCACCAAACGCAGGTGCAATATGAACGATACCCGTACCATCTGACATGGTTACATAAGAATCACATGTGATAAAGTGACCCTTCTTATTCTGCTTTGCAGATACTTCAGCCGCGCAAGCATAAAGTGGCTCATACTCCTTGTGCTCAAGGTCGGTACCAACATAGGTCTCTAACACTTCATAAGCCTTCTCATCTTCTGTTGCAAGCCTACCTAATACTTTATCCAACAAAGCTTCTGCCATGTAATATACATTACCGTCAGCGGCCTTTACCTTGCAGTATGTCTCATCTGGGTTTACACAAAGTGCCACGTTAGATGGCAAAGTCCAAGGGGTTGTGGTCCATGCCAAGAAATAAGCATCCTCACCAATCACCTTGAAACGAACCACTGCAGAACGTTCCTTTACAAGCTTATAGCCCTGTGCCACTTCATGAGAAGAAAGCGGAGTACCACAACGTGGGCAGTAAGGTACAATCTTAAATCCCTTGTATAACAAATCTCTATCCCAAATCTTCTTTAACGCCCACCACTCAGACTCGATAAAGTCATTGTGATAGGTTACATATGGATCATCCATATCTGCCCAGAAACCAACTTTGCCGGAAAACTCCTCCCACATTCCTTTGTACTTCCAAACAGACTCTTTACACTTAGTGATAAATGGATCCAAACCGTATTCTTCGATCTGTTCCTTACCATCAATACCTAATAATTTCTCTACCTCTAACTCAACAGGCAATCCATGGGTATCCCAACCAGCCTTACGGATAATCTTGTGACCCTTCATGGTCTGATATCTTGGAATCATATCTTTGATGACACGAGTCAACACGTGTCCGATATGTGGCTGACCATTTGCTGTTGGTGGTCCATCATAGAAGGTATACACTGGTTTTCCTTCCTTCTCCTCAATGGACTGCTCGAAAATCTTATTCTCTTTCCAGAAATCAAGCGTCTTTTCTTCACGCTCTACGAAATTCAAATTCGTCGATACTTTTTCGTACATATGCTTTCCTCTCCTTTTATTGTTCTAAGTAATTCGTTTCTGTATAAACTGTTGCTCCATCACCCACAAAAAGTCCTTCATAAATTCCACTGCCGTCTGTTGCCACAAACAAATCTGTCAAATGAGAACTGTGACCATCCACATACCAGTTCCACACAAACACATGGTATTCCACACCATTTACCTCCATGGTATTCACATGCATAAATGCAAATGTGTTACCGGTTTCCTCATCTACTGTGCCAATCACTTGTTCAATTAACTTCTGGGCATCCTCTGGTGTAAGTGCACCTGTAGACTGTGTTGCTTCTGTTGTTGTCTCTGTGTTAGTTTCTGCTGTAGTGGTTTCCGTAGTAGTTGCCTCTGTGGCTTCCTCCGTGGTGATTTCCTCCGTTGTTGCCATATCCGTGGTTTCCACCTCTGACGTAACCTCTTGCGTCACCTCTTCTGTGGTCATTTCTGCTTGCTCCTGTGTTGTTGCAACTTCTGTCGAATTGGCATCCTTTCCACAAGCTGTTGTTCCAAGTAATAATAATGCCGTCAGCAAAAGATACACTCTTTTCTTCATCATATTAATACTCTCCTATAAACAATAAAGCCCTTCTCGTCCTGTATCAGGACGAAAAGGGCTTGTTATTCGCTATACCACCTAATACATTGTACTCTGCGTGCACTACGAGAATCGCAATATATGATTCTTCTATAGGTACCGCTTTCATACATGGTTTCTGTAACGGGAAACAACCGTTGAATCCTACTAAGATAATCTGTTCAGTTCACAACTCAGGAGTGATATTCCCTTTCCTTACTAATCCTATCTGTCTTCCACCATCACAGACTCGCTATCAGTTTCATAAAGAAGGTACTGTCTCCTTCAACGTCTTTACAAAGATATGTTTTTTATAGCATTTATAACAGTTTTTGTCAATAGGAAAAGCACATAGATTACTTAGCCTACATACATACTCTCCTCAAAATAATATGGATATTTGCTGCTCTTTGGATTTGGAATATAGCCAGTTCTCTTCTTTCCATTCAACTCTTTGACTTGGAAATAAAACTTTTTATTCTTATAGATAACCTTTTTAATGGATATCTTTGTCCCTTTTTTGACCTTGTAAGCTACTTTTTTAGATCCTGCCTTTTTGTAAGCCTTGATTGTATAATTTGACGTCCATACATTCCCCTGTTCAATCGCACTCTGATTCGTCAAATCTCCTCTAACACGGCCTGTTGTCTTCATCTGGTTAGATGCAAGCTTAAATTTACCATTCTTATACACCAAAGTCATTTTGTAATAAAGCATACCAGTAAGATTGAACTGTGTGATTCCCTGGAAAACAATTTTATTGCCGGTTACATTCAAGATCTGAAATCCAGGAGCATCATCACCTGCTCCTTTCATAAACTGATCCAAATCATAAACCTGTTTTAATTTGCCTGATTTATACTGATACAATCCTATATAAGCATTATCACCGCTGCCCACTGTACTACTAATATAGAAAAAAGCTTTTCCATTCTTTAATCGAATCAATTTGACACCCCATTGCGGACCAAGCTTCCTAGTTTGTTTATAAGCACGTTTGCCATTCACTAGGATCTTAATCTCACCATCCACATAATCGGGATCTATTATATCACCTTTTGGTGTATATACAATTTTAACTGTATCTGCCTTCTTATCTCCTGTAACATCCATCTCCTTGTAAACCTTCGTCATTTTCTCTGTTCCACTAAAACCCTGAAGATCTTCCCAAGTAGGTGTTGCAGCATAAACGTTTGCATCTGTTGCAAGTACAGCAAACACCAAAAACAAAAATAAGAATAAACCTCTCGTCACACTAACTCTTTTCATATCAATTCTCCTCCTACGTTTTTTGCAAACAAAACAGATTAAACATTGTCAATTTATTTCACCTTAATGCTGACCGTCTTTTCTGCTTTAGTATATGAATTATTCTCCTTCACACTCACTTTTATCTTGTAAGTTCCCTTCGGCGCTTTCTTTTTCAAGGTTACCTTTCCAGAACTACTAACCTTGATATATTTCTTTCCTTTTTTCGGCGTCTTGCTCACTTTATAAGTCAGCTTTCCAGTGGAATTCGTTTTACACTTCAACGAAACAGTCTTTGATTTCTTTTTAAGCTTGGATTTCGCTATTGTAAGACTGGATTTTTTTGCCTTTACCGTAATCTTTGCTGTCTTTTTGAGATTAGTTGAATACTTGCTATCAATAAATTTCTTTGAATTGCCGTCCGATTTGATTTCGCAACTGTAGTATGTATTATTCTTCAAATAAACATTCTTATTATCCTTTGGATTCGCACCCACAATGATTCCAAAATCACCTTTCGGATTCACTATAGTGAGATGCGACACCTGACAATTACCAATTCCTGTTCGGCCCGAGCCCACAATTCCACCATAATTTTTGCAATTAGTATTCTTATCTTGTTCGATCAAAAGATTATCTACCCTACATTGCGCAAGAAGCGTTCCTTTCTCACCAAGGATTTCTTCTGCCGCTTCATCTCCATAGAATATCGGATTCACAAAAATTCCAAATCCCGCAAGAATCAAAAAAGAAAGCAAATAGGTCTGCACAAATTGACGACAGCTCCCTATCACTCCACCTACCGGACCATATGAAGAACTTAACTTGGCATTCGTAACTTCTACTCCCGCAACATAGGAACTCTCGCTAATACCTGCCAATACACCAGTAGCTCCCGATGCTTTCACATAGGATTTGTCAAACTTTAAATCCTGAATAGTTGCCCCACAAAGGGCTTCAAAAAATCCCAACTCAGTTGTACTTCCAAAAAATCCAACCTCTGTATTTTCAATATACATACCTGTAATAGTATGTCCATTTCCATTAAAGATGCCTGCAAAAGGACAATAACCCATAGTCGCCGTACCTTTACGCCCGATAGGCTCCCATTCGTTCTTCGGTGCTTTCTTTCCCCAATTATCAAAGTTGCTGGTATCATTCAAAACAATATCAGACATCAAATTAATGGTAACCCCTCTAAATCGATCTTCATGAGCTGCCTCATCACATAGTTTCGCAAAACCTGCCAATTGAGCGGCCGTATAGATATCATAGCTATCCTTGTCATTTGTAAACCAAGAAGTATCAACACTTCCATCCCAAACAGTTCCCGCCGCTTGAACTGTTCCCATGCGACTACCTTTTCCTAACCATGGGGTGTAGGAACTCGTCAAAGTCATAGATATAACTAATATAAATGCAATTAGTCGTTTGATTATTCGCTTCATTCGCATATCCTCCTTCTCCCTAGAAATAGCTATACACGTCGAAGATATCACAAAAGCAAAGCGGTCGCAAGTGATTTTTGTACAACAATCATTTTCCTATTATAATACTCCAAACATCACACAAATTTATAATTTCTTCACCCCACATAATTTCTCATGCAACACAAACATCAAAATAAGTGCCACCAGTAAATACATCGGATACCATCCGATACTCACATGATTTGCAATCCAGCCAAATACTGGTGGTGCCACACAGGAACCCACATAGGCACTTGCCATCTGCACGCCAATCACTGCCTGAGACTTATCTGCCCCAAAATAATCCGGCGTAGAATGAATGACACATGGATAGATTGGTGCACAGCCAAGCCCAACCAGTACAAGTCCAATCAAAGACACCACATCCACAGAAGTTGGTATCAGCAATACAACACTACCCACCGTAATCACTCCTAGACCTAAGCGAATCATATTACGGTCATTTAACTTCATAGTGATAAATCCACTAATGGCTCTTCCTACTGTGATTCCAAGATAAAACAAGCTGGCGTAACTTGCGGCTGTCTCAGCAGAAATGCCTCGATGCAACACCATATAACTACTTGCCCAAAGTCCTGCCGTCTGCTCTAATGCACAATATCCAAAAAAGACTATCATAATTTCTTTTGACCCTGGAATTCGAATGATTTCTTTTAGAGTCAGCGGTTTATCACTCACTACCCCTGTGGCACCATTTACTGCATCCTGCGGCTTTTTCCACAACGAAAGACTGCACATCAAAATGATCGTCAACACAATCTGCAGAATACCTACATAGCGATATCCCATATTCCAACCCTGTCCATTGACAAGGGCAAAACCCATAATATAAGGTCCCACAGTAGCTCCGACTCCCCACATACAATGCAACCAGCTCATGTGACGGCTTTCATAGTGAAGCGCTACATAGTTATTAAGGGAAGCATCCACACTACCTCCGCCTAAGCCATAGGGAATTGCCCATAGGAACAGCTGCCACATAGCGCTGCTCGTCGAAAAACCGAATAATGCCACCATGGTCATGGCTACGCTCACCGTCGTCACTTTTCCGACTCCGAATTTTTTCGTAAGTCTATCACTTAACAAACTGGATATCACTGTCTGGGCAGAAATGAACATAGCAAGAAAGCCAGCGTAAGACACTGGCACATCAAATTCCGGATACATGCTAGGCCATGCCGCCCCCAGCATTCCATCCGGTAAACCGAGACTGATAAAAGATAAATATATAATTGCTAATAATAAATGAAACATTGTTCTATATTCTCCTTTTACACATGAAAACAACAAAAACTATCAGGTTTTTCAAGAAATATATAACAATCCTATCTAATCCTTCTCCATATCAAAATCGCAGAAATCAGGTCTACAACTGGAACACAGGACAAAATCCGATATCTAAACGCCTTCTTCTTATCCAGCAAGCCTTCTTCTTTCGCTCTATTGACACACACGATTGAAACCAGTCCTGATTGCACCGTTTCCATAAGAGCCACTCCTCCGACTCCAGCAATTATCATTATTAACATTACAATTATCACAAACGCCCATCCATCTTTGAATATATCCGGAAGAAAAGAAATAATATAACATCCCATAATTGCGCCTATCACCAAAAATGCAACTCCAAGTGGTAAATGCAATATCTTTAATCCTATATTGGTTTTTGCCAAAAAACGCACGTCATACTGATTCCGTTTTGCTTTTATATAATAAATTATATTACATACAAAACCTGTAAAGGTGCAAAAACCAGCGAACAACACAGAAATCATACTACGATTTGTTTGCTGTCCTTCATCTAAAATAAAGAGAATTCCAGCAATTATCATTGCCATGATGCTCATCACACACGGTAATAATAACAAATTCTTTTTCATTCTGTATCACCTCTTAGACCATAAAAATACTCTACTGCAAACTGTATCTTTGTTGCATTGAAACCTTCCTCCAGAGGATAAATGAAATAGGTATTATCAGGTGTCGATAGCGTCACGCACTGTCCTTTTCCTCTGTAGTCATATTCCGTATGAATAGAAAACAATGTTGCAGAATGAATTTTTAACGTTGTTTCTTCCTTGGTCTCATAGTCTATAAATGTAAGTTCAAAACCTTCCCTTTCGTGATGGAGATGTCCCTCTCCACAATCAATGAAATTCTTTGCATTCGGAAGCGCTTCCACTCTCACTCTCATATCCAGTTGATATTGACCACAGTCAATTTGTTCCATCACGTTTTTTCGTTGCCATTCATACCAGTCCGGAATATAAATCTCGTGTAACTCCTTTGATATTGTTTCCACTTCTTGTTTAGCACCCATCTCATCTTGTTGTCTATCATTTGATGTAAATTTTCTTACAAGAGTTCCATACTCATCCATCTCCCAGCTCGCGCCGCAGCACAGACAGAACAACATCGAACCTTTCGAAGCCATCGAAAACTCTACTCCACACTCTCTACACTGATACAACGGCATATGCAAACCCTCTGCTCGTTTGCCATAGGTAATTTTCATCTTTTGTTCCCGCTGCCATGCGTATTCATCATAAGACAACAGCTCGGATAACTTATCATATATCTCATCAACTGACATATTAGCAATATCTTCCTTTGTCAATGCGTAGGTCATCTCTGTATAAAGCTTTGCTTCTTTTCTTTTGGTCAAATTCCAAATCGGCGACTGTAAATAATTTCCCTTCATATTCAAGGTTACCACCGGCACCTTCAACATTTTCACAAGCTTCGCAACGGACGGTTGTAGCTTCGACGAGGTTCCTACATTTGCATAACGCGCTTCCGGATATATCACTAGGATTCCACCCCGGTCCATCACACGCTTAATGTTTTTGATGAGTCCCATGTCATCGATGAATTTCCGCGTTCCAAGACACCCCAGCTGACGATAAAGCCACTCACCATAATTTTCAAAGCCCTCCAGCTCTGACACATAGTTTGCTCTATAAGGAAATAACGCCAACGGAGTCACATAGAAATCCGTAAAGGAATGATGGGTACCAAGAACCAGAAATGGTGGTTTAATCCCTCTGTTATCCCCCTTCACAATCTTAAGCTTTGCAGACACCGTAAGCAGGAAAAAAGCAATCCATAAAAATGGCACAAAAAAGAAATTTTGCTTTGGCGGCTCCTTGAATCTGTCAAAGGGTTTTGTGTCCGGTGAAAATGCTACATCCTTTCTCACATATCGATACACCGGCGGTATTTTGCAAAGCAAATAATATAGCAGCCCTGTTCCCACCAGAGAACATCCTGTCGGTGTTAAATGAAAGAAAATATCATTGTGAATCTCGCCCGTCACAGGATTATAAATAAGCAATGACATCGCCACTCCTGCCACCAAACAAATGACACCAATAACATTAAAGCCTTTTGTAAAATAGTAATGATTATGCCCCTTTAACTCATAGGCGCTCTTTAAATCTAATTTTTGTTTTCTCACAAAGAAAAAGTCTACAAACAATAGCGCAGCCAACGGTGCATAAATACAGGCACTAATGGTTAAGAAAGTTCCAAAATAATCGATGATTTTGCCCCATACACAGAGCAATCCAACATAGACACCAAGCACCAGGACAAGCATTCTGTAATCCGCTTTTTTAAATGTGGATTTCAGCATAACCCCATAGATGTAAGAGCCTACTGCCTGGGTTCCGATATTCGCAAATGCGACTAACAAAAGGGAGGTTAATCCCAAAGCAGGTATGGATAATGTCGCCATCATTACTGTGGGATCATCTATCATTTTGCCTGTCACATATTCCATAGCGATGGCCATAACTGCACCTACTACTACGAAAAAGGAACCAGCTAATCCCTGACCAAGAACACCTGCATAGTAGCCGCTTCGTTCACTTTTACAAAGACGCGGAATCTCCGCCATTCCACCAACAAGAGTAATAACAAAAGCAAAATTTGCCTCTATGGACAATATGTATGGAATTATGGAATTATCGTAACTACTCTCCTTTGGTATATAGTCCCATATGACTTCTGCTGGTACCGATGTAAAACCTACAATCACAACTGTGACACCCACCAACAACAATGCTGGAACCAATATTCTCGTTGTCCAGGTAATGGTTTTAATACCTCGGTAGGCCATTACTGTTCCTACAATCACGCAAAGAAGTGCCAACACGAGATGACTCCCCTTCGGTAATTCAACACCAAACAATCCTGCCAATGAGTTCATGGAGGAGGCAAACAAATCACAGCAAACTGCATACCACGGAAAATTAATCAGGATAATGATGACCGTCATTACCTTCACGCCCTTAGTTCCAAACACACTTCGTAGCCAAATCCATATATCAATTCCATATCTCACCGATAATATTACCGGAAGCTGATAAATCATCAGCATTAAAATGGCACCGAAAAAAGCGCCAATCAGCAATTGCTTAAATCCCACTAAGGTTGCCAAATAAGACCCCTGTGTATAACTCCAGGTTGCAATACAATACCCGGACAACACTAACAATGCATCCAAAAATCCATAGGTTCTCTCCTTTGCACCCACGGGCAATATGCCAAGATACGCTTCTCTTTCTATTTGCTCATTTGTACTTTTCATAATTATATTCTCCTATGTACTGTTACAATATTAATGAATAAATGCGCCCACAATAACAAGCAACAGACACAGCAATGTAATTGCGCCCGCTACAACATAATCCTTCTTTGTCATGGTCTGGACACTAGCCGCAGTTTCCTCAATTTGATCGATTCTGCGAACCAGTTCCTCTTCCCACTGGCTGTCAACTTGTAAGGTTTCTTTCTCTTTTTCGCTCATGTTTGCTACACCTTCTTTACTCATTTTATCTTTGTCCTCTTCATAGACAATTCTATTGTAAATGTCCCGACTCGATATTTTTAACCTTTCGCCAAATCCATATTGCAATCACTGTATCTGCAACAGGAATATATGATCCAATCTTATAAAAACTCGCAGCTTTCTTATTTAACATTCCATCTTCTTTTGCTCGCATGACACCAGCCTTCGATATAATGCCGGATAACACCGATGCAACCAATGCAATTCCAAAAGTCATAACTGCCACCAGCACAAGAAAGAATATATCAATCCATGTTCTAGTGGCGACCATCTCTCCTGTCACTTTGAAACTACCTCCGTCCTTCAACAAATCCATCATCAACAGCAGAATATATAGGTTCATCGGTAAATATACACATTTCAATATTAAGTTCGTTCTTAAAATAGATTTGGGTTCTATGCGATTATCAACCACGAATTTTTCGTATTTCATATTGCAAATAAAACCGGCAACCACACACACTGCAGACGCAAGCATATTAATAGGCGCGACAAAATTCACATGTAACACCCTTCCTATAAACACTAGTACCATAAATATGAATGGGTATAAAAAACAAGGTAGCAACAGCTTATTATATTTCATCATTATCACCTTTCCTTTTCGATCGTCAGCGTAAATCCGTCGGAAACTCGTGTCAGTTCCGCCAAGGAATCTTCTTCATGCGTAAATTCCACCTGCAGATATGCATCTTTCCCAAGCGGTATCATACAAATAGTAGCTTTATCGATATAAAACTGACATTTATTGCCCCACAGCCATCCTTTCGAAACCTCTTTTCCTTCAGCCGTAAGTTCCTCAATTCTTTCCTCCAAAGAACCCTCTATTCCATAGAAATCAACATTGACATCCTTTTCATTTTCATCTTCATAATAAGTAGACCACAAACAATCTTTTGACGGGCTTCCCACTTTCGGACCTTCTATATCAATTCTATACCCATTATAATAAACAGTTCCACTCTCCCAGGCACCTGTATCCTCCTCTTGTATATCTTCTTGTGTATCCTCTTGTGTATCCTCTTGTGTATCCACTTCTGTTGATTGTCTGTTCTGCAACAATCCCCTATCTTGCACACAACCCACAAGCAATGAAATCAATGTCATCGCACACAAACAGATTAATATTTTTCTTCTTACAATACCCATACTATAACCTCACATCCATCTCATTTTTCTACAAGTATTTCTTGCATTCTTTATCCTTGAACTTTCTTGACTCTTCTCCACATGATGATTGCAATCACCACATCCACAATTGGAATACAGGAAGCAAGCCCATACCAAAAACTGCATTTTCCTGAAATCATGTCCAATGACTTCATTCTAGCAATTCCTGCTATAGCAATCACACCTGTTTGAGTAGTCAAAAGAACTCCACCACCAATCATCATAGCAAGAATAATTAAAAACAAAATTATAAAGAACATCCCCCATCCAGTTTCTACTGTGACATCGCGAAATCCCATCAACTGAGACAGACGATTTGCATCTATATCCATCAAAAAACCAATTAATATCCATATTATGGCTGCACAACCAGCACCACACAAAATACTGATTGGGAAATGAATCCACTTCATCCAAAGATTCGCCTTTAAGAGACTTTTTACTTCCCAACGATTTCGCATCGACAATATTAGATAAATGATATTGCAAACATATCCCACCAAGAAAAACAAAACTGCAATCAATTGGAATAATAAACTCCCAAGACTATCCTCAAAACCATCCACCACATTTAAGACAAACATTAATATGAGTGCTACAACATATATAACGCTCGGTATGAACAATAAATTTCTTTTCATAAATCAGCTGTCATCCCCTTCTTTTTCTATCTAACTTTCAAGCTTTCTTAATCTTTCCCAACATAACAATTGCAGTCACCAGATCCACAATTGGAATACAGTTCCATATTCCATATCCAATTGCTACTTTTTTTGAAAATGTCCCTTCTCGTTTTCCATTAATGGCACCTGCAATTCCTACCATGCCTGATTGGATTGTCACAGCTATGCCAAAGCTAAAAAATGTTAAAAATGAGCCAATCCAAAAATACAAAAATGATACAATAGGATAATCAATACGTGCAAAAAAATCCGTTATAATGCCATACAACAAATACAAGCATACCGCATGAACTGGCAATGACATAATCTTCATGAAAAGATTCACTCTTAACACACTTTTCGTTTCCCAACGATATTGCACTGCCAACAAAGCATACACTAAGGTAAAAACTAAACCTACACCACACCATTTAACACAGGTCCAAAAAAGATTCAATTCTTTCAACTCGGAATATGGCAAGGACAACTCATGTAGGATACACAAAATTGTGCAAATCATCCCAGGTATTAGCAATGCAACTCTCAATATTTTCATTTCAACAACTCCCTTTACTCTATCTTGAGCCTCACGCTATCCGCATACATATCTTCATTACTATCTCTTCAAATCCACATACTTCACTTTATGATTCTTCTCAGCCACCAAAATATCAAAAAAACTACTATGCCCATTCTGTAGCATATTGATATCTTTTCCATCCAGCGTTACATTCACTGACACACATTTATTCTGTAAATCATCATAATAGGCAAATATGGCTGTTCTCACACTGCGATTTTGCTTGATAGCCATCAAATAAGCTTTCAATACATAGATATCCTTATCTCTCGCAAGCTTCCGATTATCTCTCCACAATAGTAACACTGTTGCTGCCACAAAAATTGCAATCAATATAGCTAAGAACAAAAGACCTTCTGCAACGCTCTCGCCTACTATTGCCTTTGCAAAGATACCAAAGAACATTAGCACAAAAGAAGGAACCAAGCCAACACCAAGCAAGGCAAAATTCAATTTTGCACGCTTACGGTTTTTCGCCTTCGCATCCTCTCGGTCTTCAAACGGTCTCCTCCTCGTATTTTTCAGCATCTCTATCACACTGGAATCCAATCGGGACACATCTCCTGACCGAATATAACTCACAATTGTAAAGATTGATAACACAATCACCACACATACACAAAAATAAAACCACATAACCTTATATCTCCTATCACATTAATGTCGTTAACTTTCTATCATCTCAACAAACAGAAAAAACACTATTACCAGAACAAGAAAATAGCATCCTGCACCTGCAATCCAATCCACAATCTCTGCAGGACTAATTTTGCAATTCAGAATCAATCTCTCAGGTTTCCTTGGATCAATGTATACTTCATACTGTTGGTCACTATGATATTCCATAATCCTTTTCTTAGAAAGACTTCCGCTGATTGGCATCGCATTGTATTCTTTTCCTTCCCAATCATATGTAAAACATGGTATATAAGTTGCTGGCATAGACGTACCCACATTTTCATGTGTCTTGCAGGTAACATACTGCGCCATAACCTTTTGTGTGCATTTACCACGAACCACCGCTTTATAAATAGCATCTGCGATGCATATCGTTCCACATATTCCTACAAACAACAAAACTGCTAAAATCATTCATCATCTCATCCTTTTACTTATACTTAATATGCCATTAAGGTTTCAATAAATTCATCCCAACCGTCCGGATAACAAAGTGCACCATCTTCTTTATATTTTTCCTCTCCATACCACAACTCATATCTGAACAATATCGCCATTTCCGGATATTCGTCGTAATGTGGCCAATACTCATCCTTTTTTTCCTGCACCTTATAAGAGTACTCTATGACACATTCCTTCAGTTCCTCAAGCTGTTCCTCCGTCAGACTTTTCACTTCCGGCATAGTATCATCGTCATCCCGAAACTCTGTTGCTTTCCCGCTACAAATGGTGCCTTCATCAAAACGAATAACTATTCGAATGTTTTCTTCCGAATTCTCTTCACTGTTGGAATCAATATGTAAACTAAACAAATTATCTGCGGTTAAAGTTTCTAAATCGTCTGTTCTTTTATCTTTTTCTGTAACCTCAGTATTATCGCCACCTGTTCCATTTTGCTTGTTGAAAATAGTGCAACCCGTCATACAAATCAAAGCACAGACCAAGAAAAATATTACCATTAATCTTCTCATTCTTTTATTTCTCACTTTCTTTTCAATCCTTTCTTACACTTCTGACGATAATTCAAAGAAGCTTGCTACAGAAGACACATCCAATTTCAGCTCCCAGGAATCGCACCATGTTTCCAATGTAAAATACTTGCCTTTGTCAAAATCACAGGCCGCGTATAATCTCTGCATTTTGTCAAACCCACTCTTTTCCTGCGTCACAAAATAATACACAACATATTTTCCATTCAAAACCGCCTGTCGAATTTTAACACCTTTTCTCTGATTTTCCGGTAAGTAGCTCCACTGATCCCTTACATTTTCTTCGGCATCTATATTATCTCCACTCTTTTCGTCCTCCCACTCTGCCTTTTGCTCCATTTGTAATCGATAGGCACCATGAATTGTACAGAATATTGTCCCTGCTTGAATACATATGGTGTGGTATGTTCCTCTAAAACGGCATCAGAATCCTTTCTTACAATGCCAGCTCCGACACCTTCTGCATCAGCACTTCCATCGCCTCGTTGGCTTCGCTTTTGCTCAAGTAATATACTTTAATCATGCCATCAAAGCCGCCAATTTCGCCACATGCCACATACAGATAATAATATCCAGTTCTTCCCTTTGCGGGATTAGCACCCTCGTGACGTACAAACACTTTGTTTATCTCTTCGAATGGTATAATGTAGAATCCATCGGAAGCGTTGACAAACAAATGCTTCCTTCCAATTCTGGCACCTGAGAATTTCTCCGCATTTTCAAATTCTTCATCTAGTGCATCCGAACCACCCGGATAGTTTCGTATATATTTACTTGCCTGCTTTGGTCCATTTTTCAATGTAAGAATGCCACTAATTACATAAATCAGTCCTGCTAGTCCCATGGTGCAACATATTGTAATGGTCATCGCCAGATCATCTTCTTCTATCAACATTGGAAGCACAGCTATCGCTATTCCTATCGGAATCACAATCTTTAAAATTGCCTTAAATCTCATCCAAAAAAATTGTTTTTTCATACACATAAATCTCCTATAAAAACATTATTTATGAAGTGCCTTTTCTTTTTTCACCTTAAAAATAGTAAGCTTTAAGATAATTGCGATAACTAATTCTATTAACAAAGCCACAATCGTCAGCACAGCTATTGCCATAACAAAGAAGCTAAGTGCTATCCCGGTACCTATGTTCATATTTTCTTCATGGTATCCTTTATATGCATTGATATCATACAAAGCTACATTTGAAAAATTGAAGTTGATGACATCAAGATCAGGAGTGTCATTATCATCCGCTTTATTTTTGATATCTTCCAAATATTCCTCAAACTCATTCGTAGTAGTAAAGTCAAAATACCGCTCCTCACCTTCCCAGTAAGAGATAGGATATTTTCCTTGATAACATTCTTCAATAACATCCTCGATTTCTTCAATAGATGTTCCCTGAAAAGCGACCAATTCCACATCACGCTCGTCTAGTACATCATCGAAGCCTATCTTATATATGATGTAAGCATCTTCTCCTTCAAGAACATCAAGAACCCTCCATAATTCACCTGTCTGGGTTTGGCTCGTCACTTCGTCAGGATTATATGTAGGAGCAGTAACTGCATCTTTCATGTAGAAGCAAGCAGCAATTCCTAACACAATAATAATAATCGGCAACACCACAAACGCTATTATGCTATATATACGTATTGTTGACTTTTTCATATCCACATTCTCCCTACTCAATCACCAAAAACTCTCGAATAGTATCCATTGTTAGCTCTATATCTTCACCAATCACGTAAGCATCTATCACATAAAACTGTTGCTCACCCAAATCGTAACCTGCATATATCTGTTGAAGCATCTTGTCATCATTCATAATTGTCTCCACAACATAATACACTTTTTTGTCGTCTATCTTCATAGTCTGTATCTTCGTATCATCCAAGTGTTTGTTTTCTTCAATATATCCCTCCACATTTGTATACCAAGGAATATCATATAGGTAGCAGGTGACACTAATATATGGCTCCGGCATATAATAACGCTCTGTCATATACTCCAAGCCTTCATAGGTATCCTCCATATAAAAATTCTCCGGAACCTTATGTGTAATTTTTGCTCTACCAAATTGCATCGTACTTTCTGCAATCCATTCCATCTCAATAGAACTTGGCTTCTTTTCTGCCATCTCCACTACAATGTCATCCTTTGTGGAATCCGCTTGATCCGTTGCCTCTGCACTGCCTGCAACACTCGCAAACATCTGTAACATATCCTCATCAGACACATTTTCTCCTAACAGTGCAATCTGTCCGGCAATTCTTCGTCCTTCATCTGGTGCGGCAGTATAAATGACAAGCAATTCCTCATTTTGTAATGTGGCGCGGTAGTAAGCGTACTTCTTACCATCCATATCTGTCTCTGTCATATCCTGTACAATGGTACCACCAGCATCCACCGTCACCTTTGTAAACTCCTCCGGACTGTTCATCACTTCTTTATAAGCACTGTCTACAACGCCCAGCTTCATTTGAAAAACATTCTCTTCCAACACTACAGCGCCTGTTGCATCTGTGTAAGTCAATTCATACACGCCAGGCACAGTAAATGCGTATCCACTTTGGATAAAATGCAAATCCTCTAACACCGGGTCCGTATCATCTGTTGTTTGAGATTGAGCTACCTGACGATTGCCACCTTTTCCACCTCTTTGCTCTAGTCCCTTCCATACCAAAACTCCAAAAAGTATTACTAAAAGCAACACAAGCAGTATTAATATTCCAATTACGACAAATAAACCCGTATTCTTTTTCTTTTCCATCCCATCAAACCCTTTCCTGCTTATCTTTACTGATACTCCGCATATATGTATGTACCGTCCTTTTCAATTGCATAAATATGATAATTCTTAGTATAGCAGTGTATTACAAAAACACGCTGATCTGTTGTTTCCACCTCTAACTCCTGTTCTTTACCATCAACTAACAACGTCACCTTTGCAATATCGTAAATTCCAAAACAATTCAGTTGCTTCATAATCTCCTGTGCATTTACATGATTTCCAATGGCATCTTCCACAAGCTGTAGCTCTGCTTCGGTATAATGAACCTCACCATTTGGGGGGATCAATATTTCTGTGGATTCTTGTTTATCTACATCTCCGCTCGTTTCTGTCCCAAAATCCGGCTCAGACATATCGGGCGTGTTGTTACATCCACAGATAAAAAGTCCAAGCAATATGCCCATGATATATAGTTTTATTTTCATTTTCTTTTACCTCCATAGCTTCGAAATCCCATCCAACAGATTATCGTAAAGATTAATGACAGAATCACCACAATAAGAGGCACAATCAAAGACTTCGCATAGTACATAAAATGAACTTCTGATCCTTTTCCTTCATCATAATAGTATCCGATATAATCTCCCTCTCGGACACCATTCACATCTAACCACACTTTCTTGTTTACAAAGTTCCCATTTTCATCCATGATCTGAACGTCTGCTAATGTGTACTGCTCATACACCTGATCCACGTATGCAACATCCTGCATTTTTCCATCTGTAGTAAATGTATGATTACCAATCAGGCGCACAGAGAAGAAAACAGCGCATACAAAGACAACGCCGCTAATAAGCATTGCAATCAGGAAAAGAATTCTATGTACTGTTAATTCAAACGGTGATTGAAGTGAAAGATTGTATTTCCAGTCGTCACCTATTGAGGTTTCTTCGAATCTAACACCATTTACTGTGCTATCCGATATTTCATCTTCCTCTTCCGACAGTTCCTCGACACCCTTTACAATATAATCCAATGTCACTTCGTATAATTCCGAAAGCTGCGTCAATTTCTCCACGTCCGGTAATGTCTTATTCAGTTCCCACTTGGACACGGATTGACGACTCACATTCAAATACTCCGCTAAGTCTTCCTGTGTCATTCCCTTTTCATTTCTGAGCTTCAGCAGGCGATCACCCACTAATTCATTCCATTCTTCTGCCATGTTTCATCCTCACATCTTTAACTCTCTTTTCGCATCACCACAAACCAATAAATCGGAAACGCAATAACATTAAACATATACAAGCCAACACACCAGGCAACCTTCATTCCCAGATCAAAACCTGGCTTTTTCGCCGTCCGAACAATCAGCCAAATCATCACACCCCATACAGATGCTACCCATAAAAAGATAAACAACATAATGATGATTAAAATTGGTACTGCGGTAGACTCCGCTATCACGCCAGCGCTCATCATAATGGATACCACCATCCATGGTCCCAAAACCAAAAACATCATTACAAAAGGTAACCAACATAAAAAAGCTGATAATTTTTTACTCATCTTTCTTTCCTCCTAAATCTATTTTGCTTCGTGCACTTTACATCCCACAATCTAACAAAACACTTCCAGTTAATCTAGCAATCCGCATTTCCAATTGAGCAACCTCTAGTTGCAACCCAGTATTTTCAAGGGTTTGCGAAAAAAATAAAAGCAGATATTTTTTCATATATCTTGCATTTTAATATGAATTTATATCTGCTTTTTACTCTTTATTCAGTTTTCATAATAACTTGTTTTATCATTTTGTGCAATATATATGTCGAAAACCCCACAGACAATTCAGCAAGGACTTACTCTACTTTACCTTCACTTTAATCTTCTTGTAAGTACCATTCTGTGCATAAGCGTAAATGTAACAAGTACCCTTCTTCTTACCCTTCACAATACCCTTTTTAGAAACTGTTGCGATATTGGATTCACACTCGTAGTATCAAACCCTGTCATATCTATTGATTTGCACTGCGCAAACCCACTAAACAAATGGGCGCATGTATCCAAGTAGATTTTACTTCCGTTTTTAACACGTACCGATTTCACCTCACTTTTGACAAGTCCACATTCCGCCCAATAGTCCGACCATCTATAGACTCCATATCTCGGAGCAATAGCAGTTGTTCCATTACCTGAAAACACTAACTCTCCCGTATCACTTAACGTCCAAGTCACACTACCTTCACTACAATAAACAGTGCCACTTGTTGCTGCATATACTTGCATATCCCAGCACAATAAGGTCACGAAGAAAAGACTTATCATTAACATTAATGGCTTCAAATTTGCCTTCATTCCTTTCATATTTCACTTCATCCTTTCCTTACCTTTATAATTGTTATTTCCCTTCTTTTCACTCTGTTTTAAAATATACCACACTCTATTCACCATTTTCAATAACTTCAAGTTGCACCTACTGCTCTTTTAGACTCCATCACAAACTTTTAAGATTTCTCTCATTTACTATCTTTTGCAATTGTGCTAAACTAGTTATGATTTGGCGCAAAGACGCGCCATCAAATCTTGAATTTTATAGGTAATTGCGAAACTCGAATTTATGTTGTGACGTATGTGCAAATTTAACAAACCAACGCAGGACGTTTGCACTTGCCACAATGCGTAGCGGTACTAAGTTCGACAACGTCTCACTAAGTACCGACGGATTGTGAAGCACCTGCTTATGGTGCTTGTTAAACTTGCACAACTCAGCATCGGTTTTTACGAGTTTCGCAATCGCCTATTGAATTTTAATCTGCAAGGAGGCGTATCATGGCATACCGGAATTTGACCTTATTAACTGATTTATATGAGCTTACCATGATGCAGGGATATTTCAACCAGAAGAGTGATGATGTGGTAGTGTTCGATGCATTTTATAGAAGAAATCCATCCGGAAATGGTTATGCCATTACTGCAGGTCTTCACCAGATTATTGACTATGTGAAAAATCTTTCCTTCTCCTATGATGACATTGATTATTTGAGAGGTTTAGGAATCTTCAGTGAGGATTTCTTGGAATATCTAGCTGGCTTTCATTTTACTGGTGATATCTATGCGATACCAGAAGGAAGTGTTGTATTTCCACATGAACCACTAGTGAAGGTTATAGCGCCAATTATGGAGGCACAGCTTGTGGAAACTGCTATACTGAATATATTGAATCACCAAAGTTTGATTGCCACAAAGGCCGCTAGAGTTTGCTACGCCGCAGGCGGGGATGGTGTTATGGAATTCGGTCTTCGCCGTGCACAAGGACCTGACGCAGGAACTTTAGGCGCAAGAGCCGCTGTCATCGGTGGTTGTATCGGAACCTCCAATGTGCTGTGTGGTGAAATCTTTGATGTTCCAGTATTGGGAACCCATGCCCACAGCTGGATTATGAGTTTTCCTGATGAATATACCGCATTTAAAACTTATGCAGATATGTATCCTGATGCATGCATATTGCTGGTGGATACTTACGATACATTAAAGTCTGGCGTGCCAAACGCCATTAAAGTGTTTGAGGGAATGAGAGCTGCCGGAATCCATTCCAAGCGATATGGAATTCGCTTAGACAGCGGAGATCTTGCTTATCTCTCTAAGAAAGCCCGCAAGATGCTAGATGCTGCTGGATTTACCGATGCAATTATTTCCGCATCCTCGGACTTGGATGAATACCTCATCGACAGTTTAAAAACGCAAGGGGCGGCCATTACCTCCTGGGGTGTCGGTACCAACCTCATTACCTCCGCTGATTGTCCAGCATTTGGTGGGGTATATAAGCTGGCTGCTATCAAGAAAGCAGGCGAAGATGAATTCACTGCCAAGATTAAAATTTCAGAGAATCCTGCCAAGATTACAAACCCTGGCAATAAAACAGTATTTAGAATCATTGATAAGGAGACAGGCAAACTCAAGGCGGACTTGATTGCCCTTGCCGATGAAACCTATGATACATCTAAAGATTTAGAAATTTTCCATCCAATCGATACATGGAAGCGCTCTACATTATCGGGCGGTTCTTATGAGATAGAAGAGATTTTAGTCCCAGTATTTAAGAAAGGACAATGTGTATACAGCTCTCCTGAAACAATGGAAATTCGCACATATTGTCAGCAACAGCTCAATCTCTTATGGGACGAATCCAGACGACTGGTAAATCCGCAGGAAGTATATGTGGACCTATCCAAACCTTTATACGATTTAAAAATGAACTTATTGAACAAAAGGGGGCAATAACCAATGATAAAAGAAAACCGTAGACTCTGGAAACTAATACTATTTACAATACCAACCTTTGGTATTTATAACATTGTCTTTTGGTTTCAGCTAACTAGAGATTTAAATGAAATGAACCGCGAAGAAAAGAAACTAACAAACTATATTGTTGTGATACTATTGTCTATTCTCACATTGGGTATCTATCGATGGGTATGGTTCTTCTACGTTGCAGACCGCATCCAAACCACTGGTGAAGACATGGGATTACGCATCCACCCAGGTCCAGGAACAACTCTTTTCTTGCATCTGTTTGGTTCCTTTATTATTATCGGCCCATTGATTGCCAACTTCCTTGTAATCCGTAACATGAACAAAATTGCCAAAGCGTACAATCAAAATTTCAAGAACAATACGAAAGTAGTCGAGAGTTAAAAAGGGAAGAGCATTTAGCTCTTCCCTTTTCTTTCTTTATTCGCAAACTTTGTAAACTTGCCCATCCACACAAGTTCTACCGGTCCCGTGGAACCATTTCTCTGCTTGGCAACAATGATATCTGCAATGCCAGGCTTCGTAGACTCCTTGTTATAATAATCATCTCTATAAATGAACATAATAACGTCCGCATCCTGCTCAATGGCACCAGATTCACGCAAGTCCGACATGACCGGTTTGTGGTCTTCTCTACTATCTACTGCACGATTCAACTGCGAAAGTGCAATAACCGGAACATCCAATTCTCTGGCCAATTTCTTCAAAGAACGGCTAATCTCTGAAATCTCCTGTTGACGGGACTCTGAACGTCCACTACCATTCATCAACTGCAAATAGTCAATAATAATCAATCCAATATCCTGGGTCTGCTTTAACTTACGGCATTTAGAACGCAACTCTGCAATGGTAATACCTGGTGTATCATCTATAAACATCTTTGTAGAACCCACACGATAAGTAGAATCCATCAACTTATCCCAATCAGAATCCACCAATTGTCCTGTACGAATCGCTTGTGAATCCACCATAGAATCCATTGCAATCAAACGCGTTGCAAGTTGCTCCTTACTCATCTCCAGGCTGAACACAACACATGGCACTTCCGCCTTCATCACTGCATACTGTGCAATATTCAGTGCAAACGCTGTCTTACCCATGGCCGGTCTCGCCGCAATCAGAATCAATTCCGAACCATGCAAACCTGTCAGTTTCTCATCCAAATCAATAAATCCTGTAGGAACGCCCGTAACCTTACTTCCTCTTTTTGCAGAAGCTTCAATGGTATCTAACACATCCAATACAATCTTCTGCATTGGAACAAACTCATCTCCTGTATTACGCTTCTGCACAATATCAAATAATTCCTTTTCAGAAACCTCTAACAAATCAGCCACCTGCTGCTTTCCAGCATAACAGGCTTCCATTGTTTTCTCTGTAAACTTAATGACCTTACGCAAAGTGGACTTGTCCTGTACAATCTGCGCATACTGCTTAGCGTGAATGGAGGTTGGAACAACAGCTATAATGTCACCCACATATTCCATATTGCTTACAGACTCTGGTGCACCCATAGATTTCAACTTCTCGCTAACTGTAAGCACATCTACTTTCTTGCCCTCATTATATAATGTAACCATTGCTTCAAACAAAAGACCGTATTGTGCATAGTAAAAATCATCCTTTGTTAAAATATCAGCCACTTCCACAATGGCATCTCGATCCATTAACATAGAGCCAATAACTGACTGCTCTGCTTCCATACTATTCGGTTGTTTTCTCTTTATAACCGCTTCATCCATGTATCAAAAAACCTTTCTAACAGGAAACATGTTCTCTCTTCAAAACATTTCCATATATACTCTTATTACTTACCAACAACATTCACTTTCAATGTAGTGGTAACCTTTGGATGTAACTTAATCTTAACTTCATGGGTTCCCACATTCTTAATTGCATCCTTTAACTGGACTTTTTTCTTGTCTACATCGAATCCCAACTGTGTTTTTACTTCCTCTGCAATCTCTTTAGAAGAGACAGAGCCAAAGCTCTTTCCACCTTCTCCTACTTTGATTGAGATTGTAATCTCTGCTTCTTCAATCTTCTTTCCAAGCGCTTGCGCTGCTGCCAAATTCTCTGCAGCAATCTTATCATCATTCGCCTTCTTCAGCTTCAAATCATTCAGATTCTTTCCATTCGCCTCCAAAGCCTTTTTCTGCTTAATCAATACGTTTCTTCCATATCCATCATTGACTTTAACAACGTCACCCTTTTTCCCAACATTTTTTACGTCTTCCAACAAAATTACTTCCATTGTCAACTCATCCTTTCCATCACAATTATTTATATCTCTCCGTCTTCACGCATTTGACGAAGCACTTCGCGAATGCGTTCTTTTCCTTCTTCAATCGTAATATCCTCAAGCTGCGCTCCGGCAACCGTTCCATGACCGCCACCGCCAAAGTGTTCCATAATAATCTGTACATTGACATCATCAATGGAACGGGCACTAATATAAACTATATTCTCAATCTTCGATAATACAAAAGAGGCTCTGACATTTTCCACATCCAACAAATCATTCGCAACCTTTGCTGCCAACACCGTAGGACTATCAACTCCCTTTGTAGGAACCTCAGAGATTGCAAAGTCGTCCATGTAAATCTCTGCCTTAGCAACACCTTCTGACAACTGCTTATAACTTTCAATATCTGTACGATATGCCTTTCGAACACGAACCATATCCGCGCCAGACTTACGCAAAAAGGATGCTGCCTCAAATGTACGCACACCAGTCTTGGAAACGAAGTTATCGGTATCCACTAAAATACCTGCATACATTGCATCTGCTTCAGCCGGTCGTAGCTTTGGCTTATCCATACTGTACTGTAAAATCTCAGCCACCATTTCACAGGCTGACGATGCATACGGCTCAATATAAGATAGTGTTGCATGCTCTATCACCTCACCAGTTTGACGATGATGGTCAATCACAACAATATTCTTTGTATGCGCCAACAACTCCTCACATTCTGTATAGGTTGGTCTATTCACATCTACCACAATGACAACTGTATTCGGATCCACTGTTTCCAAAGCCTGTTCACTGCTATAAAACATATCCTCAGGATACACACTGCTCCCCAAGAAATTATTCATAGCTGGACGAATGGAGCTTGTCACCTCATTGATTACAATATGCGCCTTCTTCTCCATCATAACCGCTAATCGGTAGATACCAATTGCCGCACCAAGACTATCGATGTCAGGTTTTTTATGTCCCATAATCAATACCTTATCTTTGGTAGCCAACAATTCTTTCAATGCATGGGCTTTTACACGTGCTTTTACTCTTGTGTTCTTCTCAGCTGACTGCGTCTTCCCTCCATAGTAGATAATCTTCTCGCCGTTCTTCACAACTGCCTGATCTCCACCGCGGCCCAACGCCAAATCCATTGCCATATGAGAATATTCATAGGCCATGGCATAGTGGTCACTCTCAGAATTGATACCAACCGCAATACTTAATGTAACCGGTGTTTCATTGCCAATATTAATACTCTTCACCTCATCCAGCAAAGAAAATTTGCCCTGCTGCAGCTGTTCCAAATTCTGCTGCTGACAAACAAAAATGTATTTGTCCTTCTCCAGCTTTTTGATGATGGCATCTGCTGTTTGCATATATTTTGTAATCTTACGATCTATCAATGCCACTAACAACGACTGACGAACCTCTTCAATGGATTCCATCGCTTCCTCGTAGTTGTCAATGTAAATTTGACCAACTACCATGCGGATTTTTTCCTTTTCCGCCAATGCCTCTATCAAATCTGTCTCATCATATAAATATACAGCATAGAGAACATCGTCCTTTTGTAAATCCTCTACTAGCTCTCCCTTGATGATGCTTCGGACTTCCACACGACGAATCTCCACACGATAATTTCTATCATAATCATAAATATGAATCACTCTTTGATTGTGGTCTTCTGGTTCCATGTGCAAAAGTTCCAATGTAATATCTGTAAAAATATGTTGTATATGTTTACGCATGTGCTTCTTATCACTTTTTGCCGCATCATAAAAGGCCTGATTGTTCCACAACACTCTTCCCTTTAAATTCACAAGGGCATACGGAATTGTTAACTCCTTAATTAACTCATTCTGAACAGAACCATGGGCGAAACTAAATTCTACCAAATCTGATAAAATATTGGGTTTTTTTCTAAAATATACAATGCCAGCTGTAGCCAAGTAAACAGCTATAAAAACACTTACTACAATACCACTTGTCACATCTATTCCATACACAACACCATTCATAATCAACAACAAAAATGCCATCCAAAATGGTACTTGCAAGTACTTTTCAATTTCTTTACGTAAAAGGTTGTTCTTCTTCATAACCTACTCCTATCGATACAATCCTGACATCAACACAGGTAGAGTCATTATACCATTTTTTGAAAATTGGCACAACACGACATCTTGCCCCAATTTTTTCTTTTCTACTATATTTTGATTGCATTTATTCATTAGGCATAGATGTCAAATTCTTCCACTTCCGGTGGTTGTCCGTACTCATAAATAACCACCTTCTCATCCCAATCCATGTCATATGTAGGCAACTTGGCAATACGAAACAGCTTGAAATGCTTATGTTTCATATAACGTGTATATTCCACTTTGGGATAATACATCATTACAAACACACGTCTTGGATGTTGTTCCACACTGTCGATGATATGAGCAATCACTTGCTCAAAAATATTAATTTCAAAAGGATTGAAAAAATAGAAGACATTATCTTCTGGACGAATTTCATAATCTTCCGCTTTCCCATTGATAATCTCTATCTTTTCCATTGTATCTCGAAAACGGGTATTATAATAAGCTCGATTGTCCAATGCCAATTCATACAATTCTTCATCCACTTCTATTCCACAGACTTCACATTGAAATCTCTGATTGACATAGAACAATACACGGCCTTTGCCGCATCCAAAGTCCACCAAACGGTCATACTTCGTCATCACATCTTCCAGCTCATCAAATGCACAAATGAGCCCACTATAACTTGTGGGCTCATATCTGTAATAATCATCATTATAGCGATTATTATATACTATCTCTGTACTCTCAATTCCAAGGAAATGTTCGAACTTATGATTTTCAAAAAATTTCGGGGTATTTCCCTTCTTTTTCTTCATTTCACAACTCTCCTATCTTCTTGCTTGTATCTTAAAATGCACATCACACTCTGAAATAAAACTATGATTGATATCCAGATTATACTTTACATATACCCGTAATTCTTCCTCTGTTTCCTCAATGGTTAATTCCTTTGTCAATGCATCAATCTGTAACGGACCAAAAGGTGTGTTATAAATACTAGAGGTCTTCTGCCCTTTTTCAAATACAAGAAAGGAGTTTGCCCCTCCTCTTTTGATCATCTCAAAATGACCATCATAGAACTTCACTGTATTCTTTGTAATATGGTCCTGCTCCTGCGCTTGCTCTTCATACAAAACATAATGCTTCCCATTCTTGAAATAATATGTTCCCAATGTAACCAACTCAATAGGAGTCTCCTCAACATCTATCTGCACGCCTGATACAGTAACTAGCACATCCTTTGTCATAACTCAACTTCCTTAATAACTTTCTATATCCACAATCTCTGTATTTGTGACATGATACGGTAATACATTATCCGCGAAAGAAATAAACTTTTCCACACCATCACTTACATAATATTGATATTCCGGTTTCATCTTGCTGGTATTCAGTATTTCCCGTTCTGTCAACAACTCCTTTAAGCTTTTGGCAGTCTCAAACGCCGGATTCACTAAATTCACACGCTTACCCATAAATCGTTCTATTGCATTGCTGATCAACGGATAGTGCGTACATCCCAGAACCAAAGAATCTACTTTGTACTCTTTCATCACACGAAGATATCTGCCAACAATATCATCCGTCACACGATCCTCAAGCAAACCTTCTTCCACTAATGGCACAAAAAGAGGACATGGTTTACTAACCACAGTAACGTCTGCATTCAACTCTCTAATATAATCATTATAAATTCCTGACTTAATGGTACTTTCCGTTCCAATAATACCTACATTTCCAGTCTTTGTGGTTTTCACTGCCATCTTTGCCCCTGGCTTTACTACACCGATAATCGGAATATCCAACTCTTGGGCAATCTCATCCAATGCAAGTGCACTGGCTGTGTTACAAGCCACAACAATTGCTTTCACGTTCTTGGTCTTTAGAAAACGTACAATCTGCTTACTATACTTTAAAACTGTTTTTTTCGACTTGGAACCATATGGTACTCTAGCTGTGTCGCCAAAATACACCAGATTTTCTCCCGGTAGCTGGCGCATTATTTCACTCACAACCGTAAGACCACCCACGCCAGAATCAAAAACACCTATAGGATTATTCATATCTATCATCCCTTTCTTCGGTAGTTTAATACTTTCTCTCAAAAGCCAATTGTATCTGTTTCTCCACTAATTCTTCGATATCCATACCCTGTGCCTTCCACAACATTGGATACATACTAATGGAGGTAAATCCAGGAAGTGTATTAATCTCATTAAATACTATCTGATTTGTCTCTTTTTCCAAGAAGAAGTCCACTCTCGACAAACCATATCCATCTAATGCCGCAAAGATTGCCTTAGCCGCCTCTCGAATTTCCTCCGTCTTTCCTTCTGGCAACACAGGAGAAATCACTGTCTTAGATTCTGCATTGGTATACTTGGCATCAAAATCATAAAATTCCGCCGCCGCCAAAATCTCACCCACACCAGAAGCACTAACATCAGATGCACTACCTAACACAGCGCACTCCACTTCTCTGCCTATGATATTTCGCTCCACAAGAATCTTCGTATCATGCTTTGCTGCTATCTTTAAACCTTCTACTAATTCTCCTCTGTCATGTGCCTTAGAAACACCTTGTGATGAACCTGCTTTACTCGGTTTAATGAACACCGGATAATCCAACTTCTCCTCGACACGCGCCACCTGTGCATCCATGTAACTACTATCTATCTCTGCTTTTTCCACATCCGCAGCACGAACCAAAACATATTCTGCTTGATTGATTCCCAAATCATCTACAATAATCTTAGTATACACCTTATCCATTCCCGCTGCCGATGCCAATACGCCACATCCCACATAAGGAATCTGTGCCATTTCAAACAACCCTTGAATCGTTCCATCCTCACCATACATACCATGCATCACAGGGAAAATCACATCGATATGCTTCGTGGTTACTCCATTCGCATCCGTCATAACAATTTCCTTTTTCGTTGCGTCTGGCGATATAATTGCAGAAACTGTAGATTCTACCCAGCTTCCATCTGCTATACTTTCCAAAGAAGGCGCCAACAACCAACACCCTTCCTTTGTGATTCCAATATATGTAATATCATATGCATTCTGATTAATTGCTTTGGCAACAGTCTGTACAGAAATACATGAAATATCATGTTCAGATGACTGCCCTCCAAAAATAACCGCAATATTTTGTTTACCCATATCTATATTTCCTTTCTTTATTCTTTGCAAACTTTGATATCCTCGTTGTTTAGCATGCATCTACATTCATCACAACCATTTATCTAGTATATCAAAGTTCACAAAGAAAAACAATCATTGCAAATGAATTCCGTATCTATTCACCCTGCAACCAATTCCACAGGCGAGACTCCACCTTCACATCCGCTTCCATAAATAACTTTGCATATTCCTCAGGTGTGAGATTCTCTCGCAAAATCTCCTTTCCATCCTCTGTAACAACAGATGTGGCATCTTCAATAAAACAGAGTGGCGGATACATAATTCCCCACCAATTCTGTCCTTTTGCCTCTCCAATATCCACTCGAAGGGCTTGATAATCTCCGGCAGGAAAGGTCATATCTCCATATGTCTTTTCCGGAAATGTCTCCTCCGTCACATACACCTTCACGGAATAATCGTACCCTTGTTCCACTATGGTATTCATTGCAACAGTATAAATATTCTGCAAATTGGAAACCAGAATTTTCTTACTTTCTGCAACACTATGACAGTTTCCCAACAAAGGTTTTAGAAATGTAACCACATCCTCTTTCACCGCCAGTTTCAACTCCTGATCTGCCTGTGAATCACTATTGGCTCTGACATGAAACCGCATGATGCCTGAATAGGGCTCTCCTTCTCTCACGTTACCATCCTTATCATCCATAACTAAAATATCTTGGCTCATATCATCTCGGGATAACAGGGCCCCAAACACAATATCCGCTGCATTTCTTATATCTTCTTCATCCATCTCACCCAAAACTTCCAAAACCTCTTCCTCTACACCATAATTTTCTTCCTCTATGTTATAATCCTCTTCTCCCAACAGTAAATCCGTTTCATCCATCACCGAATAAGCCTCTGCCACCACATCAAAGCTATTGGCAACCGCTCCCATTGTTTGTGCAATACCACCTTCTTGGTGGTCATGATAATAAGATATCGTTGTTACTAAAATGCCTCCCACGATTCCCAACAGAATTGCAATACACACATCGCGAAATACTTTCATAAATCAGTCCCTCTTTCATTCATGTTCTTATCTGAAAGTATTACCTCTTCTTATCATTCTATTCAAAAAGTAGGAAAACGATATTTTGTACATAATTGTTATAGTTATATACCCAAAAATTATATCCTGTCTCCATAAGTTGATGTATGATAACACAAGAAGTAAAACAAGGAGATACACACGTAAAAGATGAAAGGCTCAAGTGGTTCAAAAGACTTAACACAAGGAAAACCTATGAAATTAATTCTGGGATTTGGAATTCCTTTGCTATTAGGACTCCTTTTCCAGCAACTATATAATATGGTTGATTCTATTATTGTGGGACAACTGTTAGGCGTGAATTCTCTTGCTGCAGTTGGTTCTACCGGATCTATTAATTTTATGATATTGGGATTCTGTATGGGTATCTGTAATGGATTTGCCATCCCCATTGCCCAGTCATTCGGTGCCAAGGACACAAAAAATCTAAAGAAATACATTGCCAATAGTGTTTGGATGTCTATACTATTCTCTGCAATCATTACCACAACTGTTGGCATTCTCACACACTCCATTCTTGCATGGATGAAAACACCCAATGCCATTATTGATGAAGCTTATACATATATTTTTATTGTATTCATGGGAATACCGGCCACCTTTTTATACAATATAACTTCTGGCATATTACGCTCCTTAGGAAACAGTGTAATTCCAGTTGTATTTCTCATATTCTCGTCTACATTAAACATCATATTAGACTTACTTCTGGTAAAACCACTGGGTGTAGCAGGAGCTGCAATTGCTACAGTTACATCCCAGGCTATCTCAGGTATCCTATGCGTAATCTATATGATTCACAAATACCGTTCTCTTCATTTTCAAAGAGAGGACTGGACTTTCAGCCCCAACCACTGTTTGAATTTATGTAGTATGGGAATTCCCATGGGATTACAGTATTCTATCACAGCAATTGGAAGCGTATTATTACAAACCTCCGTTAATAACATGGGAGAAACTTTCGTTGCCGCAGTAGCCGCGGGAAGTAAAATCAGTATATTCATGTGTTGTCCGTTCGATGCTATGGGATCCACAATGGCAACTTATGGCGGTCAAAACATAGGTGCAAAAAGGCTGGATCGCATTCATCAAGGATTAAAGGATTGCACCAAATTGGGTATTGTCTACGCGCTTGTTGCCTTCACCTTCTTGGCCACCTTTGGTAAACAGTTAGCACTTCTTTTTGTAGATGCACAGGAAACGAAGCTAATTGAATATATATATCGATTCCTGTTAGGAAATTCAGCATTTTACATTCCGCTGGCTCTTGTGAACATTATTCGTTTTATGATACAAGGCTTGGGGTACTCCCGATTTGCCATTCTAGCTGGTGTGTGTGAAATGATTGGGCGTGGTATATCTGGAATCCTGCTTGTCCCTGCCTTTGGTTTTACATTTGTTACAGTGGCAAGTCCTTTAGCATGGATCTTGGCTGATGCATTCTTAATCCCCGCCTACATCTATGTAATGAAACAACTGCAACAAAAACACAAGGTTTCATTACACGGAAGCGTCCCCGGCACCTTATAAGGCAGCAAAATAATTCTCTTAATTGCTCCTTTTTATATCGTTAAGCAAATACAAGGTGAACAGCCCGAAAGAAATAGGTATATTTCTGGAGGGCTGTTTTCATTCGTTCCATCATATCCTCTAACGCACATCCGTTCCACACATATTGAGATATCGGTATAACCAACTCCTCCACATTCTGTTGTACCGCCATCTGCAACATCATCTCTAGACTCCTGTGTTGCGCTTGCTGATATTCCTGTTGTGTTTCCTGCAGTACGTCTGTAGAACACTCTTGACGATTCATGGACATAAGACGTCTTATATTCTTTGATGTGTACATGATAACATCACTCGAACCCCAATCCTGCCTCTTTATTCTTTCACCATCTCTTCCTTCACGCCGCACACAAACCACATCACGTACATAAACACAGGTCTCGTCATCCAAGTCATGTTCAGACCTGTAACATAATCTTTGCTGATTGATTTCTTCTAAGCAAGGATACAGCGTGGTACACCTAGAAAATCTTTCTTCCAATCCCTCTTCCCCTCGCAACACATTACCACCAAAATACGCAGAACTCGAAAGTAATAATGTCCCTATACGTCGGGGACCATTCTTCTTTGTCAGAATAGAAACCAAATCCAAGGCACATTGATTCCAGCACATTACTTTGCACGGAATATGATATCTCTTTGTGTCAAATAAATTCTTTGCAGTATACCCTTCCTCTTTCCTCACCTTGGTTAAGTTACTCCACAATACAGAACACTCTCTCGACGCTGCAATCCTATCAACCAAATCCTGTTCCCGTTCACAAAATCGCAACGTATCCTCAAACATCTGAATTCGTCTGTTTCTCATCTCCATATCAACCATATTCATGACTCCTCCTTCTATTATGATTGATTTGATTATACAAAAAGGGTTGTCCAAATAATTGGACAACCCCTTATAATATTCTTACTCTATCATACGAATAATTCAATCGTCTATGTTATCTACTCCTCTACCTCATGCATCATAACTTTCAATCCCCAATCTGCATCAATTCTGCACAATCCTTCTGGCGTATTGCGCTCCGCAATGCTTTTCAGTTTATCTGTCATGTCATGATAGATAGCCATATTCACATTGGCACTCATAGGCGGTTTGTTATCAAATGTAACAACAAACTGATATCCTCCAGTCTTTTTTCGATCAAAGTAGATGCCGGTTATTTGAGTTCCTTCACCCATTTTTTTCTTAATCAACGGAACATATACAATCTTCAATGTTTCGATATAGCGATCATCTAACCCTTCATCGAATATAATCACCTTCTCACGAAGCTCGTTATCATTTTGAACAATACGATAGCGATACCCACCCTGCGCAAGACGAAGTCGATCATCTGTCTTGAGGCTTAGGTTATAGTCTGCTATTTCCTTTTGTGCTTTTTCATCCATCGCCGGTGCCACCCACAACAAGTATTTGCGCTCCATATCATTGTATTGGCATTTGTATGCAATGGTAAATGCCGACTGACATCCATCACAATTCACTTTAAAAAACGTATTCTGTAGCACCCTGTCCCTTTGCATCAGATCATAAGGTAATTCTACTTTGTCCCACACATCGATTGTGAGCTCCTTTTTACACTGTGGACACATCAGCTTTTGCTGTCTAACCTCTGCCATACATTATCTCCTTTTCTTTTGTAAACTTTATTCCATCATCACTTTGAATTAAGCATATCTTTATCTAATCAAGTAGAGGAAACGATTCCTTTCTCAGCATCCATGGTAACTACAGCTCCAGACTTCAAGATCTGTGTTGCATTGGTTGCGCCGAGAATAACCGGAATATCCAAACTCAATCCTACAATACCGGCATGAGAATTGTGACCTTCCTTCTCTACAATAATACCAGATGCCTGTCGAAGCTCATCCATAATATCATTGCTAGTTTCTGGAAGTACAATAATATCGCCTTCTTTGAAGTTATCTACAATGTCTGTCTCATCCTGTCCAACACAAAGACTTGCTGTGGCCTTGCGATTGTTAACACCACGTCCCTTAATTAAAATGTGTCCCACCACATGAACCTTGATTAAGTTTGTGGTACCTGAAACTCCAAGGGGCACGCCTGCTGTAATAACAGTAATCTCTCCCTGTTTTACATACTTCGCCTTTTCTGCCTCTTCAATTGCGTGCTCAAACAAATCATCTGTATTGGTCTTTTCTTCCACCATTAAAGGAAGAACGCCCCAGGAAAGATTCAACTGTCTCCATACATTCTCATATGGGCTACATCCAATAATCGGACAAGCCGGTCTATATTTTGAAATCATTCTTGCTGTTTTACCAGATTTTGTAACTGTTACGATAGCGGTTGCATTTAAATCCATAGCCGTTGTACAGGTTGCATGGGCAATGGCATTGGTGATATCTGGATTCATCAAGCTATCTCTACTATTAAAACGCTTTACCAAATCGATATCCGCCTCTGTACTCTCTGCAATTCTCACCATAGTCTTCAACGCTTCTACCGGATACAAGCCTGCAGCAGTCTCACCAGAAAGCATGATTGCAGAGGTTCCATCATAGATCGCATTGGCAACATCTGTCGCTTCTGCTCTGGTTGGACGTGGATTTTTCATCATGGAATCCAACATCTGGGTTGCGGTAATGACAATCTTCTCTGCATTATATACCTTCTTGATAATCATTTTCTGAATTGCAGGAACTTCTTCAAATGGAATTTCCACACCCATATCACCACGGGCAATCATCACGCCATCAGAAACCCTGATAATCTCATCGATATTTTCCACACCCTGTCTATTTTCAATCTTTGCAATAATATTAATAAAATTGCAATTATGCTGACTTAAAATATCACGAATCTCTAGGATATCATTTGCTGAACGCACAAAAGATGCTGCAATAAAATCAAACCCCTGTTCAATTCCAAAAATAATATCCTCCTTGTCTCTCTCACTGACATATGGCATGGATAGTGCGACATTCGGTACATTGACACCCTTGCGATTAGATACCAGCCCGCCATTCTCCACAATACACAAAATGTCTGTCTCTGTAATGCTTTCTACACGCATGGAAATCAACCCATCGTCAATCAAAATCTTATTGCCAACCTTCACATCATTGACCAAATCCGCATAGGTAATAGAAACCATTGTTTCATCACCCTCCACCTCTCTGGTAGTTAAGGTAAACTCCTGTCCATTCTTCAGTTCAACCTTACCATCCTTAAAGGTTTTGACACGAATCTCCGGACCTTTTGTATCTAACAACGCTGCAATCGGAAGTCCCAATTCGTCGCGTAATGCTTTTACACGGTTCAAATTTTTCTCATGCTGGGCATGGTCACCATGAGAAAAATTGAATCTGGCAACATTCATACCCTCTATCATCAAATCTCTTAAAACCTGATCATCCTCTGTAGAGGGACCAAGTGTACATATAATTTTTGTTTTACGCATATTTTCAACCTTACATATTCCTTATATCAAGCTAATATGCTTTGTCCTTTCCTCATTAATCAAATCTCATTTCCATAGCATTGCCATACTACAGAAACATCATGCATATAACCAATCATGTTCATTGTACAACAATCGAAAAAGAGCGACAAGATAAATCTTATACAATCTTGTCGCTCTTTTCACATAAAACATGCATTTATTCGTCAATAATGATTTCCGTCTCCATTTTCCCCTGTTCCACTGCATCCAATTTCATGCGAATCTGTTGCATAATCATATCCGTCTCTGAAATCCGCTCAGCACAGGACAAAAGCTCGGCGGCAATAATCTCCTCATCCTCTGGGTTAATATTCTTCTTGTACTTAAGCTCATGATCTAAGCTCGCCCAGAAATCCATCGCAATGGTTCGAATCTGAATCTCCACACGCATCGGTGTCTTACCCTTAGAAAAGAATACTGGTATCTCCACAATCATATGATAACTTCGGTATCCGTTATCTTTCGGATACTTGATATAATCCTTAATCTGAATCAACTTCAAATCATCCTGCATGGCAAGCATGGCAGCAATGGTGTAAATGTCGTCAATAAATTCACAGATGATACGTACACCTGCCACATCGGAAAGATTGGTCATAATCGCTTCCACAGTAAATGGTAACCCTTTGCGCATCAGTTTCTGGGTGATACTCTCCGGTTTCTTCACTCTGGATGTAATGCTGCTAATGGGATTTCTGTGATATCTTACAGACATCTCATCATTCAACACTTCTGCTTTGGTGCGCACCTCACGGATGGCACATTTGTACATCATCATCATCTCTTGAAACTGCTGAGAATTCTGCATCACTATCTTCAACTGCTCCATCACATCATCTGGCAACATTGCAATCTCGTGTTCTTTTTCTCGCAAACTCGGTAGCATAATATTGCTTGCTTCTGTCATTTTATCACCTCGTGTCACTCTGTTCTGTCGTAATTATCACTCTATGGAAGAAACAAACTTCTCTTCCAATATGTTGCAATCTGCCCATTAGTATATCACGCATTTATTAAATATTTATGAACAAATTAATGAAGAAAATGTGAAAGGACAAATCCTTTCTTACCTAAAAGCCTTATATTTCCTTGACTTTTTCTTCCATATTTTATACAATTTACTTTAGTTGTTAAAAGCGTTAAAGCTTTGCATTAAAAAAGCAACGATGACAGTATCTATAACTGATTGAAAATGAAACAAAGGAGAAGGATTATGCCGATTACCGAAGTATTAGAACGCAATGTCAAGATGTATCCGAACGACATTTGCTTAGTAGAGATTAACCCAGAAGTAACCGAAACTCGTCGAGTTACTTGGAAGGAATATGAATTGATGGAGCCAAATCCATCCACCCACTATAGAAGAGAGATTACATGGTCTGTTATGGACGAGAAGGCGAACCGTTTTGCCAACTTACTAATCAGCCGCGGAATCAAGAAGGGCGACAAGGTTGCCATTTTGTTAATGAACTGTTTGGAATGGTTGCCAATCTATTTTGGTATCTTGAAAACTGGAGCTTTAGCAGTTCCTTTGAACTTCCGTTATGCACCGGATGAGATTGAGTATTGTGTGAATCTTGCAGATGTAGACATTCTTGTATTTGGTCCGGAATTTATTGGTCGTGTAGAAGAAATTGCAGATAATATCAGCAAGAATCGTTTGTTGTTCTATGTTGGTGATAACTGTCCGTCCTTTGCAGAGGATTACAATTCCATGACTGCCAACTGTTCCTCTATGTCACCTAACATCCGGTTGACAGATGAAGATGATGCAGCAATTTACTTCTCTTCTGGAACCACAGGTTTCCCGAAGGCAATTTTACATAACCACGAGAGTTTGATGCATTCCTGCCGTGTAGAACAGAATCATCATAGCCAGACAAGAGATGATGTATTTCTTTGCATTCCACCTCTTTATCATACCGGAGCAAAAATGCACTGGTTTGGTAGCTTCCTTGCAGGAAGTAAAGCGGTATTATTAAAGGGTACAAAGCCAGAGTATATCTTAGATGCAGTTTCTAAGGAGCACTGTACCATTGTATGGTTGTTGGTACCTTGGGCACAGGATATCTTAGAAGCCATTGAAAGCGGTAAGGTTCATTTATCAGATTACGAGTTAGACCAATGGAGATTGATGCACATCGGTGCACAGCCAGTTCCTCCTAGCTTGATTAAAAAATGGAAAGAAATTTTCCCGAATCATCAATATGATACCAACTATGGTTTGAGTGAATCCATTGGACCTGGTTGTGTACATTTGGGCGTGGAAAACATCCACAAGGTTGGCGCCATCGGTAAAGCTGGTTTCGGCTGGGAAGTGAAGATTATCGACGAGCAGGGTAATACCGTGGAACGCGGTGGTGTTGGTGAGTTATGTGTAAAGGGTCCTGGTGTTATGACCTGTTACTATCACGACGAAAAGGCAACCAACGAAGTACTACACAACGGTTGGCTTTATACAGGCGATATGGCACAGGAGGACGAAGATGGCTTTATCTTCCTTGTAGACCGCAAGAAGGATGTTATCATCAGCGGTGGTGAGAACATTTACCCTGTACAGATTGAGGACTTTATCCGTACCCACAATGCGGTACATGATATTGCCGTTATTGGTCTTCCAGACAAGCGTCTTGGCGAGATTACATGTGCAATTATTGAGGTGAAAGAAGGAATGACTATGACAGAGGATGATGTCAACAACCTCTGCAAGCAGCTCCCTCGTTACAAGAGACCTCGCCAGATTATCTTTGCAGATATTCCTCGTAACCCAACAGGTAAGATTGAGAAGCCAAAGCTTCGAGAGATGTATGCCGGTGGTAGTGTAGTTGATGCACAGAATCGTGGATGATTTTTCAATATCCTATTACTTTTATTACTATAAACCACAAAAAGGTCGGTTCAGATGAACCGACCTTCTCTTTTAAATATTATGCTTCTATTAGCTTCATAAACTCACTATCTGGAATCGCTTTCGAATAATACCAACCCTGCATATAGTGACATCCAAACTCTGCCAGACGCTCCACCATTTCCTTCGTCTCTACACCTTCTGCAACAATGTACAAATCCAAGGCATTCAACATTCCGATGGTGTATTCCAAGGTGGTTCCCGCTTTTCTATTCTTAAAGGAATCCCATATAATACCTTTGTCAATTTTAATAATCTTAAATGGCAACTGATTAATATAGCCAATATTCGCATTACCGGAACCATAATCATCCAAAGACAGTGTGATTCCATACTCCACAAGTCTACGAATATTTTTCTCAATTGCTACAGCAATACTCATATTCGCCGTTTCTGTTATCTCAATGTTAATCTGCTCCGGCTTCACATCAAATTGTTCCATCATTCCGATTATACGATCCGCAAAATCATACTGCATCAACTGTACCGGACTAATATTCACTTCAATGTACTCTACTGCTGTCTTATATAATTCAAAGTCGCGGATAAATCGGCACACTTTTTTGAATATAATCTCTCCCATTTCGATAATTAAACCATTCTTTTCTGCTATTGGAATAAACTCGTCTGGAGAAATCCATCCTAATTGTTCGTCATTCAATCGAACAAGGGCTTCTGCCGAATTATATACACCCTTTTCTACAGAAAAAATCGGCTGATAGTATACCATCAAATCTTCTCTGTCAATGGCTACTTTCACTGCTTTCTCAATCGCTTTATCGCGTTGGATTCGTTCCAGCTCTACTTCATCTGCATTGGTAATGCAACCCTTCTTTGTCTTTTTAGCCACTGCCATGGAATAATCTATAACTTCTACTAATTCACCAAAGCTCCTTGCATCCTTTGGGCATTGCATACAACAAATAGACGCGGACATCATAACAGACACTTCCCCTTTAGGATACCACGGATGACAAAACCGTTCTTCTATCTGTTTTGCCACTTCCATAGTTGCATCTTTGTTTTTGGGTAAAACGATACAAAATTGATCCGAGCCAAAGCGGAACACCAATTGTCCAGATTTCATTTGTTCTAAGAAGCCACCCACCTGAAATAGCAAATTATCACCAACATCAACACCATATGTCTTGTTGACCATTTTGAAATCGTCCATCGCCACCATAACAACGCCAAAGGACTTATCTTCATAAAAAGCATTGTTTACGTAGTCGCCCAAAAATCTTCGGTTAAACTGCTTGGTCACACCATCTATCACCATATTTGAATTCTGTTGATAATAAAACAACGTCAAACACAACAACGTTAACATCAAATTCAACATCGGAACATATAGTACCAATTGAAAGATGCATGCTACAACACCGCATATAAAATTAAAGCTAAGAGGCGATGCTTTCAAAAATGCAAATTTTTGCTTATGTCTTAGAATGGTAATATAGGAGGTAATCACCATGGCCGCATCAATTCCATAAGGAATAACCGACCCCCAAAGCACCTGAAACCTTCCATCTTCAAACGCAAATACCCAACGATAAAATAAATTAGATATCACTACCACTACAATCACAAGCGCAAACATTTGAAACAATCGCGGAACCCATCGACGTTTCACAAAGTCTGTATGAGAATTCAACAGCAAATAGTAGGCTAGGCTCAAAGGTGTCAAATCAATAAAAACAGACTGCACTGTCAAAATAACAAAAAAGGCATCATAGCCTACTACATCCACATATCGTGCAGCAAGCGTTGCTCCAACTTCGCATACCGTTGCCAATAAAACAGCATTCAGAAACAACCAGAAAAACGCATGTTGTTTCATTGGAATCCGTTTCTCATTCAAATACCATATACTAATCAATATTAAGATAAATATCGCTGCATAATCAAATGCCAAATTCCAATCTGCCATAAGCTACCCCTTTATCACGCTAAAGTATATCCATATTTTACCATATTGTGAATAAAATGAATAGCATAATATGAGATCTTCTCAAACTTATCTTTTCACGCTTGCCTTCGATGACAAACCTTTTTTCTTCAACATTTTCTTATATGCTTTGTACTTGCTTTTCGGAACCTTCACTTTCATCTTGCTGTATGTCTTCTTAAATGCATCTTTTCCCACTGTACTATCGTTCAATTTTGTAGTTTTAATAGTGAAACTCTTTAGCTTTTTACAATTCTTAAACGCTCTTTTCCCAATCTTTTTCAATGCACTATTGGTCGTCACTTTCTCTAAATTACTACAACCAGAGAACGCATCATTTCCAATTGCAGTAACATGTTTTCCCAGCTTAATTTCCTTAAGCTGTTTGCTATTCTTAAATACATTTTTATCAACTTGTACCACTTTGTATGTACGACTAAAAATCTTAACTGTGTTTGGTATTGTAATCATCGTCGCATCACGATCCAAGTAGTTGGTGTATGCCACCGTTCCTTTATTCCTATCAATCATGCGATACGTTCCTCTTCCATCATAGGAAGTTACAACCTTAAGTTTCGCTGATCCCTTTACAGATGGCTGCACTTTCAAAGAATAGGTAATGGTTGCCGTTCCTTTTTTATTTGCTTTCACATCTCCGTCATCACCTACAGTTGCAATTTTCTTCTTATTAGATTTCCAATCAAAATTACTTTCATCCAACGCAATCGTAACAACATCCCAATCTAAACTTTGCATACGAACCGAAAAGCTTCTCTTCTCTCCTTTTACCATCTTCCAATCTCTTTCCTGGGAAACCAATTGGATTTTTGCATCATTTTCTAGTTCTACTTCTCTAATCGCTACTTTATTTGATGGTTTTTTTGCTGTATCTGCTTTTTCGGTTCCGAATAATTGTATCCAAAAATAATCTCCATCCTGATAGAAACATCCAATTCCTATACTCTTAAAGGATTTATTTAAGATATTACTTCTATGTCCACTTGAGCTCATCCATAAATTCATTGCAGCTTTGGCAGTAGTCATTCCACCTGCAAGATTTTCTCCCATAACTTTATTGCAAACAGAACCACAATCCAAGCCATTCGGTCTGTTATGTCCTACAAGTACGTTTGTTTCCATGGCTCTTAACATTGCTGCTTCAAGCAAATCCTTGTCCATTGTAAGCGTTGACAGCCCTTCTTTTTTTCTTTCCTTATTAACTAATTTCAACACCTCATAAGCCTTATCATAGTCATAGGTTCCCTTTATCTTTAATATCATTAGCTCCCTGTAGCTTCCATCGGAACTCTGTTTTAAGTTGTCTGGCACGTTTAGTTTTACATTGTCACATTCATCAAATGCCGTCTTACCGATATATGTCACGTTGTCAGGAATCTTTACTTCACACAAATGATCGCAATCATAAACTGCATCATCTTTGATTTCTTTTAATGTAGATGGCAATGTTATCTTTGACAATTTCCCACAGGATTTTATGCATCCCCTATCTAAAATCTCCAATCCTTCGTTAAAAATTATCTCTTCTAGAAGTGGGCAGTTGTCAAACAACGCATATGGCGTAGTAGTTATGCTTCCTCTTATCTCTACCTTTACCAAAAACGGACACTCCTGAAATAACTCACTACCAAGAGATACCACACTGTCAGGAATCACAACCTCTTTCAAACCGGAACTGCGAAACACACGATCTCCTATGCTCTTTATCCCTTTTCCAAATTTAATTGTACCCAAAGAGCTGCAACCACAAAATGCACCATTCTCAATATCAGTCAAAGAATCCGGAAGGGAAATTGATTGCAGTAAACTACAACAAAAGAATCCATTTTTTCCTATAGAAACCAACGTAGACGGCAGTTCTACCTCATTACACGCGCATTCTGAAAACACGTTATCACCAATCCTTGTTATTCCCTCTCCTACGACAATTTTCTTAACAGACTCCTTCTTCATGTACCACGGTGCTTGTGGTGCAATCATATAGTCCGGTAATGCCCCTGTTCCACTAATTGTCAACACACCATCCGAAGACAAAACAGCCACAATATTGTCCGTTACTTCGTATGTTGTTTCTTCCGCCTCTACAGGTACCGACATTATATTTAACATAACAAAAAATGCAAATATTGCTATACTTACTTTTCTCATCTCTCGTCCCCCTTTTCATTAGAATCGAGTAGGCTGACTCCTACTCGATTTAGTTAACACCACACATCGCATGCACAGCATGCTCAGTGATGGACATTACTCTGTATACCTTCAAACTAAACTCACTGCGTTCGTTAAGGTTTCAGGCATCGCCAAATGGATTTTCATGCAAGCATGAATCCACTTGGCTCATTGTTAACACAAATAGAGGCAGACAAAAACTGCCTACCTCTAATATCATTTACTCTTCTGTTGCAACGACTGCTCCTTCAGCATCTGTCACATCTTCCATAACCTCGTCGATAACTAAATCGCTATCATCAAAGTTCTCAATTATATCCTCGCTATCTAGCTTCACACTACGATAACGCTTCATACCTGTACCTGCAGGAATTAACTTACCAATCAATACGTTCTCCTTCAAGCCAATCAATGGGTCAATCTTACCCTTAATTGCTGCTTCTGTAAGAACCTTGGTTGTCTCCTGGAATGAAGCAGCTGACAAGAATGAGTTGGTAGCAAGAGACGCCTTTGTGATACCAAGCATAACCTGAGTACCCTGTGCTGGCTCCTTACCTTCTGCTAACATCTTCTCATTTGCATCATTGTAGTCTAATACATCTACCAAAGTACCTGGCAAATATTCAGTGTCTCCACCAACTTCAATCTTAATCTTCTTAAGCATCTGACGTACAATAACCTCGATATGCTTATCGTTGATATCTACACCCTGTAAACGGTAAACCTTCTGCACCTCGCGGATCATGTAATCCTGAACAGCACGCACACCCTTAATCTTAAGGATGTCATGTGGGTTAACCGAACCGATTGTAATCTCATCACCGGCTTCTACCATCTGACCATCTAACACCTTGATTCTTGAATCATAAGGAATGAGATATGCCTTTGACTCGCCAGTCTCATCGTTGGTTACAACAACCTCACGTTTCTTCTTTGTATCGCGAATCTGTACCTTACCACCAAATTCTGTGATAATTGCAAGACCCTTTGGCTTACGAGCCTCAAATAACTCTTCGACACGAGGAAGACCCTGTGTAATATCATCACCCGCAACACCACCGGTATGGAATGTTCTCATTGTAAGCTGTGTACCTGGCTCACCGATTGACTGTGCAGCAATAATACCAACTGCCTCACCAACCTGAACTGCTGTACCTGTTGCCATATTGGCACCATAACACTTCGCACACACACCAATATGTGACTTACAGTTCAAGATGTTACGAATTCTAAGTTTTGTAATGGCGTTGCCATCTGCATCTACACCGGATGCAAGAATTCTCTCAGCACGCTTTGGTGTAATCATATGGTTTGCCTTTACAATCATTTCACCATTCTTATCAAATACAGACTCTGCTGCGTAACGACCTGTAATACGCTCCTGGAAGCTCTCAATCAATTCCTTGCCTTCCATAAATGCTTCTACTACAGAACCAGGAATCTCACCTGTACCCTCGCAACAGTCTACTTCACGAATAATCAAATCCTGAGATACGTCTACCAAACGACGTGTCAAATATCCAGAGTCCGCTGTACGAAGCGCTGTATCAGAAAGACCTTTACGAGCACCATGAGCAGAAATGAAGTACTCCAATACGTCAAGACCTTCACGGAAATTTGACTTAATTGGAAGCTCGATGGTACGACCTGTTGTATCCGCCATCAAACCACGCATACCTGCTAACTGCTTAATCTGCTGGTTAGAACCACGGGCTCCAGACTCAGCCATCATCTTGATATTGTTGTAGGTATCAAGACCATCCAACAATGCCTTTGTAAGCTTCTTATCCGCAGCTTCCCAAGTTCTTACTACTGCAGCGTAACGTTCTTCCTCTGTAACGTAACCATATTTGAATTTCTCCATGATTAACTCTACAGTCTTCTGTGCATCTGCAAGAATCTCTTTCTTCGCAGCCGGTACTGTCATCTCTGAAATAGATACAGTAAGTGCACCCTTTGTAGAATACTTATAACCAATACTCTTAATATCATCTAAAACTTCTGCCGTCTTAGTTGCTCCATGGGTATTGATACACTTATCCAAAATAACCTTTAATTGTTTCTTGCCAACCAAGTAATCGATTTCTAATACAAGCTCATTACCTGGAACTGTACGATCTACAATGCCTAAGTCCTGAGGAATAATCTCGTTGAATAAGATTCTTCCCAATGTAGACTCGATGACAGTAGAACCTTCTGTACCATCTACTAAAGTTCCTTTTACACGAACTTTAATCTTCGCATGTAATGTAATCTCGCCATTCTCATAAGCAAGAATTGCTTCATTCTTAGACTTAAAAATCTTGCCCTCGCCCTTGTCACCTGGTTTGTCAATTGTCAAATAGTAGATACCAAGTACCATATCCTGTGAAGGAACGGCTACCGGTGCACCATCTGAAGGCTTCAACAAGTTGTTAGGTGAAAGAAGTAAGAATCTACACTCAGCCTGTGCTTCAACAGAAAGTGGTAAATGTACCGCCATCTGGTCACCATCGAAGTCGGCGTTGTAAGCTGTACATACCAATGGATGAAGCTTAATTGCCTTACCTTCTACAAGGATTGGCTCAAATGCCTGAATACCAAGTCTGTGAAGTGTAGGAGCACGGTTCAACATAACTGGATGTTCTTTGATTACATCCTCTAATACATCCCATACTTCTGTCTCTAACTTCTCAACCATCTTCTTAGCAGACTTTACATTGTGTGCTAACTTTCTAGCTACTAATTCTTTCATAACAAATGGCTTAAACAACTCAATTGCCATTTCCTTTGGAAGACCACACTGATAAATCTTAAGTTCAGGACCAACTACAATAACGGAACGACCAGAGTAGTCAACACGCTTACCAAGTAAGTTCTGACGGAAACGTCCCTGCTTACCCTTTAACATATCTGACAACGACTTCAATGCTCTGTTACCAGGACCTGTAACCGGACGTCCACGACGACCGTTATCAATCAATGCGTCAACTGCTTCCTGAAGCATACGTTTCTCATTACGAACAATAATGTCAGGAGCACCTAACTCTAACAATCTGTTCAAACGGTTGTTACGATTGATAATTCTTCTATACAAATCATTCAAATCAGATGTGGCAAAACGACCACCATCCAACTGAACCATTGGACGAATATCTGGTGGAATAACTGGAACCGCATCAAGAATCATCCACTCTGGCTTGTTATCAGAACCCTTAAATGCTTCCACAACTTCCAATCTCTTGATAATCTTTGCACGCTTCTGTCCAGTAGCGTCCTTAAGTGCTGCTTTTAATTCAACAGCTTCTGCTTCTAAGTCTATTGCAGAAAGCAATTCCTTAACAGCCTCTGCACCCATTCCAACGCGGAACTTGTTGTATCCAAATTCCTCTTCTGCATCTCTGTACTCCTTCTCAGTAAGAACCTGCTTATACGCAAGGTTGGTCTCACCTGGATCTAACACAACATAAGATGCAAAATATAATACTTTCTCTAATGTTCTTGGTGAAATATCAAGAATCAATCCCATTCTACTTGGAATACCCTTGAAGTACCAAATGTGTGATACAGGGGCAGCAAGCTCAATGTGACCCATTCTTTCACGCCTAACATTCGCTTTTGTTACCTCAACTCCACAACGGTCACAGACAACACCTTTGTAACGAATCTTTTTGTACTTACCACAATGACATTCCCAGTCCTTGCTTGGTCCAAAAATCTTCTCACAGAACAAACCATCTCTTTCAGGCTTCAATGTTCTGTAGTTGATTGTCTCAGGCTTTTTTACTTCGCCTCTTGACCATTCTCTAATCTTATCAGGAGAAGCAAGGCCAATCTTAATCGCATCAAAATTCATCTGTTGTTCTGTTTCTTGATTATTCATTGCTGACATTTTTTGCTCTCCTTCCATTACTCATCGTAATTATCATCGTCATAGCTATCTTCGTAGTCGTCTGTATAATCGCCTTCTAATTCAAAGCTCTCATCATTCTCATCTACGCCGCCGTAACCATGCTCTCTCATTTCAGACTCTTCCTGGTTATATTCCATATCACCATAATGTCTGATATCGTCATTGCTGTAGTCTACGCTCTCACCGATTTCAACTTCTGTGTTGTCCTCTCTAAGAACACGTACATCCAATGCAAGTGACTGGAACTCTTTTAACAATACCTTGAAGGACTCTGGAATTCCCGGTTCAGGAATATTGTCGCCCTTAATGATTGCCTCGTAAGTCTTTACACGTCCTACAACGTCATCAGACTTCACTGTTAAGATTTCCTGTAAGGTATAAGATGCACCATAAGCCTCTAAAGCCCAAACCTCCATCTCACCGAAACGCTGACCACCAAACTGTGCCTTACCACCAAGTGGCTGCTGTGTTACCAATGAGTATGGACCAGTTGAACGTGCATGAATCTTATCATCAACCAAGTGATGCAATTTCAAATAGTGCATGAAACCAATTGTAACTGGTGAATCAAACTCTTCACCCGTTCTACCATCACGAAGTCTTACCTTACCTGTTCTATTAATTGGAACACCCTTCCACTCTTCTCTGTGGTCGCGGTTCTCATAAAGATATTCCATAACCTCGTCTGCAACCTGAGATTTCCATTTCTTCTCGAATACATCCCACTCTTCATTGACATAATCATTTGCCATCTCAAGTGTTTCCATGATGTCTTCCTCGTTGGCACCATCAAATACTGGTGTAGAAATTCTGAAACCTAATGCCTGTGCAGCTAATCCCAAGTGAATTTCCAATACCTGTCCGATATTCATACGAGAAGGTACGCCCAGTGGGTTCAATACGATATCAAGTGGACGTCCATTTGGTAAGAATGGCATATCTTCAACTGGAAGAATACGAGAAATAACACCCTTGTTACCATGACGACCAGCCATCTTATCACCAACTGAAATCTTTCTCTTTTGTGCGATATATACACGAACAGACTTGTTTACTCCAGGTGGTAACTCATCACCTGCTTCTCTTGTAAACACCTTTGTATCCATTACAACACCAAATGCACCATGTGGTACACGTAATGAAGTATCTCTTACTTCTCTAGCCTTTTCACCGAAGATTGCACGAAGTAATCTTTCCTCAGCTGTAAGCTCTGTCTCTCCCTTAGGCGTTACCTTACCAACTAAGATGTCTCCAGCACGAACCTCAGCACCAATACGAATGATACCATTTTCGTCCAAATCCTTTAACACATCTGCGCCATGTCCAGCCAAATCTCTTGTGATTTCTTCTGAACCAAGCTTTGTATCTCTAGCCTCTGCTTCATACTCTTCAATATGAACAGAAGTATACACATCCTCTTGAACCAATCTCTCACTTAATAATACCGCATCCTCGTAGTTATAACCTTCCCAAGTCATAAATCCGATTAATGGGTTCTTACCAAGTGCGATTTCACCATCTGATGTAGAAGCGCCGTCAGCAATAACATCACCAGCCTTTACCTTCTCGCCCTTTACAACGATTGGTCTCTGGTTCATACAGTTACCCTGGTTACTTCTGGCAAACTTAATTACATGGTAAGTATCCTTGGTTCCGTCATCACATTTGATAACGATTTCCTTGCTAGTAGACTTTTCAACAACACCGTCACGCTTCGCAACGATACATACACCTGAGTCTACAGCAGCCTTTGATTCCATACCTGTACCAACTACAGGGGCCTCTGTCTTAAGAAGAGGTACCGCCTGACGCTGCATGTTGGAACCCATAAGCGCACGGTTCGCATCGTCATTTTCCAAGAAAGGAATCATAGACGTAGCAACGGAGAATACCATCTTAGGTGATACGTCCATCAAGTCTACTCTATTTCTATCAAACTCAGCAGTCTCTTCACGATAACGACCTGCAACGTGTGCATTTGCAAATGTACCATCTGCATTAATTGGCTCATTTGCCTGTGCAACTACATAGTTATCCTCTTCGTCCGCTGTCAAGTAAATAACTTCATCTGTTACTACTGGATTCTCTGGGTTACTCTTATCAAGCTTGCGATAAGGTGCCTCAACAAATCCATATTCATTAATTCTTGCATACGTTGCAAGAGAGTTAATCAAACCGATGTTAGGACCTTCAGGAGTCTCAATCGGACACATTCTACCATAATGTGTATAGTGAACGTCTCGAACCTCGAATCCGGCGCTGCCACGGGATAAACCGCCTGGACCAAGTGCTGATAAACGTCTCTTGTGTGTCAACTCTGAAAGTGGGTTATTCTGTTCCATAAACTGTGACAACTGTGAACTTCCGAAGAACTCCTTCACTGCCGCAGTAACTGGCTTAATATTAATCAATGATTGTGGTGAAATTGTCTCAACATCCTGTGTTGCCATTCTCTCACGAACCACACGCTCTAATCTTGAAAGACCGATACGATACTGGTTCTGAAGTAGCTCTCCTACAGCTCTGATACGACGATTTCCCAAATGGTCAATGTCATCATCATTACCAATGCCATACTCTAAATGCATATTATAGCTGATAGAAGCCAAGATATCTTCTTTTGTAATGTGCTTAGGAATCAAATCATGAATATCGCGTTTAATTGCTCTCTTTAACTCCTCAACATCCTTATATTCCTCTAACAATTGTGCTAAAACAGGGTAAAATACATCTTCATGAACGCCCAACTCTGTGGCATCAAAATCAACATACTCCTTGATGTCAACCATCATGTTAGAAAGTACCTTTACATTACGAGTCTCTGTCTGAATCATAACGTATGGTACTGCTGCATTCTGAATAGCAGCCGCACTCTCTCTTGTAAGCTTGTCTCCTGCATTTGCAAGGATTTCACCTGTAACTGGGCTTACAACATCCTCAGCCAACACATGACCTGCAACACGGTTTTTAAATGCAAGCTTTTTATTAAATTTGTAACGACCCACCTTAGCAAGATCGTAACGTCTTGGGTCAAAAAACATCGCATTAATTAAGCTTTCAGCACTTTCAACTGCCAAAGGCTCACCTGGACGAATCTTCTTATATAACTCAAGCAAACCATCCTCATAACTGTTAGATGGGTCCTTTTCAATACTTGCAAGAATCTTTGGCTCATCACCAAACATCTCACGAATCTCTTCATTGGTTCCAACACCCAATGAACGAATCAATACGGTAATTGGCACCTTTCTAGTTCTATCTACACGAACGTAAAATACGTCATTAGAATCTGTTTCGTACTCTAACCATGCACCACGATTAGGAATAACGGTACATGAATATAAGGTCTTACCTAATTTATCATGTCCAATTGCATAATAAATGCCAGGAGAACGAACCAACTGACTTACGATTACACGCTCTGCACCATTGATCACAAAAGTACCTGTCTCTGTCATCAAAGGTAAATCACCCATAAAAATGTCATGCTGATTAATCTCGTCTGTCTCTTTATTATGAAGACGTACATTAACTTTCAAAGGAGCTGCATATGTTGCATCTCTTTCCTTACATTCCTCAATTGAGTACTTAACATCCTCCTCACACAACTGGAAATCGATGAATTCCAAGCTTAACTGACCACTGTAATCTGTGATTGGAGAAATGTCTTCGAACACCTCTTTAAGTCCTGTTTCTAAGAACCACTTATATGAGTCTTTCTGTACTTCGATTAAATTAGGCATCTCAAGTACTTCCTTTTGTCTGGAATAACTCATTCGAATTCCTTTTCCCGCTTTAACAGGACTAATTCTGCTCTTTTCCATTGACGTTTTCACCCCTTGAATATATTTTGTATTATGTTTAGAACTGCAGAGGAATATCGGAATAGCTTTTGCAAGATTACTTGTAAAAAGCTATTGCTATATTTCTCTATAGGGCGCTCAGCCCAAGCGAGAAGTAGCGTAGCGAATTCGAGCGTGCAGTTCGTAATACCATTGAATTTCCAATGCTTTTCAGCATTTTTACAGATTATTGCGGATAGATGCCCACAATAATCACATTCTAGTATTCTAACACCCTGAAATTCAAGTGTCAACCAAAATTTTCATGTTTTTTTCAAGGATTTTTTGCGAACAATAGATGTTGTATTTTAACAGATTATTTTTCCATATATTGTTATAATATAGAAGAGAATTTTTTCTTTATAAATGAATTCAGAAAGGATTTGCTTACAAAACACTAAAGAACATCCCTGTATTGTCGCAGGAATGTTCCTTTTAGAATCAATGATATAACTCTTTAAAGATATGCAGATACTGCTCCTCTACCTCAATAAACGGTACATACTCCTGAGAAAACATACTCTTCATCTCCGGTTCATCCTGGTCCATTTTATGGCCCAACAAAACCTTCATATCAAAGTAAAGCATATCGTCATCCACCTGCTTCACCAACTGTGCTTCCTCTGGCGACAAATCGGAGCCCAAGTATTTCTCATACACAGCGCGAATTACCACCGCTTCCCACTGCTTGTACTGTGGCATACCGACTTTGATTGGTCGAGGCACATCGGACATATAAGCTTCTCCTGCATCATGCAAAAGACAAGCAAGACATACTCGTCTACTATATCCACGCGCCATGGCTTCTAACGCACAGTTCACACAATGCTGTCCCACCGAAAAGAAGTTTTTCACATGACCATTTCCTCGACAAATGTAGGAAAGTGCATGGGCAATATCTTCAATGTGAATGCGCTCCTTATCTGGTTGCGTTGGGTAAAAATGATCCCCTGTATATGTGGTAATGTAACCAACCTTTTCTTCCATCTAGTTTATATCTCCCCTCACAATTTTCTCGTTGACATATGCTTTGAACTCGTTAATCCGATTATAATCTGGCACCTGTGGCAGCGACGTGTTCGCCTTTGCATACTCAAAGCGTTTTTCATATTCATCTAACAAATCATAAAACTCCGGCTTAGGTTGTCTATTATCATCTAAATATTCACCATTGCGAATACGCATGAGCAAATCATGTTCATTTACTCGATAAGTAATAATCTCTTCCTGTTCCAGAATATCAATACACATCATATATAGACGAATCAGGTGCGCCATATGCTTGCCAAGCTTATTGTGACTAATCGCTTTCTCATTGCGCATACCAATCTTGTTATAGCTACTGACAATGGCCTTCATCTCATTCCACATACCGGTCCAGTCACGCAACGGATAGTGCTTGAGGTTCACATCCATGAAAATTTCTGTGTCATACCCTTCCTGTACCGCCGTATCAACATATAATTTTACATCATTTTCATCCAGTGAATAATACCGATTTCGAAAATCATATTGAGCATTCTGAATAGACTTCAAAATGTAAGCCTCCTTTTCCGATTGGCTCACCAAGCGTGCCGCTTTATTCTCCATCCGGCGAAGCTGACTGCTGGCGTAACCGCCAAAGGTGTGAACACAAATCTGGGAGAGGAACATTTTTCGGTTGTCTAGCAACTCCTTGCCCAAAGAGGTCATATGCAGATACTGCTCTGGCTTACAGCCTAATATCTCAATGGTATTCGGATTGTTACTCGTCAACAGCTGTATCATTTTATTAAAGGAATAAATGCTGGTATCTGTAGGAACATTTACCACCTGCTCAAAATCCGCACCCAATAAAATTTCATCCTTACTATTAAATGCGATGCCTCGAACATCTAGGTCACTATGCTCCGTCTCCATTCCATAGGCGTGACTGCCACCCAAAGTAAGGAGCATAATATTCTCACCAAGATGTGCATCTTCTCTCAGGAAATCATACTCCTTCGTGTGCAGTTTATTCTTAATTTCTTCCAGTTTCATAATTCGCTCCTAATGGTTTCTTAGTTAAATGACATCTTTGTCTTTGACATTTCATTTCTCTCATAAGTGTGAATGGTAATGTAACATCCGACAATTTTCTATTATTGGTGAATGCCTTTTTTGAAATGGCAACCACTCGATAATTTCTTCCATCATATCGGATACTTTCTGGCACTATTACAGATGTCGCAATGCGGTCAAGACTCTTTCTGTACAGAACTGTACCTCCTGCAGGATTGCTATGAACGACCTGATAAGAAGCCTTACTCTCTGCATCCTTTATAATCGTGCCAAAGGGCATTGAGGTTCGTTTCATCGAAATCATAATTTTCTGTTTCTCATGCTTCGGCGACTGTGCCACCTGATACAGTAAATGGTCTCCCTCGATTTTCATGCCATAGATAGATTGATTCCTGGTCATTTCATTCGCAATACATTCCACATTTTTTCCATCAAAGGAGCATTGATAAATCTTCGTTGGCGTACTATATATCATCTTATCCTCATATTGTACTATTTTTCCATAATTTCCAACCCAATGAGAATTCTTAGTTTTAAAATTCTTCCATTTTTCTGTCAGTGTAACACACACATCCCCCTTATCCGTAAGAGAATGCTTTGCAAAGTCATGGCTATATAAATTCATGTCATCATTATCATTGCCATTCACATAATACCAGCTACCGTCTCTGTAAATCATTTGGGTTTGAACGTCATTCCAAAATGCATCATCATATTTCGTACTCTTGCAAGGCTGATAATCATCCACCTCCCATCTGCGCTCCCCTATTCCGGTTTCACTCTTCAAAAAATGTGTGTGCATAACCTTACCATACTCATCTGGCGTCGGGTCATCATGGGTTACATCAATCATGTACCATTCTCCGTCAATCTGTACTTCATTCCAAGCATGATTATGTCCTGTAATAACGCGGCACGGTATCTCTAATTTATTCATATAATACTGAAATGCTTTGGTATAGCCTTCGCAAACCACTTTCCCTTCTGTAACAACACCCAAAATACTATGATATTCATCTTTACCCGTGTTTTCTTCTGGATATTCTACATTCACGCACAGATAGTCATGCAAAAATAGAATCTTCTCAACTGTGGTCATATCTTCATCTAACATAGAAAGTGGTTTGTCCATTTGTTCAAAAACCCATTCCTCATCCGCTTGCTCATAGTCTAGATATTTAAGTGAAATATACCCCACAACATCTTCATGCACAACTTCACTCCATCCGGTAGACCGATCAAATGTAAAATCTATTCGGGGAGCATAGGCAAAAGTTCCGGATACATAATATAGTTCTGGATGCTTATATAATACCTGCCGATATAGGTCCACACATTCCTCCACTCCAACATCATAGGAAAGTACATTAATCTGCGTTTCTCTCCTTTGAATATGGTCAACAATATACTCCTCGAAAGACACGCCATTTACAATTCTAGTCTCAATTTCCATTGCAAATACGTCTAACCTTATAAACAACGCAGACATCAAAATAATAAAGCAAATAATCCTCTTTTTCATATAATCCTTCCTAACCTATGCACCCTTCTCTTAAGCCAGTATTTCTGCGCATCTACAAATCTCTTCATCTGAACAAAGCATATCAATATCATTTTATCACAAAACTCTTCGGCAGCAAACAGACTTTGCACACATCACAAGCGCGACGTTCGCCAAATGGAACCGCTTTCGCTCACACATCGCAAGCACAGCTTGCTCAGTGTCGCGACGTTCGCCAAATGGAACCGCTTTCGCGTTTCCACAACATAACAAAAAGGCGGATTCTGAAATGCAAGCATTTCATCATCCACCTTCTGTTATGTTACGGACCCACTACGTGGTTCCGCTTGGCTCACTGTACGCGCAAATACTACTTCATTGTAACCTTAGCGCCAACTTCCTCTAACTTAGCCTTAATTTCCTCAGCCTCAGCCTTAGATGCACCTTCCTTAATTGTCTTAGGAGCGCCATCTACAACTTCCTTAGCTTCCTTAAGTCCTAAACCAGTTACCTCACGAACAACCTTGATAACCTTAACCTTCTCTGAACCAACTTCTGTTAATTCAACATCGAACTCGTCCTTCTCAGCTGCAGCTTCACCAGCAACAGCACCAGCAGCTACTACTGCAACACCAGCTGCTGCAGATACGCCAAACTCTTCCTCACAAGCCTTAACCAAATCGTTTAACTCTAAAACGCTTAACTTCTTAATCTCTTCGATAAAATCCTGAGTAGTCATTTTAAAAATCCTCCATAATAATTAATATTTGATGTTTACCATCTTGTTTTCTAAATTCTTATGTCTCCTTAATTGAGACTATTAAGCTGTTATGAACAGCTCCTCTGCAAGGCTATAACTTGTAGCCTCACGCTGCAAGGACATATATCTTATGCCTCTGCTGCACCACCGTCTTTCTCTGCAATCTGCTTAAGCACTCTTGCAAAGTTGGCAATTGGTGACTGTAAGCTTCCAAGTAACTTGGAAAGTAACTCTTCTCTTGAAGGGATGCTGGAAATAGCTTTGATACCAGCCTGATCATAGTAAGTACCCTCAACGATACCGCACTTAATCTCTAAAGCTTCTGCTTCCTTAGCAAACTTAGCAAGAATTCTTGCTGGTGCAGTAGCATCTTCCTTAGAAATAGCGATTGCGTTAGGTCCTTCCAAATCATCCTTTAAAGCTTCGAACTCTGTACCTTCAATAGCGAAACGTACCATTGTGTTCTTGTAAACCTTGTAGATGATACCAGCTTCTCTCATTTCCTTACGAAGTCTTGTATCCTGCTCAACAGTAAGACCACGGTAGTCAACGATTACAGCTGACTGAGCTCCATCAAGGTTTGCCTTAATCTCCTCAACGATTGGTTGCTTTAATTCAATCTTTGCCATCGTTTCTGCGCCTCCTTATATATTTCAATGACTGCGCGATTGAAATCGAATGGTGTCGAAATCTTTATAAAAAGAAAAGCTCTATATCCAAAGACATAGAGCGAAACGTCATTCATACGATTCTTCCTCGGTAGGCGCTATGCTTACACCAAATGGTACCTACTGTCTTCGGCAGTTCATCGGTGATTAATTTACCACACTGTACCTGCAGTGTCAAGTATTTTCTACATTATTTTTCTATTTTACCAATTACCCCTACTTTATTCCTAACGATTGCCGCATCTGATCTTCCCCATCTTGCAACTTCTTTGCACTACTATTTGTGTCTCTTATAGACATTTTGAGGGAAACTTCGTATAATGTTTCTATATTTTTTATTGAAAGAAAAGGAGAATATAACTATGGTAAAAGAACGTAACATTGCATTATGTATTGTTTTCAGTTTTATTTCATGTGGACTGTATATAATCTATTGGTTCATCTGCCTAACAGACGAGACAAACAATGCATCAAACTCAACGGGAACAACTGGTGGTATGGCATTTTTGTTTTCCCTTATAACATGTGGTATCTACACATACTACTGGATGTATAAGCAGGGCGAGAAATTAGATTATGCTAAATCATCAAGAGGTCTTGAATCAAGTGGTAATAGCGGTGTCGTTTATCTTATTTTATCACTTTTCGGTTTGGGAATCGTTTCTTACGCATTAATGCAGAACGATCTTAACAAACTTGCATAAAGGGAATATTTATTCACGTATTTTGCATAATTTTCCCAAAACCATTCTGTAATTTTATCTATATTGCTAATAGACATCTGTCTATTCCTATATTATAATGAATGTAATTATATCTTAATCATGGGTTAGTAGACTCAATGGATTGTTTCTATTCCCAGGATTTCAAAGATGCTATTCATTATCCAAGGAAGGAGGTAGATGATATGCTGAATCTGAATCATGTTTATAACTATTATAGTACTCAGATTACTCACACACGCAACAACCAGCGTGTTCATGCTAACAAACGCAATGAATTAAAAAATGTATATAACAGTATGGTAAAACAGAATCAGACATCACCATTCTATAAGTTTACCTTCTCCGATGCGAACCAGGCTTATGCGATTGGAATCAAGGAAGCCGCTTTGGCATTAGAAGCAGAGAGTAAACTGCTTGGTGGCCATAACAATCAACAAACCCAGATGAAGGCCATTTCCGACAACGAAAGTGTGATTTTTGCAAACTTGAACAATTCGGATTCTGATGATTTGCCAGAGAATCTGTCCATCAAAGTCAATTCTCTTGCTACAGGCCAGACCAACGTAGGAACCTACCTCCCGACAGAAGAATCCTCGATTCCTCCTGGGGAATACTCATTTGGTATAGCCGTTGGTCGCAACCAATATACATTCCGATTGAAAGTAAACGAAGGCGATTCCAACCAGAAACTCCTACGTAATTTGGCAACTTCCATTAACGAAAACAATATCGGTGTCCGAGCTTCTCTCCGCAACAATCGCATAGAAGGAACCAGCGCACTGGTGTTACGCTCTGAAGCTGTAGGGAAACCAAACAATAACGATTTATACTTCCAATTTGATGAAGCATATATGGAAGATGACATTACAGCTGTTTTAGGTGTGGAACAGATCGAAACTCTACCTTCCAATGCAGAGTTTTATATCAATGACACCTTACACAGCTCCATCAGCAATCGCATATCCCTGAACCATTCAATTGATATCGATTTGTTGGCCACTAGTAAAGAGCCTGTTCGTGTGAAACTAGTACCAGACGAACACAAAGCCGCAGACCGGATCAAGGATTTCTTGGATTCATATAATCAATTGGTAGATATTGCTCGCAACGGCAACCAAAAAGGAGGCACCAAACTCTTCCGTGATATTACTGGTATTGCCAATCGACATCGCAATGCCATTGAGTCTGCTGGTTTAACCATTAATGATGACGGATATTTAACACAGGGTCAAGAATTAAACCCTCTAAAGCTACAAGAACTTTTTGACGAAGAAACCTCTTCTTTCAGAAAAGACATCCGACGCACCACAGAGAAAATGACCTTGAATCCACTGCATTACATCGATAAGGTCGTGGTCACATATCCAAACACGGAATCAAACTATCCGAATCCTTATTATCCATCTAAGTATTCTGGATTACTCTTTAATGACTATTCATAAATACCAAAAGAGCCAAGCATCAGCTTGGCTCTTTTTTAATATTACAATCTATTCTACAACCATCTTAGCGGCAAGTGCAAGATTATTCAAAAACGGTAGAAAATCTTCCTCCATACATACAGCAACTTGCTGATTATCTCCACTGCCCAATGATTGTCCGAGATTGGTAACCGCTACAATCATGGTTTTTTTATCTATGTAACTACTCTTAGAGTTAATCAATGCCGCACACTGGTTATACACTTCAATTTCCCAGTTAATTCCATTAATCACCTCATTTAAAAATTCTCCAGTATCCGCCTGTTCATTTCCCCGCAACTCCTCAATAATTGTCTGGACTGCCGGTATCAGCTTCGCACTGTACTGAATCAATTCCTGTAACACTTCACGTTGTAACTGTTCTCTTTCATCCATAGTTTTCATCTCCTTTCATATCTCATTAAAACCACTTGTTATTCAATTCTCCATCAATCAAACCATCTTGCATTGCCATATCTACATTCAGAACCGTTTCAGAATCAATCATATCTATAACATCCTGAACAACCAAATTTGTATGCTTTGACAACTCATTATATACTTTCCGAACTGCCGAATGTACTTCGTGCGGAATCGGTTGCTCTGTCTGTCTTACCAAGAAATGTCCCAAGCCTATTTTTGCTTTTTTATAGGCAAAACGCTTTCCTGGTGTCCCCGCTACTAAAATCAGCGTAGCAATACCACCAATCCGCCCTTTTGCAATCGTTGTTACTTCATTCGGAATATACATAATAGCATCATAAATTGCCATTCCAGCAGTCACGCTTCCGTTCTCACTTTGGATATGAAGTGTAACTGTCTCACTAGGATATTGTTCCGAAAATTCTATAATTTGTTTCACTATATCATAGGCTAGCGCATCATTAATGTTACCTACAATTTTAAATGTACCCTTTTTGCTCTTAAAAATCACCTTGTATTTCTCCTAGACAACTCATCACTATCCATAAATGCAACCACAATCCTCAACCTTTGGTTCATTGCCACTATAACTAGTCTCCGCATCGTCTTTCACCTTCTCCAACAACACGATGGATTCACAGTGCAAGGTATTCACAAACTGATCTATAGCACATCCACGTACGACTTTATAACCTCTTGCCTGCAAAATCTCCAAATCCCTCGCCAAACTAGTTGGTTTACAAGAAATATACACCATCTCATCTACACCATAAGCAATAATCTTCTCTAGTGCTTTTGGATGAATACCATCTCTTGGTGGGTCTAGCACGATGATGTCAGGCTTATCCGCTATGTCATCAATTACCTTTAACACATCCCCTGCAATGAACTCACAGTTCGCAAGGCCATTCAATGCTGCATTTTCTTTGGCAGCTTCTACGGCCTCTTCAATAATTTCCACACCAACAACCTTCTTGGCAACTGGGGCTAACATCTGAGCAATGGTTCCCGTCCCACTGTAAAGGTCGAATATTACTTTATCCTTCGTCTCACCCACATAGGAACGAGCCGTCTCGTAGAGCACTTCCGCTCCTTTGGAATTAGTTTGAAAAAATGAAAACGGAGATATCTTAAAGGTTAATCCCAATATCTTCTCATACAAGAAATCCTGACCGTAAATGTTCACTATCTTTTCCGGAATCACCGCATCCGACAAGCTGTCGTTATGGGTGTGCAAAATTCCAACAATGGTTCCATTCAGCTCTAAGGCGAGAAGTTTCTCCTTCAATTCCTCCAGGCAAAGATACGTCGCAAGTTCTTCTTGGTCTAAATACTCCCCAGAAAGTCCCTGCTGTGTGGTTGTCACCAAATTCACCAATATATCCTTGCTACACGCCACCTGCCGAATCACCAAATGACGTAACACACCTACGTGCTGCATTTTCTTATAAAACGGAATCTGCTTTTCCGTGTAGAAATCCAATACCGTACGCAAAATCCGGTTGTAGTCCGAATCTACAATGTGACAGTTATCCACTGTCACAATATCGTGAAAGCTTCCTTTCTTGTGCATACCAAGCGCTAGTGGTCCTTCTTTAAACTCATCACCAAAGGAAAACTCCATCTTATTGCGGTACGCTTCCTGCACAGGACTTCCCTTGATTCCATCCCAAAGGTAAGAATCTTCTGGTACAACACCATCTAATAAAGTCTTCACCTGCTTTTCTTTGATGTTCAATTGCTGCTCATAGCTAAACGTCTGATATGCGCATCCTCCACACACGCCAAAATGCGGACACACAGGTTCTCTGTCTTCATAAGACGCTCTTTCTAGCACTTCCAGCAAGCGCCCCTCTCCAGCTCCCTTACGCAATTTCTTCACAGAAAAACGAACCTTCTGTCCCTGCATGGCACCTTTAACACAAATCTGCCTACCTTCTATATTCACATATCCTTTATTAGGGAACGCATATCTTTCTACTGTTCCTTCACAAACCTGACCTTTTTTCATTCTGTCTGTCCCTCGTATATCTTCCACAAATTCTATTCACAGTTAAATTTCACAATCTGCTATCATGTTCTTTGCATATTAACATCCATACATCTACTTAAACAATTCTTCATAAAACATTCCAATAGAAGATTTCAAGATTCCTCTGGAGTAATGAAACTCTCCCTCTCTGTCCACCTCAATCAACATGTAGGTACATTTTCTGCCATCCTGACGGGGATAAGAAATGCTTCCCGGATTGAGAATGGTAACCTTTTCGCCAATCTCCAGATATGGTCTATGGGTGTGACCAAACATCACGATATCATATCCATTTTCCACTGCATACTCTCTTAACTTGTCCACTCCGTATCCCACATAAAACCGATGCCCGTGAGTAATAAATACCTTTTTCCCCGCAATTTCAAAGGACTCCTGATGTGGCAAATCAATAAAGAAGTCGTTATTTCCCAGAACCATGTGGGTCTCACATCTTGCCAGTTCCCGAACATAATCTACATTTCTTTCCACATCTCCCAGATGAATGAACATATCAATGTCACCCACCTGCTCTATCACTCTTTTTACATCATCATTTTTTCCGTGGGAATCACTTACAACCAGTATTCGCATTACTGCTTATTCCTTCCTGCTAACTACTACAACTCTTTCTTAATCATTTCCAGTGCTTTTCCGCGATGGCTAATCTTGTTTTTCTCCTCTGGCGAAAGTTCTGCCGTTGTCCTTCCATACTCTGGTACAAAGAAAATCGGATCATAACCAAAACCATTCTCTCCACGCTCTTCATAGCCAATGATTCCTTCGATGGTGCCACGTTTTGTCACCACTCTACCATCCGGAAATGCTGCTGCAATCACGCACACGAATCTCGCTGTTCTCTTCTCGTCTGGCAATCCAGCAAGGTTATCAATAATTGTCTGATTCTTAATAGAGTATGGGGTATCCTCTCCAAGATATCTCGCAGAGTAAATGCCTGGCATTTTATCCATTGCATCCACCTCCAAGCCTGAATCATCTGCCAACACGACACAGCCTGCAATCTTGCTAATTTCTGTAGCCTTAATTATAGCATTTTCCTCAAAGGTCTTTCCATCCTCCACAATATCAACATCAATCCCTGCTTCCTTCATAGACAGAATTTCATAATCCAAATCTCCCAAAATCATACGGATTTCCTTCATCTTACCCTCGTTGCCTGTAGCAAATATTAACTTCTTCATACTCTATCTTCCTTTCTCGGCGGTTTTGGTCCCATATACTGATAGAAATAGGACTTAATCATTCCATTGTATATCTTCCGATTCTTTGTCGCTTTCTTTCCAAGATGACGCTCCGCATCCTCATAAGAGGTGATGATAAACTTCGACCATGTATCCAATTTGTCAAAGGTTTGTCCAATCTCTCTATATAACTTTGGCAAGTCCGCCTTGTCCTCCAATCTCTCACCATATGGTGGGTTGGTAATAATGAATCCATATTTTTTCGGACTGGACAAGTCTCTCATATCACGCTGCTGAAAATGAATGTGCGCCTCCACCCCTGCTTCTCTGGCATTCTGCATAGCACATTTTACGATACCAGGGTCCAGGTCATAGCCTTGAATATTCATCTTTACATCACGGAGAATCAAATCCTCTGCTTCCGTTACAGCATCATACCACACCTTCTTCGGTGCAATATTCTTCCAATTTTCAGCAGTAAACTCACGATTCATGCCCGGTGCGATATTGGCTCCAATCAAAGCGGCCTCAATGGGAAATGTTCCACTTCCGCAAAACGGATCCACAAGAATCCGATCCTTATTCCATGGTGTCAGCATAATCAATGCCGCTGCCAAAGTTTCTGAAATCGGTGCTTTTCCCACCAGCTGGCGATAACCACGTTTGTGTAGCGATGTGCCCGAAGTATCCAGTGCAATGGTTACCATATCCTTCAAAATAAATACACGAATCGGATACTCCGCACCATTCTCCTCAAACCAATTGATGTGATAGATGCCCTTCAACTTATCCACAATAGCCTTCTTCACGATAGACTGGATATCTGATCCAGAAAACAGCTTTGACTTATTGGTGGTTGCCTTCGTCACCCAGAATTTCGCATCTTTCGGAAGATAATCCTGCCAAGGCAGCGCCTTGGTTCCCTCAAACAATTCATCAAATGTGGTAGCTTTAAAGCCACCCACCTTAATCATAATTCTCTCCGCTGTTCGAATAAAAATATTGGCTTTGGCAATCGCTGTCACATCACCCTTAAATGTGATACGTCCATCCTCCACTGTTACAATTTCATATCCCAAATCTGTAAGTTCTCTCTTTAATACAGCCTCTAGTCCAAAATGACATGGCGCAATCAGTTCCAATTCCTGCATATTTATTTCTCCATTTTCTATTGCTCGCGGTATATGTATACCCCACTCTTCTTGCTCTATATTTAACATTAATTGTTAGTATAACAGAAAAGCCCTGATATTTCATCCTATTTCCTATGTTTTTTCTCCACAGTCCTCTTTACTTGGTCAAAGATCCTTTATAACTCTTTAATCCACCTACGCAGTTTATTACCTCATATCCTAATTCAGCCAAAATCCGTGCCGCCTGCACACTGGCACCTCCCGTTTCACAATACACAATCAATGTTTTTCCCTTCGGTAATTTTACCTGCCGTCTTTCTATTTGTGCCAGCGGCAAATTAATTGCCATAGGGATATGGCCCTGACGAAAGTCGCCGAATTTTCTCACATCTATAATAATGGCATCCTTTGAAAGAGCAACCGTTACAACATGCCGTATGTTAATATGTTCAAATGCCATAATTCATCACGCTATTCCTCTCATTTATTCTATACTATGCAAGAAAATCATATTCTGTGATGGATTTTACTACCAACCAAACCCATTATATGATATTCTAATATTATCAATTATGAATGATTGGGAGGAAGTTTATGGAAGCATTAGAATGTATCAAAACCAGACGAAGCATCCGCAAGTTCAAAGAAGAATCGGTTGCACATGACACCATTAGCGCCATTGTTGAAGCAGCTAGTATGGCACCTTCATGGAAAAACACACAAATCACCCGCTATCATATCGTAGAAAACAAAGATATCAAGCAGGAAATTGCAGACAATTGCGTGTTAGATTTTGAATTCAATCAAAAAACCATTAACCGAGCACCTCAACTCGTTGTAGTTTCTATGATTGAAAAACGTTGCGGTTACGAGAGAGATGGTAGTTTTTCCACTTCTAAGGAAGACCGTTGGGAAATGTATGATGCAGGTATTGCATCACAGACATTTTGTCTTGCAGCCCATGATATGGGCGTTGGAACAGTCATACTTGGTATTTTTGACGAGGACAAGGTTGCTGATGCCATTTCTTTGCCAGAAGGACAAAAGGTTGCTGCACTCATTGCCATGGGTTACCCTGACCAGGAATGCGAAGCACCCAAGAGAAAAACAGTAGAGGATTTACTTAACTTCATTTAGTATAGAAAAATGTGCATCCGCCAAATGGTTTTCACGCAAGCACAAATCCACTTGGCTCATTGTCAACACAAAAAGCCGGAAGCTATCTGCTAGATAGCCCCGGCTTTTCGATTTATTTGTATGTGGCCTATTTCAAATACTTCTTCAACTGTTTGTTCTTTGTACCGTCATCAACACGGACAATCAACTTGGTGTAATAGGTAAATCCGTTCTGTTGGATCTTTGCTGTTACCACAGCAAATCCTTTCTTCTTACCCTTAATAACACCCTTCTTCGATACAGTTGCTACCTTCTTGTTGCTTGACTTGTATGTAATCTTTGCATCCTTTTCAACATTTGTAAATTTCAGCTTTGTCTTCTTACCCTTAACGACACGCTTGTAAACGTTGAATTCTGGAAGTATGCCTTGCTTCTTCTGCAATGCTGCCTTCTTCAAGTTGTACATCTTCATACTCTTCTTAACATGAAGGTCAATCTTAACAGTATAGTAAGAACCTTTCTGAATAACAGTTGCGGTGATCTTACATTTACCTTTCTTCTTACCCTTGATGACACCATTCTTATCGATGGTTGCAATCTTCTTGTTGCTTGACGTAAACTTCTTAACAGCTGTCTTGTTCATACCAACAAGATTCAACTTGAACTTCTTGCCAACACCAAGGTCTTTCTGCATATGGAAGGTTGGAACCTTCTTCACAACAGTTGCCTCATCATAAGGGATTACCTTAACATTAAATGTATGCTTGCTGCCATCCTTATATGTAATAACAACTGGATAGGTACCTTCCTTGTAATCCTTAAATACAGAACTCTTAATCTTTAACTTGCCATTCTCTACTGTATATGCACTAGCAGGAATATCCTTGCCGTTCACATTTACAGTTTTTACGGTACGACCCTCTGCCAAATCCTGTGGTACATCCTTTGGATTTGAAATCTCATAAATCTGGTCAACACCCTTGATGTCATCCTGCTTTGTAACAGTTACAGTTACAACTGCTGTATCGTTACCTGCAGTAACCTTCACCTGATATTCACCTTCTGTACCATTGGCAATTGCATCATTTACCTTTGCCAAATCAGCCTGGTCAACCTTAATATCCGTTACTGGTGTTCCATCATTTTTCTTAGCTTCTGTATCAGCCTTATCATTAAATGTCTTATCTGTTAAAGGATCGCTACCTGCTGCGATTGTGAAATCGTTAGCAGTTAAATTCACCTCTGGTACATCTGTCTTATCTGCATCTCCGTCTGCTGCGCTGTTGTCTTTTACAGTTGCTTTTACTGTAACTGGTACGCCATCATATGTAAATGTTACATCGTAAGTACCCTTTGCAGCTTTCACCTTGCTAGCATCTACTGTAATCTCAGATGTATCTGTTACAACAACGTCATCATCTTTTGCCACAGCGTTTGCTAACGCTTTTACCATATCCATCACATCTTCATCAGCCTGGCCGCCTACAATCGTCTGTGCCTGTTCCATAGAAATGTTAAAGTCATGGGCTGTAATGCTTGGCGTTGTATCAATTGTCATAGTAACAGTTACTGCGGAACCAGCAGCTGTCTCAAAGGTTACCTCATATTCTCCAGCTTTCTTCTCTGGATTCTTAACCTCTGCAGATACAATCGCTACATCGGCTCTGGTTGTAGCATCATAAGCAATTGCACTTGCGCGCTCAATCAACTCTTCATCAGAATCTACTACTGTGTCATAATCAGCAAGCTTAATTTCGAAATTGTTTGCTGCGATTACTTCATCGTTATTGTTATCTACAGTCTTTTCATCCGCTACTGTTACAGTGATTGTCGTTGTTTCGCCGTCTGCTGTAACCTTGACATCCACCGGACCAGTTTTGCCACTTTCGATTGCGTCATTCAACTTATCCAAATCAGCCTGATTAACTGTGATCTCATCCTCTGGAACACTCGAACCATCATTATAGTTCGCATCGATATCAGCCTTATCCGGTTTCACAAAATCTTCCGCAGTGATTTCTGGTGTTGTTCCAACCTTCACTGTGAAGTCGTTACCAGTCACGTTTACGTCTGGTACATCAGTCTGGTCTGTAGCACCATCATTTGCTCCTGCATCCTTAACGGTTGCTGTAACTGTAACAGCTACAGGACTGTTGCTACCTTCCTTTGTATAAGTAAAGGTTACCTCATATTCTCCGTTCTTAGCCTTAATGACTGTTACGTCATTGATATCGATATTAGCCTGAGGAACCATTCTTCCATCATCAGTTGCAACAGCATTTGCCAATGTCTTAACCATTGTCTTCACAGCTTCGCTATTCGGATTGCCCTGAATTGCCTGTGCCTGTTCGATGGTCACATTGAAATCATTAGCACCAATTACAACCTCAACACCATCTACCTGTGATACTGTCTTTTTGTCAACAACTGTTGCGATTACTTCTTTATCATCTGCTCTTCCAGTTGTATCTTTCAATGTAACTGGCACCGTACCTGGCTCATCTCTTCCATCCAATGCATCAACTGCATCTGTATCTGGATTAATATTTGTAGTTGTGCCTGTTGTACCATTAGAATCTTCAACCAAAGTTGCATTAGACGCATCTTTCACATCATCCTTGTCAAAGCCGCCTTCTGTTTCGTCTACTGTAACAATGAAATCATCTGCATCAATCTTTGGATACTTCTCTGTAATGGTTACAGTTACAACTGTCTGAACTGTATCTCCCGTTGTAGGGTCTACTACACTTACCTTTACATCAACTGTCGTTGCTTCACCAGCTGCAATCTTCTCATTCAATTCACCCAAATCATCATCATCTACATCAATGCTACTTGTTGGGATGCTTGAACCATCCTGATTGTTAGCCTCTACATTGGCACGTGTAGCGTCCTTGAATTCATCCTCTGAAATCTCATCGCTTCCACCTGCTACTGTAAAGTCATCTGCTGTCAAGTTGACATTCGGTACATCTGTTGGGTCTGTTGCACCTGTTGCTTCGTCTGTTGTACCTGCATCCTTAACGGTTGCAATTACATCTGCTGTCACCTTACGTCCATTCTCATCTGTATAACTAAATGATACATTGTACTCATCGGTCTTTCCAGGCACCGGAGTAAATGATTCTAATACAATATCTTCTCGCTGTACAGCCGTACCATTATCTGTTGCAACCGCGTTTGCAAGAAGCTTAACCATTGCATCTGTTTTGTCTGTATTTCCATTATTCTCTGCTGCCAAAACTGCATCTGCCTGTTCTTGGCTGATGTTAAAGTTATTCGCACCAATCACTACTGTACCATCATCTGTAGCATCTGTTACGTCCACGACTGTTGCTGTTACAGTCTTTTCATCAGCAGGATCATCATTATTATCCTTCAATGTCAAATCCACAGAACCTGGCTCATCCATTCCTGTCAAGTCAGATAAATCCGGAACTGTAACCTTATCATCTCCATTACTTGTTCCTGCTGTCTCCTCATCAGGTGTTGTATAACGATTGGTATCTGATAAATCCTTAACGACAGACTCCTCTGCATCCTTCGCATCTTCTACACTAATGATGAAGTTATCTGCATCCAACTTTGGATAACTTGCTATAGCGTTGATTGTCATCTTAACTGTTACTGCTGAACCAGCGGCTGTCTCAAATGTCACATCATACTCGCCAGCCTTCTTTTCTGCATCTTTCACTTCCGCAGATACAATCTCTACATCTGCTCTTGTCTCAGAGTCATAAGCAAGCGCACCTGCAAGCGCAATCAATTTATCCTTAGAAGGAACCACTGTGTCGTAATCCGAAATCTCAATCTCAAAATTGTTAGCCGCAATTACTTCCTTGTTGGTATCATCTACTATCTTTTCATCTGTAACTGTAACTTTAATGGTTACGGTCTCACCATCTGCTGTTACATCCACTTCATATGTACCAGTTTCACCAGCAGCAATCGCGTCATTCAACTTATCCAAATCTGTCTGATCAACTGTAATCTCGTTCTTCGGAACACTTGATCCATCATTGTAGTTTGCATCAACATCCGCCTTGTCAGGCTTCACAAAATCTTCCGCAGTGATTTCTGGTGTTGTTCCAACCTTCACGGTAAAATCGTTACCAGTTACATTCACATCCGGAACCTGTGTCTGATCTGCATTCTTGTCACCTGCACCATCATCCTTAACAGTCGCTATTACTGTTACAGAGACAGGCGTATCACTACCTTCCTTTGTATAGGTAAAGGTTACTTCATAATCTCCATTCTCAGCTTTAATTGCTGTTACATTATCAATTGTAATCTTATCCTGAGGAACCGGTTCTCCATCGTCTGTTGCTACTGCATTTGCCAATGTTTTCACCATTGTCTTCACATCTTCACTTGTTGGATTATTCTCGATTGCCTCAGCTTGTGCAATTGTTACATTAAAGTTATTTGCACCAATTACTACCTTGCCGTCATCCGTTGCATCCGTTACATCTACAACTGTTGCCTTCACAACAACATCGTCTGCATTACCAGTTTTGTCTGTCAATGTGATATCACCAACTGTACCCGGCTCTGTTACGCTAGTTAATTTCTGAATATCTTCATCTGAAATTTCAACACTGCCAGCTGGTATATTAGAAACAGTTGTTCCTGCCAACTCCTCAACCTCATCAGAGTCTGCAACCTGTTTTGCGTCTTCTACGCTAATGATAAAGTCATTGGCATCAATTGCAGCATCTTCGATATAGACAGTCACCATAATTGTAGTTGTCACACCACCAGATGTAACATCCACTGGATAAGTTCCTTCTACGAATTCTGTAATCTTGTCATTGACATTCGAAAGTTCAATATTATCCACATGTATATCAGTTCTAGATGAACCATCTAAATTCTGCGCTTCCACTTGAGCTGCTGTAATAAACGCTTGCGCATTTTCAAATGTTGCACTACCACCCTTAACACGCAAATTATTACCTGTTAAGCTTACTACAGGAATTGCCGTTGGATTATTCTTATTATCTGTTGAACCAGCATCCTGTACAGTTGCTGTTACAGTCACGCTCTGTCCTTGATAAGCAAAGGTTACGTTGTATGTACCCTTTTCAGCTTTAATATTACTTGCATCTACTACAATATTGGCAACATCTACTGCTGTACCACTATTCGTTGCAACAACGTTAGACAATGCTTTATTCAATGCATTTGCAGCTTCCTTGTCATCATCACTGCCAGTTCTTGCATCAACAATTGCCTGTGCCTGCTCCACGCTTAAGTAATAGTGGTTGGCACCGATAATAACTGGACTCTCCGTATCGTTCGTTTCATCAATATTTGTCTTGTCTACTACTGTTACTTTTACAGTTTCTGGATCTGCTGTATTACCACTTGTAGAATCAGTAAATGTGATATCAACAGTTCCCGGCTCATCCATATCCTTAATTTTTTGGAGTTCTGAATCTGCCACCTTAACATTTTCTGTCAAACTTTCCTCTACTGGCAAACCGCCGTCTGTCTTGTCATAACGTTTTGCTTGAGACAAATCCTTTGCGTCATCTTCATCAATATTATCATTATTTTCCAAACCTACAATGAAGTCATTTGCTTTAATATGTGGATATCTATCTGTTACGGTTACTGTTACTGTTGTAGTAACACCACCCACAGAAACATCCACCGTACACTCACCAGTTTCCTTGTTGGCAATCTTTTCATTCAATGCTTCCAAATCATCCTGGTCAACAGTTACAGTACCAACTGCAATCTCTTCACCAGTATTGTAGTTTGCTTCCACATCCGCAGCAGGCTTAAATGTATCTGCTGTAAATGCTGGACTTCCACCCTCTACAGAGAAATCATTGGCTGTCAAGTTAATAGATGGAACATCTGTCACATCATTCTCTCCATCTGTTGGACCTGCATCCTTTACATGTGCCTCTACCTGTGCTGTCACTGTATTTCCAGAAGCATCTGTATAAGTAAATGTTACATCATATACATCTTCATTGTTATCCTTCTGTGTAAATGTAGCTACCTTAATATCATCTCTGCTTACTGCATCGCCATCATCTGTTGCAACTGCATTTGCAAGAATCTTAACCATGTTGTCCGCTGCCTTTTTATTGGCATCTTCATCACCTGCGTTTCTTGTGCCAGTTACAGCAGCAAGTTCCTCTTCACTAATATTGAAGTTATTCGCACCAATGACAATCTTCTTACCTGTGTTGGCATCCATATTTTCATCTGTGTCATCCACTACAGTCGCAATAATTGATGTCGCTGGAGCCTTTTCTGCCTCATTCGCAGTGGTGTCAGAAATCACAATTTCAACCAATCCTGGTGTCTTCTGTGCCATCAAGTCTGTCTCATCTGTATCATCCACATCAATCACTGTTTTATCACCAGTTGCATCAATAGAACTTGTGATTTTCTTTGCATCAGACAAATCCTTAACTGTAGTTTCTGGATCTGTTATGTTTTCTACATCTGTTGTACTAATGATAAAGTCATCTGCTGAAATGTATGGGTATCCCACTTGAACTGTTACATAAACTGTTGTTGTTACACCACCAGAGTACACCTTAACTGGATGAGGAGCATCCTGTGGTGTTGCCTCTGCATTTTTAATTTTTGTGTTCAATGCTGCCAAATCTGTAGCATCCACAGTAATATCAGTTCTTGTAGAACCATCTGTATTCTTAGATGTCACCTCTGCCTTTGTAACAAACGCTTCCGGTGTCAACGTTGCACTTCCACCCTTAACGATAAAATCATTACCTGTCAAATTCACATCTGGAACATCTGTCTTATCTGTCTGCTTATCTGTTGGACCATCATCTTTAACTGTTACTTTTACAGAAACATATGTATTGTTATACGCAAATTGTACATTATACACACCTTCGCTTGCTGCAATATTCTGAGAAGCAACATAAATCTGACTTCTATCCACAGCCTGTCCGCCATCAATGGCCACAGCGTTTGCTAAAGTTTTAAGCATTGTGTTTGCCGCATCTTCACTTGGCTGTTTGCCAAGATATGCCTGCGCCTGTGCAATACTCATCTCAAAATCATTGGCACCCAATTGCACAAGAACTGGCTGATTATCCGGACCATTATATTCCTTTGCCTCTTTATACTGTACTACAGTTGCTGTCACATTCACTGACGAGGCTGTTGTAGCATTGCCACTTCCATCAGAAATGGTCAACTCCACCTTACCTGGCTCTGTCACAGCATTCAAATCAGCTACGTCCTCAATATTTACCTTTGTATTATCACCAGTTGCACCGGTTGTTGCAAAGTACTGTGCATCCGATAAATCAATCACATCATCTTCATCTACATTCTTCGCATCAGCCACTGTAATAATGAAATCACTACCCTCAATACTTGGATTCATCGGTGCATCGGAAGTTGCTGTACCAATTTTATAATAAGGATAGAAGTGACCCTCTGCTTCGATATCTGCACTTGCTGCAATGAAACCACCCTCATAGTTACCGCCAGCCATCTTCACAGTTGCCTTCGGTGCAACCAAATGTCCTGCAAGAAAAGAGGTATGAACAGTATTGGTTGCATCAGGGAAATTCCACAAGAGATTGGTTCCATATGGATTTAACTGATCACCTATCTCGGAACCCTCTAATTCTTTCAAAGCACCATTAACTGTACTATAGGTATTTTCATTGGCATCTTCATTTGTATCCCATTTCACACCAATTGTATATGTACCAACTGCACCCTCACCATTGAAATCCATCTCTACATCTACTGTTTCCATCCCTTTCACCGAAATAGTAATCGGATTGTCTACATAACGAAATGCATCCAATGAGTTATCTGTCCCCTTAAAGCAAATTGCTTTCGCTGCAAGGAACTGTTCCTCTTCAATCACATAATTATGTGGGGCCGTCGCGTCACTTACATCCAAGTAAATATATCCATCCGAATCAACCTCAACAGGCACTGCTTCCTGTGCTATCCGCTTAGACTGACTCTCGATTTCGTCGAACGCCTTCTCGAAATCAATATATGAATCCACTTTCGTAAATACTCTCGGAGAGCTGTTAATCGGCTCCATATAACTACTTGTATAATAAATATTAAGATTACCATAAGCTTCCCATTCTGTACCGCTTAATTGATACGCGGTATGATTATAATTACTAATGTGGTTCAGATAGGTTGGAGCAATGGACGCATCGCCAAAAGCTACTCCCAAATTGGCATCTCCTCCCACTATCAAAGAACCCATCTGGTGTCCATCACCACTTGTGGCAAGGTCCCCCTTAACATATATTTGGTAATTACTCAACAGATAATGTATGTCGTACTCTGCCGGATTCACCACATACTCCTCTGCCTTTGCCGTGATATTACCTACTACGATGCAGGATACCACCATCACTATTGCCATAAAAATGGCTGTTACTTTTTTCATGATTCCTTTCATTACTCTTCTCCTTTCGTACATTATGAATCATCATCCTTGATACTGTGAACTTTATACATTTTTCAGAATTCATTTACAATTTGTTCATAATTACATTCATAGTAACAATATATAAGTATATCGTCAAGTGTCGATTAAACATTTAGCGTGTTTTTGGATACTTTTACAATTTACCTTGTGCGATTTGTCGCATTTCACGAACACTAAACAAAAAAGGCAAGAAACTTTCGTCTCTTGCCTTACATCATTATATTTCAAATTCGAAATACATCAACACAAATTACATATTTTCCTTAATCTGCTTATAGATTCCCTCTGCATCCAATTCATACTTATGAAGTAACTCTAATGCCGGACCAGACTCACCAAACTTGTCACGCATGCCAATCTTATAAACTGGGGCCGGACACTTCTCACAGACAACATCACAAACCGCAGAGCCAAGTCCACCAATGATAGAATGCTCTTCCACTGTAAAAATCTTCTTTGTCTCCTGTGCCGCCTTCACAATAATATCTTCGTCCAACGGCTTAATAGTATGAATATTAATCACTCTTGCATCAATTCCATCTGCCTCTAACATCTTAGCAGCTTCTATTGCAAATCCAACCTCTAATCCAGTTGCAACAATGGTAATATCCTTACCTTCACGAACAGTTACACCCTTACCAAGCTCAAACTTGTAATCTGGTGTGTCGTTGATTACAGGGGCTGCCAAACGTCCAAATCTCAAGTATACAGGACCATAATGCTCATATGCCGCCTTCACTGCAGCTTTCGCCTCAACATCATCGGAAGGATTGATAATTACCATACCCGGAATACTACGCATCAAAGCAATATCCTCATTACACTGATGAGAAGCGCCGTCCTCACCTACTGAAATACCTGCATGCGTTGCACCAATCTTTACATTCAACTTTGGATACCCAATGGCATTACGAACCTGCTCAAATGCACGTCCCGCTGCGAACATCGCAAAGCTCGACGCAAATGGAACCATGCCAGTGGTTGCCATACCAGCCGCAATACCCATCATGTTACACTCAGCGATACCGCAATCAATATGTCTCTCTGGAAAAGCCTTCTTAAAGGTTCCAGTCTTTGTCGCCGCTGCCAAATCCGCATCCAATACTACTACATTATCATACTCCTGACCCAACTCAACCAAAGCATTACCATAGCTATCACGGGTTGCAATTTTCTTTACTTCTGACATAATGCTTCACCTACTTTCTCTAATTCTGCCATTGCTGCCTCGTACTGCTCATCATTCGGAGCTGCACCATGCCATGAAACCTGATTCTCCATGAAAGATACACCCTTACCTTTTGTTGTCTTTGCAACAATAGCTGTAGGCATGCCCTTTTTCTCTCTTGCATTCTTAAATGCTGCCTCGATCGCGTCAAAATCATGTCCATCAATCTCAACTACATTGAAATTAAATGCCTCAAACTTTTCACCAATCGGGTACGGAGAACAAACCTCATCCACACTACCATCTATTTGTAAATTATTGTTATCTACAATTACAACAAGGTTGTCTAACTTTCTATGTCCCGCAAACATTGCTGCTTCCCAAACCTGTCCTTCCTCAATCTCACCGTCACCTAACACAGTATATACACGGTAATCTTCATCAGAAAGTTTTGCAGAAAGTGCCATACCTACCGCAACTGAAATACCCTGTCCCAAAGAACCAGCTGACATATCTACACCAGGTGTTCCTTTCATGTCCGGGTGACCCTGTAACATTGCACCTGTCTTACGAAGCTTCAAAAGCTCTTCTTTTGGAAAATATCCTTTTTCCGCAAGTGCCGCATAAAGAACTGGGGCAACGTGACCCTTTGACAATACCAAACGGTCTCTATCTACCTTCTTGGGATCCTTTGGATCTACTTGCATCTCTTCAAAATATAAATAGGTCATAATATCTGCCATAGACAAAGAACCACCTGGGTGTCCACACTTAGCAGCATGTAAAGAAGTCACAATGTGCTTTCTTATCTCATTAGCTTGTTGTTGTAATTCTAACTTGTTCATGTTGTTCTCCTATCTGTCCCCGCACAACTGCATGGGACGAAATGATCATCTGTTCCATATACTATTTTATAAAAGAATGAGAAAAAAGCAAGTCTTTTTAATAATTCTCAGCTCTTAATTTGAAATAGCTCTGTGGATGATCACAGGTTGGGCAAACTTCCGGCGCAGCCTTACCTATATGAATGTGACCACAATTTGCGCACTCCCAAATCATGTCACCCTCTCTTGAGAACACCAATCCTCCCTCTACATTTGCCAAAAGCTTGCGATATCTTTCCTCATGGGATTTTTCAATTGCTGCTACCAGTTCAAATGACTCTGCAATCTCATCAAACCCTTCTTCTCGAGCAACCTTTGCAAACTCTGCATACATATCAGTCCACTCATAGTTTTCTCCTTCTGCAGCATCCTTCAAATTCTCAATGGTGCTAGGAACAGAACCTCCATGAAGAAGCTTAAACCACATCTTCGCATGTTCCTTCTCATTGTTTGCTGTCTCCAAAAAAATATCAGCAATCTGGTTATAGCCATCCTTCTTTGCTTTACTTGCATAATATGTGTACTTATTACGAGCCTGTGACTCACCAGCAAATGCTGCCATCAAATTTGCTTCTGTCTTACTACCTTTTAATTCTGCCATGTCTTGTCCTCCTAATTTCTAATTCAAAATCCTGTGTACCGTAATATTTGTTTCATTCCAGAATACATCCTTGATGCAAATAGGAATGATTACTGTTTTATTATAGCATTTATTTGTTAAAATGCAAGTCTATTATCAAACTAAATCTCCTTAATTACAAGACATAGTTTTTAATACTAGATTATTATGTGGATTTGTGATATACTTAATCGCATGGTAGCATTTTATCCGTTTAGACTTTTATTCGCAACGGATTTATCGTATAATGCAGATATACGTATCACAATAAGATAGTAGGAGGATACCAATGAGTAATTATATCATTTCTTGCTGTTCTACAGCAGATCTTAATCAAAGTTATTTCGATGAAAACAAAGTTCCTTTTGCATGTTTTCACTACTTTGTAGATGATGTTATGTACGAAGATAATTTGGGTAAGTCCATGGACTTTTCAACCTTTTATCAGAAAATGCGCGACGGTGCCATGACTCGTACTTCCCAAGTAAATGCAGAGGCTTATGTAGAGATGCTTCGCCCTTACTTAGAAGAAGGTAATGATGTTCTACACATCACCCTTTCTTCAGGAATTTCAGGAACTTATAACTCTGCATGTATCGCACAGGACATGCTAAAAGAAGAGTTCCCTGAGCGCACCATATATATTGTTGATTCTTTAACAGGATCTGTAGGATACGGTTTACTAGTAGATACTGCCCTTGCAAAACAAAAAGAAGGGATGGATATCCATACACTAAACCAATGGTTATTGGACAATCGTCTAAACATCGACTTATGGTTAATGGTATCCGACCTGACTTACCTAGTGCGTGGCGGTCGCGTTTCCAAAGCATCCGGAGCCATTGGAAATCTGTTGAACATTTGTCCTTTAATTAAACTTGACGAGGAAGGCAAACTAAATGTAAGCGAGAAAGTCCGTACCAAGAAAAAAGCACTAAAGACACAACTCGAGAAAATGAAATCAACTGCTGTTGGCGGTATCGAATACAATGGCAAATGTTTTATCAGCCATTCTGATTCTTTAGAAGACGCCAAAGCTTTAGCTTCAATGGTTGAAGAAACATTCCCGAACCTGAATGGTCCTGTGGAGATTTCTAATATCGGCACAGTCATCGGAAGCCACACCGGTCCTGGCTGTATTGTACTTTGCTACTGGGGAACCGGTCAAACCATATAGTATGTAGTTTGTCCGCAACCTACGTTAGCAGCATTTGCAAAACAGAACTGGTTGATGTCTATTAATGTAATGATTATAATAGTTATGCTGTAAGAAAATCTTATGGCATAACTTTTTTATTTTAAAAAAATTCCAAAGGGAAACATGTATCACACAATTTCAAGGAGGGTTACAAATGAACAAACCTAAAAAGTCAAATACTTCATTTTACCTATGTCTCGCAACCGTGTTTTTTTTATTGTTGGGAGCATTGGGTGCATCGATTACCGTACAGGCCGCCACAGGAACCGTCAACATCACACAAACAAAAGCACGTTCCACTTCCATTAACTACGAATGGGAAAAGGTAGCCGATGCCGCATCTTACTCTACATATTATATTGATGCAGCTACTTATAGCGAAGACTTAGCTATCGGAAAATGGAAAACCAATTCCAGCTATGTGGCAAACGGAGGGGCGGATGACACATCTGCATCTTTAACCGGATTATCCTCCGCTTCTCATTACTATGTCAGGGTCTATGCTCACAAATCCAACGGACAAATCATTGCAAAATCTGATCTTTTAGTAGTTACCACACCCGGACAGGTTAAAGATGTTACACAGACAAATGCAACCACAGGTAGCGTCACACTCAGCTGGACTGCCGTGGAAGGTGCAGACGGTTATTATGTGTATGCAGGAAACAATACAGATTCTACTCCTGTTGCAACGGTAACCACAAACACAGCAACCATTTCCGAATTATCAGAGACAGACTACAACGGAAGCACAGCTCCAAAATACACAGTTGCTGCGTTCTGTAAAGGTTCTGGTGACTTCTCAGCCATCGGATATACAGACACATCTGATTATGTATATATTGCACCTGATACAATCAAGAAACTCTCTTTATACAGTTGGCCATCTAAAAACAACCAAGCGGCCGTCAGATGGAAATACTCTGGATATGCTACAGGATATGAATTACAGATTTTAAACACCAAAAACAAAGTAATCAAGACTTATACATATGACACACAGAAAGTCGGACAACAGATTGTCAAAATTTCCTCCATCAAAGATTCTGGTTTCATCGCTAAGATTCGCGGTTACAAAACTGTAAAAAACCAAACATATTACGGCCACTGGTCTAGCATCACTTGTGTACCAGATGCCAAAATCACAAAATTAAAAGCATTGAAAAAGGGACGTGCCACAATCAAATGGAAAAAAGTAAAGGGTGCTTCCAACTATACAATCTATGCTGTTATGGAGGTTGGAAAGAATAAAGTTATAAAGAAAAAGGTTGCGAAAGTAAGCAAAAAGAAAACATCCTATACCGTAAAGAATCTCAAGAAGTATAAGAATTCATACAAATACAACACCTACTTCTATGTACAGGCTAACGGTGTTAAGATTAACGGAAAGAAATACAACTCACAGTACGACTACAAGCAGTACAAAACCTTTAAAAAAGTGAAATTGAAAAACTAATAGTCAAATGGGAGTGTCAATGACACTCCCATTTTGATATCTTTATAATCCAAATAAAGTTGCCGGATCTACAAACGTTCCATCCGGATAAGTTGTTTCAAGATGCAAATGCGATCCTGTACTTTGTCCGGTGCTACCAACCGTTCCAATCACACTACCCATAGAAACTTCATCACCTTGTTTCACATCACTTGTTTCTAAGTGCATATATTTCCACACATAGCCTTTTTCATCTTCAATCACAATATAGTTCCCCTTTTCGGCATCGGAACTCGCTTCCTTTACGACACCTGAAGCACAAGCAATAATTTCTGTTCCTGGCTCTGCGGCAAAATCAATACCGAAATGTTGTTCCTGACCCTCTTCAACATTGATTTGTCCGTTCTCAGGTCCATCCGCACAAAAAACAGCCGTGACATAATACTCTGTACCTTCTTTAAATGGCATACAGTTTGCACCAATAGCCACCTCTTCATCCTTATATTCTACATTCAGCTCTTCTTGTTCTTTCACTTCTTTCGCCTGTTCTTCCGCTTCTTTTGCATCCTTCGCCTGCTGCTCGGCTTCTTTTTGATTTTCTGATTCCTCTGCGGCTTCTACACGGTTCTCATCTTCTTTCTGACCCGCACTGGCAGCCGTACCCTCATTCACCGCAACATCTTTTTGCTCGCTCTTTGGATTGCTAAGGAAGCAAACTGCTACAACCACGCAAACCAATAAAGCACCAACAACCATTCCTACCTTAGCCTTTTTCATTTCTAATATGTTCTTCACTCGTTTTCCAACTCCTATCTCTCCGAATGCAACCGGACATGCTCTCACAAAATGTCGCTCTATGCTACACTCGAGCAATGTTTCAGAATACACTTTCTTTTTGTCAAATCCTAACTCGTGAATCACCTTTTCGTCACATGCAAGCTCTATATCCTGACACAGATAGTAATACGCAACCCATACAATCGGATTAAACCAATGAACAGATGCTAAACTAAAAGCAAACGGTTTAATTAAGTAATCCTTTCGCATAATATGTGCATTTTCATGGGCCACAACACACTCTAACGCTTCTTCATCCAAATGATATGGCACATAAATTCTTGGTTTCAAAAATCCCAACACAAATGGCGAAGAAATCTTATCACTTTGATAGACATTATCCTGATATATGACTGCATCCTGCAAGATTTTTCGCAGACGCATATAAGAAAACATACTATAAAGCGCGAGGCCAACAATACCCAACATCCATATACTCAAGTAAATGCTCTCAAACGGAACGGCACCACGGGCAATCGCTACCTCCTCAACCGACGCTCGCTGCTGTAGATATGTATTCACCGAGACGTCAACCACATCAATTCCAGAAGAAAATGTAGGGGCAACTCCATCGACATCACTTGTCATAATCAACTGCTTTGTCGGTATAAGACTAAAGACACTCTCAAAAGAAATCGGAATCATCAAACGGATTCCCGCCAACCCCCAAAGGATACCTCGTATCCACTTCGGAGCCTTCGAAAGAAACGGTCTCACAACCAAAATCGCAAGGATCAACCAGGATGCCGTTACACTCATATTAAACAGACGCAAAAACAAATCCATCATTTCCTTCATCCTTCCTGATAAGAATCAATCATATTCCTGATTTCATCTATCTCTTCCTTACTTAATTTCTTGCTCTTTGAAAATGCTGCAATAAATGCTGGGAGGGACCCTTCAAACGTTCTCTCTACCAATTCATCAATCTCTGCAACTTGTGCCTCCTGCTTAGAGACAAGAGAAGTGACCACTGCATTTTCACTCTTTACGATACCTCGCTCAGATAATCTTTTGATTACCGTATACGTAGTCGCCTTCTTCCAACCTAGTTCTTCCTCACAAAGCTTAACAAGCTCTGTGCTTTTAACCGGCTCATGCTTCCATAAAATAAGACAAAAACGATATTCACTTTCATAAATCTTTGGTGTTTCCATATGAATCCTCCAATAATCAGCTGATAGGTCTAACGCGCTAGACCTGTTTGTAGTCTAACACGTTAGACCTTTCGTGTCAAGTGTTTTATTTTTCATTTATTTTACGCAAATTCCTTCCAATAACAAATATGCTATCGAAACAAAAAAACAGCCAGAGAATATGGAATTACTCCCATGTTCTCTGGCCAATTCTTAATCCTTATAGATATGTCTTTAACTTATCTACCATGTCAAGCTTCTCCCATGGCAAATCTAAATCTGTACGTCCAAAATGTCCATACGCTGCTGTCTGCTTGTAGATTGGACGGCGAAGGTCTAACATCTTAATGATACCTGCCGGACGAAGATCAAAGTTCTCACGAACAATTTCTACTAATTTGAGTTCATCCAACTTACCTGTTCCAAAAGTATCCACACGAACCGAGGTCGGACGTGCCACACCAATTGCATAGGATAACTGAATCTCACACTTGTCTGCCAAACCAGCTGCTACAATGTTCTTAGCCACATATCTTGCTGCGTAAGCTGCAGAACGGTCTACCTTCGTACAATCCTTACCAGAAAATGCGCCACCACCGTGACGTGCATATCCACCATAAGTATCTACAATAATCTTACGTCCAGTAAGGCCAGAGTCACCATTTGGTCCACCGATTACAAAACGTCCCGTTGGGTTGATAAAGAACTTTGTATCTGCATCTACCATATCAGCCGGAAGCACAGTGTCAAATACATACTTCTTAATATCTTTATGAATCTGCTCTTGCGACACTTCTGCATCATGCTGGGTAGAAAGTACCACAGCCTCAAGACGGACCGGCTTACCTGCCTCATCATACTCCACAGAAACCTGTGTCTTTCCGTCTGGTCTAAGATAAGGTAACGTTCCATTCTTACGAACCTCTGTAAGCTTCAACGCAAGCTTGTGGGCAAGGCTGATTGGATATGGCATATATTCCTCAGTCTCATTAGATGCATAACCAAACATCATACCCTGATCACCCGCACCAATTGCTTCAATCTCTTCGTCACTCATCTGATTTTCCTTTGCCTCAAGTGCCTTATCGACACCCATTGCTATATCGCTGGACTGCTCATCAATCGCTGTTATCACACCACAGGTGTCACAATCAAAACCATACTTGGCGCGGTCATAGCCAATCTCGCGAATAGTCTCGCGTACAATCTTTTGAATATCTACATATCCCTTTGTTGTAATCTCGCCCATAACCAATACAAGACCTGTTGTAACAGACGTCTCGCAAGCCACGCGGCTATTAGGGTCTTGCGCCATTAATGCGTCCAACACTGCATCTGAAATCTGATCACAAATCTTATCCGGATGTCCCTCTGTTACGGACTCGGATGTAAATAATAATTTTTCCATTGTTTATCCTCCTTTTAATAATCCAAAATCAAGTTACAAAATCGATTACTACGTGCTCATGACAGCCCTTATAACAAAAAAACTTCAAACCACAAGGATTTGAAGTCTTATATCCAATATACTCAAACCCTTATTGATCGGTACAATTGCTTGTCCGCCTCTGGTCGGCACCTTCCATATAACATGGGGTTGCCGTGGCTTCACAGTCCCTTCTGACTCCACCACTCTGAATAAGAGAAGTTTCTTTACTTTATGTTACTGTTACATCATACTCTATCCCTTTGCATAGGTCAAGAACAGATTGACTTTGCGATACGATTTTTTTATAATTATACTATCTTACTAGGAAGGAGCACATTTATGAACGTAATCCAGATTATGCTTCACAAAGTTACATTAGGTATGACCTTGGCTGAAGATGTTTATAAAGGAACACAGCTCCTCATCCAAAAGGGTACAGTTGTGGACGACGAAGTACTCAACATTCTTCGCTATTCCTCTATTGTATCGGTGGCTGTCTACGGCATGGACATGAATCAAAGAAATGAGCCTAAGATTGAAATCCCACAACAAACCCATTCAGAAAAGGTTCGTGAAAGTGAATCCTTTAAAATTTTCGAAGAACAATTCCAAGAATCCACAGAAGAATTTACATATACGTTAACTGATATTGCCACAAAGAATAACGAAGTAGATGTTGACGGACTCTTTGCATCAGCCAATGAGATTATGGCCGGAGAAACCAATACTTATCATTTGATGGATATCTTAAGTAACATTCGTTACTTCGACGATTCCACCTACGCCCATTCTCTAAACGTTGCCCTATTGGCCAATATCTTTGGACGCTGGTTACACATGAGTGAGTCCGATTTAAAGCTGCTGACAGTGGCAGGCATGTTACATGATATCGGAAAGGTTCTCATGCCGCCAGAAATCATCAAAAAACCTGGACCATTGACTCCAGAGGAATATGAGATTATCAAAACCCATCCCATGAAGGGTTATCAGCTGTTAAAGCAGAGGGAGGTAGATGAAAACATTTGTCGTGCAGCACTGCTACATCACGAGAAATGTGATGGTTCAGGATACCCAATCGGTCTAAAAAGAGAAAAGATCAATGAGGTTGCAAAAATCGTTACCATCATAGATATTTACGAAGCTATGACTGCCAACCGATGCTATCGCGCAGGTCTTTGTCCATTTGATGTCATCAAAATGTTTGAGGACGAAGGATATACCAAATACGACCCCAAATATCTGGTACCATTTTTGCACGGCATCTCCGATACATACTTACACAACACCGTGTTGTTAAGCGATGGCCGTAAGGGGGAGATTATTATGACAAACAAAAATCAAGTTTCCAAACCAATTATCATGTCCGGAACAGACTATATTGATTTGACATATCATCCCAATCTACAAATCATGGCCATTTTATAACCATACAAAGAAAAGCTATATTTCCTGCCGAAAAGGAAATATAGCTTTTCTTTTATTCTTTCACAATCACTAGTTTATCCCCTGGCTGCACAACTTCCGTTTCCAGCTGATTCATCTGGCGCAAACGATCAATGGTTGTGTAATACTTCTTTGCAACACTCCACAGGGTATCCTGTGGTTTCACGATATAACCAATCAAACCAGGAAGTGCTTTTCTTTTCATTTCATCCATAGGAGCCACATCCACCTCCAGCACCGCTCTCGCCATTTCATTACTAAACGCCAAAACCTCCAGGGAAATCTCCGCTTTGATTTCCAACTGATTTTCATTTAACAACATGGCGGTAATCTGGTCAAAAAACGGAACAATAGAATAAGTGACATCCTCTCGCATACCATCCACTTCTATTTCGTAGGAAAACGGAATATCAAAGGTTGCCGAAGCAAGAGAACCACCGTCATTTTTGCTGAGATAGGTAACTTGCGTCCCAACCACGCCTTCCACCATAATTCCTCTCGCCGTTCTCTCTGTATCATCTATGGACACAGATCCTTCTACATTACAAATCTGTAATACTGTCTGATTTTTTTGCATATCCACAACATCTGTAATTTTCGTTTTTGCACAATTACGCACCAACAAATGCTGTATATTAAATTCTCTCCATTTTGGATACATTTCCATATGTGGTGAATAGGCATCTTGTACTAGCTGCAACGTTTCCTCACCATAAAGCTTAATTTCCAACGCAAAATCCGCCACGATATCCAACAGTCGATCCTCTCCACTTTCATCCGGAACAACCGTAATGTGATATTGATTTAGACCTAAAATGCTACCGGAAATCATTTCTTCCACGGAATGCTCCTCCTGCACCCTGTGTTCAAATGGAATTTCCATGGTGAAATACTGAATTGGCATATTCTCATCCTCAGCTGTATAAATGAGAAAAATTTTGAGATTGCCACTCACCATCATATATCCATCTGCTGGCTTCACCAAAACTTCCGATACCGATGTACTCTTCCAAATCACCTGATAAATGTTAGGCTTATTTGACGGGATTTCTATCTGTTCTCGAATCTGCAGTTCTTCCTTTCTCTGATGCTGTAAACCCATCATAGATATACTACCACGAAGTAGCTCTACATCAGAAATGTTGTCAATGTCCGTAACTACATCAAAGGTTTCATTTTCTTTCACTTGATAATCCAAACCCACCAGTGACTTTAAGCTGACCTTTCTGGAATGTAGCATAGTCGCAGTCAAGTCATTTAAACTGGCATGAATCTCTATGTAATCTCCCTCTTTCGTTCCATCCGCATTAATGTATTCCACAAAAGGAACCTTTCCCACCAGGCTATCGAAAGCATTTCCATCTTTATCTGCACAATACAAAATCTGATAATGCAGACTTCCCCTCACCTGAAAGCGGTCTGTCATAGCTTCTGCTTCTTCAATCACAACATTCCCTTTTACTAAAATGAGTCGTTCCACATCCATTAGGCTATCGGGAACATTGATTGTATCATCAATAGTAAATTGCATTGTGTTTTTTACCTTCCACGCGCAATTACGAATCTCTCGTTTTATTAATTCCATAGAACCTCCTACCTTACAAAATGATTTCTCTATCCATCATTATATGCATCTACTTATTTGAATATGACTTGCACGTCATAAAGTTCACACTTGATTGCAATCCAAGGATATGTCAATTTGTCATTTTCCAAAGGAACCTGTTCTTCCGCATCCAATTCAGCATCTACAAATATGGCATTTTCCGTCAGATACAATTCCTTTAATTGAATACGCAAATCTCCACGGTCCTGCGCTCCATAGCCAATTACAATGTACAAATAATCCTTCGTGTTATAAGTCAGCTTAAATGGTTCTTTCTTCTTTTCCTGTATCAATTGAACCAGTGCATCTGGCAATCGCCCTTCATCGCAAACGGTATACTCCAAGTCCTTAATCTTTTTATTCGCCGTTTCTTCCCATCTACAACCAAATAAAAAAGATATCAAAAAGGCAAAAATAATTGTGATAATAAATAGGCACCAACCCTTTTTCACGCAACCCCTCTTTTCCATAAATTTGATAATGACCATTCTTATACTTCTAATGTATTAGATAGGACTTAAAAATATGCAAAAAGAGCATACCCAATGGTATGCTCTTGCCTATAACCTACTTAAACTGATGTGCACCTAATTGAAATTTGGCACCTGCCACATATCGCGAAAAGAACAAATACTTTTTCATCTGCTTTTTTTTGCCATGTACTGTAACAGTTGTGGAACCATTTAGTACTTCCTTCGCTGCTTTCATACAAGACTTCATGGCCCCTTTAAATTTTCCTTTTTTGTTGTATTTGTCATATAAATCTAATGCCTTGCTCAAGCTTCCATTTCTCACCGGGGAGAACTGTCCGCTTTGGTAAATTACCTTCTTCACAGTGTCAGGGAACTTATCGCTACGCACACGGTTCATCACTACAATCCCTACTGCTTTCTTTCCCTGATAACTTTCACCCTGTGCCTCACAATAAATGATTGCAGTCATATAACGAAGCTCTTTGTTTGTATATTTTTTCTTTGCTTTTTTCTTTGCCTTTGTCGCTAGTTTCTTAGAACTTTTTCCTAATGGTGTTGATATCGTCGCTTTTGTAGTAGCTTTGGTTGTAGCAGCTGCCTGTGCAGGTAAACTTAACATTAGACACAACGTCAATCCAGCTACAATTACGGTTACTAATTTTTTCAAATTCATGATCCATTGAAATTTCCTTATTAGGGAAATTCCTACACTCCTTTTCTTTTTCTTTGTTACCATTTAAAGAAATCAACCTTAAATGTTTTGTAACAAATTTGTAACATTATGGCATGAATTTTCAATTATGTCAACCGCATTCATTTCATTATGTAAACCGCACCCCTATATTTTGTGGAAAAAACGACTGAAATATACAATTTTTCACTCTATTTTTGTCGTTTTTGTTACAATTTTATTACGTGGTGTCATACGTTTTTCATTTGAAATGTCACTATATCTTCTAAAATTGGTCTATCATTGTGAATTCTATCTAAACTTTTTGCTATCTTTAATACCCTAGTTCTTCTCCCACCAATACAACTTTGATTCTTCCTGGTATTCTAGATGCTCTCGTTACCACTGTATGACAACAGATTGTATTCGTTAAACAATTTCCGCATCGTCCGGTTGTTGCACATGGTGTGTCGCAAGACAAACGCACTGTATTCGGTGGTGCGGCTACATTTTTCACACGGCGGATACCATCCTCTACACTTGTCACAACCTTGTTCATACCCGCAACGACAATAACCTCCTTCGGTCCATAGATGAGACAGGCCACTCGATTTCCTGCACCATCAATATTCACCAGTTCTCCATCTAAAGTAATCGCATTGGTACTCATCATATATACATCCGACATAACCTGTTTTCCAAAACATTCCGCTTTTTCCTCATCTGTTGTATACTGTTCTCTTATTAACAAATCATGTCCCGCTTTTTCTACTTCTTCTTTTATCCCTATCTCATCCAATGTCATGGAGCCACCATAGGTGACTGTCTTCTTATTGACACCGATCAACTCCATAATCTTATTTTTGGCACTTTCTTTATCAGGACAATAATACCCTTCCATTTTTCTAGCCACCATATTGCGAATAATGGTTTGCGCCTGATTTTCATAAAATTTGCTTTTTGGCATACCTGTATCCTCCTTTTATAAAAGATGTGTTCCCAACTTATTATATCGAAATCCGCTTTCATCTGCAATCCATCCTAGAACCATTCCATCATGGTATATGTACACATTTATCCCTATAATACTTGCAAAATACACAAAAAAAAGATAAAATAATAGCAAAATACACAAAAAAAAATAACAAGGAGGGTTCATTATGACATTTGAACATCAAGCATTAACCATTAATTCTAGCTATAACAATAGTGTACAGATTAAGGTGATTCCTGGACATTTTGCAACGAACCATTCCCATATTACACATTATATTGACATGACTGTATTGAAAACACGACAGAGCATGGCAAGAGCTGCTGCAAAATCCATCGCCAGCGAATATATGGGATCTACTGTGATAGATACCATTATCTGTATGGACGGAACAGAAGTCATTGGTTCATATCTTGCAGAAGAGTTGACACATTCTGGTATACAGTCCATGAACCAGCACAATGCAATCTATGTTGTCACACCGGAGTTCAACTCCGTTGGACAGATGATCTTCCGCGACAACTTGCAACCTATGATTAAAGGCAAACACGTGTTATTCCTATTGGCATCTGCCACAACAGGACGCACCATCGAGAGAAGCTTAGAATGTCTTACCTACTATGGTGGTATCGTTGCCGGCATCTCTGCCATCTTCTCTGCAAATGAAGTCGTAGCAGGACAACCAGTACATACATTGTTCCGCTTAACAGATATTCCTGAATATAACACCTATCCACATAATCAGTGTCCGCACTGCCAGGCTGGTAAAAAGTTAGAGGCAATCGTTAACAGCTACGGTTATTCTAAGTTGTAAAATATTTTACCGTTCGATGTACAATAAAACAGGGTTCCCATATTGCATGTAATATGGGAACCCTGTTTTTATACGTAGAGCATCCACTCAAATACATTGCTAAAAATCGTAACAATAGAAATCAAACATGCTCCTCCAACAAACAAATCACTCACTATTCTCTTCACTCTTTCCATAGTCATCACCCTGTCCTTTCACATAATTCTTATTCTGTTGCAGTTAAAACTGCTTTTGTTATGTTCTGATAACAGAATATCATTTGTTTTGGACAGACTATGGAAAAGAATTACTAATTTTTTTAAAAGTTTATCCTTTTTCTGTTTTCCATCGTTTTCCGTCTTTTTCCACTCGCATTTCCATATGCACCTCTCCCTTCACACCAATTTCTTCAAACAGCTTTTCTATCCTTGCATACCAATCATAAACGTCTTCCTCTTCACTGAATATCATGAACTCCACAATAATATACTGCTGGGTAACGTCAGACTGCTTCTTACTCAAAATACGCAAATTAGCAGTGTACTTCTCTCCATCACCAGATAATATCAGTTGTTCCACATCCTCTGTCACATTTTCTCGAAAGGAATATCCTTCTGTGATACCCAGCTTCCACGCTAGATTCGTCAGCATTTCCTTCTTCACACTTTGTGTAATTTCCATGTTCCCAAAATATCCTTGTCCGATAATCATGTTTTCTGCAGAGATATCATCTGATACCGCAAATGCCGTCACCACCTCACTGGAATGCTCTATCTTCTCTTTCTTAATGCCCTCTTGATAATTGATATACATTTGCATCGCCACGATGCTCCACACAAGAATCAAAAAACTAATTTTCACTTTTTTTGTCACAAAAAATGCCCCCAATCCTATTCAGAATGTTTATTCATAGGATTGACGGCATTTTAAATTTTATTCAAATCTTAATTTTCATCTGCTTTTTCTGGCATTGTATAGTACACAGGTGCAACATTTTCTGCTTCTTTTTCCAAATTTTCCGTAATAGATTCTTCTGATTTTGTTTCCGTCTCTCGTATCATTTCCTCTTCTATAATCTCATCATCTAGAATTGCTGAGACAACTGGAGCTGATACAATCTCTGCAGCTTGCGCCGGCACAGCCACAGCCGGTTCCACCCTTGGCACCATATGCTTATACACCACATATGTATTACAAAACATATCATGAAATCCTTGCTTCTTCGCATTCACAATCACCGCAAAATATCCTATACACATTAACGATGAAAAGAATCTTCCAATAGTTTCACGATAGATTACATTCAACAAGGTCCACTCTTGATCTGATGTGACCACCTCTAATCCCATAACCATCTTTCCTGGCGTTGTGTGGTTAAAGTAAGTCAGCAATACAAAATACGCTGCCACACCTATATAATCTAGCACATCTAAAAAAGAATACTGAAACAAAAAATTCGCATCGAACAATTCGATACCTGCTGATGATGCCATTGCAAATGGCGACTTAATTGTAGCTACAACACACGCAGCAATGAAGCTGTCAATTGCAAATGCAATCAAACGAACTAGAAAGCCTGCATATGCTCTATTTTCCCATTGGTTCTGCATAATACATTGGCACCCCGCTTCCCAAATCATTCATTAATTCAACCAGTACCTCTGCCTCTGATTTCTCCTTTGATGACGCCATCATTCCAAACAACTGTGCAAACGGATCTACTTTGGCAGATGGTTCAAAGAACTTATTAACACCACTCTGTTCCTTGACATATGCATCAAACTCTTCTGATGTCTTAATCCCATCAATCAAGCCATTCTCCACTGCCTGTGACGCAGTATAGATTCGTCCGTCAGCTAATTTCTTCACTTCATCTACTGACATGTTCCTTCCTGTTGCCACAATTTCAACAAACTGATTGTAATATTCATCTACAAACGACTGGTAGATTGCTTTCTGTTCACTAGTCATTGGCTTAGCAGCAGTACCCATATCCTTATTATCTGAAGATACAATATTGATTTCCTTGATTCCTAACTTTTCATAAAGCTCAGACATGTCATAGGTTGACATGATAACACCGATGGATCCTGTTGTAGTAATACGGTTTGCATACTGCTCATTGGCTGCTGATGCAAGATACACACCGCCAGAACAACACTGACTTTCCATATAAGCCCAGATTGGACGACCTGTCTTTTCCTTATATTCCATAAGCTTCAAGTACAATTCATCCGCCTCATATACTGCTCCACCCGGAGTATTCAAACGCAATACAATTCCCTTGTTGCAATCATTTTTCATTAACAAATTCACGTATTCCATCAATAAATCATGATTATAAGTTGCCGTTGTACCATAGATACTACCGCTATCTGTTGATGCTTGAATGGTCCCTTCAATTGGCAACACTGCTATGAAATTCTCTGTAGTTGGCATGCCTGACAATGCCTCATTGGATGTACCATATAAGCTTTCCATCATGGCATCAAAGTCAGTCGTTCCTGATTTCTTATCTGCTTTGGAAGACAATGTATTGGTAACCACACTGATAATGCCCACTACCACAAAAATAACAGCAGCTATAATTAAGCCCGTTGTTTGTTTCTTACTCATAGTTCCTCTCCTTTTTTGATTTAATACAGTAAAGTATAGAGTAAAACAAGAAGAAATACAATTAAAATATTTGTGAAGTTAAAAAAGGTGCAAGGTCTTTGCTCCCTTACACCTTTTATTACTATCACTAATTATTATCAAACTCAAAATTATCTGCGTTAACACCTAATGTTGCCAGTTTGTTTCTTTGTACCTTGATTTGTTAATCTAATTCCTCATTAACGCCTTGTTCACATTTCTTTATTCTCATCAAATTTACAAAATAATCGATTTCATACCTTAACATCTCTTCTTTTGTCATTTCATCCATCCGTCCTCCCTTACAATAAAACTACTCTTATTATAAGGGATTATAAAGAAGGGTGTAAAGTTTTATTTCACTTTACACCTTTGACTATCACTACGATTCAATTATTACTTGGGTCCTTCGGATCTGCTGTTTCCACATATTTGATAATTTCAATAATCTTGTCTGCCGACATTCCCTCTTGTTCCAGTTTATTAATCAAATTAACTATTTCTCTTCCAGTCATATATTCATCCATCCTTCCATCCTCCTTCAAATAAGATATTCTTATTATAAAGGAATATAAAGAAGGGTGTAAAGTTTTATTTCACCTTACACCCTTTGATTATTTGCATCATAATGTTATATCCTCAACAGACACTCCCATGGAGGAAAGTTTCGCAATTGTTGCTTTTATCTGATATTCCAGTTCCTCATTTTTTACATTACCATTTGCCTTTTTTATCCGTTGTAAATTTGTGTAATTATCTATCGTGACTGTAACCAACTCTTTATCTGTCATTACATCCATCCTTTCAACCTCCCTTACACATTCACTATTCTTATTATAAGGGATTATAAAGAAGAGTGTAAAGTTTTATTTCACCTTACACCCTTTCTTCTATATGTCACATTATTTTATTTCTAGATCCTCAGTCGGTATTCCTAAAGACTGCATTCTTGTTTTCAATATTCTCTCTTGATATGCGATCTCTTGATCTCTATCTTTTGCAGATTTCACCCGTTGCAAATTCACGAATTCTTTAATAACCTGATCTTTTAACTCTTTTTCGTTCATTTCGTTGTCCATCCTTCCATCCTCCCTTACAATAAAACTACTCTTATTATAAGGGATATTTGTTCAATGTGTAAAGCAATATTCAATTATCAAAGAGCATCTTGTCATGACATTTTCCAATTGGTGAAATTAAGATAGCATACATAGATGAGTTCGTCCATAATTGTGAACGAAACAGCAAAATAAACATAGAAAGTTCAAAAATACAAGGATTTTATTAAAAATAGAATGAAGATTTTGAACTAGAAGTTCAAGAATTTGAAAATAAGTTAAGATTGTTATAAGCGACGAACGCACATCGCAATTGCTTCGCAATCGCCCCTCTGTGTACCTTCGAACTAGCTTCACTCTGTTCAGCAAGGTCTCAGGCATCAGTGTCGTTTGCACTAATGTCTTGGACTTCGTTATAAACAGCGAATGCACCTCCATTTCGCTTCGCTTCATGTCGGTGACGTTTATTGGCGTCTTGGACTTTTCCGTTATAAGCGACGAACGCACATCGCAATTGCTTCGCAATCGCTCAGTGTCGTTTGCACTCACATGGGCGTCAAAAAATGCACATCCTTGCAAGCAAGATGTGCATTTTTGATGACGCCCGCGTTCGTCGCTTATAACGGCATGTTTCCATGCTTTTTATATGGACGGTTAATTTGTTTTGTTTTTAAAACGTCCAATGCAGCTACTATCTTAGCTCTCGTTTCATCCGGACGAATCACCTCGTCTACGAATCCTCGCTTTGCTGCTGTATAAGGATTTAAGAATTTCTTCTCGTATTCCTCTACCAACTCTGCTCTCTTTGCCACAGGGTCTTCTGCGTCCTGAATCTGCTTTCTACCAATAATGTTAATAGCACCTTCCGCACCCATAACTGCAATTTCTGCAATTGGCCAAGCATATACAATATCCGCACCCATGTGCTTAGAGTTCATGGCAATATATGCTCCACCATATGCCTTACGCATAATCAAAGAAATCTTTGGTACCGTCGCTTCAGAATATGCATATAAAATCTTCGCACCATGACGGATAATTCCATTGTATTCCTGCTCAGAACCAGGTAAAAATGCAGGTACATCAATCAAAGACACCAATGGAATATTGAAGCAATCACAGAATCGAATGAATCTTGCCACCTTATTTGACGCATCAATATCCAAGGAACCACCCTTAAAGTTTGGCTGATTGCATACAAATCCAACAGTATTGCCGTCTATTCTGCCAAATCCAACAACTGCATTCTTCGCCCAATGTTTCTGTACTTCAAAGAAACTCTCTCTGTCAATCATTGCATTGATTACATCGTGCACATCGTAACATTTTTTCTTATTATCAGGAACGATATTTACCAAGCAGTTACACTGATCAACCACTCTACCTTCCTTTACCGGAATTTCATCTAAATTATTCTGTGGCAGATAAGAAAGCAACTCTCTTACACCGCCCAAACAATTCTTCTCACTCTTATATAAGAAATGGGCCACACCAGAAGTTTGTGCGTGTGTTACCGCACCACCTAACTCCTCCGCCGTTAACTCTTCACCAATTACAGTTTTCACAACCTGCGGTCCTGTGATAAACATTTTACTAATCTCGTCTACCACGAAGATATAATCACAAATCGCTGGTGAATAACATGCCCCGCCAGAACACGGTCCCAAGATAACCGCAATCTGCGGAACCACACCAGATGCAATGGTATTTCTCTCAAAAATTCCCGAGTATCCGCTTAAGGAATCGATACCTTCTTCGATACGCGCTCCGCCACTATCATTGATTGTAACAATTGGGCATTTCATCTTAATTGCCATATCCTGAATATGCACAATCTTACGTGAGTGATACTCACCAAGACTTCCTCCAATGACAGTGAAATCTTCTGATGATGCGAATACCGTTCTTCCGTTAATCTTTCCGTAACCAGTAATGACACCGTCTCCTGGAACTCTCTTCTTGTCTAAGCCAAAATCATCAATTCTAGACTCTGCCAAATCATTGATTTCCACAAAAGTTCCCTCGTCAAATAATATATCCAGTCTCTCTCTTGCTGTTAATTTTCCCTTTTCATGTTGTTTATCAATTGCTGTCTGTCCACCGCCTAATCTAGCTTTTTCGCGACGGCTTTCTAATTCCTCAATAGCTTCATTCCAATTCAAAATTGCTACCTCCTAAATGAACCAACTGCAACTTGTTGACTTGTCAACTAGTTGTTGATTTATCAACTACTTACTATACACTATTCCAAAATGGGTTTCAAGAGGTTTTACAATTATAGACAAAGGTCGAGAAAAACCTTCCCGACCTATCTATCAATTCCATATTTACTTGCTTTATTGTAATCCATATATCATGTGCCAGATCATTTATACCCACACATTCTCCTGACAATTCACAATATAGAATCCCTTTGCATTCAAAGTATCTTCTCTATTGTACAACAATTCCGTATTATCCATCTGGCGAATCACTGCGCCTGCTGTCTCCGCAATACAATGCATTGCTGCCGTATCCCACTCGCAGGTCAATCCAAAGCGATAGTATACGTCTGCTTTCTGCTCCGCCACAAGACATCCCTTCAGGGAGCTTCCAGCGGAAATGATTTCTGCAATCTGTTCCTTGTGCTTTTCTATCAAATTCGCTTCCTTCTCTGTGGAATGGGATTTGCTACCTACCCAGACAATCGAATTGGTCTTATCTGAAACTTGGAGCTTACTAATCTCTCCCGTCGCACCATCCTGTTTAAATGAACCCGCATCCTTAGTAGCATAGTACAAATCCTTTGTCACCGGAACATAAATCACACCCACAATGGGCTTTTGCTGATATACCAATGCAATATTGACTGTAAACTGTCCGTTGCGTTTCACAAACTCCTTCGTTCCGTCCAACGGATCTACGATAAAACAATAATCATTGTCTCTTCTGCTCTTGTCATCCTTTACTTCCTCGGAAAGAATAGCTGCTTCCGGAAAATTTTTCTGCAGACCCTCCACAATCAAAGCATTTGCCCGCTTGTCAGCCATAGTAAGCGGCGAGGAATCCTCTTTATAATCAACAGAAAAATCCGTTTCGTAAATATCCATGATAATCTTGCCAGCTTTTAGCGCTAATTCCTTTAATATTTCTAGTACTTTTTGCTGATTCATATGCACCTCTTTTACACAATCAAACTGTATCGTATTTTGCTTTATACATACTATAGGCAGCTAGTGTAAAACCATCTGTTATCTTACCTTCTCGAATCCACTGCTCCATTTCTTTTTGATCCAACATAACTACACGCTGAATTCCTTCATATCCTTGTTTTTCTTCCACATGGTCTACCGTACAGACAAAAACATCCACCAAATTTCCGCACAGTCCGCTATCCGCAACCACCGTTCCTAGGTGCTCATGGAACAAAACCTGTGCACCTATCTCTTCTCGGATTTCTTTTTTCAAATTCTCTGTAGCAGATAACCCCTGCTCTCCAAATCCCCTTGGACAAGCATACTGATAATCCCGAAGGGCATGTCGATATTGTTTCAGCAGTACATACTGATCCTGACATTTTGTCAAAATCACAACCGCACCTTGCTCCACAGTGGGCATCACACGTTCATAGGTAAAATATTCCCCATTTTCTTTGCGTATCAAATCTACCACCAATGTATTAAACGGACTTTCATAAACAACACCTATCTCTTTCCCGGTTGCTTTTTCATATTCCTCTATTTTGTTTTTATCTGTTTCGATAGAAACCAACTCTGACTCCTGAAACATATAGGGACGCTTTTTCATCCATTCATAATATTTCTCTAAACGCTCTATCATACCGCTCTCCTTTTATCCCACCAGGACACTAGCTTTTCCACGTGTGGTGCAAAAAATACATACACAAAATCTTTCATACCTCTTAATATATTCATAAAGCTTTCTAATATGTCTGGCAATCCCGTCTTCTCAGAAACTACAGAACCCAATATACCAAACAAAATCATGCTTACTAAAATATCGTACCAAAAACCTTGCAATATGTTCGTGTTAGAAACCAATCCTTCCAACGCACCCATCGCCCATTGTACAACGCAAAACAACACAATATAGATTCCTGTATATAGGAAATGTAAAAAGAGATTCTTGGCGATTTTTCCATTCCATTGTCTCTTTTCTCTCTTGAAATTATAATCGTATAACATTTCCTCCCGAGATTTCTCTGAACAGTCTTGTTCACTAGCATTGTCGTAATTGGCTACCACAACGCGAACTGCCGTGGACCATGGCACCTTTACCTTGACGTAGCGCTTGCTATTAATTTCGTCTACAGTAGGTACATGCACATCCTCCAAAATCTGATTCCAGTATCGATATAAATTGCTAACATAATCCTTTTCAAAGGAATTTGCCTCATCAATATTATATCGCTTTGAAACGTTGCAAATGCTGTCCTCAATGGCATAGTTATAACAAATTTCTACAATGGCAATTGCCATACTGTAGTGATCATACTCATTCTCTCTGGTTTTCCAATTGGCATTTTCCGCCACGCCAATCACTTCGATTTCATCTATCCACTTGGATCTGCTTTGGATTCCTTCGATTTCATTTTCACGGAAATTCTTATATACCTGTTCTAATATGAAAAGTGCTTCATGCACTCGCTCCACAAAAACATCATTTTTGATATTTAGTAATTGCAAAACACCGGCGTAATCCAGCTCCAACATTTGATCTAAGTAATCTGTAAAAGAACGACTTCTTTCTAGCTTCGGTGGGTTCATCGCCGGACTTTCCATGCTAAGCAACAATAGCATTTTGACATAACGAATCAAGAACTCAATACGCATACACTCTTTTTCGATTTCTGTAAATTCCTTCTCGTCTCCCTCGCTCTTTTCGTCCTCCCACTCTGCCTTTTGATTCTCAAGATATTCTTCTAATATTGCAATGTCATTGTATTGCAACGCATCCTTCATAAGCTGTAGCAACTCTTTTTCACTAGACTTAACTGGCAATCCCGAAAACAAAAAAGTATCATCCTCTTTTTTGATACATTTATCAATGGATAACTGAATAAACTGTGATGGGGTTCTATATTTCCCAAATCTAGACACCTTTAATGCTCCATGTTGAAACATTGTCATCACGCATTCATAGGTTTCATCATTCATTAACAATGTATGAAAGGCATCTGAGTCTGTCAGCTGATTAAATGATAGCACCACCGTGTTACCATACTGCACAATCTCTCGAAACAAAGCCTTTTGTGCAATTTTTATCTCTGTCTCCGTGTTGCGCACAGAATCTAATTCATATAAGTATACTAAGCGATTCATCTTTTGTTATCCTCTATTCCTACAATATAATTTGCTAAAGTCGTAATTTCCAACCCCGGCACAATTGCTCCACCTTCTGTGGCATCATACACCGGCATTGTCACATCCGCTTGCTTCACACGCTTTTCTATCCATTTATTATAAATCATAAACAATTTACTAGCAGGAACTGTTCCCCCACCAACAGCAGGGACCTGTTGCATTTCCTCCAAACCGTCTGCTTCCCTCTTTGCAGCTCCAGTTGCATGGGCCATGTTTCCAGTATAAGCCAAATCCAATCCCACAAATGCAACGGACTTTGCTCCAAGAGAAATACACACATCCAATGCCGTGGTACTAACTGAGCCTCCTGTTTCATACAACTTCCAACCATTCTTCCCCGCCAGTTCTTCTGCTTTGCCGTAACCATTTTGACAAATCAAGTACTTCGGCCCCTGATAACGCATGGCAAATCCTTTGTATGCGGTAGAAAGATACAGCATTGGAATCTGCTGGTTTTCCAACCCCTTCAGATGATGGTAAACTCTGGAATTGGCATCTGTCACAATCACATAATCCATCTCTATCCCAAGCTGTATCAATTTGCGAAACACTGTCTCAACTGCCATAATTACCATATTCGGCTTCTTGTTTTTCAACAATTCAACATTCTGATCCAGAGAAGGTCCCGCTGCCACGATGACAATATCTTTTCCTTCAAGATTTGGTTTCAACTCATCGACATACCCATCAAAATGTTTGAAATTCTCCCGACTGTTATTTTCAAATAAAATGGCCGCATTACGCTTTCCACTATCCCGAATGAAGAACATCTCCATTTGTTCCCGAATTTTCACATTTTCAATGTGACGCAACGACGGATAATGCAGAATGAAATTTTCTGTAATATGTTCCAGTGCATCAATTATCTTTGTGAAGTTGGGGTCATAAATGAACTTTACTCCAGAAAGTGACAAGTATACAGACATATCTACTGCGTTGAAACAATGATAAATGACATCCATGTCGCTTTCGTATATCATCAATGTAATACCATCATCTAACTTCAATAATTCCTGAATGTGATATCCAAGGCCCAAGCCCCACACAACATATGCTTCACTACCTGGACTGTAATAATATCTGGCAAAATCTGCTGCTTCCTTTACAGGATTCACATTGCTGTGATAGTAATACATTCCTTGCTCATCCTGGCCAGCCATGGTAAATGCCCCACAATTAGTATCCTCAAGGTGGTGTCTGCCTTGCCATGTACCCTCTGCATTGGCCCTCTCATACTTTTCATGATAAGCTAACAACTGTTTCCACAACGCTTCATTCTGATCTTTTAACACAAGCATATTGCGTTCCCACACAGTCGGATTGGTACACTCCACATCATAGGCACGGATTGCTTCTTGCAAGGACTGTAAAAATGGTACCAGCTGTAGCTCCAACAAATCTGCCAGCAACACATAATCCTTGTTCTCCTGCGCAGTCAAAATATCTTGCAGGGATGCATTGACACCAATAGGATTCACAATATCCATTTCCTGATTGTAAAAATCGATGTCTGCAAACACAGCTTCTAGTACCAGCATTAGATTATTTGTTAGTTTTGTAAATGTTCGCACTACCTTGTCATAATTCTGGATATGGCAGTAATATATTATTTTTTCAACAATGGACTGTAGTAATACGTTGGTATTATAGATTTGCTGTCTGGTCATACATTTCTCCCTCACCGATATGTCACTATCATTCTATTAATCTGCAATTCTCTTTAATATAATTTCTCTATCTTCCATGGTATCGATTTCTCCACACAACATCCCTTTTACGTCATAAGGTAAAATGTTACAGTGATCTGATACCTCATTTAATGCATTCTCCGCATAACACGTTACTTTCTTAGATTCACAAAAATCTACAATGGCATTAAGCCACACCTGCCAATCTGATTGCTTTAGCTTGTAAAGAGGTTGTGCCGCTAAGGCATCCTCAAAAAATTCGATTCCAACCTTCACAATTTTACCCTCTTTTACAACAGCTTTAAAATCCTTTTCTGGCAAAGGCAAAGTAGAGTCTACCACCATGCAACTGTTAGCGCTATGCAGAACCTCCTCTAACACAACATCTTCAAACACCAAATCTCCATGCATAAAAACAATATCATCCTGCAAATACGCTCTCGCCACATAGATTGAATAAATATAATTCGTTGTTTGATACAACTCGTTAAATACATATGTAATATTTATATCCTTTGCAACAGATTTTGCATATTCCTCTAACATTTCATTATAATATCCAGTTGTAATGACCACATCCTGAATGCCCATTTTCTTAAGCTGTTCTAATTGACGGCTTAAAATAGTGTCTTTTCCTTGCAACCTGGTCATACATTTTGGATGCTCCTTTGTTTCATTTCCCATTCTAGTTCCACGTCCAGAATTTAAAATGAGTGCTTTCATCGAATAATCCTCCTTGCATCACACCTTATTTACAAGTCTTAAGAAACTCCATGAAGTTCTTCTTATTTTCCTGTGCCGTTGTGGTAGGACGTCCCAAATCACCACGCGAAGCAATATTGCATTTTATCTCAACAAATACCAATTCCTCTGCTTCCTTTGCTTTTTGCAATGCAGCTACCAATTCATCCTCCGTTTTCACCTGAAGCTGTATCGGATATCCACATCCACTTGCAATCTGCATCATATCAACACTTCCCGCTACTGTTGGCATACCACCTACTGTTTCGTGGGCTTCATTGTTCATTACAATATGAACCATATTCTTAGGCTTATTCGTTCCGATTACAGCCATTGCACCCATGTGCATCAAAGCTGCTCCATCTCCATCAATACACCACACCTTGCTATTGGGTTTTTCTAACGCAATTCCCATCGCAATAGAGGAGCTGTGCCCCATGGAGCCAACCGTCAAGAAATCCTGTTGGTGGCCCTGGCCTTTTGCTTCTCTAATTTCAAACAATTCTCTAGATGCCTTTCCTGTTGTAGACACAATAATATCGTTCTCTGCCACATCCACAATTTTCTCAATCACTTGTTCTCTAACCAATGTATGGTCATTTCCGTACGCAGCCTTACTTTCTGCCTCAAACGCACCTTTTTTCACAATAAATGCCACACTTCGGCCTTCTTCTAACACCTTGTCAAACGCCTGCAACGCAGTTTTTACTTCTTCTAGTGTTGTATCCTTTGTCAACACAAAGGCTTCCATATCCAAATCTTTAATTAAAGTTTCTGTTATTTCCCCTTGAAAGATATGTTGAGGTTCATCATGCACGCCAGGTTCCCCTCTCCAACCGACAATAAAGATACAAGGAATTCCGTATACCTTAGGATGTAATAGAGATGCTACAGGATTGACTACATTTCCCAATCCACTATTTTGCATATAGACAACAGGAATCTTTCCCGTTGCGAGATAATGACCTGCTGCTAATCCCACGCAGTTTCCCTCATTGGCCGCAATAATATGATTATCACTAATTCCTTCTTTATTCATCATATAATTGCAAAGCTCCTTCAGCTGTGAATCGGGAACTCCTGCAAAAAAGTCTTTATTCAACACTTCATATAATTCACTTACCTTCATGGCTTACATCTCCTTTACTATCTGACTGTACATTTCTTGAATCTGTTCTTTTGAAAATGCCACTGGATGATTTTTCAAACGATCTTGATTGACAGAATTCATTAAAATCTCCACATCTCCTGCATGTCCTTGCTGCTCCAAATCAATCTCTAATTCCAGCAATAATTTTCTATAAGCTTCTATTGATTGCCTCACAGAATGACATTTCCAAATGTCAGCTAAGGTCTTTAACACTTCCTGCAACTTCTCATCTGCAACATCGCTAGTATACTCCCAAACCTGTAACAAACTAAGAGCTGCTGCGTGTCCATGAGGTAAACCATACAGTTTAGTTAATTTATAACTCATGGCATGAGCCGCTGTGGTCTTGGAAATATTAATTGCTTTTCCTGCATAATTAGAGGCCATTAACATGTGGCTTGCTGCGTCACTATCACCAGACAAATAAGCCTTGTAATTCTCTATAATCATCATCAATGCTTTGTCAGCAAACATCCTACTATCCTTTGTGGCACCAGCCGCCCAAAAGGATTCCACGCTATGACACAATGCATCTAACATCGTAACCTTTTTCTGATACAAAGGTAATGTTTCCAAAAATCTGCTATCTAAAAAAACATACTGTGGAATCAAAGAATCATGCTCTACAGACAATTTTTCACCATCACGATAAATCACAGCAAACTTTGTTGCTTCACTTCCCGTTCCTGCGGTTGTGGGAATTGCCAAAAAGGGAACTTCATTATCTAAAATGTCCTGTTCCAAATAATCTCTGCCTGCTTCCATGGTTACAAACGCCTTCACACACTTTGCCAAATCCAGAGCACTTCCGCCACCGATTGCAAAAACACCATCACATTGATGTTTTTTATAACAGGCAACCGCATTTATCACACTCTCATAGGATGGATTCGGTTCAAAATCTTGAAATACAAATCCTATTTTCTTATGGCTTACAAAGTAATCGCCAACCTCTGTTTTTGATACATTTTTGCCACATACCAGCAATAAATGATTTATCTGCTTTTCCTTTATTAAGTTTTCAAACTCTCCATATATGTTTCCAGATAACACTTTCTGTTCTTGCATTTTTATTCCTCGTCTGGTATCAATGTTAAGATTTCTTTGATTGACATACACATGTCGTCCGCTTCTTTTGCTCTATGATTTCTTAAAATGGTTTCTGCAGTTTTCTTCATTGCCGGGAAACCACTTCTCGTCAACTGATTTGCATAAATGATTACATTTACACCTCTATCTTTGAATTCCTGTTCCGTTACTGTGTTGAAAGAAGTTGGAACCACCACAATTGGAGTCTCTTTATTCTCAGCACGGAATTTTTGTACAAATTCAAAAATCTCTGCAGGATCTTTCTTTCTGGAATGAATCATAATACCATCAGCTCCTGCTTTAACAAAAGCAAAGGCACGCTCTAATGCATCCTCCATACCTTTTTCCAAAATCAAGCTCTCAATACGTGCAATGATCATAAACTCTTTTGTTTTTTGTGCACGTTTTCCCGCTTCAATCTTCTTGCAGAAATGTTCAATGGAATCCTGGGTTTGTTCTACTTCTGTACCAAATAATGAATTCTTTTTAAGGCCAGTCTTATCTTCAATAATAACTGCCGAAACACCCATTCTTTCTAATGTCTTTACGTTATATACAAAATGTTCAATCAATCCGCCAGTATCACCATCTAAAATAATTGGCTTTGTGGTAACCTCCATAATATCATCGATGGTTCTCATACGGGATGACATATCTACCAACTCAATATCCGGCTTACCCTTTGCAGTGGAATCACATAAACTAGACACCCACATGGCATCAAACTGATAGGTTTTACCATCCTGCAATACAGTTGTCTTCTCTGCAATTAACCCTGTAATACCACTATGGGCTTCAATAGCAGAAATGGTATGCTTCATTTCGATTAATTTGCGCAATCTTCCTCTTCGAATATCCGGAATAGAAAGCTGTCTTCTAGCATTTTGTTCTAACTGTAAGTAATTCTCATCATTGGAATACGGAAACTCAATCAACTCTCCACCATACTCACCTAAAATAGTGATTACTTCATCACGAATTGGTTTCTGAAATCCTTCCTGCCAATCATCACCATGAACAACATAATCAGGCTTTAATTCTCTTAAATTCTTTGCGTAACTAAGCTCTTCCTGCGGAACGACTTTCGATACGCCATTAATATGTCCTACAATATTGGCCCTTTCACTATATGACAATAACGGAAAACGCTTATAGCTACTTACCGCTTCATCTGTCAAAACGCCAACAACTACCTCCCCATAAGCAGATGCCTTATCAATAATATTGATATGTCCGCTATGTATGATGTCCGTACTAAAACACATGTATACTGTTTTCATCTACATTCCTCCTTGACTAATAGATAAATTTTGTCCTATTCCATTTTATGTATATCTTAATATAAATTCTTCACATCTCACGAAGTTTCTTATAAATCAAAAACCGATATACATAATAATACGTTTAGTATATCGGTTTCTTTGTTTGAAAATATTAGATTAATTTGTTATAGGAATTTTTCTTCTTGGCGGGTTTTTATCTAAAGTATGATATCCTCTAATCCTTAAATACATTATACTTTGTTCCGATTATTGCATTGCTCTTAAGCAAGCACGGTATATTCAATATAACAGGATACAGTAACATACTTGATTCGCAATATGCTTCATTTTCAGAAACACTCAATGCTTCCCCAGAAATCGGATCACATAATATATTTTCAAATACTCTCGCCTCTGATATATTATCTTTTTTTATCACCAATACGCCTGTTGGATTTAATGGGTTTAAACAAGTTTCCAATAATCTGTATTCTAACACGTTATAACCCAATTCCACTGCTGTTTCATGCAACTTAGTTACATATCCATGTTGCTTCATTCTTGCTCTGGCAGTTTCATCCGCCAACTCATATGCCGGTTCAAACATAATTAAATAGTTTGCTGTTGTTCGATATAATTCCTCTAATATCTCCTTCTCTTTTCCGCCATTTGGTTCTGCCGCATGTACAGTATATAAAATGTCAATTCCATTTTCCTTCACCGGAATATCAAACATATCCCCCACAAATAACTGTATTTTACTGCCATCTGACACTTCATTTAAAAATCGTTCCGCATACTTTACTCTAGACCACGAAATATCGAACCCATAAACTTTATCTACTTTCTCCATATCAAGTCTATTTAAAACAGGTCCTAAAGTTGTTGCCTCACCAACTCCAGCCTCCATTAATATACAATGCTCCATATCCTTCATATAAGATTTGATTACCTCTGCTATACAATCATGATATTATCCATAATTATACAAACCCTTTTTATAATTATTATAATAAGAACCTGCTTGAAAATCATATGAGATCATTATATCTTCTATACTATTTGTGTTTGCACCATCTAAATTTTTTAGATATTGTATTATATTGCCACCATTTTCATATATTTCTTTTATTTTGCTTAATATTTTTAATTTATCCATATCAGTTTTCTCCTCTAACACATTCTATTACTTGGTTAATTACATAGTTCTGTTGTTCTTTCGTCAATTCAGGGAAAATCGGCAAACTGATTGCTCTCTCATAAAATTTCTCTGCATTTGGACAACAACAATCCTTATAACCAATTCTTTGATAGTATGGATGCTGATAAACAGGTATGTAATGTACATTTACACCTATTCCCACGCTTCTTAACTTATCAAAAACATTCTTTCTATCCTCTACCTGTATCATATAAAGATGCCATCCACTTTCACATCCTGTCATCTGCTCAGGTATTATAATTCCCTCTACATTTCTAAATGCCTCAGTATAACATTTTGCAATCTCACTTCTTCTTTTTATAAATGAATCTAACTTATCCATTTGACTACAACCCAAGGCACATGAAATATCAGTAATTCGATAATTATATCCTAATTCCAACTGCTGATAATACCATCCGCCTTGATTCTCTGTTAACAACGACTCGTCTCTAGTAATTCCGTGACTACGAAACATTAGTAATTTCTGATATAGTGCTTCATCACTCGTTACCACCATTCCACCTTCACCAGTTGTGATTGGTTTCACTGGATGAAAACTAAAACATGTCATATTTGCAACATTTCCGATTTTAATATTCTTATAAGATGCTCCTAACGCGTGAGCTGCGTCTTCAATCACTATAAGATGATGTTTTTTTGCAATTTCCATAATCTTATTCATATCACAAGGTTGTCCTGTGTAATGGACTGGAATAATTGCCTTTGTTTTATCTGTAATTTTCTTTTCAATTTCTAACGGATTGATATTGTATGTTTTCGCATCGATATCTGCAAATACAGGAGTTCCTCCACAATATAATACACAATTTGAAGATGCAGCAAATGTGATAGGTGTTGTAATAACCTCATCACCTTCTTTAATTCCTGCAGCAAGACAAGCAATGTGAAGTGCCGCTGTTCCATTGCTTACGGCAACAGCATACTTTGCCCCTACATAATCTGCCACTTTTTTTTCAAATTCAGCGACCTTGGGTCCAGTAGTAAGATAGTCTGACTTTAACACATCAACTACTGTCTGTATATCTTTTTCATCAATTGATTGTCTTCCGTATGGTATGTACATATTTTCCTCCTGCGACATTATTTCAAACTCATTTTATCTTATCCCACGAAAGAGGGGTTCCTTTAGGTAAATCCATTATTGCCATCTTTCCTAATACATCCTCATAATACATAGTATGTAATCCTCGCCCAGGTCGAATGGATTTCACATTCTCCTTATTAAGCATCTCTCCACATTTTATATCCTTTACCACATAAAGAGAACGTGTTCCTTTTCGAGCTCTCTCTTGTTTTTCCGTCAAATCGAAAGTAGCTTTTCCAAGTGCTTTTTCTAAGTTACGAATACGACGAACCATTTCTATGAATTCGTGAATTTCCATAGAAAATGCTCCATCCGGACCACCATCTTCTCTCTTTATAGTAACATGCTTTTCTAGAACCTTTGCTCCAAGTGCCACAGCTCCTAATGCAACCTCATCGCCTAATGTATGATCCGATAATCCCACCAAACAATCAAAAGTATCTCGCATCAGAGGAATTGCTTTAATATTCATGTCCTCATAAGGACAAGGATATGCTGAAGTGCACTTTAGTAATATTATATTCTCATTTCCTTCTTCTCTGCATACCCGCAAGGCTCTCTCTATGTCCTCCAAATGTGCAACACCTGTAGAAATAAGAATCGGTTTTCCTGTCTTTGCTATTTTCCTTATCATAGGAATATCATTTGCTTCATAAGATGCTATTTTATACGCTGGCATACTGATACTTTCCATAAAATCAACTGCCGTCAAATCAAAAGGTGAAGAAAAACATGCCATGCCTAGACCATTTGCATATTCTACCAATTCCGCTTGCCATTCCCATGGAGTATATGCCTTTTGATACAAATTATATAATGTATCTCCATCCCATAATCCTCCGTGAATCAGAAATTCTTCATTATCACAATCTATTGTAATTGTATCTGCCGTATATGTTTGCAACTTAACTGCATCTACACCAGAATCTTTTAATTCAAATATAATTTGCTTCGCCCTGTCAAAATCCATTAAGTGATTTGCTGACATTTCGGCAATAATATATGTTGGTGAATTAGTACTAATTACCTTCCCATCAATATATATTTCTTTTTTCATTCCAGCTCCTCCTAATCCGAAAAAGTCAAATCATTATATGCTTAACAGATATTCTGCTATTCTTTTTGCTCCATAACCATCTACCATAGACTGCATAAACACAGATTTTTGTTTTCGATCTTCATAATCGTTTATATACTCAAGAAGCCCATTTTTACACCTATTCATGCACTGTTGCATATCTTTATGTGCATTGCCCGCATACTTCATATATCCATTCCGCTCCCATTTTACAGCACCCTCTTGGTTATCTGCAACCGCCATACATATAGATGGCACTCCACAGGCACACAGTTCATATGTGGTTGTTCCTGCAGCAGAAATGGCAACATCACAATACCTCATCCACACAGAAATATTATTAACATTCTCATGTAATATTACATTTGCATATTCTCTTTCAACTTCCTTCAACAGATTTTTATTCTGATTAAAGCAACCTACAATTACGTGATATTCCAATGTTTTTAATCTAGGATGGGACAAAACCTCTTGTAATAAATTGTACGCTACATTTAACTGATCTGTTCCACCAGTCGTTATTAACACACGAGATACTTCTTTTTTTACTTCATATGGTTGATAAATAAATTCTTCTCTCAACGGAATATACTTACTTCCTACCATACAATGTGTTTGAAGACCTGCTAACTGATATGTTTTTTCATATCCATCCATACCTGTAAATATATTATATTTCACCACTCCTTGTATTGGATGTACAAACTTACTTAAATCATCAATATATACAATTCGTGTATACTTAGATAACTTTTTCATATAGTCCTCTGTAACATAATAAGTATCTAACAAAAGTACCTTTACACAGTTATCAATTACATAATTGCAAATCGTATCTATTTCCTGTTCTAGATGATTCCATACCGTATTTAATACATCTACAGAAAATCCCCTATTTTCAATTAAAGAACAAGGTTTATCATCTGCAAGAAGAAATGTCACCTCTGCCCCTTGTTGTCTCATTTGCTCCGCAATTGACAGACAACGCATAACATGACCAGTTGCTATTATTTCATTACCATCTACACGAATATATATTTCCTTGTCCATTTTTCACCTATTATTAAATGTAACCCTTCATCACAACATTTCTCTACAACGGAATATTTCCGTGCAAAATCGTATTCTTTTTTTCAATACTATCCAAAATTCGTATAACCTGACTTCTCGTATCATGTGGCAATATAATATCATCTACAAACCCTGATTGAGCTGCACAAAATGCAGTTGAGAAATTATCTTCATACTCTTTTATTTTTTCCTCTAATAACCTATCATCATCCTTTATCTGCTTACGGAAAAGTATTTTTACAGCTCCTTCTGCTCCCATTACTGCCACTTCTGCCGTAGGCCAAGCCAACACATAATCTGCACCCGACTCTTTACTACACATAGCCAAATAGGAACCTCCATAAGCTTTTCGAATTAGCAATGTAATTTTGGTAACCTTCGCCTCACAAAATGCATATAGCATCTTTGCACCATGTCGGATAATTCCCTTCTCTTCCTGTTCTTTACCTGGAAAAAATCCCGGAACATCTACAAAATTAAGAAGTGGTATATTATAGCAATCACACATTCGTATAAAACGAGCTGCCTTATCTGATGCATCTACATCAATACATCCTGCCAAATATTTAGGTTGATTGGCTACAATCCCTATTGGCCTACCATTTATTCTTGCCAAACATGTAATAATATTTTTTGCAAAGGACTTTTGTATATCAAAGATACTGTCTTTATCAACAATACCCTTTATTACATCATACATGTCATATGGTGTTCTGTTATTCTCTGGAACAATCGTATCTAATTCTATTTCATCATTTCTAGCTTTATCTATATAAATCGGTGGATTATCTTTATAATTTTCAGGTAAATAATTCAATAACCTTTTTGCACATTGGATAGCTTCAGCGTCGTCCTTTACGCTCAAATGACTAACACCACTTACCATATCATGCATATCTACGCCACCCAACTCCTGTTGATTTACCGCTTGTCCTGTCACTACCTTTACCACGTCCGGTCCAGTGATAAACATGTTACTACTATTTTGTACCATTATAATAAAATCTGACAACGCGGGTGAATAAGACGCTCCACCCGCACACGGACCCATAATAATGGATATCTGAGGAATCACACCTGAAGACTTTACGTTATTCATAAATATTTTGCCGTATCCAGATAATGCATTTACGCCTTCTTGAACTCTGGCGCCACCTGAATCATGCATTCCCACAATCGGAACCATAAGCTCTAATGCCTTTTGCTGAAGATCAATAATTTTTTGAGCATTCATTTCACCTAAGGTACCACCAAACACTGTAAAATCTTGGGCATATGCACACACGGTTCTTCCATTTACTTTTCCATAACCCGTTACTACACCATCTCCATCTGGAGTTTTCTGATCTAGTCCAAAGTTATTACACCTATGCTTCACAAATACATTTGTTTCTACAAAAGAATCGGCATCAAAAAACAACTCCAATCTTTCACGGGCAGACAACTTTTGTTTCCCGTGTTGTTTCTCCCTTTTTAATTGTTCTTCCTTGTCCATTTCTTCACGTTTGTGAATCAATTCTTCCGACTTTCTCACAAGCATCATCCTCTTTTTCTTCTATCTTTTTCTTAAAATATTCTATGTGTGGACGTTCATATATCTGATTATTTATATATACAACTCCTGTTTCTGAATGATTATATAAATCAATCACCCTACTCATAAAATCATAATCCACATCATTATAAACTTCATCCACAATTTTTATCTGAGATGGATGAATTAACAGTCTTCCATCAAAACCCAAATCCTTCGATTGTGTTACAGCATTTCGAAAAGCTTCATCATTATGAACGTCTGTAAACACTGTGTCATATATTTTTTTATTATATGCTTTTGCGTAAGTTACCAACTTGCTCTTAGGATAAAAAAGACTACTGTAACAATTCTTGCATTCTACCAAAGAAGAATAGTCTTCTGCACCAAATGCTAATGCTACAATTCTATCGTCACAAATGTATCGCTCAACATCTATAACTCCTTTCGGTGTTTCTACTAATCCTATAATCTTTTTACAACAAACCGCCGGAATATCTTTTGCTGTTTCTAATTTCGGAAACATAAAGCCCTCTACGTTATATTCCTGCAACTGGGAAATTTCATATTCTGCCCGTTCGAAATTAACACGTACATATATTTTTTTATTTCCCTGATAATTTTTCACAAAATCAATGCAACTCTGAAATGCTTGATCCTTATCATCTTTTGCGACAGAATCTTCTAAATCTATAATAATTGCTGTAATATCCATTTGCTCAATCTTGTCCAAATATTTCTTATATGCAGGTACAAATAATATTCCTCTTACAACCTCTTCATTATTTATCATATTTTTTTGCCAACTCCACAATTTCTAATACTTTTTCTGCTCGTTTTCTCATAGGCGGTCCTATCATTTTTCCATTTAACATAGCCACACCAGAACCTGCTTTTGAAGATTCTTTAATCGCATTTACAATTGCAATAGATTTCTCAATTTCTTCCTGTTCTGGCATAAAACATTCATCTGCAAAAGGAATTTGTTTTGGATGAATTAACTGCATGCCTGCAAATCCCATTTCAAATGATATTTTTTCTTCTCTGATAAAACCATCTGTATCATCTAATGTCAAATATGGAGTGTCAATTGGTAATACTCCTGCTGAGCGAGCTGCTAATGCAATACTTGCTCTTGGATAATCAAATGCACGTGGAGGCTCCTTATGTAGTCCAACTAAATCGTTAAGAAAATCCTCCCCACCAAAGCATACAGCAATATTTCTCTCACTTGCCTTTGCAATGCTATACACATTCATAACAGCAGAAGTCGTTTCTATCAATGGTAAAAACTTGAAATGACCTTCTTTTATACCTAATTTCTTTTCATATTGTGTCATTAATTTATCGTAATATACCATATCTTCATCTGTATATATTTTGGTCAAAAGAAATCCAGCAATATCTGAGTGTAGTGCATATTTTAAATCATCAAGTAACATATTGCTTTCTATTGGATTTAATCGAACAAATACAATTCTGTCTTTAAATGCACCTGCATCCACATATTCTTTTAGAATTACTCGTGCATCTGCTTTATATTCTGCTGGAACCGCATCCTCCAAATCAATGATAAGCGCATCTGCATTACACTTTAATGCACTGTCTATAAATTTCTTTCTGTATGCCGGAACATACAACATACTTCTTAATAGGTAATCCATCACCATCAATCCTCACCCTTCATTCTTAAAACCTTTGCCGGATTTCCAACAACAATACTATTTTCAGGAACATCCTTTACCACAACGGCTCCTGCTCCAACTAGACTATAATCCCCAATAGTAATTCTTTCTTTTATTGTTGCATTACTTCCAATATGGACACCCTTTCCAATATGACACCATGAACCTACTGTCGCATTCGTTGCAACATGGGTATATTCATCCACAAATGTATCATGTCCAATAAATGAATTACCAAGTAAAATGCAGTTATTGGCTACCACAACATCAGGACTAATTTGTGCTAATGGTGCAACTATAGCACCATAACCAATATCACTATACTCCCATGGAATCACCGCAGTTGGATCGATTGCCTCATAATATCGATCCTGTTCAATTCCTAAATTTTTCATTTTTTCATACATTTCTTTTTCTCTTTGCAATCCACCAAAAGCTAAAATAAAATATACATTTGGATCCTCAGCAAATTTAGCAATATCCTCAGATGTACCGATTACTTTGAATTTCTTTTTATTGCCTAATTCCGTTCCAATTTCAATAAAATCATTTAAAAATCCGATTACTTCTCCATCTCCAATCCGGTCCACAATCGTACATGCGATTGTTCCCATTCCTTTTCCTCCTAGAACAATTACTTTTTTCTTAGGCATAATATCTCTCCTTTTTCATTAGCACATGGCGTCTAAACCGAATCACCATTTCTCCTCGTTGGTTGAATCCTCTTGTTTCAACGTAAAGAATTCCTCTATCCTCTTTTGTTTTTGATTCCCTACATTCTAACACTTCTGTTTCTGCATATAAGGTATCTCCAACATACACTGGTTTTATATGTTCTACATTTTCATAACCTAAATTAGCGATACAATTACCACTAATGTCAGACACTGTAAACCCTACAACCAACGAAAAAACCAATGTTCCAACTACTAATATTTGTCCATGTTGACTTTTTTCTGCATAATCAACGTTGGTATGTATAGGATGCGGATTCATAGTAAGTAACGAAAACAAATTATTATCACTTTCAAAAATCGTCTTAGAACAAGAATGCTTAATTACATCTCCTACTTCATACTCTTCAAAAAAATGTCCCATTTTATTTGCAATCATTTTATTCCTCCATCAAAATCTTCTCAATCCTATTACTTATTTGTATTTATCATCATCTGATATTTCATCTCCGCAAGTTTCCAATCTTCTTCTGTATCAATATCTTGAACCTCTGTCTCTGGCATAATAAGAGGAACTTTACGAATCTCTTTCACATCATTCAATACATTGTCTACTTTCATTACATAAAACTGTCCACAATCATGGTAAATCGGTTCCAAATCCTGTGAGCGTTTTGTGGCATTCTCTGGAAACTGAAATTGCAATGTACCTTCCTTAATTACAAAAGCTCTTTGGGGTGGGTATGAATATTTAACTACAGGTGTTAATGCATCTGCCTGTTCTCGTTCCAAAATCTCTAGTGCCTTTTTTATTTTCTCTGCTGTAACAAACGGCGCTGTTGGATAAAGACATACCGCCACATCAAAATACTGTCCCAGTTTTTCATATTCCCGAAACACCTCTGTTAATACTTGTCGTGTTGTGGCATAATCACTCGCCGTTTCTTCGCTTCGCATAAAAGGTACCCTTGCACCATATCGTCTTGCAACTTCAGCAATTTCCTCATCGTCAGTAGAAACCATTACTTCATCAAACACTCCACTCTTTAATGCTGCCTCTATGGAATAAGCTATAATAGGCTTTCCACAAAATTCTTTAATGTTTTTTCGTGGTATACGTTTACTTCCACCTCTTGCTGTAATAATTGCTATATTCCTCATAATTTATAACCTCTTCCCAAGTTAAAAAACGTTTTCTATATTTCAATCCTTTTTCCAATTCATGTTGTTTATCTTTTCAGCTAACACCTCTATACTCATCCACTCTGTGTTATTACCAGAACTATATTCAAATCCTTGTTCCACACGTCTTCCACCTGGTAATGGTTCTTTGTTCCACCATTCAAAATGTGGATAAATAATAAAATGCTTCTCATACTCATAGGTTGTCATAGAATCTTCTCTTGTTACCATGATTTCATGAAGTTTTTCACCTTCACGTATTCCCACTTCTGGCATTTCACATCCTGGCAACATCGCCTGCGCTAAATCTGTGATTTTAAAAGAAGGAATCTTAGAAATAAAGGTTTCTCCACCTTTTGCTTCCTTCAAGGCCTTAATAACTAACTCTACACCCTCTTCCAAATCAATCCAGAATCGAGTCATACGATAATCGGTAATCGGTAATTCTTTACCGCCATTATCAATGATATTCTTAAAGAATGGAATTACAGATCCTCTACTGCCTGCAACATTTCCATATCTTACAACAGAAAATGCCAAGTCTCTGCTTCCTGCATATGCATTTGCTGCAATAAACAATTTGTCAGAAACCAATTTCGTTCCTCCATACAAATTAATTGGATTAACCGCTTTATCTGTTGAAAGAGCAACTACTTTCTTAACACTAGGCGAATCTAAGACTGCATCTACAATATTCATTGCACCGTTGATATTGGTTTTTACCGCTTCCATTGGATTATATTCACATGCAGGTACCTGTTTTAATGCCGCGGCATGAATCACATAATCTACTCCATTTAACGCACGAGCTAATCGCTCCTTATCTCTAACATCACCTATGAAAAATCTTAAAATACTTTTATACTCTTTGTACTTATTTGCCATAATAAACTGCTTATATTCATCTCTTGAGTATATAATGATTTTCTTTGGTTTATAGTTTTTCAATACATAATCTACAAAATGGTTTCCAAAAGAGCCTGTGCCTCCCGTAATTAAAATAACCTTATCATTAATCATAACTTTTTCTCCTGTAATACTTAAATTTTATAATATATTTTAACATATTTTTAACCGATACAAAGCCTTTTTCCTATCTTCTATTGTATCAATTTCAGCACATAACATTCCCTTCATATCATAAGATAAAATATTACTTCGCTTTGACACTTTCTATCATTTTCATTGCTTTTGAATATGCAACAGGAACTCCCTCTCCTATTACATTCACAATATCTGATACTCCTTCCATTTCAACAAGTTGATTAATTGATAGTTCCATCCAATTCGTATAATGTGTACAGAACATACAAGTTAACGCATTGAGCATTTGAAGATAATAGGCTAAATACGCATTTCTCATTTTATTATAATCACATTCAATATTATTTAAATAGTATTGAATGTGATTATAATAGTCTTCTTCATCTTTTGCTTTGTAACCCACTTCCAAATCTGCATAATAAACATTAGTATGAATAATAATATTCTTGCCTAGCATAACTGCTTCCAGTCCTGTTGTTGAAGTATACGGCAACACCACTTTACATTTCTCAATATATTGATATGTGTTAATCTTATCAGCAGCCTTCACAAAATAAATTCTGTTTTTATTGTTTTTAATAAAAGGAATTCTTTCCTCTATATTCACATACTTATATTGCTTGACTTTGTTCTGTGCCGGATGCTCTCTTATCATTATTGTTGCTTCTGTATTTTCTATAATATATTTTAACGTTTTCTCTAACCAAATAATATAATCCTCAAAAATTCTATCCCTTTCTAATGCTGCTGCATCCCATGCAATATTTAATGGAATAACGACATCAAATGGTTGTATACGTTCTTCATACTCTACTATTTGATAATTGTATCCAGCATCTTTTACCGTGCTATTTTTTCTCACTTCAAAATTATTCTTTGCCAAACAAACAAGAATATCTTTTTCCTTTTCTGAAAATTTGTTTTCTCTTATTATTCTTGTAATATCATCGGCATGAGCAGCTACACCATCACTATTATACAACATTCTTCCTGGGGCACCCACATCATAAGTTGCAATTCGAATTTGATTCTTCTTTGCAATATATCTATACATAGAACGATGTCTGTGTATTCCGGTATAAACACTAATAACATCAAATTTATTTTTTTCAAAAAATGCCTTAATGTATCCCAAAGCATTCTCTAATATTCCCTTCGAAATATTACTACGTTCCGAATGTGCATTGAGAAAATCATACATTCGACGACTATCGAACCATTTTAACACTTGTGTATTTGTTTTTTCTATGTTGGAAACATCTGTACAATCTAAATTTATTTTTCCTTCTTGCGTAATATCATATATATGAATATCTTTGCATTTCTTTCTTATCTTTTCGATCAATACATCCACATATGAACGAAGTACTTCCTCTACACCTTCCGCATAACAATAGCTATCATATGATTTCAAAGAATCTAATATAATAGAAACCTTATATCCTGCACTACGTAAAAGCAACGCTTGTGCTAGCAAATAATTCACAAGATTTTTATTTAACTGAAGAATACATACAACCCCTATTTTTTCCTCATATTTAATTGGTTTCGAATCAAAATATTTTTCTGGAATTCTATCAACAAAATCTCCGAATTGATTGGCCATAGATTTAAATTTTTCAATTCTTAAATAAGGAGACAATACAACATATAAATCAAAATAATCTTCATTTTCCTTTAACCCTATTGTAGTCAACTGATCACTGATTACTACATTGTGTCTACTTGTAATTAAAACAGCATATCCTTTTTCTTCTTCTAATATGTGTGGTCCACAAACCTCTATCCCCTCTATTTTTTGTCCCCACAATTGTTCGTTATTATCTATATATTTATCTATTTTGCACTCTACCGGCAAATTATGTCTCAATAGTTTTGACATTGTTCCTGCACCAAAACAATATATCTTTTTACCCTTGTTTTTTTCAAAAACTTCTTTTACATATTGTATATTTAAGCATTCCCATTCTTTTTTCATACCTTATAACTTCACCTTCTTCATCCACTTCTCGTCTGGACCATAATTATGCTCCGTATCAAAGCAAATAATATTATGCTTCACATATCGTTTATCCTCTGGTGGCAATGTCATATAATCGCCATACATTACTGTTAAATACTTGTCATAATTACCCGGTATTGGATATTCATCATCTTCAAACTGCATCATCTTAACAGGAAATAAATCATTTACGTTATAAAATAACTTCTTGTTGTATGGTGCAAACAAGTCTGCTACTAATTGTGAATCACTATGTAAATAACTCATCAAAATCTGATTCATTTCCTCAAATACTTTATGTGGAGAATATTTCTTCAAACTATAATATTCTTGATTAGCAAAATACTTTTTAATCGGATTTTTTCCTCTAAAGCAATTCCATTTCTTCATACGGACAAACAAACTTTGTATTTCCTTCACCCTCTGGTACATCTCATCCTGTTCCTCTTCACTCTCAGGAATTGTATCAAACGGAAAAATGTCCAAATAGAATCCATGGTGCGTTCTCAAATGACTAGTCTCCCGATTCACCAAAGCCGTATTATCCCGGAACACCTTAGCGTGTCCAACATAATAATCCGGTGTATCGTTGGCATCAATCAGTAGAAATCCCTCTCCTAATTCTCTTCGAGCCACCTCTAAAAACTCGATATAATCTCTTCGTAACATTCCAATGTCAATATCATCATCCCATGGAATGAAACCACCATGTCTTACCGCACCCAGTGTACTTCCTGCACAAAGAAAATATGGAATATCATGTTCCTCGCAAACCCTTTTCACCTCATGCAACAATGGCATAAGCTCTTTCTGAATCTTTTTGGTCTGCACCTCGTTATCCTTTTGGTCATTCTCCATATCTTTGCCATTGAGGATATCTTCACCAGAAAGATTTCTCTTCACAATCTCATCCATATCGTGAATCACACAACTAATTCCTTCATCCTTCAAAATATTATAATTCTGAACAAAATGCTTCTGATTCATCATGATAATCACATCAATTGCCTTGTCCTTTAAATCATAACAGGACACAATCGTTCTTCCTGCAATACTACTACCAGCCTTTTCTGCTTTAATATCAATGACACAAGATACGTATTCTGCTTTTGGGTCTACAATCTGTAAAAATGCAGTTCCTTTTACACCGCCACCCCAAATTGCAACTTTTTTATCCTGCTCTTTGTAGCTTTGTAAAACCTGTACCATCGCTTCTTTGGATGGCAAATAATAATCCTCATATGCTACCTTTGCCCCATATTCTTTTTTCCATTCACTCCATTTTCCCATTGCCATTCTCCTATTTCTTGACAGCCCTTAATCTTCTAATATGAACTGTGGAAATGATATCTTATATGCATCTAAAACTTGTTTTTTCATCTTCTGACCTTCTGCCGTGTCAATTACATTCTCTGTCTTACCAAGAAGAAATACTTCCTCTTTTCCTGCCGCTGTAACCATATAAATTCCTTTTTCTGTCACAAAACACTGCATTCCATCAATATAATCTTCCATTCCATGTTCAACAGCATACTCTCGAAGCTTCTTATAATGAATCTTATAATATTGATAAATTGCAATCTCACGCTCTGGTACCTGTAATTCTTTCTTCTCTATCAAACTCTTAAATATATCCGGAAAATCATACAAGCTCACCAACCGCTCATTCCATTGTTCTTTTATTCCGTATCCCCTTACAAAGAAGGTTACATTTACACAACGCTCTGGTTTGTTATAATACATGAAATATGGTTTCTGTTCTTCTTCATCATATACCACCTGAGAGTGATCTGCAAAGACAGAAAACAAAATCTCATCGCTAAAATATGATTTATAATAACTAAACATCTCATCTACATATTGCTTACATTCTTCTAACTGTTTTGGTACATAATCCTTTGTGTCCTTTACGCCAACATCCACGAATCCACTAACCCTTGGTTCCTCTTTGTGATAGCCACAAATCAAAGGAAAATGCAATTCATATGGTACATAGATAAAATTAAATGTCTTTTCTTCCGTACACGCCATATCCGTTACTAATTTCCACAGCTTTGCTGGAAGATACACCTGTTTTGTAAAGGTAACCTCTGGACACTCGTGTATAATTGGATATCCTTCTGATATGTAAAATCGAATATCAAAGCCCTGTTCCTTTGCCACAGGTAAAAGCTTAAATTCATCAAAATCTGCTAGGATATTATTCTCATATACATTCTGTTCATAAGGATATTGCTGCTTCACAACAGATATCATACTTTCGTAGGTTGTAACACCTGTGGATTTGGCATTTGCAAATACTGTTGCACCCTTTATATACGGCTTTAACAAATCTGCCTGCCAATTTCCATTTTTATCTTTATGGTAGACATCCATAGCTCTTAGGGAATCTACAAAGAAAATAACCACATCCTCTTTCTTCTTTGTATTGTTCTCCTGAATCTCTAATTCCAGTTTTTCTAATTTCAAAAAGAACTCTTTTAATGGAACTTCCTTTGAATAGCTTCCTTCATAGTATATCTCTGCAAATTTTTTGGCGAAACAGAAATCTTTAATAGACAAATATGCACTGATGATGGTCCAAAGCTTCTCACCCTTTAACGTAGCATCAATTTCTTCCTCATAAGACTTACGCAACTGATATAGGGTTGTATAAATGTTACTTTCTTCATAAAACTTATGATAAATAGTCATGCCACGCTGCTTCAACTCACCGTAAATATCGATATATTCACAATCCGGTACAATGCTGTGCAAATCCTTCACAATGGAATCTGCCTGAACCTTGGATGCAATAATCACAATGTCAACGTCATACATTTTTATATCTACAGGCGAAATGATAGGATATCCCATAAATTCATCACCTTGTAATTCCGGTAACGAATCAATTAGACAACACATTCCCTGAATATAGGTTGTGTATTTCTTTAAAATTACGGCAGCATGGCTATTCTCTGTATTCTTACGTCCTGCCCCCCATAAAGCAACCCGCTTACCATCACATCGCGTCTTAAACAAATCCATCAAAATATTATGAATCTCTGTAGAATCGCTGGCACCGTTGTACGCTAATCCATATTCATTTATCCACTGTTCTAATTGTTTTTCATATCGATTCATCATAATACCTTCTCCAAAATCTCTTGATACAGACGCTCTGATGACTCGCCGTCTATATCATCAAAATGAAAGGCTCTGCGCTTTATACGAGATTCCTTGCATACATCTTCTTCCATAATATTGTCTATTGCTTCCATTAACTCATTCATATTATACGCCTTTTGCTCTGGCATATAATCCTCGTAGTCAAAATAACACTCTCTAGACTCTGTCACATATTCCTCGTAATCAAAGGGAAATGCAACCGCTGGTCTTTCCAAAAACATATAATCCAGATAAATAGACGAGTAATCCGCTATCATAAAATCACAATATGGCAATATAGTTGCCGGATCCACGTCCGCATCAATGTTATAAATGTTACTGTATTGTATCTCCTCAAATTCCTTACGAAGCTTTGATTTGATATGCAATTTTGTGCACAGTATGTAATCTCTTTCCATCAAATATTGATTGAACAACTCCAAATCCATGACATCAAAGAACTTCTTCTCACTGTCTCGGAATGTAGGAACATAATATAGTAACTTCTTGCCATGCTCATGATACTCTTCCAAACGATTTCTGGTGTCTATCTCTTGCTGATTGTAGACATCCTCCAAGTCATTTCTCATCAAAATATCATTTCTTGGATGTCCTACCACCAAAGTATGCCCCATAGAAGTTTTAAAAGCACCTGACAAAATCGGAGCCATCTGTTTCGAGGTTGCTAATACATAATGACTTGGCTTTTCATCAGACAAACGTCTCGGAACCCCTTTCAACCACTCAGGTTTCGTGCGAGGATTGCGCCAATAGTCAAATTTATTATCCTGATTAATTTTCTTGGTAGCAGTTCCATGCCATAAGTTCACCTTCTTTGCTCCGCCACTCAACCAAAAACTAATATCCTTAGAGTAATTATCAAATATATATACTTTTCCTCTCAAACAGAACCAAATGCCCTTCAGGGAACGATAGTAATACGCCTTATAACCTTTTTCCTGTAAAAATGATACCACTGATTTATTATGTGAAATCCAAATCGGACGAATATCCTCTCTATGAAATTGGTTCATGTATAGATATGTATATCTTGGATTATCCGCAAATCGTCTTCCAAAGGTAGAGCCAAATAACCAGATGCGCTTATTTCTAGGAAACAAAAAAGAGAACCAATAAATAGGCAACAAAAGTAATTGTCCCCAGTATTTGATTCCCTCTATTATCTTCTTCATCCTATCGCCTCATTCCCTTGCAAGATTATCTTTCGACGTCCTTGTCCAAACTAGTTGTCAAATAGATACAATACACCATATTTTATATCGGCATTTTTGCGGTCATTCATTAGGGATTTGACACGAAAAACAGAAAATAAATATTACTTTAATCCCAAAACGGACATACTCTGTCTTCACAGAATATGTCCGTTTTTAAATGGTTTATATGATTTTTTTATTACCATTTCTTCAAAATGGTTTTTCTCTCCATCGGATCCAATCTACGAATTTGTGGATCATCATAATACGAATCACTCTTAACATGAGTAGTAGAAACTTCTTCAAAGATAGCTCCTGTATGGGAGGTAAATGCATGCTTCTCGCCACGTAACACGGTCTGGATGTCTCCTGGTTTCATTTTACGTTCTTTTCCTTCCATCTTCACCGTCAAGTCTCCATACAACAGCTGGAAGGTCTCCTCCTTCACCTTGTGCGCGTGCACAGGATGCTTCTGTCCAGGAAGAACAATAATAAGCTTCTTACAATACTCTCTATTAATGATACTAATAATAATTGCACCGGTCTGACGGAAATGCTTCATGCCATAGTGATGAGAAAGTTCAACCTCAAAATCATCACCCAATGCAATTCCTGCTTCGTACAACATACCCTTTGCATCGTGAACTACACTTCTGGCAAGATTGATATCCGTCAAACGTTTCTTCTCATGCAATTCTTCATTTGCCTTATAATCTTTGCTTGCAACCACACCATCGTAGAATTCGCCAGAATGCATCTGTTTATCATGACAAGGCATTGCAAAGAATACATCGTCTCTTGTAATCTCTTCTCCTGCCTTGATATCTCTCTTAAGATATACGCCTCTCATTAAGGAATTCAAAGAGTCTATCTCTTCCTGAGATATGTATTTCTCTCCAGATTTTTTCATACCACAAATGGTCTTTGCCAGAAGAGATGCTTCCACCCATTTATCTGCTTGCTGCGGATTCATAGAATACGCATTCAGCGTGATTGTCTCTGTTGGAAGTCCCACATGACGTTCTAGAATCTTAGCACCCTTGGCAATGGCAAGCATTGGAACGGTATTATCATCTGGATTTTCATGACCAGAATATCCAATAGTGACATCAGGATATCTGCGATTCATCTTGTCAATGAAATCCAGCTGCAAACGCTCAAATGGTGCCGGATATTCCGCTACACAATGTAAAAATGCAAATTCAGTACTTCTATGGCTAAAGAAATTATATAATTTATCAATGTCAGACAATGTTTTTCCACCAGTAGATATAATCAACGGTTTCCCTGAGGCTGCTGCTCTCTCCAATAGTGGCCAATCAAGAGAAGAACAGCTAGCAATCTTAATAATATCCACACCCATGTCCATACACCATTCCACGCCATCCTCATCAAACGGCGTACTCATAGCAATCAAACCTTCCTCATGGATTGCATCCACCAACTGATTGAACTGTTCATAAGAAAGTCTCGTGCTCTCGAATCTTGGAATATGCTTTACATCCTGTCTTCCCTTATAATCCGGATGAATAAAATTATCCAAATTACGGAACTGCAATTTTACCGCAGCCTTAATGTTATGCTTTCTCGCAATCTTGCTCATAGCATGGATAATATCTATTCCATGTTCCACGCTTCCCTGATGCGAATTAGCCATCTCAAATATAAATAAATCGTCAAAAATTTCTTTTCCCATAGAAACCCCTCCTTGGTATACTCTTGCCACCTTACTTCTTTAGCAACTAATATATATTCAGCAAATAAAATCCAACTATATATTATATCGGCATTTGCTCGCAAATTGCTAAGCTTTCACCGTCATAACTTCAACATTGCTACAAGCGTTCTATATCCATCTCTTCGAATTGCAACGCTTCTAGTCGCCTTGCTGCTCTCTCAAAATCTTCTTCAGTGTCAATATCATAATTCTCTGTCATTTCATATCCCAAAATCTTATCTCCTGACATAGATCGCTTTTCTAAAACTACATTTGGTCGAAACACATCGATACATGCATTCTGATAATATACAATAGGTAATTCTTGTCTTGGCATATTGTAACATTCAGGAATGTCTGTGATTAAAGGTTGCACAGATTGTCCTTGAAGAGGACATCCATCTAGCGCTTCTTTCTCACATACCCACATTTTATATGGGATTTCCGTTGCCTTTGCCATACTTCGAACAGAATCCGCATCTGGATTATCTAACAATATTCGAATCATATTATCGATATCTCTCACATCTCGAATCGGATAAGTTGGTCTTAATTGCACCACCACATCTGGCACATATCCTTCTATATCCTTTAGCCATGTGAGTGCATGATGAAACACATCATAATCTAACGAGGTATCTGTTGCAAATTCTGCAGGTCGCAGGAAAGGCACCTCTGCACCATACTCTTTCCCAATCTCTGCATATTCTTCACTGTCTGTACTGACAATGATACGATTAATATATTTTGATTGCTTTGCATGGTCAATTGAATGTGCTAACATCGGTTTTCCACCAATCAACCGAATATTTTTATGTGGAACCGATTTTGATCCTTCCCTTGCAGGAATAATTGCTAATGCATTCACACTACCACCACCCTCATCTTGTGATTTTACAACTCGTCTTCTATTTCTTGAATTGCCGCATCAAATTGCTGTAATAAATCATCTACATTCTCAAAAATCACATTATAATCATACTCTAATTTCTTATACAGGCGCAACATTTCTTTGGTATCGTCATTCTCTGTTACATACAAATCCATATCTTGCTGCAACATCATACCCTCTGTGTATTTATTAAGCAGACTAGCTGTTGGATCTTCATCAAAAACTTTGCTAATTTGAGACAAAATCTTGTTTTTTTCCTTAAATTCCTTTCCATTGTCTCCACGTTCGACTAATACAGCACATCTTCTTGCGGCTTCTCTTGCCTCTTTTGCTTTTCCCTTCAGCTTTATAATCTCTTCACATTTTTTCTTTAACAATGTACATACTTCATCCATTCGGTCCTGTGGGAAAATATATTCCTGTTCATCAAATAAGCCCTTGATGTCATATTCCCTTGTACAGTATTTGTCTACCGCTTCTTGAAGTGTAATGACTTCCGTTCCCTCTATGCGCGCGCCACCCTCCGTGGCATTGGTTACTTGAACAGAGCCTTCTCCTTCTTTGACCGCTTGATTAAACCAAATCCAATATACATAAAGATCTCCACGGGTTTCAACCATTTCTTCTTCATTTCCCGGAATCATCATATGTTCAAACTCTTCTGCCTCTTTTCGCTTATTTACCTGTCCTCCAGAATACACCTTGCCACCTGTAAGTGCCAAGTCTTGTCCTACTAAAATAATTCGTTTAAAACCCATTCTCCAGGCAAAACCATAAGCAAAGGTTGCAACTGAACCTCCCACTGGTATCAAATGTGGCGTTTTCCCCTGTTCCTTAATCAAGCAATCGTAAAATTTAAAATCACTAGCTCCATAGATTAAGTTGTTTTTTCCTACAACCTTCATCACTTTATGATTCAAATCCGGCATATAGAAAAACGGAATTTTTCTTAACCTCTCATCTCGGAATAAAGAAGGACTTTTTGTATAATCCAAAGAACAATATATGTCTGGTTCAATACCTCTATCCAACAAGAACTTTGCAGTTCTGTCCATGGCAATAATTAGTGCTTTTCCCTTTGCTTGTTTTAAAACTTCATAATTCTTATCCAGCGAAGGACCACCGGCCACAATAATTGCCGGCATGTTCTTTGGAAATTTACCAATTAGATCCGATGACAATTTTGAATGCACAAAGTAAGGTAAATTGGCAATCGCATTTTCTGTCATCAATCTGCTTCGACTCATAATAGTCCGTAAATTTGTCAACGCACTATCTCTACATTCCTTAAAAATGCGTTGAACATTTTTGTAGGATTCCGGAAAAATATCTTTATATTTCGGATGTGCTTCTAGCACTGTAACTCCTACGTTGACATTGTTCACCAAATAACTAATGGAACTAGACAACATATCTCCATCAATGCCTTCGACAAAAATGCTGATGCGCTTATCCTTTAACAATTCTGACAGATCAAAATGTTCCATAACATAGAAAAATAATTCTTGACACGGCTCATAAATTAACAATCTTGCCTCATCATTGATTTTTTTGGCAATTTCAGAAGCAATGCTACCATTCCCAAAGCCAAACAGTACTGTAATAGAATTGTTTGTCAATTGAATTTTTCCTGCAAATTTGACAGCTTCTTCCCCCGGGCGATACGTACTATTCAGCATGATTTTTCGCCCTTCCCGGAAAACACCTAATATGTCTGAACCGTCACGGGCCTTCTCTTTTATGAACTCACATTGACCCTCATTGCTCCTACCAATATATTGCTGCAACTTTTTATACATATCACGATCTCTTGACATTAACATTTTCATGTTACTATCCCAAAACAACATCTTACTCTTCTCCTATCACGTCTAGTTTCTCTATTACCTCGTATTGCAATATATCTGCCAACAAAGTATAATCATTCTCCTCCATTGCTGCGATTGCTTCTGTCAACGCGTCCATAACCCCTCTTTGCAAATTCTCATCTTCTATTTCACCAATATAAACACCTAAAACCGGCAAACATTGGATTAATAATCCATACGCATCCTCATAATTTTCCTGATATAAGAGTTCTGTAATTTTTTTCAATACATCTAACAAATCCTGCATTATTGCCATCCCCCTTTTCTTTGTCATATCTACATCATACCAAAAACATAGTGTTAATACAATTGCTTTACTTACACTACAACACAAAAGGGTTGACCCTTTGGGTCAACCCTAACATTTTTATTGTACAGACTACTGTAACAAGTTAAGAACTCCCTGTGTTGACTGGTTTGCCTGAGCAAGCATTGACTGTGCAGCCTGCTGCAAGATTTGATTCTTGCTATAAGCAACCATTTCTGTAGCCATATCTGTATCACGGATACTAGATTCAGCTGATGTCAAGTTCTCTGAATAATTCTCTAAGTTGTTGATTGTATACTCAAGACGATTCTGAACCGCACCAAGTAATGAACGCTGTGCTGACACGTGCTTGATAGCAGCCTGAACTGCTCCGATTGCTGCCGATGCCTTCGCACCATCTGTAACTGCTACACTCACGAGCCCTAATTTCTTAAGTGAAGTACCACTAATTGTAACTCTCATTGTCTCGCCCATGTTCGCACCAACCTGTAACAACTTACCAGATGCCATAGCACCATTTAATAACTTTGTTCCATTGAACTCTGCCTTCTTAGTGATAGAACAAATCTCCTCTTTCAACTGAACAATCTCATCCTGAATTGTCTGACGATCTTCTGTTGCGTTAACATCATTACGCGCCTTGATTGCTAATTCACCCATTCTCTGAAGAATTGAATGAATCTCGTTCATGTTACCTTCTGCTGTCTGGATTAATGAAATACCATCCTCAGCATTCTTAACTGACTGATTCAAACCACGAATCTGGTTTCTCATCTTCTCAGAAATGGAAAGACCTGCTGCATCATCAGCTGCACGGTTCACTGCATAACCTGAAGATAACTTCTCTGTGTTCTTGGCTACTGCCTTAACGTTCTGTCCTAACATTCTGTTTGTGTTTACTGCTTGCATATTGTGCTGTACTACCATAATAATTCCTCCTTGATATCAAATCCTTTTGATCTATTCCTTCTATATTTTTTAGTTATAATTAAGTGAACTCAAATCCTTTTTTGTTCCTTACACCTTATATATCGACATGCTTCGACGGAACTTTATACCTTTTTTTAAATTTTTTAAAACTTTTTTTGACAAGCTACGAGCCACGCACACGAAAGAGAAAATGGGACTTGGGAAGCTTGCTTACCATAGAACCACTTTTCTCTTTTGTGTATGCGGCGACAGCCGCAGAAGCGAACTGTAGCAAAGCGAAAGTGAGCTTATGGCTCGTAGTGTGTAACACGACAGCCGCAGAAGCGAACTGTAGCGAAGCGAAAGTGAGCTTGTGGCTTCTACTAATTTTAAAGGTGGCATCGGGCGTGGCGAGATTTTTTAAAGAACAGAAAAATCCTGCTGTTATTATATGAATAGACATGAAATAAAAATTAGTATGAACATTTGCGATTTCTCGTAGGATGTTAGCGTTTCTTGCAGCCCCTATCTAAAACCTAGGGATATGCCGACAGGAAGTCGGCATAAGGCTGAGTCAGCCACGGAAGGCGCATCTCAGCCGACCCGAACGGTTCCGATACTTACCAGGAACTGCTAGAAACTCTTACATCCGTAGAGTCTAGCAAATTTCATACTATATTTTTATAAATGCCCTCATATATACAGCAGGATTTTTCGTCCTTTCAAAAGTTAGGGAAATCTGTACAAACGGAAAAGAGCCGGTCCTATTGGACCGGCTCTCCCTACTCCACTAATTATGCAATTACTGAAGTAATGATAATACACCCTGGTTAGACTGGTTAGCTTGTGCAAGCATAGACTGTGCAGCCTGCTGCAAGATCTGATTCTTGCTAAATGTAACCATCTCAGCAGCCATATCAGTATCTCTGATCTGTGACTCAGCTGATGTTAAGTTCTCAGAGTAGTTCTCTAAGTTGTTGATTGTGTACTCAAGACGATTCTGAACAGCACCAAGTAATGATCTCTGAGCAGATACATTCTTGATAGCAGCCTGAATCTTACCGATAGCTGCAGATGCCTTAGCGCCATCTGTAACTGCTACACTTGTAAGACCTAACTTAGCAAGTGAAGTACCACTAATCTTAATCTTCATTGTCTCGCCCTGATTAGCACCAACCTGAAGAGTTTTACCACTACCTGCCATATTACCGTTCAACAACTTAGTTCCGTTGAACTCAGCCTTCTTAGTGATAGAACAAATCTCTTCCTTCAACTGTGTGATCTCATCCTGAATAGTCTGACGATCTTCTGTTGCGTTAACATCGTTACGAGCCTTGATAGCTAACTCACCCATTCTCTGAAGGATAGAATGAATCTCGTTCATGTTACCTTCAGCTGTCTGGATTAATGAAATACCATCTTCAGAGTTCTTAACAGCCTGATTAAGACCACGGATCTGGTTTCTCATCTTCTCAGAAATAGAAAGACCTGCTGCGTCATCTCCAGCACGGTTAACTGCGTAACCAGAAGATAACTTCTCTGTAGACTTTGCTACGGCCTTAACATTTCCACCTAACATTCTGTTTGTGTTAACTGCTTGCATGTTGTGTTGTACTACCATAATAAATTCCTCCTTGAATATAATGTCGCTTCCTTGCGACATGTACTAGTGGTTTCCCACCGTAGATAGTTATATATAATATCCTCCGCACCCGAAGGTTATTATCACACTTATTAAATTGTTGTATTAACCCTTGCAATATATATATCGGTTAATCTATTCTAATCTTAACACTTTTTTATAAATTTTTCAAAATTTTTTTCAAAAAAATATCAAGAAAAATATAATCCACAACATATAGAATATTACTTCTTTTTGTCCACAAAATAAGCATCTAAAATCTTAGAATTATTCATGGTTTTTAGGTAATTCTGGGCCACATTCGCCTTTGTCTTGGATGCCGAATACTCTTTTCTAGCATTTGAGAATAATTGTGCAAAACGAGTTCTATTCCTGTCCTCTAACACACGAATTGCATTTCCTAGTTCTGTACAGATCCGAATCTTGTCCTGTAACACCTGAATACTCTCTTTATATACATCCACATGATTGCGAATCTCAGAAGATACCCTATCATACACCGTCTGAAAGCCTTCATCCAAATGATTCAAACGGGAAATCTGAATTTCTTTATCATTCAAGGTTTTCTCCATGTGTTCAGAATCATACTCTTCTGCTTTACTGAGCCGTTCCTGCTCTTCAGTAATCTCCAAAATTCTGCGTAATGTTTCTTCCTTTTTGTTAATGGTATCAATTAAAATCTGAACATAATTCTCGGCCATTTTCTTCCTCCCATAACACTCTTACGATTATATACGTGGATCTTTTGCCGCTTTCATAACCTGTTTCCAGATATCTCTTAACTCTCTCAGCTCCACTAATACCAACTCCACATCATCTGGATCCTTAGAAATATTAGCCGCTGTCATTCGCTCGAAAATATAGGTATAGATTACATCAAATTCCTTTGCAACAGGATAATCAAAATTCAAAGTAGTCTGCAATTCAACAATAATGTTGCGCGCCTTTTGAATATTCAAATTCGCCTTTTCGATATCCTTTTTCTCCATTGCCATCTTAGCAATGTTACAAAACTTGATTGCTCCCTCATAAAGCATCAACGTAAGCTCCGCAGGGGTTGCTGTTGTTACCTTATTGGTTCCATACGCTGCCATCGGATTGTATGCCATACTCTCACCTCATAGTCTTTATCATTGTGTAATATATGTTGGATTATATAATGATACGTTAGAAAACTGCCGCATTATATCAATAATGCGGCAGCATTTTCATATTCGTTTGTTATCATCAACCACCAAACAACTGTGCTATATATGTCTGCTGAGATTGCAATTTTGCCATAGCAGCTTCCATTGCTGCAAACTGCTCATAGTACTTATCTTCTTCGGCAATTGCTTTTTCCTGCAATGTGCTAACTCTATCTTTGTAGTCATCAATCTCATTGTCAATCTGAACATCATTGTAGAATGTCAATGCACTACTGATATCTGATTTGCCCATCGCTTTCATAAGATGGTTATACATCTCACTGCCAAGAGACGATAATGTCTTCTCAATTGCCTCAGGATTCTCATTAATGGCCTTTAGCAATGCATCATCCATATCTGCATAGTCCGCATCATCTTTGTCACCATTAATATGTAACTTACCCTTTTCAGAATAAACACCTGTATTAATACCGAAGGATGACAACGCAAAGTTCTTTGTAGAACCATCTGACAATGTTACAGATACGGACTTGTTCAAAATCGAACGCATATTGGTTAACAAAGAACCAATGGTGTCATCTCTTCTTAACAAGGATCCCTTAATCACGCCTTCCCACTTCTCAATCTCATCTTCACTCATTGCTGCCTTCTCATTATCAGTAAGTGGCTCATAATCTTTTACGCGTTCTGCATTGTAAAGATTGTTCATCTCCTCAATCAATGCATTGTAGTCATTGACAAACTTCTTAACCTTATCATAGATGCCTTGTGCATCTGTTCCAACAGTAAATGTCTGCATATCGCCTTCTTCTACTGCTTCAATTGTCAATCCATTAATATTAAACGTTGATGTGGACTGTCTATACTCTACACCGTTATACTCGATAATCGCATCTGTCGCATCGATACGTCCAGCCACCTCATCTAACTTGCCATCGCCATCTGCATCCACTTCCAAATTCAATCCGAGTTTTTCCAATGCCTCTGCATCAGAACCTTCCAAAGTAAATGCATTCTCTGTTCCGGTTCCCTTTGCATTCAGATAAAATCTTCCCTGACCTGCATCGTAGTTCGCCTCAATACCTAACTTATTCATCTGAGATGCCAAGCTACTGAGTGTAGTATTCTCATCAATATCAATGGCATTGCCATTAATCTTGATGGTAGAACCACTCTCAATTCCCAAATCTACGAGCTTTGTAGAAGCTGATGCTTTCTTACCTTCACTGTTTGTAATCTTGCCACCAGTCCACATCTGAGCCGTTGCTGTACTCTTAACCTGCACCCTGTGTGTTCCATTAACAGCATTATTACCCGCTGAAACCTTAACACCCTTCAAGTCTCCTGTGGCAGTCTTAGCTCTATATGTAGAAACACTGCGGAAAGTAGAAAGTGAACCTTTGTAGAAGTCCATAATCTTGGTGTTCAAAGTTTTCCAAGCTTCCTTCTTCCATTCAAGCTTCGTCTGACCTTTCTTAACATTGTCAACCTTCATCTGATAAGCTTCGGATAACTGTGAAACAAGACTTTCAGTATCCATACCAGATGCAAGACCTGTTAAACGAATTCCTGCCATAATTACCCCTCCTTATCTCTTCTCGTCCACTAAGATTCCAGCAAGCTCCAAAGACTTTGCAATCATGTCCAATGTCTTCTCTGGCGGAATCTCTCTAATCACTTCATCTGTTTCTTTATCTCTTACTGTGATAGAGATTCTGTTAGTTTTTTCGTGATACTTAAACTCGCACTGTGTGTTTGTGGGGCGAATCTTCTGATTAATCTCATTGATTGCATCCTTTACCTTCTCAGGAGACACATCCTGCAAGTTCTTTCCTTCATCTTTAGTCTGCCCATCCTTTGGCTCATACCCAGAGTCTCTAGCCACCACCGGCGCAACCTGCTGCGTTGTTACCTGAATCACTTCTGGTTTCTCAACCGTTACAGGCTCACTGACTCTATTCATCTGACTCATTACACTTGACTTAATACCTTCAATTGCCATCTCATCCACCTCCGTGTGAAATTCAAAACATTTTGATACTTCAATACCTATATCGGCATATGTTTACCAATACATTATAGCTTTTTTTATAAAAAAAGTAAATCTTTTAAAAAACAACAGCAGGGAACTTCTCGAGCCTCCCTGCTGTCATAAGCACATATGCAAAACTTTTGAATTCCACCAAATTACATTTATCACACATACACAACATCTACCCTCCATGCACACATCGCAACTTCGTTGCTCAGTGTACGGCAGTCGCCGTATGTGTCTTCGTTTGAATATGTCTATCTGCGAGCAAGCTCTCAATAGACATATCAATCTCAGCCACGCATGGCTCGTTACTGAAACAGATTCTTCAATGTTTCCTGCGCAGTATCTGAAGCAGCCTCTTTGTTTGATTCCTTAATCTGTGCATACACTTCTTCTCTATAAATTGGTACTGATTTTGGTGCAGTAATACCAATCTTAACCTGCTCACCCTTCACTTCTAAAATCGTGATTTCAATATCGTTACCAATCATAATGGATTCATTTTCTTTTCTCGATAAGGCCAACATATTATTCACCCGCCTTTTCTTTCATTTTCTGCACAGATTCATACACGTTAAATTTAACTGGGTAATCCTCATTCTCTACGATTAGCTGCGCACCCTTTTTGGTTGCTGCATTAATGATAATCGGCGCCTTCATATTGGCTGTCACTTTCGTCATGTCAGAAGGAACTGTCATTGCTAATAAGAACAACAAATCTTCATCTGCAGGGTTGCCAAGAGGAACCAGCAATTCATCCTCAATCACAGGAACATATTCTGGAACAATTGCCAACGGATCAATTACCGGCAACGCCAACAACGGCTCCTCCAATGACTGTAACCAACTGATTCTTGTAGTACCCTTGTCCTCTTCATCATACATAATAGCGAACTTGGTATAATTCTCAAATCCGATTAATCCGCTTGGAAAATCCAAAACCTTTTCATCTGCAAGCTCAACTTCGCCAAAAAACTTTGTCTTTGCTAACATATATTCTTCTCCTTTCAACTACGATTCTCTCATATAAATGTTGATATAACCCGTATTCCCAATCAAATATGAACAATACTTTTTAATTATAACATTTTTATAGATAATCTAGCAATGTTTTCTTGATTACACCTGCTGTTGTTGATAACGCTGATTCGTATACCAACTCTGCCTGATATAATTCAATTGCTACTTCCTCTGTCTCAATATCCTCATTGGAAGACTTCAACTCTTCAAAGTTAGCAACCTGCTCTATAACACGGGTCTGAATTAACTCCAGCTTGGAATAGGTTGTGCCAACCTTTGCTTGGACTGCACTGACATCTTCCATAAATCCTTGGAAGTTTGACATATTGTTTCCAAACATTTTCTGCATGTTCTCACGTTTCAATGCTAATTCCACATCAGCATCCTCAAGCATTTTATTCAGTTGCTCCACAGCCGCATCATCATTCTTATACTGTGGATCTTCCAATAATTCTTTCAATCTTGAAATGGTATTCTCAATATCCAACACATCCTGTACTGCAATAGCAAGATCCTCAATTCGATTACCCATATCATGGGTAATTAAATCTCTACCCTCTGCATTCACAGTAATGTACTGGTTAAAATTCACCTCATATTGAATTGGCTGTCCATCTGGATCAATGGTAAACTGTGTTTCATCCACGGTTCCATCTGGCAATTCTTTGTACTGTGTACAGTTGAAATACATCTCTGGTCTCAAATCTCCAACTGCAAAGTCGGATTTATTATAATTCACAGAAATATTTTCTGCTTCTTTGATAGAGTTATAAATGTTCTCTCCAAAGATAATCTCTCCTGTTTCTGGAATATAGTTAACACCATCCGGATCCACATCATAATAAGTAGCAGAATCTTCTACCAACTTCACTGTTGGTGTGATCTCTGTTGTGGAACCATCTGCATTGGTAACAGTAATGGAAATATCATCTGCCTTGTTATCCAAATTGCTATATGCTAGTCTCAAACGATATACATCCTCTGATACAGGTGCTTCATAAGTTCCGCCAGCCAAAATCGCATCTATCTGTGTTGCATCCACCTCATTCAAAACAACATTTTTTGCTTCAATACTAGCTGGATTGATGTCTTCTGTAATATTATAAGATAAGCCCTCTTTTGCCTCGTCATTCTGGAAAATAAGATTGGTCTCTGTCTTATATCCTGAGAACAAATATCTACCTGCATAAGTCGTACCGCCCTCTGAATAAATTGCATCCTTTAATGCATACAATTCATTCACAATAGTACTTCTATCCTTTGTCTGATAGGTATCTGATGCACCTTGCTCACAATATGCATATACATCGTCCAAGCGATTAAACACATTCTGAATAGATGTCTGGGTTGTATCTAACCAAGACAACGCATCCGGGATGTTCTTCTTCTTATATTGATCTAATTGATCACAGGTTGTACGTAATTTCAACGCACGAATTGCAACAACCGGATCCTGAGAAGGAGCGGAAATTTTCTTTCCAGTTGTAACCTGCTCATTCAGATTGTTTACTCGCTGCATCGATTTTTGCATGTTCCTTAAAGAACTATTTGTTACCATTTGGTTGGTTACTCGCATAGCCTTTCTCCCATCCGGTTACTCCATTAACCTCACTTATTGCCTGTCTATCCGTTGACAAGTCATCTAATTAATCTATCGGCTTATCAGCCCGTTTGGTTAATAAGCTTATCGTAAACTTCGTTCATAACAGAGATTACTTTACTTGCCAAGTTGAATCCGTTCTGATACATAACAAGGGCTGCCGCTTCTTCGTTGGTATCTACAGAAGAAATTGACATGCGTTGGTTGTTAATCACTGTCGTAACCTCATCCATATTCTTTGTAAATGATTCAAACTTGGAAATGTCAACCGCTTGGGAAGTTGTGACAGCCTGTAAGAACTGCGCCACCGTACCCTGTGAGAACATATTCTGATCTGTCATTCCGTAAATCATCTGTTCAAGAACACCTTTGGCATCTTTGTTACTCTGCTCAATATCTTCTTTATAAGAAACAACCAGCTTATTCTGATCCATTGCAATCTCTTTATTAATAGACCAATTCAATGCTGTCAATTGATAATAACTAGAATCAACTGAAGTAATTCCTGTTGTACTCTTATTCGCTGTTAACACATAATCGTTACCATAGATATCCGGAGCAGTAAAGAGATCCATTCCCGGATTTCCATTGGCATCTGCACCTGTGGTAAAAATATCATTCATATAAGTAGACAATGTTCTAACAAACTCATTCAATTCTGTCATATAATAAGGAATACCCTTGCAGTCAATGCTCTCTCCCAGACTGGCAGGTCTTCCCAAATCCATCGTTGGATCAAACTCTGCTGGAATTCTCTTTCCTGTCTCATCCTCAATTGTAATATTCTTAAATATAAAACCATTCAGCTTTCCGTCTGCATCGTAAGAAGCCTCAAAGCCTTCATAGTAATAATCCTTACAGTTCAGTGTGATGGTTCCTTCCTTCGGAAGATTCAATTTGTCAATATCCATACCTTCTGCCAACTGAATCGTTACTGTGGATCCATCTACGGTTGCTGTATTCATAGCCTGAATCGTGCCTTCAAAGGGATTGGCATTGTTACCATCACGCACTTCTAACAATCCCTTCATCAACCCCGTTACATTGCCGCTGTTGAAGTTAAATTCCTCTCCTAAAGAGTTATTCAACCCAACCCAATATACATCATACAAACCATCGATGTCATTCTGGTTGATTTTTTCCTGTCTGGCAGCTACTGTCAACTGTCTGCTTTCCATATCATCTACTAACAATGCATTACCGATGCGAACCTCGTAGCGTGTTGTGCCAGAATCCACCTCATCATTACCCTCTTTGTACATAAGAGGTGTCTCCACAACTGTTACGTTCACAAGCTCAGAAAGCTGATCCACCAACAACTCTCTTTGGTCTCTCAAGTCATTGGCATTTCCATATCTGGTTTCAATATTCATAATTTGCTTGTTCAATGTATAAATCTGTGACGAAATCGAATTAATGGTTGCAACATGAATTGCAATCTCATTGTTAATATCTGTCTGTGTCTTCTGGTAATTGGTAGCAACCTCATTAATCAAGTCTGTAAAGTTGCCAACAGCCTGTGTAAACTGTGTCCTATATGTAGCATCAGAAGGACTTGATGCCAAGTCTTGCATTGCAGCACTCACTTCTGCAAACAGCTTTGTATATCCTGATTCTGACTGCATTTCGTTCAAATACGACTGTAATTGTGATAACTGTTCATGCACTGCGCTATATTCTTTCATTTTCGAATTAGAAGCACGATACTTTGTGTCATAATAAACGTTTCGCATCTGCTCAATTCCTGTCGTTGTTACACCAGTACCCATCATTCCGTATGATGTACGAACACGTAAAGCCTGAGACGCCTGAGAAAGTACGGTCTGTCTAGAATATCCTTCTCTGTCCGCGTTGGAAATATTGTGTGCAGTTGTGTTCAAAGTTGCCGAATAATAATTCAATCCGGATAAACCTGTATTCAATCCTAAAAATGTTGAAGCCATATCTCCACTTCCTTTCCGGCACTAAGCCATCTGCTCTAACTTTATCCTAATTTACTAATCAAATGTTCCACCATCTCAGATACCACTGTGAAATATCTTGAAGATGCATTATATCCCTGCTGGAACTTGATTAGATTACTTAATTCCTCATCGGTAGAAACACCAACCACCGTCTGACGCTGATTATCCAACTCTAGCACCGATTGCGCCTGGGTTTCTGCAATGCCCTCATAGGTATATCCTTTGTTAGCAAAATCCGCCACAAATTCTTTGTAATATCCCATATAGTTATTGACCACAAGACTATTGGGACCAAGTGTTCCGAAATCATCCTCCCACATGTGAATCAAGCGGTCTGCAACAGCCTGCAATTCCTCATTCTGTTCATTGGTCAATGGCAACAAACTAGGATTCTTAATCAACTCATCGTTGACTTCCAAATTACCAAGTGTGTATAAACTCAATTCCTCATCACCCTCTTCGTTATACACTTGAACCATTCTTGTCTCAGTGGTTCCATCATTATTCAGGATTGTAACCTCCTGCTCTGTATAACGTTCAATGGTACGACGTTTGATTAATTCCTTACCCTGAACCTTGTTTTCTTCACCCATGCCATATCCGGCATTTTCTTCATCTAATACCTGAATCTTACTTGTTGTACCGTCGGCGTTCAGAACTGTTATCTCTTTGTTGGGACAAAGAATGTCGTTCATCTTCGTCACGATACCATGCACCAATTGATCAAACTGGGCAATGATATTGTTAACCGTATATGGTTCCAAATATGTATTGTAATATTCTCTATCCTGTACAAACTGTTCATAGTCTGTTTGATATTGATTATAATCATCGTTATACTGCAGCATGGCATTTGCATATTCTGCATCTGTGGCATAATCAGAACGAACTGGTCGAACCGGCGCTTCTGGCGCAACCGGAATATCTGTGTAATTCGCAATCCAATCGCCACGGGACATGATAATTCCCTTTAGGGAACCAGTGTCTGTCTTTGCCTCTGCATTCGGCACTGTATGAAGATTAAATATGTTTTCCTGGTCATCCTTCCAAATTGGCATGTAATAATCACAGGAATCACTCACCGCTTTTACATCCATTTTGTAAACACGAGACATGCTTACCAATGTTCTGTGCTCTGCATATACATCCACCTGACCATCTGCATTTTCTCTATAAGAAATGGAAATAATACCCGACAATTCATCTAATGCCGCATCTCTCTGATCTCTGTAGTCATTGGCACTTTCTATGTTGGATGCCTCTACCATTGTAATCTTGTGATTCAAATCATATATGGTATCTGCCAGCTCGTTAATCCGATTCACCTGGTCTTCAATCTCTTTGTTCAGATTCTTCTGATAGGTGGTCAGCTGATCGTAGATTTCATTGGCCTGTTCAACAAATGTAACCGCCTGTGCAATAAATGAGCTTCTCGTCACGATACTATTCGACTCCTTCTGAAGCTCCTGTGCGGCAGACCACAAATTCTGCATGTAAGAACGGAAACTACTGCCTTCCAATTCTCCGAAATAATTTTGTACCTCTGCAACTACATCATACTTGGTCTGGTAAAACTGTTCTCTTCCAAACTCCTTACGATATGCCTTGTCCACAAATGTATCTCGAATCAATCTTACATCTGCAATAGAGGTTCCAAGACCTGCCTGGTTTCTACCAACTGCAGTGTCTCCCAAATTATGATAACTCAAATCGGCAAGGAGAACCTGCTGTCTAGAGTATCCTTTGGAACCAGCATTGGTAATGTTGTGCGCCGTTGTATTCAATGCATATTGGCTAGACTGTAATCCACTTACACCTACCCAAAAATTGCCCATTGTTCCTGACATATGCTTCTCCTCCTTTCCAATCTGTTCTACTTATTGTTTCGTGTCAAAGGAAGAATAATTTGCTCCCAAAGTGGAACCGCTATAACTTCCTTTACTGTAATTCGCCGTTTCCGGCGCTTGATTCATGGATTGAATCAAGTTAATGGAATACTCTGTCATCTCTAGAGATTCCCTCAACAAATCTTGATTGTGTAGGTTGACCTGTTTCAAAACCTCCACCTGCTTCAACATCTTATCCCTAACAACAATTAAAGGATGCTGAAACTCCGGCTGCTTCTCCATCATCTTGATGACTTCAGAAACAGTAATAGTTTTTGCATCCTTGCCCATCACAGTTGCTATCTCTGTTAAAGCCTGATCTCTTTTATGAGACACCGATGTGATCTCATCTACTATTTTCTGTTCATCGGCATTCGCTTTTGCAAGCTTTTCCAAATCATTTGCCACAATAACCGGTGTCTTTGCCATAGACTCTTTTGTCAGTTGGTCATATAGTACACTCTCTTCCTCAAGAGCCTCAATCAATGTCTCAATTAAGCTTGCCATCTGATTCTCCTTCGTGTCCATCAAATGTCCATTTGCTCCTCCGAAAGCATATGCTTTCGGAGTTAAATGGATTTCTCGTCAAATGCAGCCATAAGCTTATCTGCAAAGCTCTCTGCACTTACCTGATAGGTACCATTTGCAATGCTTTCCTTCAATGCGTTGATTCTGTCCTGTCTCACGTCTGGAACATTTTTCAATGCAGTCTTAGCAGTCTGCATATCCTTTCCTACTGTTGAGAAAGAAACCTGATCTGTAGTTGAAGTGGCACCATAGGCACCAGTATTGTAACTTTTCTTTACTGGTTGATTCCCATACACCTGGGAAACCTGGTTGTATGCACCAATTCGCATTGTTACACCTTCCTCCTTATTATCAGCCCAAATGTTATCATCCAAGCCAACTTATTCAATCCTCGATTAATGGATTCAATAATTATATCGGTCTCATTTGATAAAACATTAGAGCATTTTTAAAAAAATATGTTTTTTAGGTGTTGCACGTGTATAAAAATGCACTCCAAAACACTTATGCTCTGGAGTGCATCCTACTGCTTCTATCTCTTATTGATCCAAGAAACGCATTCTCGCTGCTTCTCTATGCTTCTTCGCAACAATAGACTCGTCCTGACGATACATATCAGTAAAATTGCCTAATAATTTACTCTTGCAAGTTTCGCAGAGACGACCTGACTTAATAATCGTTCCACAGCTCTCACAGTCCAACCCAACGCCTGATTGCTCAGAGAAGGATAATCTCTCTTCGCGAATCCAACGACGAATCTGATTCGCTGCTACTTCATTTGCCTCAGCAACCTCTGTAATTCCAGCAAGCGGATTGTCACGAACATATTCTTTAACCTGCATAAATTTTTCTTCTAATTTTGTTTTACAACCCGGACAAATTGGCGGTCCTGCTAAATAGTTAAACAGTCTCTTACATTGTTTACAAGTCTTGACTTCCATCTGTACTCCTCCCGTATCTATCATTCCTAAATTCATTCACTATCCTGAGTAGCCCTTCCCAATAGCCACACTGGTATAATAAACATGTTCTGCACCTGCTTCTAGCAACACTCTGGTACAGGCCTCCACTGTTGCCCCAGAAGTATAAATGTCATCCACAAGTAGCACCTTCTTTAATTTTATCTTATTTTCACCTATTTTAAAAGCACTTTTTAGGTTTTTTAGTCGGGTTTTGTCATTTAATTCTTTTTGTGGACTGGTATTTACCACCCGGAGAAGATATGCCGGATATACAGGTACTTGTAGCTGTCTTCCTAAATCCTCTGCTAAAACCTCTGCCTGATTATATCCTCTCTGTTTTCTTTTATCTTTGTGAACAGGAACAGGAACCAATCCATCCAACTGTAGTTCACGAAACTGCTGCCCGTATTGCTCTAGAATACACGAAGAGAAAAACGAACTATAATTCCGTTGGTTTTTATATTTGAACGCATATATGGCATCCTTAATAGCCCCCACATACGCAAAAGCCGGAAATCCTCTGTCATAGCTTTTGGGAAGCACGGTGCAATCACCACAATATTCTTCCGTTATATCCTCTATTGTTTTACCACATTTCATGCAGTAAGGTGGAACAATTCTTACCTGCTTTTTCAGACAGAGCTGACATACCTGGGGACCATCAAACTCCATAACCGTATCACACAGCGGACATCTTCTTGGATATATTAAATCCATAAATTTTTTAATCAAATATCTTCCTCCTCTATTAGAACCCTTGTTCTGATAGATGAATCATTCGAATATCTAAGGATGAATAGCGTTTTTGCTCATCGTTGTTGCGTATCATAGACTCCACCATATGTCCGCTACCCACAATCACTACACACTGTTTTGCTCTAGTCACAGCCGTATACAAAAGATTGCGATTCATCAACACCTTAGGTCCACTGAACAGCGGCAAAACTACAGCAGGATACTCACTGCCCTGAGACTTATGTATCGTAATGGCATAGGACAACTCCAACTCATCCAACATGTTATATGGATACCGCACCTCTTTATCGTCATCAAACAGAACAACTATCTCTTCATTGTAGTCGTCTATTTCTTTGACAATCCCCATATCACCATTGAATACACCAACACCTTCTTCTAGTTTGAAGCGCCCTTTTTCATTATAAATGGCCCATTCCAGCTTATAATTATTACGAATTTGCATCACCTTATCGCCCTCGCGAAATACCACTCCACTAGACAACTCTTTTTCCTTTTTTCTAGAACTTTCTGGGTTCAGCGCTCTCTGTAATACGGTATTCAAGTTGGTTACTCCAAGGTCTCCATTTCGCATGGGTGTCAGAACCTGAATCTCGCTCCCCTTACATCCCACATACTTCGGTAACTTTCTTGTGAGAAGCGTTGCCACTTCCTCCATCACATCTCTCGTGTTGTTTCGTGGCAAAAAAAAGAAATCCTTACTCTTGTTATCCAACAAGATTGGCTCCCCACCATTAATCTTATGAGCGTTATCCACAATGGCACTGCCCTCCTCCTGACGGAAAATACGCTGTAATGCCACCACTGGTACGCAACCAGAACGAATAATGTCCTTTAACACATTTCCTGCCCCCACCGAAGGAAGCTGGTTCTCATCTCCTACTAAGATTAAATGTGTTCCCGGAACCACAGCCAACATCAACGAATGCATAAGCGAAAGGTCCACCATGGACATTTCGTCTATGATAATCACATCTGCTTCCAGCGGATTCTGGGCATTTCGTTCAAAACGAATCCCTGCATTGTCACCATCCTCAGAAACCATCCCACTCAACTCTAGCAGACGATGGATTGTCTGGGCCTTATACCCCGTTGCTTCTGTCATCCGCTTCGCTGCTCTTCCCGTGGGTGCTGCCAACAACATGTCTGCATCTTCCATCTGGAAATATTCAATAATGGCTTTGATTGTAGTGGTTTTACCTGTACCCGGTCCACCCGTAATGACCAATACACCTTGCTGTGCAGCCTGTCTCACTGCTTCCTTTTGCATATCATCCAGACAAATATGCTCTTTTGCTTCAATCATCGATATGGTCTGATCTATTGTTACATCCAAAACTGGGACTGTGGCCTTTGCCTCCAACAACATGCGAGCAGTATTTAATTCTCTGTTATAAAAGCTTTTTCCGTAAACAATCACTTCATTCTGCTCTTCCTTGATAACCACTTTCCCCTCTACATGCAGATTCATCAACTGTACTTCTATCACATCCTGCGGTATCGCAACTGCTTCTTCACCCGCATCCGCAACGCCGTTTTCTTGCTGACTACTTTTTTCCAACAACTGTTTGGTCCAATTAAGCAACAATCCCTTTGGCAAATAAATGTGTCCAAGACCTGTCGCTTGATTCAATGTATAAATGATTGCCGCCCTAACACGAAAATCCGAATGCATACCAATCCCTGCACGTAATGCGATTGCGTCTGCCATTTTAAAGCCCACTCCCGCGATATCTTCTGCAATCTGATAAGGGTTCTTTTTAATGATAGTATACATTCTCTGCCCATATTCATTGAAAATCTTCACGGACAAATTAGGGGATATTCCAAACTGCGACAAAAACATCAACGCTTCTCTCATGGCCTGTTTTTCGATGAATTGCACACCTATCTCATTGGCTTTTCTCTCTGAAATACCTTTTATTTCTGCCAATCTTTCTGGTTCCGCCTCCATAATATGAAAGGTGTCTTTTCCAAATTTCTTTATAATACGTTTCGCCATAATTTCACCTATGCCTTTGATGGCGCCGGAACCTAGATATCGCTCCATACTAACAAGGTCGTCTGGCATTTTCACCTCATATTCAAAAACCTTAAATTGCATATCATACTGCGGATGTGTGACATACTCACCCTTAGCAAGAATATACATTCCTTCTTCGATTCCACTAAGATATCCCACACAGGTTTCATCATCACCCTCACTGGTTTCCACTGCAAAAACAACGTATTGATTGTCTTCATTCTTATATATAATTTTCGAAACGATTCCTTCTATCTCCATGTTTTCCTCATTTCTTCAAGACTCAATTAGGAGTCTTTTGTGCCAACACAACGGCTTATTATATGCATACTTAGAATAACACAAATGATAGAGAATGTCATTTCTATAAAGCAAATTTGTATCATATCACAAAAGGCAAGGTGAAAATCCACCTTGCCCTGCTAGTATTGGTTTTTGTTATAGACTTTTAGTTCCAAGCATAACTACCTTTTGCCGTTATTGCTGTGCTATTCAAATTCTGAATGAATACACAATAATAATCTGTTGTATTAATATTAAATACATGATTAATATTGGTGCCTTGTACATAACGAACGGTGCCAGTTGAATTGATAATTCCTACTCTACCAGACAACGATAGCGTAGCTGCCACCGAAATATGTTTTCCGGAAGAAACCTGGAAATATGCAGATGTGTATCTGGCACCAGCAACCACTTTTGTGTCAAATGATCGAGAACTAGCTCTGGTACTAATAATCTCCCCCATAGACGCTTCAACAATAGCCCGAAACTCTGGATCAGAAATATGTGCTGTGTACTCTTGTAATTCTTGTGCACATACCTCCGTACTAGAAGACATCACCCCGAAAGCAACCGCAACAAACAACAAGATGAATAAGTATCTCTTCATTTCTTTTACCTCCTTTCTTTTTAGTTTGTAGTCCAATTGTACCACATCACAAGGAGGTTTGGCAAGCCTTAAAACTATATTTGTAGTCAATTATTTCACTTCGATTGCTACATCAAACTCTACATTGCCCATACTATTGTTTTTTATAAACAATGCTTTCACATTCCCTTTACTTTCAAAGTCCTGAACCCAATTCTCTTGCGTGTCTATGTAAATAACATTTCCTTTTTCATCCACATATCCCAACATATACGCGGTTGCGTTTGTAAAGATGTGTGCAGTAAGTCTTCGAACACCTTCTTTTTCAATATGAATATACCAAATGTCTTCCGTAGACAACTGTCTTTTCGCATCCAGACTCTTTTCAAAATCATAATATTCCACATATTTTTCATCGATATTTTCAAAAAGCTCCTCATAGGTGATTATTTGTTGTTCCTTTGATGCCATCATTTCTTCTCTTTCATTGCCCTTTAAGGATGCTTCATACCATGCGTTAGTGGCACTTGTTGTAACATACATTCCCAGACTAGTGACCAATACCATAAAGGCAAACACAACATACAATACAACTTTCAACTTTTTTTGTTTCGGTTTGCCTGCTTCCTCAAACTTATCCACACGGAACTCTAACAACGATTTGCTTTCAGAAAGAGAAAAGATTGCTTCATTTCTCATTTCTATCTCAGCATTTTCCATGAGATTTATAATCCCATAATAATAATCTTGTTTGGTAAAAGTATCTCTTCCGATTTCACAGGTTGTGAGATCACAGAGCACTTCCGCCCACCTTACCACATGCTCTTTGATATGTCTTGTAATAGGGTTAAATCCATGAATCACATTGACAGCAAAGCACGCATCTTTAGTCCAAACATCCTTATGCTTCAAATGCACCAATTCATGTAATACAGCCATATTGATTTCCTGTTCTGTCATGTCATATGCCGGCAACAAAATCTGATATCCCCAATGATAAAGAATTGACGGAGAGGAAACATTGGCATTAAGAGATACGTTAATTTTACACCGAATCCCTAATGCACTCTTCCAAATCTCAAATTGTCTTAATACGGTTTCATCTTCAACAGGAATGTTGTATTTACAAATCCCACAAACCAAGACATAATTGTATAATCGTCGCAAAACCATGAACACAACCGACACCAGCCAGATGCATAATACGATCTTTAATATGTCCGTCATGGACTTTACCATATATGGCCCCGGCATAATCCCCCATTCCTTTATCATCGGATACAAAACGAACGGAATCACGGGAACGATAAAACATGCCAACACAAGCCTCATATATTTCATGGCGTCTTTTACATAAAATTTGGCTGCTCCTTTACTCAAGAGCAGCCAAATTCCACAACTAACAGAACCAATAAATGTTGCTGTTAATATCCCCAAGACAAAATATGCTAATTGAATCCCCAATAAAAAATCATTATTATAATTCATCAATCTTCTTCTTTAATGCTTCCCAATCTTCTTTTGTTAAATCACCATTGTCAAACATCTCTGTCACAAATTCACTCATACTGTTGTGGTTCCAGAAATTAATATGATGCTGATACAATTTCTGCTTGTACGCTTCTTCTGTAATCAAAATCTTATATGTATATATTTTACCATTGCGTTGTAATTTTAAATATTTCTTTCCCACAAGCTTTGCTAAAAATGTAGAAACTGTCTGTGGTCTCCAATCTTTGCCGTAAGCACTATTCACTCTGTCCACTACTTCTGATAAAACCGGCTCCTTGCCTGTGTCCCAAACAGACTTCATTACCAATTCTTCACTGTCCGTTAAATTTGCAATCTTTCTCTTCATATACTTTTCTCACTTTCTTTATAATCCGTAGTTACGCTTCATCTGCTCATACAATTGCTGCGCTAGTCCTATTCCGCCATTCTGCTCTGTTGTCATCTTGGCATATTCCTGGGTTTGCATTTCACTAAAGTAATCTAGATACTGACTTGCGGTACCTTCCTCTTCATCCTCTGCTTTCATGATTGTTTTTTCCATACCTTTGTACATCTGCTCGATAAAATATGCCTCGAACTCCTTGCAGGCCTCCATCAACTGCGCTTCAGTAGCTTCCTTACCTACCTTACCAAGTGTGCTTTCTAAGGCATTCGCGGATGCATTGGATGCCTGTGTATAATAATCGCTATAATAACTACTTGGATCCATTCCTGTAATTGCCATTGACGTTTCCTCCTTTTTATCCTATTCATGCCTATCTTACTCTTTTCCGTTTTTTCGTCACTCACACCCGTACATCGCAAGCATAGCTTGCTCAGTATCGCGTGCTCGCTTAATGAAAGCACTACTGGCGTAGGTTATTGGCTTGCTGGAGCATGGTATCTGCCGCCTGAATTGCTTTGGAATTCATTTCGTACGCTCTTTGTGTAACAATCATATTCACCATCTCATCAGCAACTTGAACATTGGACATTTCAATATATCCCTGATGTACCAAACTTTGAGACAATGCTGGGTTCGCACTTTCTTCCAACGGTGCTCCAGATGCTACGGTTTCACGGTACAAATTGCCACCCACGCTGTCTAGTCCCGCTGGATTGTTAAACTGCACCAAACCAATCTTTTGCTCATATGCCTGTCCATCTAACATAGATGTAAGAGGAATCTTATCCCCATTGGCACCAGACACAAAAATATTACCTTCTGTATCAACGGTAAAATCATCGGTTCGGTACTCTGCCGGAATAATAATTGGATTGTTATTCTGATCCAATACTGGATATCCTTCTGCAGTACATAACATGGTTCCACCCTCTGTTGGCTGAACACGGAAACTACCATCTCTAGTGTAACATATATTTCCGTCTTTGTCTCTTACTTTAAAGAAACCTGAACCTTCAATTGCCATATATGTATCATTTGGTGATTCCTGCAAACCACCCTGTGAAAATACAGTAGTAATAGAAGCGGTTCTTGTTCCCAATCCCACCTGTGCAGGAACCGGCTTATTCTCTCCTGCATTGTTGGTAGAAGTGCTCTGTAATGTCTGATATAACAAAGACTTAAACTCTACTGTGTCCTTTTTGTAACCAGCTGTATTCACATTCGCCAAATTATTCGAAATTGTATCTAAACTTGTCTGCTGGGCAAGCATTCCGGATGCCGCAGTCCATAATGAACGCATCATATCAACAACCTCCTTTATACCTTTCCGATATCATTTGCAGCTTTCTGCAATGTACCATCTACTGTCTGAATCATCTTCTGCCCTGCTTCATATGCTCTGGTGATGGTGATTAAGTCCACCATTTCTTCAATGACATTGGTGTTAGACATCTCTAGATATCCCTGGTTCACCGTTGCGGTTGAAGCCTGTAATCCCGCTGCATCCGTTGCCTCATACATATTCTCTCCGTAAAGCAACAACGCCTGTGGATTCTCAAATGCAGCAATACCAAGGGTTGCAATCTGTTGTCCATCTACCAGAATATTTCCATGCTGGTCAAATGCGACATTTTGTGCAGTTTGTGCGCCAGGAATCTGAATTCGTTCTCCATTCGTATCCAACACATAATCTCCATCCTTGGTCACAAGATAACCTTCCGTGTTCACAGTAAATGAACCATCACGCGTATATTTTATGGTGGTTACACCCTGCTTGTTTGTTGTCTGAATGGTAAAGAATCCGTCTCCACTTAACGCCAAATCATAAGTGTTACCGGTCTCACGTAAACTTCCCTGAGAAAAATCGTGATATGTCTCACCGATTCTAACGCCTAGATTCATATAGCCAATAGGATATTTGCTCGTTGTATCCGTGTTATTGTTGTTGATGCGAACTGTAAATTCATCATCAAACGACTGAGAGGTTACATTCTGCTTCTTATACCCTGTAGTATTGGAATTGGCCATGTTATTCGAGATAACATCTAAACGCTTCTGCTCGTTTATCATGCCGGTCCATGCTGTGTAAAGACCTCTTACCATTGTTTCAACTCCTTCTTTTGTTAGTGCTATTGTTTCACATTGTTAAAATGTGTTATTCCCCCTCCATGGCACCACTTAGGAACTCGATGTATTTACCTGTTCCAATCGCCACACATGTCATAGGATCCTCCGCTGTCATGGTTGTAATGCCGGTTTCTTCTTCAATTAGTTCCTCTAATCCGTGAAGCATTGCTCCACCACCAGTCAATACAATACCTCTATCTGCAATATCTGCAGCAAGCTCTGGTGGAGTCTTCTCCAATACAGAGTGCACCGCTTCAATAATCTGCTCTGTCACTTCCTCTAACGCTTCCACTGTCTCCTCCGAGGTTACGGTAATGGTTCTCGGAAGACCTGTCACCAAATTACGTCCGCGAATATCCAATGTCAAATTCTCTGGACGACGGTAACAAGTACCAATCTTAATCTTAATTTCTTCTGCTGTACGCTCACCAATCAATAAGTTATGCTTCTTTCTCATGTAGCGTACAATGGCTTCATCAAAGTCATCTCCTGCAGTCTTAATGGAAGTACTAACCACTGTTCCGCCAAGAGAAATCACTGCGATATCTGCTGTACCACCACCAATATCTACAATCATGTTGCCGCATGGTCTGGAAATATCAATTCCAGCTCCGATTGCAGCTGCAACTGGCTCCTCAATAATGGATACATCACGGGCACCAGCCTGATAGGTTGCATCCTCTACCGCCTTCTTCTCAACCTCTGTCACACCACTTGGCACACATACAGAAATTCTAGGTCTTCTACCAAAGAAACTCTTTCCCACTGCCTTCTGAATGAAATACTTTAGCATCTTTTCTGTAATACGATAGTCTGAAATAACACCTTGACGCAGCGGACGAACTGCCACAATATTACCTGGCGTTCTACCAAGCATCAAACGTGCTTCCTCTCCAATCGCTTTGATTCGGTTGGTATCTCTATCAAATGCCACAACAGAAGGCTCCTTTAATACAACACCTTTTCCCTTTACATATACCAGGATACTGGCTGTACCCAAGTCAATTCCGATATCTGAACTTGCCATGTTCATACTCCTTTCCAATATATATCGACAAAAATTATAATATTATTAAGAACTCTAGTTTTTGTTCTTATTCTTTTTCAAGATAAACAAACTCCAGTCTGCTCCATATAGTGTTTCCAAATGCACCTCAACAATATTCATGATTTGGTCTAATTCCTTCATATAGGTTTGCCACTTTGTAACCTTTCGATTATCAATAAACCGCTTGCGAACACCACCGATACTGCGGTATTGTTCCATTTGGTCATTCATGATATCCGTTGCCCGCATACCTACCAAACTATATCCAAACAACTTATCCGTTGCCTTGTTTGCAAAAATGATCTCTCCTGTGCGGTTATCCTTTACATATACCGCATCGCGAATGTGATCATAAGACTCCAACATTCCACTTTTCACTACATCTGGAGACTTCTTTTCCTGTCGGTTCTTCATGAGTCCTTCGAAGATTTTTGTAACGCTCTCCACAAAATGAATGTCTATGTTGTCGTATTCTCTTCCTCTATCCTCATCTGCAAATACAATATAACCTTCCGCTCCCGAAGACAATTCTATTCTGTGAACCAACACTGCCATCTTGGTCTGCTTTGCCATCTCGCGAAGGAAAGGAACGTCGCACTGGCTATCTGCCATCAACAATGGACTTTCCTTAAAGTGCTCCTTCATAACACCATACTCTGCTTTGGATAATTCCATAGTTGCAAATAATGGTTTCTCCTCCCCAGACTGATTCCACACAAAATAGGTTTCCGCATTATGATTCTCTGTATTCTCCAAATAAATAGCAATATTCTCAACAGAAAGATAAATGCCTGCTTTGTAACACATCTCATTCCACGCAGCGTCACCGTCTCTAGTCATGGACGAAAGAATATCCTCTATCACCCGACGCTCCGCCTGTTCCTTATGCAATTGCATTTCTGTCAACTTTCGAATTTTCGTTTCCTTCTGCACCAGCTCCTGGGAATAGAAGCACTTCGCAATGGAATTTGCCAAATGCCACTGGTTCTCCACCACTTCATTCAACAGCATAGCGCCTTCCTGTGAAAAACTAGTCAACACCCAATATGCTGTCACAACCTTTTCTATCATCAATGGTGCAAACACCATATGCACCTTTACGTTATCCATGTCAAATGAGATACTAAGAGGTATTTTTTGTTCCTTTGCCTTTTCAGACATTAAGACAAACTCCTCTTTGAACAATGGTCTTTCCACCAAATCATAAAACATACCCATATCATGGATTGGACCCGCAGGGGTTGTAAGCTGTCTTCCCTCTGCATCAAGTACCATGGTATAGTAATCTGCATTCTTACTCAGCGCATCCTGCATCATTTGGAACTCAAATAGCATATCTTGATCCTGTGCATCTATGGTCAGAATACTGTTTCCTTGACTGGTTTCCACTTGACTTGGTGCTTCCTGTAAATTCTCCTGCATCTCGTCCATGGTGGCAACCATCTCTTTCTCCATGTCCTTCTGCTCCGTTATATCTGTAATCAAGAAAGAAATCTCTGCTTCTCCATCTGCGACACGATTCACTGTCACTTCATTCTCTATCCAAATTTGCTTGCCTTCATCTGTCACCATGCGATATACCTGCACATAATCTGTGACACCATTGGCCACAGCCTGGTAAATCGCATCTAACACGCTATCTCTGTCATCTGGGTGAATGTAGTCCTCGGTCAGCTTGTACCCTTTTCGCAAGGCCTCCACATTCATACCCACAATGTTGGCATTTGGTGAAATATAGCGTAAGACTCTCTTACCTGCCTGATAAGATTTTACAATCAGTACACTTTTTATCTTAGTAATAGCGTTGCTAAGATATGCATTCTCTCGATTTCTGCTGTATTCCTCTCGCAAATCCATAATCAAAAGTTCTATATCCGTCAGATTGCCAAAATCATTGTATATGTATCGAATCAACAAACGGACTGGTATCAAATCCCGTTCCTCTGTTATAATACGACACTCTATAGAATCCTCTGAAACTTTAAGCTTTGCGGATTCTAACACTGTATTGCGAACTCTCTCATAATCCTCTGCACAGACAATTTCATTCAGTCCAACAGTCTTCTCGTACAATTGTCCTCTTGTATATCCATATCGATTCACATTCTGAGACGCATACTCCACTCGAAACTCTGCCGTGGATTCCTCATTTCTTCCCATGTGAATCGCCACAATTCCGGCGTGATTTACGATGTTTTCCAAAGTGAGACTTCCGATATTCAAATCTGCTCTTCGTTCAAACAACAGGGTATAAATGAGCGTACCAGCTTCTGTCATCTCGTTAATCAAACCGCTGACTAAATATTCTTTGCCATCAGCAATCATTCGAATTCTGTGCCATATCAAGCTCTTTTTTCCATGTAAAACATCCCAAAAACTATGCTTTGTAAAAGTTCTACCTGGCTCAATCTTAATATTAGCAACCTTTGCGCCTAGTAGCACTTCCGCCTCGTAGTTAATATCCAATACACGACCTGACTCCGCTTCAAATACTACCATGGGATACTCTAAATATTGGGCAAATTGTTTGAAACTTTCAATTCGTTGTGTATCCATAAGCAAACTCCTTTAGCAATACTAGTTGAACTTAATCTGTGGTATCTCCTCTGCATCTTCATCTGGTAATGCTGGTCTTTCTGGAACTCTTGGTCCCTCTATGCCCTTAAACGCCTTGTCTGTAATATTCTTTGTCTCTGTACAAGCCTTCACAACACCTTCTACGGACTCCATAAGGCTTGCCATATAATTGCTTACATTCTCGCATTCCTTTTTCATAGAGCCACGAATGAGCACAACTCGTTCCTTAGCATCTGCCAACATCTGCTCTCTCTCTAGCTCTGCATCCTCTAGCATCTGCTCGCATTCCTCACGGCGTTGTGCCACAGCCTGCTTGTATTCCTCTTCTGCGCGTATGCGAAGATTATCTCTCTCCTCCTCGGCGCGACGCAAGATGTTATCGCTCTGTTTCTCAGAATCCTCTATCAGATTACGACTCTTCTTCTCTGCCTCAGTCACCATATAGTTACTCTGGCTCTTTGCGTTATTCAACAGTGAATCGCTTTCTTCCTTTGCGGAAATCAGCATTTTCTTGCACTGCTCTTCTGTCTCTGCCATCATTTTTTTACTCTTTGTTTCCGCATCCTTAATCAAAGCATCGCATCGCTCATTTGTTTCCACAAGCGTCTTGGAAATAATCTCTAGTTTGTCTGCATATCCTTTAGAGCTTTCCTCCTGTTCTGCCAACTTGCGATTTGCCTTCTCTAACTCGTTTTGCAAAGATTCATTATACTTTTGCATGTTTTCTATTGCCTGGTTGGACTCTGTGCTCATGCTATCCTTTACCAATTGCAAACTTTTGACAGTCTCGCTCAACTTGCTAATTGTTTGTTTCAAATCAGCAATATCCTGCTGATGCGACTTCTTCAAATCACTAATATACTGATCCACAACTACCTTATCATATCCTCCAAAGGACACCGTCTTAAATCTTTCGTCTCTTGCCATGGTAAATCTCCTTTCGTATACAACATTTTCCAATCCTTATGTGTAAAACTGTTTATAAGCACAGTAGGGCATTATTAATTGCTATTATACCAATTTTTCCATATAAATGCTACCTTTTCTTCACTAAAGTTTTAAAGCAAATGCTCCAGCTTCCATAAAAACCCATTTTTTTAAAGAAAATGTTGTACTGCAGAATGTCCTCTGCTATACTTTTCTTAATATTTGCAGATAAGGAGCGTTTCCATGGAGACTCAATCTTTTGGATTTATGAATAATTTTACCTTGAAAATGATTGCCGTTATCACTATGGTCATTGACCACATTGGATATATATTTTTAACACCCAATACCGCTTACTACGATATAGCTCGAGCAATTGGCAGAATCTCATTTCCCATCTTTTGTTTTCTCATCATTGAGGGATTTTTCCACACCCGAAGCCATGTGAACTATCTGATTCGTCTTGTTGTTTTTGCACTACTGTCGGAAGTTCCATTTGACCTGGCATTTCATAGAACATTGTTTTATTTGGATTCTCAAAACGTGTTTATCACTTTGGCTTTAGGATTAACAGCCATTTTCTGTATGGAGGAAATGAACAATCGGCGCATTTATACAATTCCTTTAGTGTTGGTGTTGGCCACCGCATTTGTTTCACATTGCGATTACGGCATTGGTGGCGTGTTACTCATTTGTATGTTTTATGTGACAAGACATAACCCTGGTATCCGCATACTACTCACCGGGTTGATTTTATATCTTTTTTATAATCCTACGGAATTATATGGTATGATTGCCCTCATTCCGATTATGTGCTACAACGGAAAACGGGGACCACAGGCCAAGATGATATTCTATTGGTTCTATCCACTACATTTAGTTGCCCTGTATGGCTTGCATTTGATTATTTGATTTTTTTGCAAAGCAGAAAACGGCTTGGAAGTATATTCCAAGCCGTATTTTTTCATCTCTTTTTTGCCACCATCAGCGGAATCAGCACCACTACACCAGTCAGTACAATGGTTCCACCTGGTTTTAAGTTAAAGTAATAAGACAATACCAATCCTACCACGGTGAATAGCACTGCAAACAACACCGAATAAACCACCGTCTTCTTGTAGCTATTGGCTATCTGCATGGCACATGCCACAGGGATTACCATTAATGACGACACAATCAAAGCGCCTACGCTTCTAGCTGCCACAGACACTGTAATTGCTGTAAGTAGCGTAATCACAAAATTAATCTTCTTAACCGGCAAGCCGGCCAAAATCGCCCCCTGCTCATCAAAGGTAATAAACATTAATTCCTTATATAACAACAAAAATGTCACCACTACAATCACGGTTACAATAACTACCATCGACACCTCTGTATCTGTAATGGCTACAATACTGCCAAACAGAAAGGTATTAAATGCTGCTCCATCCTCAATAAAACCAGTCAGCACACTGGCAAGACCGATTCCCACCGACATAATGATAGATATAGAAATCTCTGCATAGCGGGGTAATCTCTTTCTGATGGTCTCAATGCTAAATGCTGCTATCACACAAACCACCACTGCTCCTACAATGGGATCTATGCCCAACAACAAGCCAAGGGCTACACCTGCTAAGGATGTGTGGGATAGTGCATCTCCAATCATAGAAAGACGCTTCAACACCACAATCACACCAATCAATGGAATAATAATGGCAAGCAAAATTCCCACCAAGAACGCTTTCTGCATAAATGCATATTCAAACATTTCCAACATCAAGCATCACCTCCCGTTTCAGAGGTTGACTCCGCCACATCGTCTTTATTGGTTACAATCTCCGATTTCTTCCCCTTGTAGCTCGCATCATAAGGTGCTTCCTTTTCTGGCAGTTCCACCTTCTTGGTCTTATAGGTCTTTGAGTTAAACCGCTTTGATTTGCTCTTCATCATCTTGTCCATCAATACCTCATCACAAAGTACAGAGGACTTGTCACGATGTACATTGCCATTGCTGACATGGTAAAATGTTCCCGTAAAACGTGCCACCTGCTCCATATTATGCGTTACCATGACAATGGTAATGCCACATTCCTGATTCAGCTTCGCCAACAGTTGATACAAAAGCTCTCCCGCTTCCTTGTCAATTCCCGTTAAGGGTTCATCTAGAATCAACAGTTCTGGATTCTGAATCAAAGCACGAGCAATCAACACTCTTTGCTGTTGTCCACCAGAAAGCTCCGAAAGCATTCGTTTACGATATTCTGACATACCTACCAATTCCAATGTTTCCTTCACCATCTGCTTATGCTCTTTTTTCGGAAATCGAACCATTCCAATCTGGGAATACAAGCCTGTCATAACAATCTCTTCTACATTGGCGGGAAAATTGTTCACAGCATGAAAACCAACCTGTGGTACATAACCAATACTCTTTGTATGGACTGTAACTGTTCCACTAGTAGGCGCAAGCTGACCCAACAACAGCTTCATCAGTGTACTCTTACCAGCACCATTTGCACCGATAATACCCACATATTCCTGTTTTTCCACTATTAAATTGACATCTGTAAGAATATTGTCTTTACCATAAGCAAAGCTCATATTCTCCACAACAATCATGGGATTATTCATATTATCTTTCCTATCTTTATATTGCAAAATGCAAATAACTATACGTCCTATATATTGGCTCTGATTTCCTTTGCAATCTCGGCCAATTCTTCCATATTTGCCTCACCTGGCGCATAGTGGAAGTCCACTCCATCTCCTTCGTATCTTGGGATTAAATGTAGATGAAAATGAAATACCGTCTGACCAGCAATCGTTCCATTGTTCTGCATAATATTCATTCCATCACAGTTCAACACCTTTTTTAATCCTCTTGCAACAGCCGTTGCAAGGGCAAACAACTTCCCTGCTGTCTCTGCATCAATATCAAATACATCCTGATAATGCTCTTTGGGGATAATTAAGCAATGTCCCTTTGTTGCAGGTGCAATATCAAAATATACACGAAAATCTTTGTCTTCATAAATGGTGGTAGATGGAATTTCACCATGTGCTAACTTACAAAAAATACAATCATCTTTTATCATAATACGTTCCTCCGTTCATTATAAATAAACCAACAGGTACACTATAACATTTTTACAAAAAAAATACCAGTCTTCGTAATATGCAAGTACGAAGACTGGTTCTCATTATATACCATAAGGTATTACAGCCCTATTCTGTTCCTGTTACACGCTATATTCCGTACCACCCATGCTGCTTTCTACCAAACCGCCAGCACCATAAGTAAGTCCCGCATAGACCTTTTCTCCCCCAGATATAACTGGACCACCGACATCTGTCTTGGCAACCTCCACAAAACTTCTGTGAAGCTTTTCCAACATTACCTTGCAGCGCTGAAGGTCTAATGGTTCACATTTTATCTTTGCACGAATCAGCTCTTTATTAATAAATGCGAATATGGAATACACATCATATCCAACAGAATCCTTTACATTGATTACATTCAACAGCTCCACCTGAACAGCCTGAGCCTTTTCCACACAGGCAACAAACTGTTTCGCATCCTCTGCCCCATGTGCAAGCAACGCATCCTCTATCCACTGCATTTCCATCTCAAGCATAACCACTGTCATTTCACCGATTCCCGCTTGAGCAATTCGCATTTTGTACACATTCATCTGCTCTTGTGTCATACCCGCTCTCCTTATTTCTTTCAAGGTGTTCAGATTCTATCTCACCCTAATTATCTCTGGAACAACTGTAATAATTTTTCTGGATTAGCATTGGCTTTTGTGAGAATTTGTAATGCACTCTGGCTTAACACATTCATCTCTGTATATTCTGTAATCTCCTCTGCCATGTCTGTATCTGCCATACGAGATACTGCACCTGTCAAATTCTCATTGGCTGTTCCAAGATTCGTTACAGTATAGTCCAAACGATTCTGATATGCACCAAGTGCCGAACGAATTCCTGAAACCTTGGTAATGGCTTCATCAATCTTACCAAGTGCCTGTGTCGCATAATGATTCGTATATATATTAATCTTATCTACTTCCAAAGATTCAGCGGTTACCATGTTGATATTGATGTCCAATGTCTGACCTTCGTTATTACCAATCTGTACCACCATTGGTCCTGCTGACAACACGGTAACATTTGCCTCATAGGCTCCAGCTGCAGGGTCCGTATCATAAACCATCTTAAAACCATTCTTGTCAGTTACTGTGATGCGATTGCCCTGTGCTTCCACTGTTGCAGTATCTTCAAAACCAATTCTGTCTCCATTGGCATCTGTCGAAAACTCAACGGTTGCATTGGTTCCATATACGGTGGATCCGTCCGCACCAAATAAAGCTGCCAAATCAGGATTGATAGAATCAACAGTGATAAATTGCTCACTTCCATATTGCTGTGTGGTAAGTGTACCCGTGGTACTTTCATAATCAATACCAATCTTGCTGGCAGCATCACGAATCTTTTCATTGACTTCCACACCTGTCATTCCTGCTTTGATCTCGATCTCAAATTTGTTAATTAAAAGAGTACCTTCTTGTGCTGCTGTAATCACCGCATCATCCGCAAGAGGTGTAATAGAAGATATGGCCTGCGTACCTACGCCAGTAATGGATAAGCCGTAAATATTTGGCTCAATGTCACCACCAATTTCAACAATCTCCAAAGAGTCCACATCTACATATCCTTTTTTATTTAACTCGCCATTTAGAAGCTTTCTTCCGTTGAAATCTGTTGTTTCTGCAATGCGGTCCAACTCGTCCTGTAACTGTGCAATCTCATCCTGCATTGCATCTTTATCCTCTTCTGCATAGATTTCATTGGCAGCCCGTACTGCAAGCTCTCTCATTCTAGCTAAGATAGAGTGCACCTCATTCAAAGCACCCTCGGCCGTCTGAATCAAAGAAATACCATCATTGGCATTGGTTGCTGCTCTGTCTAATCCGCGAATCTGGGAATTCATTCTCTGTGAAATCGCCTTTCCCGCCGGATCATCAGAAGACTTGTTAATCTTATATCCAGAAGAAAGTCTCTCCATGGATTTTGTCAAATTACGGTTAATTGCATTCAAATTGTTGTTGGCCAAATACGCCATTGCATTGTGGTTTAATCTCATAGTTCTCACCTCTGTCTTATTCCATTCAGCGGCTGAAACTCCTTTTTCTAACCCACTGTGCGTCTATTTCTTGTATCAGAATTTCCTTTTCTTTCACTTCACAAGAAACTTCATTATCACTACTCTATTTATCGGCAGCAACTCCTGTCAACTTAATAGCGGTAAGCAGCTGCTTTGCAACCCTGTAAAGCTTAGAAGTCTGTATTTCTTCCCTTTCCTCGTCAGCACTGTACTGCATTGGTTTGGTTCCGTCGAGACGAATATCCTTTACACCTAGCCCTGCCTTGGCAAACACGGAACGAAGGGTTAATTCATTGTCCTCAAGCAATCTCTGACCGCTCTCTTCCTCCGTTAAAATGTAGCCCTCTAGCTGGTTACCTGTCATACGGACAAATGCATCTAATTTACCGAATCTCGGTGTGTCCATGGTTGCAGTTACTTCGCCTGCATTGCTGCCATCTCGAAGAATAGACACCTTCATAATGCTCACTTCATCATCAATTACAAGTGGAATCTGGAACACATCCTCCGCCACAGCACGCATAGCAATTGGCATTCCTGCATTGAGATATTTCAACGATTGAATATCCATTGCCGTAATCGTTCCGTCCTCTTCCATTCCGTGTACTGCTTCTGAAAGTCCAGAACGAATATTCTCCAATCCGTATACCACATCATCCTTACTTTCTAAGCTCTCTAATATGCTAGCTTCCTGCTGGGTAATCCTATCCCGCTTCTCCTTTGGAAGATGATTTTTCAGGTTGCGAATCATACCATAAATGCCGTCTTCCCCATACATTACCTGGTGTGCGGCTATCATGTTGGTTACAGTGCGCGGCATGTCATGGGCTTCTAACATGGTTGCAACATCCTCCTCGTAAGTAAGTGCCTGCTGCAAATCTGTGTGAATCTGGTCAACTAACTCGCTTTGTCCCTGACCATTATCTCCTGCCTTCATAATTGCATTTAGCTGTTCAAAGGACATGTTACGATAGTCCATATTCTCCATGCTCTTCAAAGTTTCAGGACGAATATGACGTAAAATGCTACCTGCCAAGGTTTGATTATAGGCTGTTTCAATCTGGGACAGGATACTTTCACCCTTGGTCTCCACACTGACTCTCTCTCCAAACTTGTCGTCTACTGCCACATCCATACCCTGCACTTTGCGACTCTTGTCTGCGGAGAACAGGTTGTTCAAGGTTACCTCCTGACCATTGCGGACAACAGCTCCAATATCCTTGCCGTGGGACTTCTCTATCTTGTCTAATAAGCGATAGATTCCGATAAAACTCTTTCTCTCATCCTCTGTAATGGCATTTTGTCTATCCATCTGATAGAGAAACTCTGAAAATCTCTGTTCATCTGTTACACCGCGAATCTCCCTCTGCTGCATGATTTCTTCATTCAATCCGTCGATTGTCATGTTAAGCGGATTCTTTCCTTCACGGATTAGATTTAACACAATCTGAGGGGTCAGTGTCTCAAACATCTGCTGTACCTTTGCGTCCGCAGACTTCACACTAGCGATATTCTCCCTGTTCAGCTCCATTTCGTTATATGCAAGAATACGAATTGCGCGCTGATTCTCCTCATTGCGGTCCATATTCATATCCTCTAAAATGTCGTCTATATTCTGGAATGCCTCTGTAATAGAATCTCCCATGTCACGTCTTGGTCTGGTCATCATGGTTTCATAGGCATTTCCTGCCAAAACTGCCTTGATCCGTGTACCAGTCTCGTACAATGTGCCAACAGTTATGGTTGGACGTTTTACCATCTCACCCAAGGTGTACTCTGGTAAATTCTTTAAGCCTTCTGTTTGTTTTAGACTCTCCTTCAGCAAGTCTACATCATCTGGAATGTCATGCAAATCATGGGCAGATACAACATTCTCATAGAAGCTGTTTTCCTGCTGTCTTAGGGCATCCACTATCTGGGATAACGGTTTTGCATCAATATTAATATCTAGCTTCACCAGTCGGGTTGCCGCTTCCATTGTCATGGAAAGACGAATCTCTTCCAACTGTCTTCTGGCAGCCACTGCATTGGGATTGGTAGACAATGGGATGGCGCCCTCTGGCTGTGCACCCTCCTGGGTCATTCCGCTTAGGGATAGGCTCGCACCCTCCACACCAGTGTTGACCGGTGTACGCATTCTCGCAATCTCTGCGCTGCGCATAGACGCATTATACAAATACGAAATGCTAATTGGCTTTCCCTGTGCCACTGCACGGTCCACTGCCTGTGGCGTAATGCCCTGGACCTTTTCTACCAACTGTGTGGCTTTGTCATGTAAGGTTCTACCACTGACTCTTGCCTGCTCTGGTGGGTTACCCATGGCAATCTGCTCTGTCACATTGGCTTCCACCTGAGGCACCTGGATACCTCTCTGGTTCAGGTAATTCACGCTCATGTATAAGCGAAGAGAATCCACTGTAATTGGCAACTCATGTCCCAACATAAATTTTGCTCCATCTAAGCTCTGCTCTGTGATAGATAATCCTGCCGCTTCTAAAATTCCTGTCACTTGTGGATAGATATCATTCCACACCTGGTTATTAAATGGAAGCTCCTGCGACGGGCTTTCTTCATTGACACTGTTCTTTGCGATGTCCAGATTTTCTATGGTCAGATCCATATGGTTTTTCACCATATAAATCATTTGTTCCTCTGTGACGATTGGGTTGTCGCCATTTTTCAAAATCTCGTTTTGGGGAGCTTCTCCACCTGTTGTAACCGCTCCTCCTTTTCCATAAGGCGCTTGACCTGTTCCTCTGCCAGCCGACTGCGCTCCTCCATTACTGCGAGCACTAGCTGCGCTTACAATATATCCTTCCTGATTCAGTCTCGCACCACCTGGATATGGGTTGCTGTCAGCAGTGCTAGTATCTGTCATCAAATTCTCCGCAAGGTCTGGCGCAGACTGCTTCGACTCTTCGTGTCCTGACATCACGCTCTTCCGAAGCTTGCCAATGGTTTCCTCTACCACATCCTTAATGCGGTCATTTACTTCCTCCTGATGCTCTCCATTACGGATGGTAATCACCATTCCCATCAAATCAGAAAGGGTTGCATTGGTTACATCAATCTGCATCATGCGAAGCTGATGAATCTCCTCCGTAGAAAGACTTCTCAAAATCTCCTTCTGATTCTCTTTCATCTGTTTCTCATCCAAGGCTCCGCCGATATTATCCTTAATCATCTCAGAAAACTGCTCTGTAGACTGCATCACCTGTGCGCTAGTGGCTGCATCCAACATCGATGGTTGTTCCTGAGGCTTTGTACCAACAATCTTTAACGACACTTGCTTGCTGCTAGCCTCTTGAATTTTTAAATAAATGGTATCTCCAGGTTTGGCATTTTCCAATTCCTTTGCCGCCTTGGTCTTCATCTGAATACCATTCAGGTCTAACACTGGCTCCTTACCACCCTTTACCAACTTGCAGGCAAGCAAATCGCCCACACTGTTGTTTTTCAAAATGCTATTTAGCCCACTGTCATTCCCTTTGCCTTCGTTTCCATTGGCACCAGCAACTCCAACGCCACCAAACAATGTATTGTCAAAACCATTCTGATTGTTATTCCCTGTAATCTGATAATTCATAGTGACACCTCGCTTCACTTCATTCTTGTCTATGTTTAAATTTTGTTTCTTTCTAAAGCATTTCAAAGTCTATATATTATGTCGGAAGAAATGGAGATTTTGTAAATATCTGAAATTTGGAAAAGAGAAAAACCCCATCTGTCACCGTTGTCGGTGATAGATGGGGTGGTATGAGTTTGTGCTTTGTATGCATATGATGTAACATTTTGCATTATTTTGTGTGTCATATTTTCACCGCAGTCCAAATTATACTTATATAGTAATTTTATATCCCTGATCTTCGTATATCTTTAACTCTTCATTCATATATCTTGATAAAATATGTCCTTTACAAGTATATTCATTTTTAGGCACCTTCCGTCTAATCCAATTCACCAATGAATTAAAGTCTTTTTTAAATTGTATCTCCATCACTGAATCATCAAACTCAATCCAACCGCTCATCCAGATACGTCCTCGATGAACAATTTTTTCATTGCCATCAATTGTTGTTCTGCACCATTCAATTACTGGACTATACGATTTATCAATCTCTGTTCTTTTTTCATCCGAATATTTCAGAGGGCCATATGAATCCTTATACAAAATAATAAGCCATTTTCTTCTATTTAATTCATCATAAGACGTTAATCCTTGTATTTTCTCCTCTATGAAATCCCTATAAAACATTTTATATCCTTTTGATAATAACAATTCAAAAAATTCCCTTTCTACCGATTCACTCATATAAAAATTAATCTGTCTTCCCATATCACATACCTCCTTGATAAATCACCGGATCAGCTTCCATATTGTATGGTAAAAAGTAAATCTCCACACCTTTATAATTATCCGAATTTATAATGTCTTCTATCGCTAGTCGTTCTCTTTTGACAGGCGTACCGTTTTGATTCATCTTTCCGACTTGATAGATACGTATTATTTTTCTTTCCGAATTGATTTCCACCGCATCCGCAAAGCGATAATTTTTATGTCCTCCTGGTGTATCAAATTTTACTTCGTTTTTTATTTCACCGCCTTTTGTCATCGGTTTTATATTACCAACAGTAGCTTGATGGGCCTCTCCACCTTTTTTACCATTCGGATTAGGTACTTTGTATTTCTTAGCAACTTGATTCGCTTCTTTAATATTGTTACTGCTTGCATCATAGTCTATCGTTATAGTACCCGCATCCCCTATAACATCAATCGCAGCACAGAAATTATAAGACTGATACAAACTCACTAACGACAATACCGCAAGTACAGAATATACGATAACCTCTTTATTTTTCTTCTGAATAACAGAGTACACCATCATGGTAACTGTCATAGCCACACTTGCCGCCGTTGTCATCAACAGCATTTGTGCATACACTATTACACCATACACCGCTGCTACGCACAGTATTGCTCCCATTCCAAAGCCACCTATGTATCCGTTTACGAATGCCATTATCGCATCATCCGTGCTTCCGCCAAGAAAACTGGTAATAACAGAGCTTGTAACTCCAGAAATCACACCTAGCACATTCAGCTTTGCCGCATTATTAATTGCAGTCTGTACAGTGAATGACACAAATGAACCAAAACCACTAAACATATGTCCACTCGGGTCACTATACTTCACCGGATTACCATTGGCATACAGGTACTTATGTAAGGTATCTGGGTCATAGATGCTTCCCTCATAAGTATCCATACTGATAAAGGTTCCAGTGCTTGGATTCATGTATCTGGCTCTTAGGTAGTAGAGGTTGCTTGTACCATCATAGTATTCGCCAGTGTAGAGGTAATAGTTTTCTGTGTCCCCGTTTCTCTCTAACAGTTCTCCGTAGGCATTATAGCGGTAAGTGTCTGTAATGTTGCCTTCTGTATCAAGCAGTCCTCTTACATCCCCATGACCATCAAAGAGATAATAAGAACGATCTTCTCCTCTTGCTTGACTGATTAGCACATCCGCTCTTGTGTAAGATGCAATTGCATTCCCTTCCGCATCTGTTTCTGCAAGCGTATAAGAAAGACTTCCCGTTGTATCTGAAACATAGTAGATTGTCTCTTTGTCATTGACCTTACTTCTTCTGACACCTTCTGCATCATAAGAATAACTTTCCTTCTTAGAACCCTCCACATACTGGATCAGTCTGTTGTAGAGGTCGTACGTGTAAATGGATGCTTTTCCTGCACCTGACTGGTTCAATAAGTTACCGTTGGCATCATAGCTGTATACTGTGGTGCCTACTAGTGACTCTTCCTCCACAAGCTGGTTTCTGCTGTTGTAGGTATACTTTGTGATATCGCTGTTTTCCCGCTTTTCGATACGGTTTCCAACAGAATCATACTCGTACTGATATGTAGTTGTCTCCTCTCCCTTTCGGATGGTTTCCTTCGTTAATCTTCCTGCCTTGTCGTATTCGTAAGCAGTCTCGATTGTTCCTTCTGGTCCCTCCTCCGTAACCTTGGTCCGCTCTCCACCTTCTCCTAGGGTATAGTTGTATTGTGCGATTGCTTTGCCGCTTTTGTCAACTACTTTTTGTTGTGATCAGGAATGCTTTTTACATATACACATGGTGCATCCAAGTGGTGTGACATAACCACCGCAGTCCAATCCAAGTAGTGTCACATAACCACCGCAGTCCAGATAGCTATAAATGACAAGAAGCACTTAGACATGTACTATGACTAAATGCTTCTTTTTACCAGCGGCAAGAGGATTTAATTATTTGACTACATGCTCCACATGCATTTTAGTATGCAGATGATATAAACATTTTGCATTATTTTGTGTGTCGTATTTTCGCCACAGTCCATATTTGTGACGTTTCTCTTTATGTTTAGAAATCTTCTTACATCCTTACGACCGCCAAAGAGATATTAAAAGATTTTGACATTTATTGAATAAAATTCAATATTTCTTCATTCCTTAATTCTTCTATCTTCACAACCTTTCCCAAATCATTATCTACAAAACTACCTTCACTAAAAATGCTATTTTGAATAAAATATTTCATTGTGTGTCTGTCCGAATAACAAATAGAATAAAATGACAATGTATTAATATCAAAATCAACTGCTTCATCATCCTCATAATCAGCCTTTCCATCTTTACAATAATCAATATATATTCTTTCTCCATTAATAACCATATTCAATTTTTCACTATCTACATATATATTAGTAGCTTTATTTTTCCATTGTCGAAACAAAAAGTCCACTTCTTCATCATTCGGTGAAATCAAAATAACTGATCTCATCTCTTCACCTCCTAATTTTGACTAATAAACTCAATCAAATCCTCTATATTGGTAAATACCTTAAAACCACTATTAGTTGCTTCTTTCAAAACAGATGGCTTAACATCAGGTGCATATGCTATAGCAGTTTTACCTGTACTATTAGCTGAGTTAATTAATTGTTTTGTCAATCCTTTTCCGCCTCCTGCTTTCACCTGTATAACAATACTATCCAACTCTATATCAAGATCAGTCAGAATACTACCATCAGATCTATAAACAACCTTATTTACAGACTTTACCCTTCCCGGCAAACTTTGTTCGATTTGTGTTGCAACATCTCCGACAAGTGGGTCTTTAGACGTGAATACTTTGGTCCCCCTGCCATTTTCAATCTGCACCTCTTCTGGATTATCATATCCCCAACCAATCTTTGCGCTACCTTTACTCCCCATAACAGTAATGACACCATAAAAACCATATGCTTGATACAAAGTAATTAGCGATAAAATAGCTAATGTTCCATAGACCAGTGTCTCTTTCTCTTTGTTTTCAATAACAGAGTACACCATCATGGTAACCGTCATTGCCACACTTGCCGCTGTTGTCATCAACAACATTTGTGCATACACTATTACGCCATACACCGCTGCTACGCACAATATTGCTCCCATTCCAAAGCCAGCTATGTATCCGTTTACAAATGCCATTATCGCATCATCCGTGCTTCCGCCAAGAAAACTGGTAATAACAGAACTTGTAACTCCAGAAATCACACCTAGCACATTCAGCTTCGCCGCATTATTAATTGCAGTTTGCACGGTGAATGACACAAATGAACCAAATGCGCCGAACATATGTCCACTCGGATCACTATACTTCACAGGATTACCATTCGCATACAAATACTTATGCAAGGTATCTGGGTCATAGATACTTCCCTCATAAGTATCCATGCTAATAAAAGTTCCAGTGCTTGGATTCATGTATCTAGCTCTCAGGTAGTATAGGTTGCTTGTACCATCATAATATTCGCCAGTATAGAGATAGTGGTTTTCAGTATCTCCACTTCTCTCTAACAGTTCTCCGTAAGCATTGTAGCGGTAAGTGTCTGTTACTGCTCCATCTGTGTCAAACAGGGCTCTTACATCCCCATGTCCATCAAACAGATAATAGGATGTTTCTTCCTCTCTTACCTGACTGATTAATACATCTGCACGGTTGTAAGTAGCAATCACGTTACCTGCCTTGTCTGTCTCTGCAAGAGTATAGGAAAGACTTCCTGTGGTATCTGAAACATAGTAGATTGTTTTTTCGCTATTGACCTTACTTCTTCTCACAACTTCTGCATCGTAAGAATAACTTTCCTTCTTAGAACCCTCCACATACTGGATAAGTCTGTTGTAAAGGTCATAAGTATAAATCGATGCTTTTCCTGCGCCTGACTGATTTAACAGATTTCCGTTAGCATCATAGCTGTATACTACTGCCGTTCCATCATGCCCCACAACACGGGTTAGTCTGCTCATGGTGTCAAACTCGTACTTGGTAGAAGATAGCACCGTTCCGTTCTGTGTCACACGGATTTCGTTGTTTCTTCCATACTGGTCATAACCATAAACTACCTTTTGTCCATTTTCATAGGTTTTAAATATTTTTCCACATCTCAATAATATGAGGTTTTATTATTTCTTCATTCATTATTTTAACCGCAGAATCCGGATAGGCGATATCATTATAAGGAATTCTCGCAACTTCAACATCATTATTATAGAATACCAAAATATAATTGTTTTTTAATTCCATAATTCCAGCATATACTAATCTGCTTTTTCGTATAAAGTTATCAATACTTTTACATTTAAAAAATGACCTTTTAACTCCTTTATATTCTACAACTAACCTATCATATTCGGTGGGGAATTCTATTTTTTTACATTTAAGTTTGAGCATATCAAGGTAATACTGCCCTTTATAAAAATATAGTAATTCATCTAACACATATCGTTCACATTGCTGTTTAATAAACTTGCCATCATAATAATCGGCCTCTTTAAAACAAGAATGCTTTAATGTTGTAGCCATCAGAAATGGGTCAATTCCACACCACCAACTTTTGCATCCAAAATTCCAATCAATTACAACTATATCATCATGTAAAACCATCATTCCATTTCCATGACGATAATATTTTTTACCCTCGATATCAAACTCAAATTTATAACTGTTATTGAAATAATTATATAAATCAAATTTATTTAGTATTGTAATCTGTTCTGTGCACTCTATGTAATTTATTAATAAATTGCATGCATTTTCTACTATAACTAAATAAGTTTTTATAGCTTCCAAAAATTTTTCTTCCATGATTATACCTCTATTCACATAATTCAGATCCGGATAAAATATCATCCAAAGTTCTAATTGTTGTACCATTTGGTAAGTGTCTACCCAAATTAGAACTATGCAAATATTTTATAGGAACTCTATCATATCCTAATTGCTTAAATGCCTCATATCTATGATGTCCATCCTCAATATATACTACACCTTTATGTACTCGAACGCGAATAGGTTCTATTGAATTCGGACCATTTTCCGCAATATGTTCTGTAATTGCGTTTACTTTATTTGTATCTGTGTATGGTTGTGTTTTCTTCAGTTTATTGATATCGTAACTTGCTCCACTAATTTGTTTGGTTTTATTACCACTTATATTATCACCATTCAACTTCTGTCCATTAAATGATGGATTATCTGGATCTTTATTATCAAATCCTATTGTAAAACTACCCCTATCGCCATTAACCATAATGGTGCCATATAGGCTATACGCCTTATAGAAACCAAGTAATGCCGCTATAGACAATACCGAAAGCACTATCGTTTGCTTCTCTTTCTTTTCTAGGATCGAATATACCAATGCAGTTGTTACCATCAACGCATTAGTGGAAGTAACCAACATCAGCATCTGGGCATAAATAACCACGCTATAAGCAGCAGCCACGCAAAGTATAGCTCCCATACCGAAGCCACCTATGTATCCTACAGCAAATGCAAACATAGCCTCTCCAGGACTTGCACCTAAAAAAGTGGCAATCGCTGAACTTGTAACTCCCGAGATTACTCCCAGCACATGCAACTTGGCAGCATTGTTGATAGTTGTCTGTATGGTTGTTGCCATAAAGGAACCAATTCCACTAAAAAAGTTTCCTGTTGGGTCCGTGTACTTCACAGGATTACCATTGGCATACAAATACTTATGCAAGGTATCTGGGTCATAGATGCTTCCCTCATAGGTATCCATGCTGATAAAGGTTCCAACGCTTGGATTCATGTACCTAGCTCTCAGGTAGTAGAGGTTGCTTGTACCATCATAATATTCGCCAGTATAGAGATAGTGGTTTTCAGTATCTCCACTTCTCTCTAACAGTTCTCCGTAAGCATTGTAGCGGTAAGTGTCTGTTACATTACCCTCTGTATCCAGCAGTCCTCTTACATCCCCATGACCATCAAAGAGATAGTAAGAACGCTCTTCTCCTCTTGCTTGGCTGATTAGCGCATCCACTCTTGTGTAAGATGCGATTGCATTCCCTTCTTCATCTGCCTCTGCAAGCGTATAAGAAAGACTTCCTGTGGTATCTGAAACATAGCAGATTGTTTCTTCGCTATTGACCTTACTTCTTCTCACACCTTCTGCATCGTAAGAATAACTTTCCTTCTTAGAACCCTCCACATACTGGATAAGTCTGTTGTAAAGGTCATAAGTATAAATCGATGCTTTTCCTGCACCTGACTGATTTAACAGATTTCCGTTAGCATCATAGCTGTATACCACAGTTCCTGTTAATGTGTCTTCTTCTACAAGCTGGTTTCTGCTGTTGTAGGTATACTTTGTGATATCGCTGTTTACCCGCTTTTCGATGCGGTTTCCAACAGAATCATACTTGTACTGATATGTAGTTGTCTCCTCTCCCTTTTGGATGGTTTCCTTCGTTAATCTTCCTGCTTTGTCGTATTCGTAAGCAGTCTCGATGGTCCCTTCTGGTCCCTCCTCCGTAACCTTGGTCCGCTCTCCACCTTCTCCTAGGGTATAGTTGTATTGTGCGATTGCTTTGCCGCTTTTGTCAACTACTTTTTGCAGGATTAGGCGGTTACATTCGTCATAAGAATAAGTCAGGACAACACCGTTGGCATAGGTTGCTTTTTCGCGGTTTCCGTTGGCATCATAGCTGTATACTACCGCCGTTCCATCATGCCCCACAACACGGGTTAGTCTGCTCATGGTGTCAAACTCGTACTTGGTAGAAGATAGCACCGTTCCGTTCTGTGTCACACGGATTTCGTTGTTTCTTCCATACTGGTCATAACCATATACTACCTTCTGCCCATTTTCATAGGTTTTGTAATATAGTTCTCCATATTTGTTATAGGTATATGAAATATGGCTGTCTGCAGTCTCAACATCAGTGAGTCTGCCAAAAGAATCATAAATATAATGCTTGAATTCCTCTCCTGTGGTTTCCTTCACAAGGCGGTCTTCCTCATCATAGCTGTAAGCTGTGGTGACACCGTTATAATCTGTTGTAGATAACAGCATACCCTGGTTGTCGTATTCACTGGTACTCTCTGCGCCATCTGGAAGAATGACTTTGATCCTTCTAGCATTCTCATCATACATATAAGTTGTGACATTGCCATTGGCATCTTCAATACTTACAAGGTTTCCAGTCTGGTCGTAAGCGTATCTTGTAACTGCTCCATGATTCTGCTTTACTTCAACTAAGCGGTCACTGTCATCGTAGATATATTTTGTTTCCCTGCCTGCAGAATCCTGCTGCCAGATAGTCCTTCCACGTTCATCATATTTCGTGGCAGCATAGCTACCATCTGGATATATCACCTTGGTTCTATTTCCATTTTTATCATACTCAAAAGTTGTCACATTGCCCTTTGCATCCGTTGTAGAGGTCTGCAAAGAAAGTGCGTTGTAGGTAAAGCTTATAACATTTCCCTGGCTGTCCTCAATGGATGTGTTGCGGTTTAATTCATCATAGCAGTAAGTAGTAACCGCTCCTGTTGGAGAAGTGATGGTTTTTACGTTGTAATTCTTATCATAGCTATAAGAAGTAACGTTCCCTCTTGCATCGGTCTGCGTTAAGAGATTTCCCACCTTGTCGTAGCTGTAAGTGGTCACTAGTCCTGTTCGGCTTATGGTCTTTGTGTTTCTTCCTTCTGCATCATATTCGAAAATTTCCGTCGTGCCATCCGAATAAAGAATCTCAACGACATTTCCAAACTGGTCATAACGATATTCTGTTCTTCTGCCCTTACTGTCCACGGACGCCGACATTTGTCCATTGGCATTTCGTTCTACAGAAGTACTATTACCATCTGCATCAATGGTCTGAACAAGCTCTCCTGCATCATTATAAACATAACAGGTGGTACGCTCCACCGTTCCTTTCTCCGTTACCGCATAGGTGGTCTGTGTCAGACGATTTCCTGCATCATCAAAAGTATTCACAGTCTTATTGCCAGCACTATCTGTTGTCTCAATGGCATTTCCATTCTTATCGTATTTGGCGGTCATGACTGTTCCAATCTCATCTGCCATTCCTGTTACGTTACCCTTGCTGTCATTGGTATAGGATGTTTTGTTGCCTTCCGCATCTGTTGTTTCTGACAAAAGACCGTTCTTGTCATAATCGATAAGAATTTCCGTATCATCCACCGTCTTCATGGACGTGATGAGATTATCCTTATTGTAGACATTTTCAACGCTGTTACCACTGGCATCGGTCACTGTGGTTACATTGCCATTCTCATCATAGCTGTAACTGGTCACGTTGCCGTTAGCGTCTGTTTTTGTCAGCACATTTCCAAAGGAATCATACGTGCTCTTGGTGGTGTTTCCATTGGCATCTGTAGTGCTCAATACGTTACCGTTGTCATCATAAATGTAAAGTGTCTTATTTCCCAAACGGTCCGTGATAAGCTCTGTTCTTCCCTCCACATCATGGGCATATTCTGTGCGGTTTCCCTCCGCATCAATGGTTGCAACAAGCCTTCCATTCTCGTCATACTCATTTCTTGCCACCGCAACTCCGGAAGGATCTGTGATGGATGCAAGGTTATGCTGCTTGTCGTAAGTAAAGGTTACTGTTCTATCTGCCGCATCTGTTACAGAAACCAGGTCTCCAGCTTTGTCATACTCATAAGTGATGGTCTTGCCAGAAGGGTCTTCTGTCTTTACAACACGGCCCTCTTCATCCCTTGTAAAGGTGATACTCTTTCCATCTTCCGAATGGTATCCATCCTCGTCTACAGTGATGACGTTGTCACTGGTATCTACAATCTTATATACCCCCACCTTTTTATTGAGATAGATTTCGTTCCCCTCTTCGGTGGTTAGTTTATAATCTAGTGTTCCATACATTTCCTCATTGTAGAAGGACAGCTCTGAACCTGCCACATAAGCGGTGCTATCCTGTACAATCTCTAACTTCACCTTTTGGTTCGTCACACACTTATAACCAAGCTCTACTTCTGAGATTGGAATCAATGCTTTTCGCTCTGGTGTGAATGTCAATTCAAAGCGGTCACTGGTTCCATCTCCGTATGTTACCACCACATCATGACTGATGGTTTCTGTCATCTGGTAAGCGGTTGAGAAGGCAGAACCACTCTGCACCAGCTGATACCCTTCTGCAATGTTGCCGCTCTCTGCAATCTCCATTCCTTGCATGCCAAGTGTCCAGCCATATCCAAAGTCTCCCTGCACCTTGTTACGGCTGTCATAGACGCGGTTTACAGACACCGTTGTTCCACCCATCTTTGCTGTGACATCCGTAAATCCTATATGCATGGCACCTACCTTCAGATTACCTTCCACCACATAATCCTTGGTGATTTTCGTCACATTGCCACCCTGATCCTCAGCTGTTAGCATTACTTCATACTGACCATTCATCAGCATGGTAGTGTCAAACTGGGCTAATACCTCATCTTCTTTTGACTTCTTTCCCTCTGCAAGGAGCTGGTATTCCTCCGTATCCTTCAAGCGGTATTCCAGTTTCCAGGAATCCAAACCTTCTACATCGCCTGCCATTCCCACAACATTCACAGGTTCTGTCAGTATTTGTCCGTCAACCGGATATGTAATATAGGCAATTGGCGGATTTTCATCTGCCAGATTATAAAAATCACAGGTCGCTGTGGCAACCACTTCTTCTCCATCTTCTGTTGTTCCGGTTGCTTTGATTTCCACTTTTCCAGCTTTATCGGCAACAAAGGTAGTTTTTCTTGTACCACTAGCGATTTCCGTTCCGTCCATATAAATCTTTAGTGTTTCTTCTTGCACATAATCCGGCACTGTCACTTGTACCTGCACCTCTGTTCCCGGATTGGTTGCACTATGGGATAATGTGACGATAAATTCCTTATCCGCTTCATCCTCTGCCGCACCATCTCCATCTATATAGAGTATGATTCCATAATACGACTTGTTCCCTGCAGTATCCTCAACCGTCAGAAGAATTTCATACTCGCCATCCTGCAAGCTGCTGATATCCAATGTCCCTAAGATATCTTCCTCCATCTGCTGCGTACTCTCATGAAATACATGATATTCTGTCTCATTTTTCTCCCGGTAAGACAGTGTATATTTCAATAGCTCTGTCTCGTCTTTTGCTGTACCCTTTATCTGGACATTGAAACTAATATCTGCTCCAGATAGCGGTGTTGTAATCATTGCAGTTGGTGATATTTTGTCCGTTGCATCTAAAACATGTAATACAATTTCCTTTTCTGCAGTATTGCCACCAATATCTGTTGCCACTGCTTTTACCTTGACATCTCCCACTTGTCCGCCTATGTAGATATATCTGCCAAAGGAATCTAGCACCTGTTCTCCATCTATATACATGCAAAATGTTTGTACGCCATAATCATCTAAAGCGTAACCATCAATTCGCAGCTGTTCGCCTACTTCAATCTCATGCTTTGCAACATCAATGCAAATCTCCGGTTTTACAACATCCTGTATTTCCTCGTATTCCAAAAGATCTCTCGTCTTAACTACCTTTGTTGTTAGGAAGGATAATGTCCCCTCCTGATCCTGCACCTGATACTTAACAAGATATGTTTCTCCAACTGTAAGGCTGTTTGGCAATTTCCCTTCTGTCCACGCTCCATCCTTTACATTCTTATACCAAAAATATTCTTTACGAATTCCCTTCGTCTCATCATCCAGATGGTCTGGGTCTTCACTGGAATAGGAGACGTTGGCAATACATGTTGTATTGTCAGATGCATTTTTTGTAACACTCGCATCTATCATTGCTTTTGGTCTGCTTTGCACTAAGAGAAGCTTTTTATACTCTTCTGTGCCCGACCACCTTCTGTATTCCGCTAATGCTTCATTGTCTTCCACCGGATTATCACATACCCGTAACCGTATCACATAAGCACCTGTATTTTCAAAAACAGTAATCGGTTCATTGCTTTCTCTAACAATATGCTCTGTTCCTTCAACTCCTGTAGTAAACACACTTGGGTCGTATTCATATTCCCATTGCTGACTATATAGTTCATCATTTTCTGCATCCTGATAGTAGCCCTTGTAATGCACAATATCGTCTGTTGTGATGTAGGTTTCTATGCCATATTCCTTTGCCAAAATAGATTCTGTAATATAATCATTACCTTGATTCATACTTTCCTTCACATCACTACTTGGCAAAACCAAACCACCCGTCTGTGTTGCATTTAAAAGTGCCGAATATTGCGTCTCGTTGGTTTCATTTCCAATACCGATAAATGCGGCTTCGCTATTGATCAATGCAGCTGCAAGATCTGCCGTTTCTTCTTCGGAAGCTAGTTCTGGCACTTCTTTGTTGCTCAGGTTGATAACATAGTGGGATGCTCCTGGCCTCCAATCATATCCATTCACAATATCCGACAAGCTGGCACCTGTCACTGTTTCCATACGGATATTTTTGAATGTAAAATAAGAACGCTGGCTACACTCATGTTGTGCAAAGCTTGTGATAGGTCCAAACCCATATCCTGAATCCTGCTCTGGAAGGACAAAGTTATCTATTACCTTTGTTTCATCCACCCATACTGATACTGTCTTGCTGTCTGCAACAATTTTAATATGGTGATTTGCATAGACATCCTCTATCGGATAGGTTTTTAACAATTCCCCTGCATATTGCACCCAGTTGTAAGATCCATGACGAAAAAGAAACAATTGATCACAATCTATCCGCACTAATTTTAATCCTGACTGTGTTAACAACACGCAGAATCCTTTTATGGTATTGGCATCGTCATCCACCGTTGTATTGAACAGGAATCCACCACCTTCCATGCTGTGCCAGTCGGTGTCGTCTCTTTTTATATCAAAATCAAAAATCTTTTTGTTGGGATTATCATCTGCAACATATAAAAAGTCTTTCATCGGTGAAATGTGGTACCCCAACATCTTGATGTCCTTTTCTTCATATACGATATGTTCCATTATAAAGTCGGTATTATAATGACTATATTCTTTCCATGCAAAAGTATCTTGCGCAGTCAACACGGAGGATGAAGCAACTTCTATCTTGGCATCGATGCCCTTTGCCTGTAGGGTTTCTTTTAGCTCCTCTGCTTTTGCCTGATATGTTTCTAGTACATCACCGTCTACTTCTCCCACTGTAAACACGATGTCTGCCGACTTAGATTTTTCAATATCCACCGTCGCAACAGGAGCTTCATTTCCCACTTCAAACACACATTTTTGCTCTACGAACTCGGATGTGTCATCTTTTAAAAAGACATTCTCGTCACCTGCTTGTGCATTTTCATAGGTTTCGGTTATCTCAAGAAAAACCTTGTACTTTCCCACATGTTCTGTTTCAAAATCTATCTCCGTTTGATTACCCTCATCAAGAACGGTAGCCTCATCATTGTCAAAAGAACCATCGTTGTTCTCATCGTAATAAACAATCCACTTACGTGTTCCTATCTCATCCCCATCTGGTGAAAAGGATGAATCTGCTATATGAATGGTGGCAACACCTTCTTCATTTCTCATATAGCAATCTGATTCTAATTGAAACCCCGCTATAGGCGACATATCTTCTAAAATCACCAGTTCTTTTGTAATCACCTGACTAGATGACGCATCCGAAATATGCACCTGATAGGTACCTGCTTCTTTAAAATACAACTCCTGATAACAAGAAGTGGAACTTGCTTCGTCTATTACATAACAATCCGATGCATCCGCTTCTCCTTTTGTAATAAACCATGTTATATCTTCATTTGCCCCACTCATTCCATTGCCATCCTCAACAACCGAAAGTGTTACCTTGCGATTGACTTTTTGGTCACCATTTACTTCGATATCCAGATTTTTGCTAAACAGGAAATCTAGCATATCGTAATCATGGATACCTGCCTCTATCTGCAGCATTGTTCCATTGATACAAATCTGCTTTGCAATGATACGACCTCTCAAATGGATAGAGTTGGCATTGACATAAACACAACCTTTCGGTGCATAAAGAACTGCATTTAATGCAATATCCGAACCATTCAATGTAATGTTTCCATTTTCTGTTGCTACCAAAACCCACGAATCATCCGGTGTAGCCATACTTCCCACATTATAGGCAATGGACTCCTTTGCATACACAATTCCTTTTCCCAGGAATGTGGAACCGTGAAACGTTGCACTACCCTCCACACCAATCGGTGTATCAATCACAATGTTGTTACCATCAAAAACCTGTGGTGTGTCATATATTGTTCCATTCTCTTTCACATATGCATAAAGTTCTTTCGTGATATCTGGCATGACGACGGTGTCCGCATTCTCGACTTTGGCAGATACCTTTTGAGAATCTTTGCTGTCGGATGTCTTAAGGGTAATCCCCTTTCCCGCTTCCAACACACCATCAACACTTAGACTATTCCCCTGATAAAAGAAATCCTCATTGGTATGTACTGAGCCTGTTATACTTGTTGTATTCGTATAAAAAGAAAGTCCTTCTTCACCAGATGTAAACAACGCATAGTTAAGTCCCTTCCACTGCTCAGGAATTCCATAGTCTTGTCCTGTGGTAGCATCACCCTCGGCCTCTCCACCTCCTGTGGTCCCCTCTTCGGTGGATGTGCCGCTGCCTGTTCCAGTACTTTCATTGTTGTTTCCCGTATTACCATCACTAGTTACATCTGTTGCATAAGTAATACGCTCTGGAACCTCTGGTTTGCTTTCTGTTCCATAAGCGGTAAACCCAAAGCTTACAGACTGTCCCGCAGCAATGGTGCTGTTATAACTCTTTGCAGTAATCTCATACTTTCCGTCTTCTGATGAAACAATATCTGCATTCCATATATTCTCAATCAGTCCGTCGTAGACAAACTGTAACTGCCACAAGCTTTTGTCACTGTCCGTTTCGTTCTTAATTACAATTTCTGCATTCACATAATTGCTCCAGGCAGATGTCTCCTTATAAGTGATGGTACATCCTTCCGAAACATACTCTTGCTCTACCGTCGTAGAAGCTGTACCTGTTGCATAGGCACTTTGTGGTATTAATCCCAGCAAAAGTGCAAAGATTAACACCATGGAAATCAAGCGCTTTCCATACAACCTCCGTTGTCTGTTACACATTCCTCTCATCGTTCTTCTCCTCCACTTTCATATGTACACCTTAATTTTTCGTTTTACGTTAGCATTATACACCAAACATGATGATTTTGTACATATCTTTTTCATTCCATTCTTTAAAATCTATTAATGTTGGTTTTTATTGTTTTGTTACAGAAACAGTTAAAACTGTTATTCATAAAAAAGCACAAAAAACAGGAGCGACAACATCACTGTTATCGCTCCTGTTACATGCATGACATCTTACTGTGTAATCTTCTTTGCTCTTTCTTTTTTCTTCTTCTCTTCTGCCTTTGCAGCCTTCTTTGCTTCCTTAGACATCTCTTCTTTTTCAAAATCCCTCTGAAGCTCTCGCTGCTTTGCGCGCATCTTTGCGCCGAAGCCCTTCTTTACTGGCTCCTCTGCTTTGTTCTTCTTCTTTCCACGGATACTCTTAATCTCAACGATATAGATACCACTTACCATTGCTTTCACTTCCGTCTTAGTAGGAAGCTCATCGAAAATTCCGTCATCGCAGATTAAGTTAATGGTCTGTGGACCAACCTTTGCCTTAACAATTGGAAGCTTTGCATTGCGGTAACGCTTTGGTGTCTGATCCATTACTACCTTTGGAAGACCGGCTTCCTTCATCTTCATCATCTTTTTATCAATAATCAACATGGATGTCATCTGTGCAGCCTCTCTCATCTGCTCCTTCTGTGCCATCTGCTTTTTCTGCATATTCTTGCCAAAGAAATACAATGCAATAAATGCAGCAACTAATACAACTAATATTACCAATGAAATAATTACTGGTGTTGACATATCTTTCCTCCTATTCCTTCTTTGGTGAACTCTCACCCTTTTCTTTCGTCATCGTTGTTTCTATAATACCCTGCACGTATGCACCGGCTTTTTTCTTCTGCTCTTTAGGTAAATCCTTAATACGGAACGGTTTTCCATATATAACCTTAACCTTACCTTTGCGGATATCAAATCCCGGTCTTACCTCTAGTAATTGGTCTGTATCGACCACAGTAACTGGAACCACTGGACAATCTGCCTTCTCTGCCATTTTCAGGCTTCCTTCCTTAAATGGTAGCATTTCGTCCTTTCCATTACGGGTTCCCTCTGGGAAGATTACCATGGATTGTCCACTTTGAATCAGCTGCACTCCATCTTTTATCATCTGCATGCCGGAACGCAAATCGTTACGGTCTAAAAACAGACAGGCAATATCCTTCATCCACCATGCAAGCAACGGAAACTTCAACATTTCTGCCTTTGCCACAAATCCCGGACGCTTCCCACTGGTTGTATGTAACACCAAGATATCAAAATAACTTCTGTGATTAGACACAAATAACACTGGCTCTTCTGGAATATTCTCTTTTCCTTTCACCTCAATCTTCACCCCAGATTGAAATAACTCCCATCGAAAACTCCAATATACAAGAAAGTTACCTATCTTATAACGTAATCGTGGATTTGCCTTTCCAATCAACACAAGAATACCATGTACTGGTATCATAATGACTAGATACGTAAACAAATACGCTAGCACCAAAAAACTTCTCAAATTCTTCGCCTTCTTCCATTTATCAAAATTCTTGTAAATTTGAGTTTGCACATTTTACGTACTGTATTGCAACCTCTGTATATCACAATTTTTCTTCAAAATAGTTTCGAAAAATCTTTATCTTCCGTATAACTTTGCTGTCTCGTAAAGTCTTTCCTCAAGATGTTTTGTAAGATCCTCCAGGCGGAATCTCCAAGCCCAGTTCCCTTCGCCCACACCTGGTGTATTCATTCTTGCCCAGGAATCTAAGCAAAGGACATCCTGCATTGGTACAATCGCCATGTTAGCTACGGATGAGAAACATGCACGAATCAATGTCCAGCATACATCCCCACCATCTGTGTTGTAGTATCTTCTAAGCTTATCTCTAGATTGCTCGTAACACTTCTGGTACCAACCAAGGGTGGTATCGTTATCATGTGTACCTGTGTAGCATACACAGTTACGGATAAAGTTATGTGGAAGGAAGCTGTTCTCATCTGGATTCTCGAATCCAAACTGTAAAATCTTCATTCCTGGCAAGCCAAATTTATCTCGAAGATCAATGACGGACTGATCAATCTCACCTAAATCTTCCGCAATGATTGGCATGTTGTAACCGAGGGTTGCCTCAAGCTGTGTGAAGAAATTCACGCCTGGCGCTTGCATCCATTTACCATTAATTGCAGTGTCTTCACCGAAAGGTACTGCCCAGTACTTGTCAAAACCTCTAAAATGGTCAATTCTCACAAAATCCGCAATCTTTAACTGATGACGAATACGGTTAAACCACCACTCGTAACCTGTCTTGGTATGCTCTTTCCATTTGTACAATGGGTTACCCCATAACTGCCCTGTAGCAGAGAAGTAATCTGGTGGTACACCGGCTACAGTCTTTGGATATCCCTTGGTATCTAAGTCAAATAACTTCTTGTTACACCATACATCCACACTGTCCCATGCGACAAAAATAGGAATGTCGCCGACGATCTTAATATTCTTCTCATTCGCGTATTCCTTCAATGCAAACCACTGTTTGTGGAACAAGAACTGAATAAAGCGGTAATAACCAACTTCCTTTGATAACTTGTTCATCCAATCTGCCTTCTGCTTTGCGGTAGGCTTCTTCAAAGAATCCTCCCACATATACCATGGTGCACCCTGGAAGTAATCTTTACCTGCCATAAACAATGCATAGTCATCTAACCAATCAGATGTATTTACAAACTCTGTATAATCGAGCATAAATGCTTCATCTGTGGAATATGCATCTTCTACATCACCATCCATGAAACGCTCATAGGCCTTTTTCAAAAGCTCTGTTTTAAATGCAATTGCCTCACCATATTCAATCTTACATGGATCCCACTGTGGCATCTCATAAAAATCCTCATCCCACAATAATCCTGCTTCTCTCAAATCATCAATGCTGATAATATAAGGCTGCCCTGCAAAAGATGAAAATGGCTGATATGGTGAATCACCAAAACCAGTGTGTCCCAGTGGCAATACTTGCCAAAGATTCAATCCTGCTCTTTCTAAAAAATCTACAAATGCGTAAGCTCCCGGTCCCAAATCACCAATTCCGTACTTGCCCGGAAATGAGGTTGGATGCACAAGAATACCTGCGTACTTCTCGTGATTCAAGCCCAAAGCCGAATTGTCTGTCATTTTTCCGCCCTCCGTATGTTTCTATATCATTACTTTTCTTTCTTTATCCACAAATTTATATTATACTTGGAAAACAAAGAAAACACAAGAGAAAACAAGTCTTTAGCCCAACAAAATTGCAATTCTAAAAGGCTATCTTGTCTAAAATGATTTTCAGACAGGATAGCCTTTAAAAATTTAATTGCATGACGCTTATTTGATTGTTGTGGTAATTTTATAATCTTTTATGCTATTGCCCTCTTCGTCCATGACACTGTATACATCTGCCTTCATCTTGTAATTTCCGGACTTTAAAACCTTAACCTTCATGGTTTCATATAATTTAGGACTTTTGCAGGATAGATTTTTGTAATACAAACCATCTGTTTTTGTTTTATCATAATTAATCAAATGACAGATAACACATTCTTTTCCGTCCTCAATACTGTCTGGATAATACTCATTACAAATCCATGTTGGATAGCGATCCGTATCTTCTTCATTGGTTATCTTTAATGCATTTTTATTATACATGTACTTTATACTTATAGTAGCGATTGGCTTATCACTTTTGATTTTATACTTCAAGGTAACCGTCTTGCCAACTTTCACTCTCTTTCCATTCACTATTGCATAATTTTTAGGAAGCTTCTTTACTGTAATTTTACAAGTATATGTTTTTCCTGCCTGTTTCACAGTAACTTTACAGGTTCCTTTCTTCTTTGCCGTAACGAGTCCCTTTTTACTCACCGACGCAATCTTAGATTTGGTACTTTTCCACGTGGTTTTGCCAGAGCCGCCAGTCAACTTCAACTGCAATGTTTCACCTACATACAATGTAGCTTTCTTCTTAGAAAGCTTCGTTGCTGCCTCTGTCGTAGAAGAACACATAACCACCATGGCAAATAATGCCACCAACATTATAACACACTTACAAATTCTTTTACCCCACATAGCAATACCCTCCTTAATTAATGTCTTGTAAACCTCTTTATTAATACCTCAACCACAAATATAGCTTTACAACTATTATGCTATCACATTTCTATCCACACCGTCAATGAATGCCTGAATATTAAGCTCCACTTCATCTATCACGCGTTGTCTCGCTTCCACCGTTCCCCAGCCGATGTGTGGAGTCAGAATCAATCTGCTGTCATCCTTAAATACCTGCAACGGATTATCCGCTGTCATTGGCTCCACCTCAAACACATCTAGTCCCGCTGCCATAATTTCATTGTTGTTCAGCGCATCTACTAGTGCTTTTGCTGATACGATAGGACCACGAGCTACATTTACTAATACCGCTGTATTCTTCATCTTGCAAAATGCAGATTCATCAAATAATCCATGGGTCTTGTCTGTCAGCGGACAATGTACCGTGACAATATCGGAAGTTTTCAACAAGGTGTCGAAATCTACCGCCTCATAATCCACATCATAGGCATTCCCAGAAGCAGAATAGTAGATAACCTTTGCCCCAAATGCTGTGGCCAATTTCGCTGTGGCTCTGCCTATTGCCCCAAGACCAACGATACCCCAGGTCTTACCTGCTATCTCATGAAAATAATTTTCCACATGACAAAACGTAGTGCTTGCCGCATACTTTCCACTCTTTACAAAATCATTGTAGTAACTCAATTTCTCATACACGGATAACACCAGAGCGATGGTGTGTTGTGCCACACTGTCTGTGGAGTATCCAGCCACATTTGCTACACGAATCCCTTGTTTTCTGCAGTATTCCACATCAATGTTGTTATATCCCGTCGCTGCTTCCGCTATCATGCGAACCTTAGAACCTGCAAGCACTGATTCATGAATCAACAGCTTATTGGACACAATAATGTCTGCATCCTTGATAGTCTCCTTCACCTGTTCCTGTGGGAGATTTCCATAAATCTCTAACTCGCCAAATTTGCTATATCCCTCGTAGGACATGTCTGTTCCCACTGCATCTGCTTCTAGTACAATAATTTTCATATATACCTCACTGTAAAAAAACAGGGATTTGGAAACCAAATCCCTGTAGTCATTCATTTATTTCACTTTGTTCATACGAGCAAGCAACTCTTTTCTCTGCTCCTCATAACCTGGTTTACCAAGTAATGCGAACATGTTCTTCTTGTAGCTCTCAACACCTGGCTGGTCAAATGGGTTAACGCCCAATACATAACCAGACACACCACAAGCGAACTCGAAGAAGTAGAACAACTCACCAAGGTTGAACTCTGTCATGTATGGAAGTGTAATCTTAAGGTTTGGAATCTCACCATCCACATGGGCAAGAATTGTTCCGTTCATAGCCTGCTTGTTGATGTAATCTACTGTTCTACCAGCAAGATAATTCAATCCATCTAAATCCTCATCTTCCTGCTCCATGATAATCTTACGTCTTGGAGAACCAATGTTAACAACTGTCTCGATATGGTTCTTTGTACCATCCTGAATGAACTGTCCAAGAGAGTGTAAGTCTGTTGTAAAGTCACAGGCTGTTGGGTAGATACCCTTTCCATCTTTACCTTCTGACTCTCCGAATAACTGCTTCCACCACTCACCAATGTAGTGTACAGATGGTGTGTAGTTTGCAAGAATCTCCATTGTCTTGCCCTTCTCACGCAAAATATTACGAAGTGCTGCATACTTTAATGCATCATTTTCTTCAAATGCATTGTCGATGCAGGCCTGACGCATAGTCGCTGCACCAACCATTAACTGCTTAATATCTGCACCAGATACTGCAATTGGAAGTAAGCCTACTGCTGTAAGAACAGAGAAACGTCCGCCAACATCATCCGGTACTACAAATGTCTCATAACCTTCCTCGTCAGCTAACTTCTTCAATGCTCCCTTTTCCTTATCTGTGGTAGCATAGATTCTCTTCGCTGCTTCCTTCTCACCATACTTCTCAATCAAAAGCTTCTTGAAAAGACGGAATGCAATTGCTGGCTCTGTTGTTGTTCCAGACTTAGAAATAATATTAATAGAGAAATCTCTTTCTCCAACAACCTCTAATAAATGCTCCAAATATGTAGAACTGATATTGTGACCACAGAAGTAAATTTCTGGTGTGCCCTTTCTCATATCCTTATCTATAACATTGTAGAAAGTATGTCTCAAGGCTTCAATCGCTGCTCTTGCACCAAGATAAGAACCACCGATACCAATCACAATTAAAATATCAGAATCACTCTGGATCTTCTTAGCAGCGGCCTTAATTCTGTTGAACTCCTCTTTGTCATAATTTACCGGAAGGTCAATCCATCCAAGAAAGTCATTACCTTCACCTGTTCTGTCCAACAAAGTTTTCTTAGCCTCTAATACTCTTTCCTTCATAGCTGCGATATCGTTGTCATCTACCATGAACATCGCGTTGCTATAATCAAAACTAATACTCTCTGTCATTTCGTTGCTCTCCTTTGTTATTAATTATTCGCTTTACCAAAGTAAAGTGTTATTATCATAAAAAACCAAGGTTTATTTTAACAAAAGCATTTCCAAATATCAACATTTTTTCCATTCCTTCTATATTTTTATCACTTTTATGGATTTGACGTATGATTTTTGGTGAATTTTTAGGGTTATAGCTTTATTTTCCTTCTGTTTCTTTCCACAAATCGTATAAGCTTCCGAAGGTATAACCCTCTTTCTTCAAGTCTTGCAACACCTGCTGTAGCGCATCATGATTTGCCTGGGACACATTGTGCAGCAACGGTATGGCACCTGGATGATAATACTTGGAAAAATGCTCCACCACATGCTGCATGGAAGGCTGATTATTCACATCATAATCCAAATACGCCATAGACCAAAACACTGTTGTATAACCTAGGTCCTTTGCTACCTGCAAAGACTGCTGGCTATACTCTCCCCTTGGCGGACGATAAAACAAGTCCATTTCATACCCTGTGGCTTCCTTCATATATTTCTCGCAATCCAAAATCTCCTTTCTTTGCTCCTCCACGGATTTCCCGGGCATAGAAGGATGTGTCACCGTATGGTTACAAACCAGGTGTCCCTCTTCTTTCATTCTCTTTACCAGTTCCACATTATCTCGAATAAATGTCTGTGTCACAAAAAATGCTGCTGTTACCCCTTCCTCCTTTAAGGTGTCTAACATGTGGGGCGTAAATCCGTTTTCATAGCCACAATCAAAGGTGATATACATCTTTTTTTCATTTACTGGTACTGTGTAATGTGCATCATACTGCAGAATATCAAAATCCTCCTGACATCCCGATTGCTCGTGATTATCATTTCTCTTAAACCACCATGCGTATAACGTGTTGTCAAATTGTGTATAATCGGTGTCATCTACAATATTTCTCTTCCGCACTGTTTTCTCACTTTCTGCTTTGTTCTTCTCTCCTAACCCATCATGCTCTTGCTCCATCCTTTTATCCCCTGTAGCCAACCCATCCTTCCCATTCTGATGAAATCCACTATGAAATAATTCCAACACATCTGACTTTTTCCAAATTACAAGACTCATTACTAGGACCAGGATTACGATACCTATGATTTTCTTTTTACTCAACAAATGCCTCCTGCATTATGCAAGAAAACTTTGTACAAATTCCTCTAACAATTCAATGTCGGACGGCTCTCTACTGGCTGCAACCTGCTCTTCGGCCTCTTCTTCAGGAGAACTCGTTTTTTCTGAAGATGCAGATAACACGTTCTCTTCCTTAGGACACTCCTGATTCCGCATCACCCTGTTGGTCAAATTATTTTCCAGATAGTCCACCAACTGAATTTGCATTTGCTGTTTCTTGCTCTTTACCCCTAGTATATGATGGGACAAGAACAAACATGCCAAAACCACGCCATAAGCAAACAAAATCTCAATCAAAACAGATGTACTTCCCTCTGTGGAATATGTATAAAATGCTGTTCCGACTGCCATCAGTGTGACAACACCCGCCGACAACGCAGGCATTTTCTCCCAGCCCGAAAAGGTGATTCCCATAAAACGTAATTTCAACAAATACTTGTCCACATATGCAGCTACATTACGCACGCTACAATTCATGTCATATATTGTCTCAAACTGATTTTTCAGGTTAATCATAACCTTTTTCTTTGTGGTTTTCATATTTGCAGATGCTTTTACGTAATCTCTTAGAGATAGCGCCGTCAGCCACTGCATAAAAATGCTACACAAGCCAAATAGTAAAATGCTACACATAAATACGTGTTCTGTTACAAATGCTATTATCATACTGTTTCTCTCCTTCTACTCGTTGCAAAATATTCTACATTGATTTTGCGTCTTTATCTCATAGTTTACAAATGATAAAATCAAGGCTCAATATACGTTCATCGTAATATTTCACGTCTTTTGGTAATAAATTGTGTTTTTTTAGCATTTGCTTGCACGCATCGACATTTTTACACATTTTCAAATCAAGATGCTTGTGCTATACTGTGCAAGAGGAATATTTACACATTTCAGGGACAAAGGAGAGATTACACATGATATATAATACAAAGGGTGTCTGTTCACAGAAAATTGAATTCAATATTGTTGATAACAAAGTGACCAATGTACAATTTTGGGGCGGATGCAATGGTAATACACAAGGTGTTGCCCGTCTGGTAGAGGGGATGGATGTCAACGAAGCCATTTCCCGTTTGGAAGGAATCCAATGTGGTTTCCGTGGCACTTCTTGTCCAGACCAACTTGCCAAAGCACTGAAACAGGCACTAGATGCATAGATGATTATTTTGAACAGTGAGGTTATGAATATGAAAAAAATTGTTCTTACTGGCGGAGGAACCGCTGGGCACGTTACTCCCAATATTGCCTTGCTTCCAAGCTTACAGGAAGCTGGTTTTGAAGTACACTATATTGGTTCCTATGAAGGAATTGAAAAGAAATTAATTGAAGATATGGGAATTCCTTATTATGGAATCTCTTCAGGAAAACTGAGACGCTATTTTGATATGAAGAATTTTTCGGATCCTTTCCGTGTAGCGAAAGGATTTGGCGAAGCGAATCGTATTCTAAAGAAAATCCAACCGGATGTTGTATTTTCCAAGGGCGGATTTGTCACGGTTCCTGTGGTAATGGCAGCCAAAAAGAATAAAATCCCTGCCATCATACACGAGTCGGATATGACGCCTGGATTGGCTAATAAGCTTTGTATTCCATCAGCCACGAAAGTGTGTTGCAACTTCAAAGAAACTTTTGATTTGCTTCCGGAGGGAAAGGCAGTGCTTACCGGAACCCCTATCCGTAAAGAATTATTTGAAGGCAGTTCTACAAAAGCCGCGGAATTTTGTGGACTATCCGCTGACAAGCCTACTATATTGGTTGTAGGCGGCAGTAGTGGAAGCGTGGTAATCAACAACGCAGTTCGAGAAAGCTTAGATGAAATCCTTAAAAATTATCAGGTGATTCATCTCTGCGGAAAGGACCATTTAGACGAGAGCTTAGTTGGAAAAAATGGATATGTTCAATTCGAATATATCTCCAAAGAACTGAGAGATTTGTTTGCATTATCCGACTTGGTAATTTCCAGAGCTGGTGCCAATGCCATCTGTGAATTGCTGGCACTAAAAAAGCCTAATATTCTAATTCCACTTTCCAAGGCCGCTAGCCGTGGTGACCAAATTCTCAATGCAAAGTCCTTTAAAAAGAACGGATTTAGCTATGTAATTGAAGAAGAGGAATTAAGCACCGCTTCCCTTCTCAACGCCATTCGGGACGTAGCTACACATAAAAAAGAATATATTAAGGCGATGAATGAAAGTGAAATGTCTGATTCCATCGGTACAATTATGAAACTCATCAAGGAAGTAACAGAATAGAAAAAAGCCTTCGCAAAAATTGCGAAGGCTTAATTTTTATTACTCATTGGCAGATGCCATTCCACCATATAACTGTCTAAACAAATCGTTGCGAATCGCCTTGTTCTGATCCGTGTGCTTTCCATCCTCAATCTCCATCAATTCACCATCAATGTATGGATGGATGTCAACCTTGTTGTCCACAATCTCAAACACAATCTTAACACTGGCATCTGTGTAAAGCATTCCGCCATACTCCTCGTAATCCTTGAGGTTCAAGCTGATACCAGTTCCACGGAATGTAACAAACTCTGCACCTGTTGCTTCATCCTTCTCATAAACCCAACATGGATTCTTTGTTTTTGCTTCAAAAATTGTCTTATAAGAAGCATCTTCTACATCCTTACAAAGAAGATTCTGTACCTGTTCAATCTTACTCTTTGCAACGGCATCTGTCATTGGCTGAAACTTTGATTTTACAAAATTCTGTGGATACTCTGGAAGTACAAAATACACACCCACACAAATTGCGGCCAAGATAATTATCCATACAACAACTTTCATAAATCCCTTCATTCCTAATTCCTCCTAATAGTACATTATAATTATATTAGTTATTTTTTAGAATAATTCCTTCTCTAACTGGAAAAGGAAGTCTTCTAATAATTTCATACGCTTATCATATTCTAGTCTCGCAGCATCCGTCTTACAACGGCGAATCTTCGGCTTATTCCCTTTATAATAGTTCTTAATCCGATAATATGCTTTCTTATAGTTTGCTTCGTCTTCACAAGCAGTGGCCATGGAGTCCCATAACACGCTTACTGCGCCAACTTCATCTAGCAAATCTGCATCCATAACAACCTGACACTCTATGGACAAATCCGCTTCTGTATCCTTGTCATCGTGCAATCGGATAATTTCGCCAATTCGGCTAATCTTTTCTGGTTCTAGCCCTATGCTATCTAGATAATTCACCGCAATCTCTGCACCGACTTCCCCATGTTCTCTATCACTTGCCCAACCCACATCATGTAAAAGGGCTGCAAGCGCTATAATTTCCAAATCCCCACCGACTTTCGCCTGTAGCTTAATTGCCCAACGGTATACGCGCATTGTATGTTCGAATCGGTCGCGAAATGGATAATTCGGCGGTCTGCCATTATCTGCAATTTGTTGCCTTACAAATTCTATTACATTCGCATAATTCATGAGTTTTGCTCCCGTTCATATATAGTTTCCATACGACAAATCCCCTTTTCATCGTATTTCTCGCTCGTCTTAGAACAATCTACTCTATTTTATCATTATTTGTTCAAATATTCCACCTATAATTTCAAAAAAAATTAAGAAATTATTCTATAAAGAAAAAACGAGTTCGTATCGAACTCGTTGTCTGTTTCAAAAAATACAACCGTTACCACAGTAGTTAGCTCAGTTCAGGCACTCTCGCGGCACATGAAAGCTCCTACTTAGTGCTGCTTCGTTCCCGACCTGACACGGTTCATAGGTTTCCATTGCGCAAGACCCAAACGTCAACGCCACTTGCTGTGGCCGGCTGAATCATCATTATACAAATTAATTTATGTTCTGTCAACCGCTGCTAATCCTATAAAAAATTTAGTCTTCCGACAAATTTCCATACAGATTTCCATACACATTCCTATTCTTTCTTTTTCTTCTCACTACGCAATTCTTTAAAAAAATCTGACAGCAATGCAGAACACTCCTCCTCTAACACACCTTTTTCAAACTCCACTTGATGATTAAATGCAGGAATTTGGAATAAATTAATGATAGATCCGGCGCATCCCGCTTTCTTATTCATAGCACCCACTACTACCCGTGGAATTCTAGCCTGTACAATGGCTCCTGCACACATTTGGCAAGGCTCTAATGTGATATACATTGTGCACTCCTCTAAGCGCCAATCATCTATTTTCTTTGATGCCTTCTCAATCGCAAGCAATTCGGCATGTGCCAACGTGGTTTTCTTAGCATTGCGCTTATTATAACCCCGAGCAATAATCCGATTTTCAAATACAATCACACATCCAATGGGTACATCCCCCACCGCTGCCGCTTTTTTTGCCTGCTTAATGGCTGCTTTCATATATTTTTCATCTTTCGTCATTGAACATCATCCACCTTTTGTGATACTCTATATCATATTACTAAATTGAATCCATAGGAGCTTTGTCTATGTCATTTCAACTCACAACAGACCGCTTAATATTAAAAATTGAAGATAGTAACAAAACCTCCGCTATCCTTGCGTTCTATCGAAACAACAAGGAATTATTTGAAAGGTTTGAACCTACCAGACCGCAAAACTTCTATACAGAAGCGTATCAAAGTGCGTCTATTAGCTACGAATACTCCGAAATTATCAAAGGAAAAACCTTGCGTTACTACGTCTATCTGAAGGAACAGCCAGAGACCATAATTGGTTCTGTCAACTTTTCCCGCATGGAGCATGGACCTTTTTCCAAAACCTCCATCGGCTACAAATTTGATGCCCGTTATCACGGTCACGGTTATGCCCTAGAAGCATGTCAGGCCGCTATACCTGTTATCTTTACTAATTATAAAATCCATCGATTAGAAGCCCGCGTAGCACCGGATAATCTTCCTTCAATTAAGCTTTTGGAACAACTCGGTTTCCGCTTTGAAGGAATTGAATATGAAAGTGTGGAAGTAAATGGCCATTTTACCGACCATTATCGTTATAGTCTCTTAGCCCCTGAACACTAACCATTCGAAAGGGTTCCATCTATAACGATGGCACAATCTCCACAATCCAATAGCCAAACTCTCCCATTTTCACATTGGTCTGCTTCACAGGAATAAATTGATCAAATCCAAACATATTTGCAAGGTATTTCTCTCGATTTGAATACACCCCTGGCACACCAATGACGCATTGATGGGTTCCGTCTTCAAAACGCAATTTTCCTAATAACAAATACTGATAGGTGTAAAACCCATGACTCAAAAAACTATTCACACCTAATTTCCAATTGCGCATATCCAATTTTCCAATATCTCTGGGATGAATTCTTACACAGTCAAACAGCTCCATAGCACCATACATCGGGAGCTTTGGATATTTCTCTATCATTTCCTCGAAAGCGTCCGCCTGTTTTTCACTGCGCTTTTTCTGATAAGGGCAGTCATGACACATAGTCACCGATTCGGAATCTTCTCCCTTTTTCTCTGCCTGTTCTTCTGGTCTCTCCTCTACCGAAACCTCTTTTGGCTCCTCCCGCTGCACCTTAGAAACACCAGCCACCTCCAAGAGTTCTGTAATTTCCTCTGCGTCTTCTAGCACCGGAACCATGTTGGCAATGATTGGCTTCATCTCCTTTTTGACAAGGTCGTATCTACTGCGATCTTTATCTTGAAAATCGCCAATATAATAATGGGAATCGTTATACACCACCGCCACGCCGTCGAAGGTATACAAATCCCTTCCTGTTCGAAAAATATTTTGCCAATCTGTACGATTTTGATATGTTAACACACCATCCACACTATCTATATGGTCCACCTTTATTGCCGATAAATGGTCCCCCGCCTCGTGATAGAGATACAGCGACGCATAATCATACGGAATCCCTAAAGGCTCCTGAATGTTAATAATAATCTTAACCTTATCTCCACGAATTTCCAACTTCATAAATCCTGCTGTGGAACCCACTGTCCCTTTATGATGCTCACAAAAATATGTAATTTTCCTCTTAAAATTCTGCACTTGTCCACACACTCCTTCTGCATCTATTCTATGCAGGAGTGTGGGTATATATTCCTACTTTAGCAAAGAAGGTCACTGAGCTTGGCAAATTGCTCTAGCGTCAATGCCTCTCCACGGATTGTAGCCGGAAGCTCCATCTGCTCTAACGCATTCACAACCTGTTCCTTTGTAATCTTAACCCCACCATTTACAAGACTGTTTTGCAATGTCTTTCTTCTCTGATTAAACGATGCCCGAATCAAAGAAAACATAAAGGCTTCGTCCTTTACCGCAATTGGAGGATTGTCCCACCTAGTCAGACGAATCACTGCAGATCCCACTCCTGGTCTCGGAATAAAACAGTTCGGCGGAACATTTGCCACAATATACGGTTCTGCGTAAAACTGCACGGCAAGGGACAACGCTCCGTAATCCTTGGTTCCAGGTCCTGCCTGCATACGCTGTGCAACCTCCTTTTGCACCATAACTGTAATATTGTGAAGTGGTACATGACTCTCAAATAAACCCATAATAATCGGGGTTGTGATATAATACGGAAGATTCGCCACAACCTTAATGGGCTTGCCTCCATTTTTTTCCTCCACTAATTTTCCTATATCCACCTTCAAAATGTCCTCGTTGATGATTGTTACATTATCGTAGTCAGCCAAAGTTTCATGCAAAATCGGAATCAAGGTCTTGTCTATTTCCACCGCAATAACCTCTTTCGCAGCCTCAGCCAAATACTGCGTCATGGTTCCAAATCCCGGACCTATCTCCAACACAACGTCTTCCTTTGTGACTCCTGCTGCCACAATAATCTTATCTAACACGTGACTATCTATCAAAAAATTCTGACCAAACTTTTTCTGAAATGCAAAGTCATACTTTTTAATGGTTTCTATTGTAACTTGTGGGTTACTTAACTTTTCCATATGTTCTCCTTTTCTAAAACATGTATTCTATCCGCTCTCTTTAAGAATTCCACTGTGGTTTACTGCATACCATACACTCTCTGTGCATTCTCATAAGTAACTTTACACACCTCTTCCGATGTAACCTGTTTGATGGCTGCAATTTCCTCCGCCACATAGGTTAAATAGAGGGAACAATTTCTCTTGCCGCGATATGGCGTCGGTGCAAGATAAGGTGCATCCGTTTCTAACACTATTTTATCGAGGGGCGTATATTCCACAACCTCTTTTAGCTTCTTAGCATTTTTAAATGTTACCACACCACCAACGCCAATGTAATAACCCATATTCAAATATTCTCTTGCCATTTCCACGCCATAAGAGAAGCAGTGAATAATGCCTGGTGTTTCTCCGTTGTGATGTTCCTTCATAATGTCTAATGTGTCTTTCGCCGCATCTCTACTGTGAATCACCACTGGCAAATCTCTTCTCTTTGCAATTTCCAACTGGGCAATAAACCATTTTTTCTGGAGCTCTTTTATCACATTGTCATAATGGTAATCCAGGCCAATTTCTCCGATGGCAAGAATTTTATCCATTGTAGACAACTCCTCCAGTTCAACCATATCTGCCACAGTCAACGCATCGATATCACTTGGATGAACGCCTACCGTTCCATACAAAAAATCATACTGCTGTATCATTTTTACAATATCCCTGGAATTCTCCATGGAACAACCAATATTTACGATATAATCAATTCCTTCTTGATGCATTTGCTGCAGAAGGAAATCTCGATCCTCATGAAATGCATCATCATCATAATGTGCATGGGTTTCAAAAATATTCATCCTTTATTCCTCTTCTTTTTCGTATTGACTCTGAACAATTATTCTACTACATTTTGGACAATGTTACAACGATTTAAGCAATAGACACTCTATTCAAACTATGGTATACTAGTTAGTGCGAATGGTTATTATTTTATACGATATAGACAAACCAATTTGAATATAGAAAACAATATACACAGGAGGCAGAATTTTATGAAATCTGTTTTGAAGAAATTTACAATCGCCTGCATGATTTGCACCATGATGCTTTCCCTAATGGGATGCTCTTTATTTGACAGCAAAGGCAAAGTATATTCCAGATATATTATTAGTTTATTGGATATCAACTACAAGAACGTTTCCAAAGACTATATGACTTTGACTGGTGTTTCACAGAGTGATGCAGAAGCTGTTTATGTGGCAAATATGGACTATCAGGCACACAATTTAATGAATTACTATGGAGTAAAGGAAGTCGATGATGGAACCATCCTTTCTGAGTTTTACTATTTGGCACAATCCATCCTTTCCAATGCAAAGTATGAAGTAACGGATGTTATTGAGGATGAAGAGACTGGCAATTACACATTAGAACTCACCGTGTATCCACTTGACACTTTAGAGACCACTTACGATCAGGTAGTTTCTTATATTGAAAACTTCAATGCGAGAGTAGATGAAGGTGACTATAATGACACAACAGAGGTGGAATACGAAACCGAGTTCGCAGAGGGGATTATCGAAATTTTAAAAAGCACTGTGGACAATCCTGGATATATGGATCCCGTGGTGTTAGAGATTCCTATTCAACCATCCAATGACTACTATTATATTACAGATGAAGATTTCTTAGAAATTGACAAGAATATTCTCTATATCCGTGAAAACCCTGAAACAGTAGATGGCGAAGCAATTGATACAGAAGCTGTTGAAGGTGAAGCTGTAGATGAGGGTTCTTCAGAGGGTGAAGATTCTGAAGTCGCAGAATAATAATACAAGTATGACATAGCCTACGATTTGAAAGAAACGTAGGCTATTGTTTTATAAACAACAAACTAACCGAGCAACAAATGTCAAAGGAATCCCAACATGTCAAAACATACTCTTAACAAAACCGTTTATAACATAACAGGCGAATATGGTGCAAGCCAGCGCTCTCCTTACGAGATGAAATCTTCTAATCCATCAGAATATGCCAAACTCACAGCAATTGTGCAAAAACATTTCCCTAAAATGACAGCAAGTGAAATAGATTCCTTGATTGAACGGCTCAAAAAAGAAGGGTGTGGCTATGTCTGCATGGTTAACTCCCTATTTGCAGAGTTCTTGAATAAACCGGAACAATTCAAAGAAATCTTTGGTTTTGACATGATAAATACGGACAATTCCTTGAATTATAATACTCTGCTTGTTGACCTGTATTGCAAAACAGACAACCACATCGGTATCAACTTTCCCTTCTTTGCTTGGGATACCTACATAAAAAATGAGGACCGCGTCCTGCATTACAACAAAGAAGACATCAAATTTGAATGGAAAGAAAAACCATTCGGGAACAATGTACTACAGATGAAGTACCGCTTCGAAACCTACTGCCGACAACATGGCATCAAAGCAAGCTTATTCATAATCCCATTTATTACGCCGAGAAGCTTTCACAAATACGCGAAAATAGGATCCGTGTCTATACTTTGCAACAAACCAACGCTACAAAAAGAAGATGGCACACCTGTCAAAGTTAAGGATTGGCATTTTATGACGATTACAGGTGTAACCAAAAAGGGAAAATATATTGTCTCATCCTGGGGAAACAGATACGCGTTAGATCCAAAGGATATTAAGGGCTTTATTTTTTATCAAGTGATACGATATAAAAGAAAAATCAGTGCAGGTTAATTGCACTGATTTTTCTTTTATACCATATTTTCAAACATAAAATCACTTACAAAAACATCGCCATATACAACGGTAGCACAATTTTTTTGTCATTCACTCCCACATTCCCTGATATCAATTTGTATCCATATGGTATCTCGTTTCTTCCTAACATTTCATTCAAAGAACGAGTTGAACCATTATTGGCCTTTACTTCAATCGGAATGACTTGTGCATCCTTGGTAATTAAAAATTCAATCTCAATAGAACCATTTTGGCTTCTATAATAATTCACTTGGTGTCCTCGCTTCACAAGCATATCGGCAATCAGATTTTCATAAATACCACCTTTGACCGGACCTACTAAGCTATCATCAATAATTGCCTTTTTCATATCAAACCCATACATTGCTACCAACAATCCAATATCTGATAAATATAATTTGTATTGGTCCTCCTTTTCGTATGCATTTAAAGGAAACTGTACTGTTGAAACATTGTAGCAAAGCTGTGCTAGATTGGAATCCCTCAACCACTCTATACTATTCTCATATTTTCTTGCAGACGTCTTCTTTTCTACAACAGAGAACTGAAACTTCTTATTCTCCTTAGCCAATTGCTTAGGAATAGAGAGATAACAATTTTTAACCTTCGGCTTTTCTGTATTCGCCGCATAATTAGAAATATCTTCCAAGTAGCTATCTAATATTTTTTGTTGCTCTGCATATACTTCTCCAAAATGCTTCGTCTTCACAAAGCAATTCACTACTGCCGGCATCCCTCCAACTGTAATATATTCTCTTAAATGTTTCATCATTGTGTTGTGTATTGTTTCCGGAACTTTTTCTTTTTTATCAAAATATTCTTTCAAAATATGAATTGCTTCTTCTTGATAACCCACAGCCCACAAATATTCCTCAAAGTCAAGTGAATACATTGTCATCTGTGTTTCATACCCTACAGGAATAGACGATACCTCTTTGTAACTGATACCAAGAAGAGAACCCGATGCAATTACATCATATCTTTCGTCCAAAGCAAGAAATTTTAGTGCTGTCCGAGCATTTGGGCACTTTTGTATCTCATCCAAAAAAATGAGTGTATCCTTCTCAACAAATCGACATTTTGGAATATTCAATGTTATCTGCTTATATATCTCCTCTGCTGATAAGTCACCATCAAAAATCTTTGTTAATTGAGGAGATTCGATGAAGTTAATATAAATATAGCTACTATAATTTTCCTTTCCAAAATAATCTATAATATAGGTTTTTCCAATCTGACGAGCACCTTTTACTAACAGACACTCTTTTTCCTTTGATTTCTTCCACTCTATCAATCTATCATAAAATTTTCTCTTTAACATATCGCTTCTCCTTTCCCTTGTTTTCTTAATATTATCGCGGCTATTCAAAGCACCATTCGAAAATGCATGACTCTGGATAGTTACATATTATCATAGTATATTCAACACGGTCAATAAAAATGCATATTTTTAGGCGGTCTCCCAAGCTTTTTTGCATATTTTTAATTATTATTTTGAACAAAAATGCATATTTTTATATGCTTTCAGAGGGTAAAAATGCATATTTTTTGCAACCACAAACAGTAGACACAAAAAATGTATAAAAATACGCCACGGATTCAAACCCGTGACGCATTCATAATTTCATGTATTCACTTATCGAATCTCTGCTCCGTGTGGAACTTCTTTCTCAGTTGTTACAAGTGCAAGGTTACCCTCTGCATCCTCTGCACAGAGAATCATACCCTGAGACTCTACACCAGCTAATTTTGCAGGCTTTAAGTTTGTAACAACAACTACCTTCTTACCTACCATATCCTCTGGTGAGTAGTGAGCCTTGATACCAGATACAATCTGTCTTACCTCGCTACCAATCTTAACCTGAGAGCAAAGAAGCTTCTTAGACTTCGGAACCTCTTCACAGGCAATTACTTCACCTACCTGAAGCTGAACCTTTGCAAAATCATCAATGCTGATTTCTTCTTTCTTCTCAATATCGATTCCAGGATTCTCATCCACTGGTTCTGGTTCCGGTTCTGGTTCTGGCATCATTTCCTCTACCTTCTTCATCACCTCATCCAAATCCAATCTTGCAAATAAGATTTCTGGATTTTCTGTTACCTTGGTACCTGACTTGTATCCACCAAAACGAACCAAATCATTGACCTTACGCTTTGGAGCATTCAACTGTACAAGGATTTTATCTGAAGTCTCTGGCATATATGGCTCAAGCAGGGTTGCGCCAATAATGATACTTTCTACTAAGTTGTAAAGAACTGTGGCAAGTCTGTCCATCTTGTCCTCTTCCTTAGCAAGTGCCCAAGGCATTGTCTCGTCAATATACTTATTACAACGCTTGAAAAGATTGAAGATTTCTGTCATGGCATCTGCCACACGTAACTTATCCATGGCCTTAGATACACGAATTCTTGTATCTAACGCATAATCCATCAACTCTTTGTCTACGTCTTCATTTACCTTCTTGTTGGTTACCACACCGTCAAAATACTTATTTGACATAGAAACGGTACGATTTACAAGATTACCAAGGGTATTAGCAAGGTCAGAATTCAATCTCTCAACCATTAACTCCCAAGAAATGACACCATCGTTTTCAAATGGCATCTCGTGAAGTACAAAGTAACGAACTGCATCTACGCCGAACAACTCTACCAAATCATCTGCATAGATAACATTTCCTCTAGACTTACTCATCTTACCATCACTCTGAATCAACCATGGATGTCCAAATACCTGCTTTGGAAGTGGCAAATCAAGAGCCATCAACATAATTGGCCAGTAGATGGTATGGAATCTTAAGATATCCTTACCAATCAAATGCAAGTCACATGGCCAGTATTTCATATACAATCTGTCATGTCTGCCATCTGCATCAAAACCAAGTCCTGTAATATAGTTGGTTAACGCATCAATCCATACATAGATCACATGCTTTGGATCAAAGTCCACTGGAATTCCCCACTTAAACGAAGTACGGGATACACACAAATCCTGAAGTCCTGGTAAAAGGAAGTTATTCATCATCTCGTTCTTACGAGACTCTGGCTGAATAAATTCAGGATTCTTGTTAATATGATCAATCAACTTCTGCTGATATTTGCTCATCTTGAAGAAGTATGCTTCCTCTTTTGCAGGCTTTACTTCTCTTCCACAATCTGGACACTTACCATCCACTAACTGAGACTCTGTGAAAAATGATTCACATGGTGTACAGTACATACCTTCGTACTCACCCTTATAAATGTCACCTTTGTCATAAAGCTTCTTGAAAATCTTTTGTACCTGTTTTTCATGATCAGGATCTGTAGTACGAATGAACTTGTCATAAGATGTGTTCATCAAATCCCAGATACGTTTGATTTCACCTGCAGTCTGGTCAACAAACTCCTTTGGTGAAACACCAGCTTCTGCTGCCTTTTCCTCAATCTTTTGTCCATGCTCGTCTGTTCCTGTCTGGAAACGAACATCATAGCCTACGAATCTCTTGTATCTTGCAATACTATCTGCAAGTACAATCTCATAGGTATTACCAATGTGCGGCTTGCCTGATGTGTACGCAATTGCCGTGGTAATGTAATACGGTTTTTTTGCCATTTTGTTTTCCTCCTTATTATCCGAATGAAAGATTATTAGAGTTTGATCGCATGCTCGCGGTCAGTCGTTCCGCTTTTTCAAAAGGGATTCCTATATGAAGAATTCTCTTGAAAATGAGAAGATTCTGCCAATAAATGAAGTTAAAAATAGCCCGCCTTTAATAAATCTTAAAGGCGAGCTTGTTCTTCTCACGGTACCACTTTAATTCATCTGCATATTACTATGCTGACCTTACTAGCTAGCTTTCACCAGCTTACACTATAACGGGTGCTCCCGTCTTCTGCTTAGTACAAATGATAATCTGTCCTCACAAAAGAAGCTCCAAGACCATCTTCAATCTGTTCCATCTTTCCCTGTTCTCAGCACCCCAGGTTCTCTGTTAAAAACTTTCCAAATCTACTCTTCTCTTCATCGCTCATTCTATTTTTTTGGCTAAGTTCCATTATAGGTAAATTTCCTTCGTATGTCAAGGTTGGCAATTTGTACCATTTTTATTGTGCATATTTATCTTCTTATCCAATTTACTTGTCTGTAAGAGAAAATGTCACACTCCAGTCCCCTTCAATCAAAGTATCGCAGGTTACAAATTCTCCATATACTGTATAGTTTTCCATTTCCTCTGGCGTAATATCAAATATATATTCTGTATAACTGCCAACACCTTCTTCATCCCAAAAATCAATGGACTCAGGATAAATCGTGCTATTATCATCTACAAGTGTTATAAATCCATGATTATCATATTTTAAAATATTGTCATAACAAACCTGTACATGCAGTTTTCCATTTACAAATCCATACGCTGTAACTGTTGCTCCATCCACTGGAGAAAAGCGGATACTTTCATCTTCACACAGTATATCTCTCCCATATTTTTCAAAGAAATCGGAAAACTCTTCAATACCACTTCCATTCGACGCCCAGCCTCTTAATTGCACTTCACCTACATCTCTTGTATTTTCTGCTTCTTTTACGTCTGTTATCTCTGTAAGTTCCCTAGACATCTCACTTTTATTAGTTAAAATTTTACTCGACAAAAACGTAACCTTATCTTTGCTCATAGGAGTTCCTTGCATATTGGTAATGGATAATAAAAATGTTGCTTTTTTTGACTTCTCATCATAGCTTACAAAACTACAACCAGCCATTCGATCCCCTTGGTAATCTTCCCCTGTTCGGATGTCATAGCTATCAAACAAGTCGGTTGTTTCATCAATACGGTTTCCAGAAATATCTTGTAAAGAGATATAAACATCTGCTGTATCCCCTTCAATATTGATACCCTCCACACTCATTTTTATACCATTATCCTCACAAGTTTCATTTACAGGCACCAGGTTCATTGCAATATCTGGAAACATCTCATATACCACCTGAAATGCAGTCTCATTTCCCGCTGCCGCGGCAACCAAGGTTCCTGAAACAGACAAAATGCAAATCAGCGCAAAACATGCTGCCACTTTTCCAATTGATTTAAAATATCCACTATTATGATATTGCTTATTCTTATATTCCAAAGCTTCCATCACATATTTGCTATCTATATTTGTAATTGCGTTTTCAATGTTATTATGATTCATAAAGCTTCTCCTTTATCAAATACTGTTTTAATCGTTGTTTTGTTCTGTGCAAATGTACATTCACATAATTGGCACTCCGATTCATTTCATCCGCAATTTCCGAAATTTCATAATTGAACCAATATCTTTTTACAAAAATAATACGATCTGTTTGCTTGATACCCTCAAGGAAATGATTGATAGCCTCTGTTAGTTCCTTTTCCTCTGTCATCATCTCAGAAGAATTAAATGCCGTTATGCACTCCTCTAGTTCTTCTAGTGAGGTATCATAATAACTATTTCTCTTTTGAGCCGTATTATATCTGTATTTTTTGAGTGTAATATTTCTCACAACTCGGCAAATATATGCACACAGGGGATTCGGCGTTTCTGGTGGAATCGTATTCCAGGCAACAAGATATGCATCATTTACACATTCTTCTGCATCTTCTTTATTCTTGAGTATTCTGTAGGATATTGTCTTACATAGTTCTCCATACTTGTCAGAAATAGCGGTGATTGCTTCTTCAGAGCGTTCGTTAAATAATTGTATAATCAATTGATCATCCATAATTTACCTCCTTCACCTATATACTTTCGTTTTGCAAATCAAAATTACAATTATTTTATTTATAAATGAAAAACGGGTCAGAAACAAGTATTTCTGACCCACTCACATAATCTTATGCTATTCATACTTTAGGAAAACTTCTAATTTACAAATTCTCACCATTCGTTGCAATCACACTCTTATACCAGTATGCCGAATCTTTCAATGTTCTCTTCTGTGTCTTGTAATCCACATACACAAGTCCAAAACGAGGACCGTAACCTAGGGACCACTCATAATTATCCATCACGGACCAGTGAAGATAACCCATTAAAGGTATTCCCTCCTCACCTGCACGCTTGAACTCTCTCAAATATCGATGAGTATAATCGATTCGATAACTGTCATGCACTTTACCATCTAAGCACACCCAGTCATGCTCTGCCATACCGTTCTCTGTGATAAAGATTGGTTTTCCATATCTCTCATATAAGAACTTTGCAGACCAATACAATACTTCCGGAGATACAACCCATCCAACCTGTGTATTTGGAACACCTTGATATCGGTTTTCTGGATACCCATCCACATTTTTATCTGCATTGGAATAATAAATGTTCGTTCCGTAATAATCTAATGGCTCTGTCACAAACCCCCACTCTTCCTCTGTAAATGCAGGAACCAAATCACCAAAATCATCATATAGTTCCTGTGGGTAGTGTCCAAAAAAGATTGGGTCAGACCAATAGCTCTGGCTAAACGAAAACCCTGCTCCATTGGTAGAAAAGGTTAATCGCTTTGCCTCCTCAATGGCCTCCACACTGTTATCCTTTGGAATATTACTTGGGCCAATCGGACTAAAACCTATCATCGGTTTCTTCTTTGCATTCTGGCGAATATACCTTGTAGCCTTACCATGTGCCAACAAAATATTATGTCCCATAATCAGCAAATCTCTAGATGGTAATTGTAAAAACGGTGCGTGATTACCTCTATAATAGCCACATCCCAATATACATTGTGGCTCATTGATTGTCACCCAGTACTGCACGCGATCAGATAACGCGTCTACCATCACCTTTGTATATTCCAAAAACCAATCAGAACTCTCCGCGTTATACCAACCACCTTTTTTGTAAAGCTCATATGGATAATCCCAATGATGTAAGGTTACCATTGGCTCAATACCATTCGCGATAAGCTCGTCCACAAGGTCAGAATAGAACTGCAAACCTTTTTCATTCACTGCACCAACTCCGTTAGGAATCACTCTAGCCCAACTAATAGAGAAACGGTACATCTTAAGCCCCATTTCCTTCATCATCGCTACATCCTCTTTCATGCGATGATAATGATCACAGGCAACATCTCCCGTTTCATGATAGACTACATTGTCCTTTTCTCTACTATATACATCCCATATATTAAGTCCTTTTCCGTCCTCGTTATACGCACCCTCTAACTGATATGCAGCTGCGGCTGCGCCCCATATAAAATCCTTAGAAAATCCCATATCTGGTCCTCCTTCACAACTCACTATTCCTATCATATTAAAACTTTGCGAGAATGTAAATCACTTTTCTATATGAAACTATAACAATTTTATATGTTCCTAATTAAAATATTATTTTTCTACTGTTTTTTATCATTATTTTGTAACATAATGGTGTCTTTTTATACATACATTGTATCAATATTGTCTTTGGAGTATTTATGTCATTACGATCTCCGTTCCGAATACTTGCTTGTGGCATAGGTGTTACACTTCTTCTGTTTTTATTGTTTCATTTTACCGGCCCTATCAACAGCAACCGCTATCACAGTGAACTGTTGGAAACCATGGAAAATGCCAGTTCATTTGAAGACTTCACAGATGCTCTGTTCCGTTACGAGGTGACATGCGATTCTGTCACAACTGCCTACTCTGTAAAATCGCCTAAAAACTGGGACATTCCAACCCTTGAACCAAGGCTCACCTCTTTTTCCTACAAAAACTATTTGGCGAAAAGCAAAAAGCATGCACCTGATGAAACTTTACAATTTGTTAAAAAATGTCTTTCCAGCTTTTCAGAAAAAAAATTATCTAAAGAAGAACAATGCACCTTTCATCTCCTCAAGGATTATTTGGACACCACGTCTTGTCTTTCTGCATATCCATTTTACGAAGAATTATTAGGCAGTTCCTCCGGTGTTCAAGCCAATCTACCTGTAACCTTGGGGGAATACCCTCTCCGCACAGAAGCGGATGTGAAAATCTATCTGGAACTACTTACACAGGTTCCTACCTACTTTGAGGATGTCATTGCTTATGAACGAAAGCGCCAAGATTTAGGTTACAATCAAGCACCCTTTGTCACTGCTCAAGCGTTAGAAACCACACAAACCATGTTGACCGGCTTTCAAAGCGGAGATAATAGTTTTTTGGATACCTTTAACGAAAGAATCTCACAAATAGACGCTCTATCCCAGAAAGATATTGACGAATACAAAAAAACAAATGCAGAATACGTGGAAAAATATGTGATTCCTTCTTATGAGAGGATAGAAGATTATCTAAAAGAGACCCTTGCAGCACACCATCACAAAAAACAAATAGCAAAATCAACAACCACTGACATCCTTACCTATATAGAAGAAGACGTCAGCTATGGAATCTGCCAGCTTCCAAAGGGAAGAGATTACTACGCCCTGCTAGCCGAGCAATCCACTGGGTCCAACCGCCCTGTCACGGAGCTTATTTCCATGACAGACCAAGCCTTAGAAAACGCACTTGATACCGTGCTAAATACCGCTCTCACCAATCAAGAAGCGTACCTATATTACTGTGAACACCCATTGGAAAGCTATTACCAATCGCCGGAAGCGATTTTAGAAAATCTCACACTGCTGATACGAAATGACTACCCTTTGTTAAAAGACATACCTTCCTACGACATTAAGATGGTATCGAATAGTCTTGCAACCTCTTTAAGCCCAGCATTTTATATGATACCAGCCATCGATGACTATAAGAACAACACCATTTACATCAATCCTCTTCATACCAATGAAGAAAATGGCAATTTGTTCCCAACTCTTGCCCACGAAGGTTTTCCGGGACATCTATACCAGACTGTGTACTTTAACGAAAGCAATCCCTCTGCGATCCGACATATGTTGAATTATCTCGGTTATGTGGAGGGATGGGCAACCTATGTAGAACTAGATGCTCTGACCTTTTTAGAATATCCCTTGGAAGGCGACGCACTTTGTAAGCTTTATCAGGCAGAAACCATCATGAACCTTGCACTTTGTGCCAGAATTGACATGGGGATAAATTATGAAGGGTGGACTTTAGCGGATACTAAAACCTTTTTTGAAGAACTAGGATTTGACAGCTCTTATGCCCAGGATGTATACGCTTATGTGGTGGAAGCTCCTACAAACTATCTAAGTTATTTCGTTGGTTATTTGGAAATCATGGATATGAAAAATGCCTATCAGCGACAGGAATTAGAAAATTACTCTGAAAAATCATTTCATAAGAAATTTTTAGATGTGGGACCCGCGGATTTTGAAACCGTAAGAAAATATATACTAGAAAAATAATAAATAAAGGGCGATGTGATAAATCACACCGCCCTTGGTCTACTTATATAGCTTAATTTATCAGTCAATTGACGAGATTATATATTCTATAATGCAGCCACTAACTTCTTAAGAGCCTCAACAGCCTCATCTGGAAGCTTGTCATATCCGCCCTTAGCAGTAGCGAACTTCTCTACAGCATCTACACGATTCTGCATAGCAGATTTTAACTGAGCAACATAATCAGCATTGTTCATGTCAGGTGTGAAGTCAGCTGTTCTGCCTTCCCAATCGTTAATGATTTCGATATCTTCAAATTTACCCCACTGTACGAAGTTAGCTTTTCCTTCAACGATAGTTTCAAGAATACCTAATGTATCAGCTGGTTTAACTTTCTGACCCATGAAATCGCCTGTGTTAACGATGTAGCAATCTACGTTCTTTTCTTCAACTAATTTTTTGAACTTTTCATAGTCGTTTACTAATGGATAAGTTCTGAATGGGTTAGCGTAAGGTACGATACGAAGAGCGTTCATATCTGTTCCTGCTGCAACACGTTCTGCTGTTGAAGTTTTTGTTGCTAATGTAGCACCCATAACTGATGCTAAAGCAGCACCTTTTAATTTTACTACAGGTGGAATTGTAGGGTCTTTCATAATCCAGAAAATAGCATT